>NZ_PPDB01000001.1 GCF_002959855.1 Veillonella denticariosi JCM 15641
GCGTGGAGTCGCTTACGTCGAAACGTAAGATTTCACGATGTGAAATCCACAGGCTTCGACGCAATCCTCCGGACGTGTACTTTGAGTATGGGACGTAACATACAATACAATTAAGCAGAAATGTGCAACAGATATATATGACTTCTATGTGGTTTTCAGAGTACAAACTCTGACAGATTCAGTGGCGATAGCTATGAGGATTCACCTGTTCCCATCCCGAACACAGTAGTTAAGCTCATAAACGCCGAAAGTACTTGGCTGGAGACGGCCTGGGAGGATAGGAAGTCGCTGATTAAGCATAAAAAGAGGGTCACCCCTAAAGGGTTGGCCCTCTTTTTGTGCTCTAATGAGTATATTTTAATTTTTGCCAGAGCCGTCTCCAGCCAAGGTTGTACAAGTAGTATCTATGATAGAGTCCGTATGGACGGCATGGGAAGGGTAGGGTGCGAGGCAGCAGAGGAGCGAAGCGACGCATGAAGCCCGCACATCACCTTCTTCCGAACGTAAGATGTGCCAAACTGCGAAGCAGTAAAGGGAAATCCACAGTGAGGAAGCAAGTAGGGCAATAGGGCGTAAAGGAGCGCAGCGACGTATACGCCCATTGCATCAGGTTCGACGAAGCCCTAAAGAGTGTACTGTGCATTAAACTATTGTATTATATATTGCCATGGGCGAGTGTGATAGGAAGCCGTGGCTAGTGGTAGATATAAACTTTATCTAACCGATACCGCGGTGTGCAGCACCTATGGTATCGTATCGTAAACTAGTTGAGTAACTTTAAATTTATGTAAATTAACTATAGCTAATCAATTTCGCAGCACATATCACCAATGGTATTATCGAACCGTAAATTAGTTGAGTAGCTCGAAACTTATGTAAATTACTATTCTAATAGCCCACCCTTGACATATCGAAAAAAATAGATATAATAGTATTGAGATATATGAGTATCTATTCATATATAATACAACTATTATGAATCCTGTTCGATTAAGAGGTGATAGAATGAATCCTGTAAGAACAATTGAAAGAATTATTAAAGCTCCTGATATTCATTGGGTAGGCAATGGATTTAGAGTACGTCAGTACTTCCCTGATGGCGATGAGTCACCTATGCTTGATCGTATGTCTCCATTTTTGTTACTCGACTATAACGAGCCATATTATTTTGAGGCCAGTCCTTTTGATACAGGTGTCACTCCACATCCCCATAAAGGCTTTGAAACGGTAACATTTTCTTTTTCCGGCTCCATTGAACATAAAGATGCAGCTGGTAATAGTGGTGTTATTCACTCTGGTGATGTGCAATGGATGACTGCAGCTAGTGGTGTTTTGCACAAAGAATTTCATGAAAAAGAATATGCAAAGCGGGGACGTTTGTTCCATGCCTTACAATTATGGGTAAATCTACCTGAACGTCATAAAAACGATGCACCTGCATATCAATATATACCTGCTACCACAATGGGGCGGTATCAATCTCTTGATGAAACAATCGATGCCATCGTTTACACCGGTGCTTTCAGACATATAACAGGTCCTGCTAAATCCCATACACCGATGAATATTTACAAATTAAAACTTCAACCTAATTCATGGATCTCTATTTCTGAGAATATGACTTGGAATACAGGCTTCCTTGTGATTAATGGTACAGGTAGTGCCAATGGTGAAAGCATAGAATTTGCAGACTTTGTACTTTTCAACAATGATGGAGAGCGCTTTGAGGTAGAGTCTGGTGATGAAGGTCTTGAAATCTTTGTTCTCGCTGGAGAACCACTCAATGAACCAGTGGTAAAACAAGGGTCATTTGTTATGACAAATAAAACAGAACTTCTTCTCGCTTATGGGGAATACAAAAACGGTAAATTTGGACGCGAAGAAGCTATTATGTAATATAACACCCTGATTTATAATGGCGTACATCAGGGTGTTTCTTGTAAGTAATGTATCCTGAGACACATTGTTTTATATTGATTATGGTATAATGATTGCGTACAATGCTTTGACAGGAGGTTTTATGATTAAGAAAATTGCGGTTCTCGTCAATGAGGATACGATGCAGCGCTGTTCCTGCGGCGGTTGTTTAAAAGCGTTTATGAATAAAGCGGATTCCTTCGAGCGTTATGGGGATGAGGATATCGAGTTAGTCGGGTTTACTCACAGCGATGGGGATCTGGCGAAGAAAATTGAGTCTTTCAAAAAGAAAGGCGTTACAGCGGTTCATTTATCGACCTGTACGCGCGGTAAAAATGATCAGTATGAAAGTATCGCCCGGCAATGTGCTGAGGCGGGCTTTGATGTAGTCGGATATACGCATGGCGGAGCCGTATCAAAGGACGGCAAGGAGGCTGTTATTCTATCTGCCTGTGGCGATGTGAATAATCCTAATTTATAAATAGAGTCGGTTCATGCTACTTTTACAGTAACGACGTATGATAAGGATTAGAGTTCATATGAATATATGAGAATACAAATTTGTATATTACAATAGAGATAGGCAATCATATCTCTAGAGATATACATAACATTTTATCGATAATCGATATTATATGGTGTATTTGCATCGATATATTGTTTAATCAGTATTCTCGTTATGGTGATTATTGTGGTAGTAAAGAGAGGTTGAGAGTATGAAGAAGTTAACGGCTACGGCTATGTCTGTTGTGATGGCGGCGACGTTTGCGCCCGCAGTTATGCAGACGGCACCTGTTGTTGCGGCGTCCAATGCGGTGCAGACATTGGCGGGAGGGGCTGTTGCCATGGCATATGTGAGCACAGCACTTAACAGAATGGATAATTCTCCGGAAGGTCAGAAAGAGAGTCTGGCACGTGCTAAACAGCAAACCGGCTATTTGGAGGACAATGCGGCACAAGAGCGCGTACAACGCATTATGAAGACTTTGGAGGCGACGCCCAGCGTTAAGCGTTCTTACGTGGTGTATGCAAATCCGAGTGAAGAATTCAACGCCTTTGCTACAATCGGTCGTGTTATGTCCGTCAATAAGGGGGCGCTCGACACGCTTGACGATGATCAGCTGGCGTATGTTATGGCCCATGAAATCGCGCACGGCGAGCATAAGGATATTATCAACGGCGTAAAAAAACAGGTCGGTTTATCCACGGCTGTGGGCATTGCGGCCGGCGGTGGTGAAAGTGCGGCTATTTTATCTAATTTAGCGGGCAACTATTTGCAGAATCAGGTTTTCACAATGGGACAGGAAAAGGCGGCCGATGAATTAGGTTTCAAGATTATCAGCGAGTCACCGTATAATGTAGGCGGTTCAGCCGGTGCGATGGCGGTATTGCGCAATAAATACGGCGATCATTACCGTGAAGGGCTTTCACAGGTCATTGCACCTAATAACCATCCGAAGACGAGCGACCGTGTAAATAATAATATTAGCCGCATGTATACATATTCCGGCAATCATGTAAATGTGTCGAACGGCACTGTTTATGTAAATGGAGATAATATTTATACACCTGCTAACAGCGGTCGTTATTCCGGTGAGGAACGGGCGTACTACATGGCGGGGAAATTGGCTCGCTTGTATCATGATAATCAGGTCGGACAGGGTTCCGCATCGTATAGCGGCGGTACGGTTACCGTGTCGGGTCAATCCATCGTGACGACACCGGATTCCGATGTGGCGTTGCAGGTGGCGACAAATCTTAACAATGCTTTTGCAAAACCGGCAGGCAAGGCGGTTACCGCTAAGAAACCTGTTAAGGTGAAAGCCGATAAAAAGAATGACGTTAAAAAGGCGGAAGTTAAGCAGAAGAATATAAAGCAGAAAGACTTGAAGCAGAAGTCGGTAAAGCAAAAAGATACAACACGTGATGATTCCAGAAGAGGTAGTATAGATCGATAATCTGAATACACGGATACACTGATAAATTGAATGCTCATAAAATAGATTGATAATCTAAATAAAGATATACTGATAAATTAAATGCGGATAATTATAATCTAGATACGATTATATAAATTCATCTCACTTTAGACAGTAAACTCGAGTAGTCAGTTTGATGTAAATCGATTATGAAATAGAATCATTATGCTATAATATTAATTCATATTTGCTCGCTTTTTATAAATACAGCTGTATTTATCGCTATCAGTACTATATAGAATATGAAAGTCGTAACTTTATTATGTCGACTTTACAGGAGGAATGCCTATTTTAGGGCATTCCTCTTTTTTTGTAAAATTTTGACTTTTGTAATTGTGGATTTTCTGTTTCTAGTTTCCTTACAAGGAAGAACTAAAATTGACGAGATCCATATACATATAAGGGGTATAGGTTTATTGTACAGGCCTTTATTTTGTGTGATAATAACGGTGATTAGAGGCTAATCTAGATTTTCCGATGAAGGTTTATATGGATTTCTATATAAGAGTTATTTAGATTTTTCTATGAAGAAATACTTAAGCTGTCTTATTATATGTTATTCGGATTTTCCAAATTTGGCTGTCTGCAGTAGATAAGTTCGCGTGGAGTCAGTAATAAAGCATATCTATTGCATAGATATGCTTTTTGTTATATCTAAAATGAACTATTTTACTGGTATATAAAGTAATCCGATTTGTTAACAGTTTTTTTGATTAATGTGGTTAAATGCATGGAGGCTATTATGGAATATGCAATTCATTTATTTAATGCCGGCGGGGCCGTTATGTATCCTTTGGTATTGTTTATGGTAGCGGCTTGGACAATTCTGTTTGAACGGATACGCACCTATAGAAAGATCAACGATGAACTGGAGGCGTTGCGTGTTTGCATCGATCAGGCACAGGCGGAAAAGAATTGGGACGTATTACAGCAGGCTATCGATAATGACCGACAGGAGTTATCTGAATTTATGTCGCCTATTATTGACTCCGTTTATAATCTTGAAGGTTTGGAGAACCGCTTACAAGATGTGGTGGCTTACATGGACGCTCGTTTAAAACGTGGATTAAACTGGCTTAATATGATGGTTACGATGGCGCCTTTGTTGGGGTTATTGGGGACCGTTGTCGGTATGATTCGTTCCTTTGCCGCTGTTGGCGGTGATATAGGAGCCCCTACGGTGATTACCGGCGGCGTATCGGAGGCGCTGATTGCTACCGCGACGGGCTTATCCGTGGCGATCGTGGCATTGGCTTTTTACAGTTGGTGTTCCGATAAGGTAAATACGAATATTTCCGTATTGGAACAAAATTTAGGATCGATTTTGGATATCTTTAACAGGAGTCATATGAAATGAAACGCAGTTCGATAGGTATACAAAAAGAACCGTCCATCATGATCATTCCTATGATTGATATTGTATTTTTCCTCCTCGTGTTTTTTATGATGAGCACTTTGTATATGAATACGGAGGAGCAAATACCGTTGAATCTGCCTAAAGCATCGTCATCGACGGCCAAGACGATTGAACCGGTTACCATTTCTCTTACGGCAACGCATAAGATGTATATTAATGAACGGGAAATTGTGCCTGCACAATTGGGGGCGGAAATTCAACAGCTGGTGTCAAAGGAGCCGCAACAGGCATTCGTTGTTCGCGCTTCAGAGGATGTGCCGTATAAAGATGTGATAGGAATCCTGGATAACCTCAAGTTGAGCGGCGCTAGATATGTCAGCGTTGCTACGGAACGGAAGTGATTCCATGCTGAATAAACGCTATAGAATTCCGTTGGCTGCAGCGATTGTGGTAAACCTCCTGTATTGGGGCTGTGTTGGCGATTGGGCACAGCATTTGAAAGATTTCAGCCATACTCATAAGGACCTGGTCGTCGATTTGGACATGAGTCAATATGAGGAGCCGGAAAAAAAGCAGGTTGAAAAGAAGGAAACACCATTGCCGACAGACCATGGCCCGGCCGGCGGCAAATCGGGTTCTGTACTGCCTGATTTATCCGGAAAGCCTGCACCGGGACTGAAAGAACTTAATCCCTATTTAGGCGGTAACGAACCGGCACCGGTTAATGTAAACGGTGATATAAAAGCACCGGTAGGAAACCCGGGGCAACATAATCAGCCCGGACCGGGTATAAGTCACACTAAGGGGCATGGAGGTTTTGAAGATGAGGGAAAAGGGCCTTCCTATGGACCTCCGGGACCGGACTCTCAACCGGGTAAGGGTACGTTTAATACGGCTGAATATATGAAACGAGTTAGAGAGAATACGGTTATGCCTGATCAGGCGATTAGAAGGGGTATAACCGGTACTGTAACATTTAAGGTTGTTTTTGATTCCAACGGTAATTTCGATTCTGCAGAGATAATTAATAGTAGTGGATCAAGTCTTTTGGATAAAGCGGGATATGCCTTAGTGTCGAGTCAAGGGGGGATAGAAAATTCAACAGGAGAATCTATCTCTATTGAAGTAGATGTGGTGTATAAGTTCAAATAATGTATTTGGAGATATAAGATTATGTGTATATTAAGGTGTGTATAGGGAGGTATAATCATGTATAATACCCGTAGAAAGGCATTATGTGCAAGTATTTTAGCGGTATTATTAGAGATTCAGGTCGGTGTGGCGGCTGATATTTCGGAGCAGGATGTCAAGGAGGTTCATACGGTAAATGTCACGGCTAACCGTACGGAGCAGCTTGATTTGGATACGCCGGCGGCTACGAGCGTAATCACGCATGAGGATTTGAAGAATAGCGGTGCTAAAAATGCATTTGATGCTGTTACCGATATACCCGGTGTTACGTCGTTTTCCTATGGGGCATCCGGCTTTGAATACGGGGCAATGGATAGTCGTACTAATATCCGCGGTCTTGAAAGAGGTGCTTTAATTCTCGTTAATGGAGTGCCTGTAAATCTTAACGGCAAAGGGGGGCTCAGTTCCATCCCTGTAGCATCTATCGATCATATTGAGGTGGTAAAAGGCGCGGCATCCGTATTATATGGCTCTGAAGCATTGGGCGGTGTTGTGAACGTTATTACGAAATCGCCTGATAAGGAGGGGGGCAGCATTTCCGTCGGCATCGGTAATATGGGGAGTAAAAGTTATAATGTTTCCTATGGTACACCAAAGTTTTTTGTCGCTGTAGATCGTAATTATTTCGGCCGTCAAGATCCGTCAACACCGGTTCGCTCTGATATAGGACTTCGTAAGAAGGGGTATGAATACTATACGGCTCGTGAAAAGGGAAATACATTAGGTCTATTCTTCAGCGGCAAGTTATCTGATCATTGGACGTTAAATTACAGCCGTTCCGAATCAAAATCCGCATTTACTCAACTTAGCACGGAGAGCAATGCGATAAAGCGTGCAAAGCATTCTACGACATATAAATATAAAGACGATAAGAATATAGTATCATTGATATATAAAAATGGAACCACGACGGGCACAATCTTTTATAATGATCGGGATTTGAGCGGATGGAATCGCGTTCATAGCAGTCATATTTATAAGCCTAGCGACAGCGAATATATTGCTCGTCAATATGGCATTGATATTCAACATGAATGGGACTTTAGAGGCGGTAAGGATTATTTAATCGTCGGTATATTGGGAAAACGGGAGACATATAAGACGGAGTCCGGTCCTGTTTATGCAAATCCTCACCGTAGCAGTTATGCTGTTTATGGCAGTTATTCTTATCAGATAAATCCGAAGTGGACAACTATTTTAGGGCTTCGCTATACGGATATTAAGGATCCTGTAAAAGATCAACATGTACTTACGCCTCAATTCCAGATGCTTCACTCTATTAATAAGGAATCCTCACTTTATGTAAATGTGGGGAAAGCCTTTACTATGCCTAATTTGAGCGATACTTTTAAACGGGTAAGCAATCAATTTCATTCCGTAAGTGGTCGGAATTTGAAGCCTGAAGAGGGATGGAATTATGAATTAGGATATAAACATATTTCCAAAAAAGATAGTTGGAAAGTAGCTCTATTCTATATGGACTTTAAAAATTTCTTCGCATGGAAGCCTGATACAGATGGTAGGATGACAATTCGTGTCAATGGCGGGCGTTACCGTAATGCAGGTATAGAAGCCGAATATGGGCGATTATTATCCGATCGATTGAAGTTTAATGTTGGTGTATCCTATTCGAATCCGAAACAGATGGAAATTGATCAGTCTTATTGGAAGCAAGCTAATCCGAAATTACAATTTACCGGTGGATTGCATTATACGAGTCCTACGTGGCTTGCAGGCACATCCTTTAATTTTGTGACGAAACGCATGAAAAACCGGGATGGCGGTATCAACCCTAATCTCGTGGCATGGAATGCGTATGTAGGGTATCAATTTAATGAATCCTCATCGCTACGCATTGATGCGCGAAATATTCTTAACCGTCATAATGTTATTTCCAATGGAGATTGGGAATACTGGGATGAACCTTTCAACTATCAGATTACTTATACTCAAAAATTCTAATGTATCAATATCCTACATTAGAAGGCATATTGATATTGTTTAGATGCATAGTTTTAAGCCGTTCATAGACTTTCATAAGGAGTGACATCATGAAATATAAGAGATGGTATTATATTTTAAGTTTGATATTTCTCCTTTGTGTTTGCCTTACTGGATGCGGTCCAAGCGTAGAACCCGGAAATACCGTATATAATAGAACTGTAAAAAGTGCGGACGGTGCTATGGTGGCTGTACCGGATCATCCAAAACGCATTATAGCCTTGTCTTCAGCATATGATACGATTTTACTTGGCCTCGTAGATACGGATCGTTTTGCCGGTATCAGTTCTTTGTCAACGTATGAACAGTACTCGATGGAGGCGGAAAAGGCGAAACAGGTTAAGACTCGAATGCGCTCCTATTCATTAGAACGCATCATCGCATTACATCCGGATTTGGTAATTGCCCCTGAATATATAACAAGTGATGTCATTGAAGGCCTACGGCATGTGGGGATTCCTACGGTCGTCGTTAATACAGGAAAAACGGTGGATGAAGTGATTCACAATGTACAGGACATTTCTGAAATCGTTAATGAAGCTGAGATCGGACGGGAACATGTGGATACAATTCATAAGCAAATTGCTGAGCTTGACAGACTGGGAAAGACTATCCCTTTGAATGAACGTCGTCGCGTTTTATTTGTCTCCTCCATGGATGGATATACGGGAACGGGCAGTTTATTTGATGATATGTGCCGCTATATGAGCATTTATAATGCACCGTCTGCGGCTGGATATGCACCTCATACATCGTTTACGGATGAACGGGTCATAGAGATGAATCCGGACTATATTTTTATTCCTTCTTATAAGGGCATGGATAAAGGCTTGTCAGATAGATTTTTGAATACACCGGCCTTCCAATCGTTGCCTGCGATGAAAAATAATCAAGTTCAGTCTTTGCCCGCTTCATATTTATATGCATCAAATCAACATATCGGGGAAGCGATGCTTTCTATTATGTATATTGTGTATCCCCAATTAGAAAGGAATTTTCATGAATAAACGGCATCAAGGATATACGGCGGCAGCCTTAATCGCTGTCGCGTTAGGTATATGTGTCATATTGGCCCTGCATGTGGGAACGATCATGATACCCGTCGGCGGCGGTCTGCAGAGTATTCTGCACGGAATCGGAATTCCGATTTCATTTGCGGAGCCTATCAGTGCGGAGCAGGAGTCCGTACTGTGGTTTATTCGCATGCCGCGGCTCATGATCGGGCTATTGGTCGGTGCCGCATTGGCGTTGGCCGGTGCCGTCATGCAGGGGGTATTTTCAAATCCTTTGGCGGATCCCGGCATCATGGGCGTCTCCGCAGGGGCCTCACTGGGTGCCGTTATCGCCATCGCATTTGGCATGACTTCACTCGGCATGTTTTATATGCCTTTATTCGCTTTTGTAGGCGCTTTTTTGTCGGTTGGCATTACGATTATGCTGACATGGCGCAATAACCGTCTCGATACGACGACCTTACTGCTCGCAGGCGTAGCGGTCAGCATGCTGCTGGGGGCTTTCACATCGGGCATATTGACGATGATTAATGAATATCGCCTCAGAGAATTTCTGTTCTGGATGGTGGGCGGCCTCGATTTCAGACGTTGGGACCATGTCTTGCTCGCAGTGGGGCCGATTACGGTCGGCAGCGTCATTCTTATGATGCTCGGGCGCCATCTGAACGTGCTCGTTCTGGGCGATACGGAGGCCCGTGCATTGGGGCTGCCCGTGATGCTGTACAGGATTTTATTTCTGTTCCTGGCGTCGCTCATTACGGCGACCGCCGTATGCGTGAGCGGTTTCATCGGCTTTGTGGGCCTAGTGGTACCGCATATCGTGAGGCTGCTGGTCGGGCCCGATCATCGCATATTGCTGCCTATGTCCGCCGTGGGCGGAGCGCTGTTTCTGGTATTCTGTGATACCCTGGGCCGCGTCGTGGTACAGCCGGTGGAAATCCGCGTCGGCATCATGACGGCATTGCTCGGGGCGCCGTATTTCCTATATTTACTGCATCGTTTGCGCCGTAAGGGAGGGGTATGATGAAACTGGATGTTCAGAACGTATCTGTCTCGTTAGGGGACCGTACGATTGTGAAAGACGCGTCTCTCGGCGTGCAGGCGGGGGAATTTGTAGGCATCATCGGGCCTAACGGCTCCGGTAAAACGACGATGCTGAAAGCCTTGCGCGGGCTCTATCCCCTTGAGAAAGGACACATTCTATGGGACGGGGACGATTTGTCATCCATGAAAGAAAAGGAGATTGCCCGTCGGGTAGCGTATATGCAGCAGTCCGTAAACGTTTCTTTCGGTTACGAAGCGCAGGATATCGTGATGACTGCACGCTACCCATATTTAAAGTGGTGGCAGCAGGAGGGTGTTGACGATCGCCGAATTGTAGAGGAAGCGATGAAGGAAACCGGCGTATGGCATTTGAGAGACCGCTCCATTCAATCGTTGAGCGGCGGTGAGCGACAGCGCGTATTTTTTGCGAAGGCCTTGGCGCAACAGACGGATGTGCTGCTCCTCGATGAACCGACGGCGGCGCTCGATCTTGTCTATGCGGATGATATTTTCTATCAGGGGCGCAGGTTCTGTGAGCAGGGGAAAACGATTTTAATCGTTGTTCATGATTTGGAACTGGCCGCAAAATACTGTACGAAACTGGTACTTATTTCGGGCGGTGAAATTATGGCGACCGGAAACCCTCGCGATGTATTGACGGCGGATTATCTGCACAGCGCCTTTCACCTTTCGTCGGCCGTATACGATGACCCGTATTTCAAGCAGCAGCGCATTTACATATTTCCTAAAGGGACGACGGATATTACGCCGTACCGGCGCAGTACGGAGATAGATGAATCCATGTCTATATTTATAGAAAGGACAACATTATGAATGAAATAATAATCACGGATGGCGCACCGCGCCAGAGATGCGACAGAATTCAGGACGTAACGCCTATATCTGTAGAAAGGACTGCGCTATGAAAGACATGGGTATGAAATCCATCGGCATAAAACAAACATGGAGTATATTCGGTATTATTTTTATGCTGATGGTTCTGCTATGCGGGTGCGGTCCCGAGCAAAGTAATCAGCAGAATACAGGGGCTTTCACCATGACGGATGCGACGGGTACCGCGGTCAACATATCGGAACGGCCGCAGCGCATCGTGCCGATCGGTGTCAGTACGGAGGATATCGTGTTGTCCATGGTGACACCGGACAGAGTGGCGGCCATAGGAACGCTGCCTAACAATGTGCCCGATGCATCGAGTCATGTCAAGGGGCGCGTGAAATCCAGCAGCGAATCCCTGTTATCGGTCAAACCGGACCTGGTCATCATGCCGGACTGGGTATCGCCGGAGAATATTAACGAAATACGAGGTATGAATATACCTTTATACGTATATAAAACGCCGGGAACGGTGAAAGAGGCAAAAGAGGTGATGGGTGAGATTGCCAAGGTACTGAGAGCATCCGATAATTCCCTGATTGCAGCCATGGATAAGGATCTGGCCGAAATCGACGGCATTGTAACATCTCATGCCGATAAGGCGCAACCGGTAGCCGTACTCTACACGAGATTGGGGATGACCGGCGGCAAAGGTTCCACCTTTGACGATATGTGCGGGTATATGCATGTCAGAAATGGTGCCGCTGCAATCGGTTTGGGCCTCACGGATAACGGAACGAGGGAGGATTTGATACGGATCAATCCGGATGTGATAATCATTCCTTCGGATGCGTATAATCAGGATCAATATTCTGAGGTGAATATGGACCAGCTATACTCGGATCCCGCGTTGCAGGGGGTGAAAGCGATTCAGAACCATCGCGTCCACACGGTGGATGCACGCATGCTCATGAGTTATTCGCAGTTCATGACGAAGGCGATGCTCGATATGACGCGTTATATTTACAATGTACAGTGATGTAAACCCGACGATGCATATACATCGATTTGGTTGCATATTTTTTGGTGTGTGTAGTAATGTGGAGGTTATGATGAAAGCATTTAAACATCAGAAATTAGCCGCTTATGTGGCGATGATCTTAGTCAGCGGCTGTATGTTCACGGTTCCCGGGGTGCAAGGTGAGGAACCTGATGACGTGAAAGAAACGCATACGGTTGTCGTTACGGCGACGAGAAGCGAGCAGGAACTTTCAAAAGTACCTGCCAGCGTAGCGGTTGTCAGCGGAGACGATGTGAGAGAACGTCATGCGACGAATATGAATGAAGCGTTGCGCATAGCGCCGGGCGTGGATATCAATACATACGGCGGCGGTGTAGGGTATACGAATTCCAATGTGTTCCGTATCAACGGATCCAATCAGGTTCTATACATGGTGGACGGTATCAACATGAATGCGGCCGGGGTTAATCCGCCGATGACGATCCTTAAAAATATGGAAGGTATAGAACGCATTGAAGTATTGCGCGGGGCGGCGTCCACATTGTACGGGTCCGGTGCTGTAGGCGGCGTCGTTAACGTAATCACCGCGAAGCCTGAGCAGGGCGTCAGAACAAAGGCCCGTATCATGGGCGGCAGCTATGATCTGGAGCAGTACGCGTTGATGAATGAAGGTCGTCAGGATACATGGTACTGGCGTTTAGGCTATGAAAAGGACATTATCGGAAGTTATAAGGATGCCCATCATGTGCGTATTCCGCAACATGGAAACAGTCATAACATGTCTTTCATGATCGGTAATGAAATCGATAAGAATAATGATGTGCGCATTTCCTATGATACATATCGCGGCGATGTGATGTATTCCAATCATTTGGGGCAGTTGAATCAACTCAGATACGGCCATGAAGCCAATGACTCCCTTCGCGCCGTATGGAACAGCAAGATCAACGACAAGTGGAGTCATCAGTTATATGGTATGAATAATCACTATAAAACGACTTATGACGGATACACGACGGACGTAAAAACACGTGCTGTCGGGGATCAGGTGACATTCCGCAGCAAGGATCATACCGTTATAGGTGGCTTTGACTGGCGTCAGGACAAGGTCCTCAACATGAACGGCGTCAAGTTGACGAATAGTTCGTACTACGTGCAGGATGCCTGGAAGTTCGCACCTAAATGGACGTTGACGCCGGGTGTTCGCGTGGACCATCATTCCGCATTCGGAACGCATACATCGCCACATGTATCCTTAGGGTATGATGTGAATGAGCGTACCAATGTGTACGTAGCGTATAATGAATATTTCTTGGCACCGACTCCGTATCAGCTGTTTGACGGGTATAACGGTAATCGGAACTTGAAACCTGAAAGCGGTCGTGAATGGGATCTCGGTGTACATCATAAGTTCGGACGTACGTGGAACGGAAATCTTAACTTCTTCACGCGCCGCACGAAGGATAAAATCGGCTGGGTTATGACGGATCCGGCAACTTTCACGGGCCAGTATCGCAATTTTGATACGGAACGGGCCCATGGCGTATCGGTAGATTTACGCAAGCAGTTGACGAATCATCTGTCCGCTCGCGTCGGCTATACCTATACGCACATTGATGCGACACCGACACGACGTGCCAATGTGGACGGATACGTGCCGAAACATGCGGTTAATGCGGGTCTTGACTATAACGATGCCAAGTGGGACGCTCATCTTGATATTCGCGGGAATATCGACCGTCCGGGCACCGGGGCGAATGCATTCCCTAAATCGACGTACTGGATTACAGATCTCAGCGCCAACTATCGCGTCAATGACAATATAACCGTATTCGGGCGCGTGAATAATCTGTTCAACACGTACTATGCGGAACAGTCCAATGTTCGTTACGGTAATCCCGGCGACTGGTGGACCGGTCAAGGTCGTAACTTCAGAGTCGGCATGGAGGTTACGTTCTGATCCATTTATCAGATGCTGCTCAGAGGCCGTAATGTCACATAAGGTAGCATTGTGAAAGTTTGATATACTTTCACAATATAGCGTCGTACAGGGCTGCGGCGTGTAGGGGATGAGCATTGGTATCATAAATCATTCAGAAAAGGTTGTTAGTATAGTCCTTGCAAAAGAGAGAGCCTTGTCTAGGAGTAGAAAATTGTAGATTTTATCACCTTAAAGCACTATAATATATGATATATGTGTTGCTACTCGTATGATTAGAGGCGTAAATTGTATTAAAGAGGAGTTGGATTGTACTATGACGGAACAACCAATCTTATCCCCTTATATGATGGCTCGCAAGCCGTCAGGGATTCGACTAGGACAAATTAAATTTTTAGAGCGCAAGAACCCGCCGATTCTGGTGAACGGTTCCATCGGCAATGTTATGCGTCCTATGCATCCCGCCATGCAGCGTCGTTTATTTAATCTGGGCGGACCGGACAGTCCGTTTCAATCGGGTATTGTTCCGTATGTGCCGACGACGGGAACCGAGGAATGTCGGGAAGCGTTCCTTCATATTCTGCGCAGTCAGGGCTTTGATACGACGGGACTTGATGTGCTTGTTACGGATGGGGCATCAATGGCGATGGAAATCATCATGCTCGGTGTTTGTGGCGGTGCCGGAGAAGAGGAACGACCTCTGTTGATGTTTAATCCGTCTTATACGAATTATGATGCGGTAGGTCATCGCATCGGACGTAAGACGGTTACCGTTGAGCGCGAACTCAATGAAGAAGGCGAATTTGAACTGCCGTCCGTAGAAACGGTGGAGCAGCGCATCATAGAAACGAAACCGGGTGCACTGCTCATCATTCCTTACGATAATCCTACGGGACAGCTGTTCAGCAAGGAAACCCTTATCGAATATACGAAGTTATGTGTAAAGCATAATTTATGGATCATTTCCGATGAGGCGTATCGTGAACTGGCTTATGAAAAAGGCAAGGAAACATCGAGTATCTGGGCGTTAACCGATAAGGACGTACCCGGCATTGAAGGCCGCCGAATCAGCCTTGAAACAGCTAGCAAGGTGTGGAATGCGTGCGGACTGCGCATAGGGGCAATCATTACGGATAATAAGATGTGCTATGAAAAATCCGTTGCCGAATATACGGCGAATTTGAGTGCCAATACATTGGGGCAATATATCTTCGGTGCACTGGCTCATGAGTCGCATGCACAGCTGCACAATTGGTATGAACAACAGCGGGATTACTACCGTAAGATGATTTTTGAGCTCCATAAAGGCTTCAAAGAGGTGGAACCGAACTTTATCGTGTCCAGACCGCAAGCGTCCATTTACTTCGTTATCGACGTGCGGAATGAAGCGAAACCGGGCTTTGACGGTGTAGAGTTCGCGTCCTGGTGCGCCGAACACGGTGCGGTCAGTCTGGATGACGGCAAGGAATATACATTGCTCATGGCGCCGCTGAACGGCTTCTACAGCGGTCGTGGTAAGGAAGACAATCCGGGCAGAACGCAGCTTCGCGTGTCGTTCTGTGAAGATCCGGAACTGTTGCGCCTGGCACCGGAATTGTTATCTAAACTGTTTAGAGCCTATGAGGCACAACGAACTGAATAAGTCGTACTGAAAATAAAAGTGCTCTACAGTTACGAGTGTTGTAAACGTAGAGCACTTTTCTGTTTAAGAGCCCGAAGTGAGTGTATCCATGATTAGATTTGTAGCATGATATCCTGCAGTATCTGATCAATTTCCATATGATTGTCTCGCAGTAATTTATCGGGATCATATCTGTCATAGAAACCTTTTTGAATGCCGTAGTTCATGACCTTGATGTTCTGCCTGCCATAGTATGCGGCAATTTTCTGTCCGAAGCCGCCGTCAATGACGCCGTCCTCCAGCGTGATGATGAGAGAATGGTTTTTCCGTAATCGGTCGAGCAGAAATGTATCCGGTTCCGATATCAAAAGCGGCTTTATCACGGTCGGTGTGATAGCATATTTTGCTTTCACCGCCTCGGCCAGGGAAATGGCACGTCGGTAAAAGTTACCGACACCTATAATGGCGATTTCACTGCCCTCCCGGACGGTTTCCCAGCTGCGGATGGAAACATCCGTAATGCCTTGTGTCTGAAGAGGCTCGTGATTCGGTGTCCCTACGGGAACCCGTATGGCGACAGGATAATCATGATGTTGCAAGCCAAACTGAATGGACGCCTGTAATTCCTCCGCCGTGGCAGGCGCAATATAGGTCAGATTCGGTATGTTGGTGAGCATAGGAATATCGCTGAATCCCAGATGCGTGATGTCCTTTGTACCGTAAATGGAGGCGCGATATACGAGAATCAAAGCGTTGCTGTTGTTAATGCATACGTCGTTTATCAGCTGATCGTAAGCCCGTTGCAGGAATGTACTGTATATCGGTAAAATCGGCTTTGCATCGGCGTGAGCGATGCCGGCCAATAAGGTCATGGCATGTTCCTCGGCGATGCCCACATCGATATATTGAGGGCCCAATTTCTGACGAACCTCAGGCGTCAGGCAAAATCCTCCGGGCGTGGCCGCCGTGATGAGGCTGGCCGATTTGTTTGTTTCCAACTCGGCAATTAATTCCTTTGCGGCGATAGCTTCGTATGTATTATTATAATTTTTATTGACTACGCCTGTGGTGACGTCGAATGATGACGGATTGTGAAAGTCTTCCGGCGCCATTTCCGCCGCTTTATAACCGAACCCTTTCGTCGTGCGGATATGCAAGATGATGGGGCGTGGATAATTTATTACTGATTTAAATTCCGCGATTAATGATAAGACCGAGTTGCCTTCTTCGATATAGCGGTAATCAAAGCCGAGGGCTTTAAACATATTATTCGTACAAGCTCCGTTCGTGTCCCGCAATTCTTTTAAATGGGTGTACAAACCGCCGTGATTTTCGGCGATGGACCGGTCGTTATCGTTGATGATCACGATGCAGTTGGACCGTAGCGTAGCGAGATGATTTAAGGCCTCAAAGGCCTCGCCGCCGGATAATGCACCATCCCCGATGAGCGCGATGATGTTTTCCTTTGTTTGATTGAGGTCGCGACCGATTACGAGCCCGCACGCCAGACTGAGGGCGGTGGATGCGTGCCCCAGGTGAAACAGATCGCAGTTACTTTCACGTGGATTACTGTAACCTGAAACGGTGCTGAATTTATTTTCCTGCGTGAACCCTTCGAGCCTGTCGGTCAATATTTTGTGAGCGTAACTCTGGTGGGATATATCAAATATGATCTTGTCGCCGGGGCAGTTAAATACGTAATGAAGCGCAAGAATAATGTCTGTAGCGCCCAATGACGGACCTACGTGGCCGCCTCGAATCGATGTTCTGTGAATGATGGCTTCGCGTATTTCCCGTGCTATTTCCAGTAACTCTGTTTCGGTGCATTGTTTTAAATCACCGGCTGAATGTATTTGTGAAAGCTTCATGTTGTTACCTAAACTTTATTTTGCTGTCTAAATGAGACTTCTATTAGTAAATATTAGAGATAATTTGTGTTCATAGGTGAGAAACCTATGAATACTGTCTATTATTATAACATGAGATGAAGTTGATGATTATAGTATGAGATAAAGTCGATTATCGGTAGAGAAATCTACAAGAAAATTCCAGGTAAATCATGAAAAATAAATGAAATTATGTTATCATGGAAGATATAATTCAGTTTGTTCGTTACATTTATTAAGAGAGGAAAAATCTATGAATAAACAGTGGGCTAGTCCTCCTTTATTAGTACAGACCTTAATGATTGTCGTCGATTATATTGCTATTGTATGTGGCATTATTTCCGCATATAATATCAGAACCGCATTGCCGCTCTGGAATGGTGCTAATAGTTTACATATAGATTTTTTCTATGGATATGTTACTACCCCTATAGTGTTTATTATCGTGTTGTTATTAAACAGTGCATATAATATGGATAAGGCCTATTGGGATAAGATTAAAATTATATTTCGGTCCATAACAATCGGTATAGTTGTATCCATCGTTCTGATGTATGCCGGGCATATTATCGACAATGTATCCCGTTTATTTGTCGGCTTATCGTATATATTTATACTGTTATATATTGTCGTTTTACGATATATATTGATTCAAATATTGATAAAGCTGAAATTATTATATATTCCGATTTTATTGGTCGGAGCGGGAAAAACGGCGGAATTAGTTGATCGATATCATGACAGAATGCTTATTAATTACTATAAAATTATCGGCTTTGTGGACGATAATCCGAAGTCCTCATTATTAGCGCAAAAGTATCCGCGCCTGGGCGGTTTCAATGACGTGGAGGACGTTATTAAAAGATATAACGTATCCACTGTATTGGTGTGTGCTCCCGGTCTTGAATCTAAAAAACTGGTGTCCTTAATCAACCGCTTACAGCTGCTTGTAAAAAGGGTTTCCTTCGTACCGGAATTATTCGGATTGCCGGCCAGCAATATTTCGGCTCGCGGTATGATGGAGGAACAGGCTGTTGTATTGCGTGTGCAGAACAATTTGGCTCGCAAATCCAACCGCATTATGAAACGCATCTTTGACATCGTGGCCACCGTGTGCGGCGGCATCTTGATCCTGCCGATTATCGCAATCGTGGCGGTGCTGATTTATCTTGACTCTCCGGGACCTATCGTGTTCGGCCATAAACGGGTCGGTCAGGGCGGCAAGGAATTTTTCTGCTATAAATTCAGATCCATGGTTCCCAATGCGCAGGAAGCGTTGGAAATTTATTTAAAGGAATATCCGGAAGCTCGCGAAGAATGGGAGCGGGACTTCAAGTTGAAGGACGATCCGCGGGTTACGAAAATCGGTAAATTTTTACGTAAGACCAGCCTCGATGAACTGCCGCAGCTATGGAATGTTCTCATGGGCGATATGAGCCTTGTGGGACCGCGTCCTATCGTTCGAGATGAAATCGTGAAATACGGCGATTATATCAATGATTTCTATCTTGTACCGCCCGGCATTACCGGTGTGTGGCAGGTCAGCGGTCGCAGTGATACCACCTATGAAGAACGGGTGTTAATGGACTCCTGGTATGTGCATAACTGGTCCGTGTGGATTGATATTGTATATTTGATAAAAACGGTATTGGCCGTTGTGAAGGGAAAAGGAGCGTATTAATGACATACGATTATTTAGTTGTAGGGGCCGGTCCGTTCGGTGCCGTATTTGCTCATGAGGCGCACAAGCGCGGTAAATCCGTTCTCGTCATCGATCGACGTCATCATGTGGCGGGTAATTTATATTGTGAAAGCAAGGATGATATCAATATTCATGTATATGGTGCCCATATCTTTCATACATCGATGAAGCATGTGTGGGAGTATGTAAATCAGTTTGCCGAATTCAATCACTATGTGAACAGTCCGGTGGCGAATTATAAGGGCGAAATGTATAATTTGCCGTTTAATATGAATACATTTTCCAAGATGTGGAACATACGCACGCCGAAAGAGGCGGAGGCGATCATTACGGAGCAACGTCAGGTAATTACGGGTGAGCCGAAGAACCTTGAGGGTTGGTACGGATATTTATGAAAAGCTCATCAAGGGCTACACGGAGAAACAATGGGGCCGTAAATGCACGGAACTGCCTGCTTTCATCATTAAACGATTACCCGTTCGTTATATCTATGACAACAATTATTTTAATGACCGTTATCAGGGGATTCCGATGGGCGGTTATACGAAGATGATTGAGCGAATGCTGGATGATATCGAGGTGCGATTGGGCGTGGATTTCCTTACGCATCGCGATGAATATGAAAGCATCGCGAAGAAGATTATTTATACGGGTCCTATCGATGAATATTTCGAGTATTCTGAAGGAATATTGGAATATCGTGGTCTTCATTTTGAAACAGAGCGTTTTGAAGAGGAAAACCATCAAGGTGTGGCCGTTGTGAACTATACGGAGGCGGATATTCCGTATACCCGTATCATCGAGCATAAGCACTTTGAATTCGGTACGCAGCCCGTTACTTATGTGACGAAAGAATATCCGAAAGACTGGAAAATAGGCGAAGAGGCGTATTATCCCGTAAATGATGTAAAGAATCTGGATTTATACGCCAAGTACGTAAAAAAAGCCGAAACGGAAATGAATGTAATCTTCGGAGGCCGCTTAGGGGAATATAAATATTACGATATGGATAAGGTTATTGCGAGTGCGTTGGCACTGGTTGAAAGAGAATTAGTTTAATTATCTTTTTACAGGTTACAGATATATTTGATGTATTACATTAATTTGTAAATTGTGAGTTGTAGTTGTCTTGATATGCTGTAACTGTTGAACGTGTGTAAGGAAATATATAGTGTGTAAGGAGCACAACAGTGAATATAAAAATTTTAGTAGCCACTCATAAGCAATATTGGATGCCGACAGATTCTGTCTATATGCCCATCCATGTGGGGAGAGTTGGCAAATCTGATATTGGTTATATTGGGGATCATACGGGGGACAATATCTCCGAGAAAAACGCAAATTACTGCGAGTTGACGGGTTTATATTGGGCATGGAAGAATCTTGAGGCGGATTATATCGGTCTTGTTCATTACAGACGGTATTTTACGCGTAAAGAGGTGCGTTCTGTAGAGGATAAAAAGAACCAGATTCTCACCGGTGAGGAATGGGAAACATTGCTTTCACAATACCCTGTGGTAGTGGCGGATAAGCGCAAATATTATATTGAAACGAACAGGTCTCACTACAACAATGCTCATCATAGTGAAGGTCTTGATGTGGCGGAGCAGATTATCGCTGAGCGATATCCTGAATACAGTGCCGCTTTCACGACGGTCTGCAATCGTACATGGGCGCACATGTTCAATATGTTTGTGATGCGTCGGGATTTGTATAATCAGTATTGTGAATGGATGTTCTCCATATTGGCGGAGTTGGAAAAGCGCGTGGATATTTCCGGTTATGATGCGTACGAATCTCGTATTTACGGATTTGTCAGCGAAATTCTGCTCGATGTGTGGCTCGAAGCGAATCGCATTGAGTATAAGGAACAAAATGTATCCTTTATGGAGCCGCAGAATTGGGTGAAAAAAGGAGGAAGCTTTTTAAAGAGAAAGCTGTTAGGGAGATAATAGAAGAATATGATTAAGGTTGTTGAACTTCCTATAGATAAAGACATGGGTGGATTAACATCATATGTACTTCAACTATATAGATATATTGATAAAAAAGAATTTGATTTAATGTTATTAACTTATGATGATATTGCTTGCTTTGATGATTTAAATAATGTAATGAAAGTTGATAGGCCGTATCAACTTTTGAGTTTTTATAAATCCATGAGGCGTTTAGTAAAATTGAATTATGATATCATACATTTTCATCAGTCATATGTTAATATTGTGCCTATATTATTAGCAAAATTAGCGGGATTTAATAATATAATTTTACATGCGCATAGTTCTAGTATTGATGATAATAGATCTTTAATTCGATATTTAAAAACCATATTACATAAGATTGGAAAATTATTTATACCTTTTATCGTTGACGCTTATATAGGGTGCTCTCAAAAGGCAAGTAGATGGATGTTTTCTGATAAATGCATTAATAGTGATTCTTATTATTTATTTAATAATTCAATAGATTTAGATGAGTATAATAAAGATCATAATAAATATATTGAAATGAGACAGAAATTGAATCTTCCTAAAGATGCTTTAGTTGTAGGGCATATAGGGAGGTTTACACCTGTAAAAAATCATAGTTTTATTATTAGTATGTTTAGAAAGCTGTTGGAAATGAACCCAAATAGTTATCTTTTACTGCTTGGAGATGGTATAGAAAGAAAAAAAATAGAGTTATTGGTTAATGCGCAAGAAATAGAATCAAATGTTATTTTTATGGGGTACGTAAGCAATCCTGTAGAGATAATGCAGACTATGGATGTGATAGTATTACCGTCTTTATTTGAAGGTATGCCGTTGGTAGCTATAGAATCGCAGGCACTAGGGATTCCTATATTGCTATCAGATACGATTACAAATGAAGTTGCTATAACTGAGCTATGTAATTTTTTATCAATAGATGATGAACTCATATGGGTTAATAAGATTTTAGAAAAAAGTCATATAAATAATACATGTGATTATAAAAATCAAATTAAAGCAGCTGGCTATGATCTAAAGGAAGCAATTAAATCTGTGGAGCAGTTATATAGGAGATATTATGGATTTTAAAAATTATATAAAGGCAAAGATGCCTTGGACTCGATCTATTTATAGAAAACGAAAAGCGCCGTTTAATTTGATTCATAATATAATAGATAAACCTGTTGTAATTTTGTTATATCACAGAATAAATAATGTAAATTATGATTTGTTTAATATTAATGTGACTCCAGATAATTTTGATAAACATATAAAACATCTCAAAGAACAGTATAATGTTATTTCTTTTGAAGATTTAAAGTATAAGGCGATTAAAGAACCATCTGTGATTATCACATTTGATGATGGATATTTTGATAATTATAAAAATGCTTTTCCTATTTTGAAAAAATATAATATACCAGCGACTATTTTTGTTACTACCTCTGGAATTGACTCAATAAAAGAGTTTTGGTGGGATCGACTGGAAACAATATTTTTTAAAAATCAAAAATTATTTGATTCAATATCGTTTGATATTTTTAATCAAACGTATTTATTTGATGTTTCAAGTAAATCAGTCCGGCAAGAATCTTTTTATGCAGCACATAAATTATTATTTAATTTGAAACCTGATTATCGTGATCAGATTTTAAATAATTTTTATGATAAATACAGTTTAGAACCTAATATTGAAAATAGGACAATGTCGTCTTCTGAGTTATTGGAGATATATAATAGTAAATTAATTACTATAGGTGCACATACGATTAATCATCCCGCTTTAAAGTTATTGAGTTATAATGAACAATATAATGAGATTGAATCTTCTAAATTATTTTTGGAAAAATTATTAGGTATTAATATTGACTTGTTTGCATATCCGTTCGGACATAAACATAGTTTTGATAAGATGACTGAAGAAATTGTTGAAGCGTTAGGTTTTTCTTTTTCTGTTAGTACTAACAGGGCTCAAGTGCATACTAATACTAATTGTTTTTCTTTACCTAGATTTGGTGTAGAGAATTGGTCTGAGATGGAATTTCATAAGCAAATGAAATTAGTTTGGTTTGAGAATTAGGAGATACTGAGATGCTAACTATAGAAGAAATTCAGAGCCATCTATATATTATGCTCAAAGAGTTTGATTCATTCTGTAAGGAGAATGATATTAAGTATTCTCTTTCAGGCGGATCATTATTGGGGGCTATAAGACATCATGATTTTATTCCTTGGGATGATGATATAGATGTGTGTATGAGTAGAAATGATTATGATAGATTAGTTTCCATATTCCCGACAGTGCTAAATGAGTTGTATGTTCTTAAATCTGTTGAGCGTAAAAATTCTATTTACCCTTTTGCTAGACTCGAAAAGCTAGATATTAATATAGAAGATGCATATAGTAATTCAAATAAATATTTATTTATGGATATAATGCCGGTTGATGGTTTGCCGGATGATTTAAATCAGGTTTCAAGTATTTATAAAAAGAGAAAAGTTTATAGTAAAATGCTTGAATTGTGTGATGCGAAATTAGGAAAAGGTAAGACCTTATGGCGAGCAGTTGTTAAGTCTTGTTTAATATTTATCGCTAAGTTGTTTGGACCTAGTTATTGGTCTCGTAATTTAGATGTTTTAGCTAAGAAATATGATTATAAAAAATCAAAGTATGTTGGGGCCATTACAGGTGGCGTGTATGGAGCTAAGGAACGGATGCTTAAATCTGATTTTGAAAAACGTGTATTAGTTTCCTTTAAAGATTTGAAACTGGAAGTTTTTTCTTGTTATGATTCATATTTGTCTAATTTATATGGTGCTGATTATATGCAGATTCCTCCTGTTGAGAAACGAAAAATATCTACTATAAAAGCTTTTAAGAGTTAGAGCATTGGCTGTATAAATAATGAAAGTTATAAATGTATTTTTGTAGTATCGGAAAATATATAAGTTTTGATGTGTAGATTACTATATTAATTCGCGTTAATAATAGATTGTAGAGTCGGTTTAAAAGAAAGGAATTTTAATGAGAATTTGCGTTACTGGTGGTGCAGGATTTATCGGATCACATTTAGTAGATAGATTAATTAAAGATGGACATATTGTGCAAGTTATAGATAATTTACAAAGTGGTAATAAGGACTTTGTTCATCCAAAAGCGGAATTCATAGAAATGGATATACGAGACTCTGAATTGAATTCGGTTATAGGGGTGTTTAAACCGGATTATATTTTTCATGAGGCGGCTCAAACTGAAGTATCTGTTTCTATGAATAATCCTAGTTTAGATTGTGATATAAATTTGATGGGGCTGATTAATGTACTAAATGCAGCAGTTGCTTGTGGAGTAAAAAAATTTTTGATGCCTTCATCAGCTGCCATTTATGGTAATCTTGACATTTTGCCTTTAAATGAATCTATGGTAGGTGTGCCATCATCATTTTATGGATTAACAAAGTTAACTTCAGAACATTATCTTCGTATTTATAATGAGTCCTTTGGTTTAAATTATATATGTTATCGCTATTCTAATGTATATGGACCAAGGCAAGGCAATGGTGGAGAAGGTGGTGTAATTAGCATATTTGCTAAGGCTATAACACAGAATTTACCGATTACTATTTATGGTGATGGTAAGCAAACTAGAGATTTTATATATGTAGAGGATGTAGTTGATGCTAACATTCTTGGCATGAATAGTAGTTTTGTTGGGACATATAATATAAGTACTAATATAGAGAGTTCGATAAATATGTTAGTAGAAGAATTTAAAAATATTAGTGGTAAACATATTGAGATATTATATGAAAAACCAAAATTAGGCGATATTAAGCATTCTAGACTTAATGCAGAGAAAGCAGAAAAAGAATTATTATTTAAAGCGAACTATAGTTTACATAGTGGATTATGTAAAACATATGAGTATTTTAGTAAAATATGAGTATGTTTTATGAAAAGAGTATGGGTTGTTATAATTTTAATATTTATTGGAGTAATAAATAATGGAAATAGTTAAAAATCCACTTGTTAGTATTATTATTCCAGTTTATAATACTAAACCTTATTTAGAACGCTGTATTCAATCTATAGTGCATCAAACTTATAAGAATCTTGAAATACTTTTAATTGACGATGGCAGCACTGACGGCTCATCCGGACTGTGTGATCGTTTTGAAGAACAGTATGCTAATATTCATGTAGTGCATTTGGAAAATAGCGGTGTCAGTGCTGCTCGCAATAGAGGCTTGGACATTGCGCAAGGGGCGTTTATATTATTTATAGATAGTGATGATTCTGTATCTTTGAATTATGTTGAATCGTTTGTAAGATTGATTTATGATGCAGATCTTATAATTGGAGTTATAGAAGATATATATATCGATGAAAATAGTTTTGTATATAAACAAAAAATACGAAACTATTTTTCAAAACAATCTGGGTTTTTACAGCAAGAATATTATAATCTTTTAGAATTATTACGTGGTCCAGTTATTAAATTGTATAAGAAGAAGATTATAGATAAATATCATTTACGATTTGATGAAAATCTATCTGTTGCGGAAGATCAAGTTTTTAATTTTTCTTATTATTGTCGTATTAAATCATATGTAATTGAGCCTAAATGTATATATAGATATTATCATCGTAAGAATAGTAATTCATTGACTTTATCTGTGAATAAAAAAACGTTAGAAGAT
The DNA here is from genome assembly GCF_002959855.1 of Veillonella denticariosi JCM 15641. GTDB lineage: Bacteria > Bacillota > Negativicutes > Veillonellales > Veillonellaceae > Veillonella > Veillonella denticariosi. The sequence continues at coordinate 26,173 of NZ_PPDB01000001.1, forward strand.
GAAATTTTTAAATTAAATATGGAGTATAAATTTCTTAAAACATATAATATTAATAATTATAATGCTATATATATATATCAGTTAATAGGCATATTAAATAAATATATAAAGCTTCAAGATGCGAGTACTATAAAGTCAAGTTATGAATTAGTAAAAAAATTAGCGAATTTAAATCCTTTAGTAGTCGATAAGAGATTGAGTTTTAAGAGAAAAATAATATTATATTTATTACAATATAAAATGTATTGGCTCATAATGATATACTATCGATTTAAAAGTATATGTGAAGATATATGGTAATTAAATTAATTATTAGAAAGGATTAGTATGGAACCACAAGTTATCTCATATCAACTTATAAAAGCAATTATTCAAGAGTACAAAAAACTTTTATTATGCTTAATGGGGGGGATATTAATTATATTTCTTTTGCTAGCACTTCTACTTCCAAAAAAATATACCTCTAGTGTAATGATTCAAGTTAAGCCACAAAATGGTTCATTAAGTACATTGGCTAATAACTCCGCACTATTATCTTTGGCAGGTATTTCTGCGGGGGATTCTGTATTAGATTATATGTCCTTATTAAAGAGTAGTAGAGTTATTGATCCTGTTATAAAAAAGTTGGATAATGCAGATGCAGAGGATGAAAAATTTGATGCAGATGATTTTGTAAAGAAATATATGCAAATAGATAATCCGAGAGGAACTTCTATTTTATCTTTTACAATTACAGCCGATTCACCGGAAAATGCACAACGAATAGCACAAGATGTAGTGGATTCATTACAAGATACTATAGCTGGAGTCGGCTCTACTCAAGATTCTACGTTGATTAAAATTTTGGGAAAAAAGAATGAAGATGCTAAGCATAAAATGGATGCAGATGTAGCTGCACTTGAAAAATATAAACAAGAAAATGGCGTATTCATACCTAATGAACAAGAAAAAATGCTATTGGAACAAGCTGCTGGTTATGAAAAAGCGAAATCTGATGAGACTGTTAAATTAAATACTAATACAGCTATTTTAAGTTCTATTGAAGCTCAGATTGATACACAAAATAAAAATCTTATTGATTCCCAGATGGCGGATAATCCTGAGATTCAATCTATACGTAAAGAATTATTTAATGCTAATGAACAATTGGCTAAATTACAATTCAAGTTTACCGATGATTATCCAGAAGTTGTTAAGGTAAAAGAAAATATCAGTTATTTAGAAAAACAATTGGCTAAAACGGTAGCGCAGTCTATTTCTTCTGAAAATGTTACACTTAGTCCTGTACAAATGGATTTGTTACAAAAAAGAGTTGTTGCTAAAAATAATGTTGAATCAGCTAATGCAGCGCTTACAAAGCTTGAGGAGTTAAGTAAACAAAACCTTGAAAAATCGAATCAGTTTTCACAAAAATCCGTTAAATTTTTAGAGTTACAACGTAATGCAAAGGTATCTACCGATACATATAATCTTTTAACTAAAAGTCTTGAAGAATTAAAGATTAAAGAAAATCTTGATGCTATGGATATTCGTGTTCTTAATAGTCCAACTTATCCTGTTAAACATTCTTGGCCGCGTAAACTATATGTTATGATTGTAGGCGGATTATTATATTTAATAATTGCAGGTGGATTTATTTACTTCCAATATACTAGACGTATGAGTGTAATGAAAGAATAGGTGATCCTATGGTATTTTGGATTGGCCTTGCAATTTTTATGTTTTCATCTGTCATTGCGGAACGCCTGGTACCGATTCAATATAAGAAATTTATTCCTATAATTGTTATTGGGGTACTTACATTTTTAGGGATGTTCAGATATGAAATCGGTACAGATTATGACTGGTATGTTGTATTGTTTAATCAAGTAACACTTAATGATGCATATCCTGAGCCGTCATTTTTAATTATTGTTGAAGTCCTTCGTTATTTTCATATGTCTTATCAAGCAATGTTTATTGTTTATGAATTATTGATTATGATATTTTTATGGAAAGGAATTCAACGATATACTAAAGATAGCGAAATTCAAATATTAATTTTGACTTTGTTTTTATGTGCAGAATATTTTTTCTCTCTTAATGGTATACGACAAGCGTTAAGTTTAGTTTTAATATTTTGGGGATATCAATACTGTTTACAACGAAAGTTTTGGAGATATTTATTAGTTGTTGCCGCTGCCGTTGTATTTCATTATAGTGCTATAGTGGCAATTGTATTGTATTGGGTTCCTAGAAAAGTATATTCTTGGTACATTTATGCTATTGTATTTGTACTTGCATTTTGTATATTTAAGTTGAATATAGTATTATCTTTGTTGTCTGTTATATTAGGTATGCTGCATATAGACGGGCGATATCTGGGGTATGTTTCGGATATAGATTCTGTTAATATGACTGGGTTATATATGGTATATCAATTTATATTATTTTCTGTATCTCGGTTGGCTATTTTGAAATTAAAACCGGAATATAAAGGTTTGATTAATATATGGTTTATCAGTATATTAGGACATTTTTTATTTTCATTTTCCTTACCTATTACAAGATTGACTAAATATTTTGAGTATTTCATTATTTTGATAATGTCATATACAATACAATATTTAAATACTGTCTTTCAGCTTCAAATTAAGAATAGAATATATAATTTTAAATGGGGTTATATAGTATTAGTATTTTTCTTTTTTGTATTTTTACGTGGCATTGAAGGGATTCCACATGATTACTTTACTAGTTGGCGGAACCCGTATCCATCCAGTATGAATATAGAGTATGATTTTAATTTTAAAATTTTCGAATAGTTGTAAATAGGGGATCGGTTACATGTCTCAGAATTCTTCCACACAACGAAAAGTAGGTACTTTACTATCTTACGCATTACTATTGGGGAATACAGTTATTAATTTAGCCTATGTACCTATTCTTTTATCCTTTATCGGTGTGGCTGAATTTGGCCTTTATAGGCTATTGGGTTCTATTATCGCCTACTTTAACGTGTTGGACTTTGGTCTGTCTGCGACGATTACCCGTTTTTTAGTGAAATATAAAACGCTGAAAGATCAGGTTAGAATTGATAAGTTGTTAACCATGTCATTGCTGCTGTATGTAGGAATAGGCGTCATATTGAGCCTTTGCGGACTCGTTGTGTATTACTGTATTCCTTACATATTTAAGGACAGCTTAGCTCCTGATATGATTGATAGTGCAAACAAAATATTTCTGTTGTTACTGTTGAATCTGTTGATGTTATTTGCATCTAAAGTCTTCGATGCAGTTATCATATCTGAAGAACGGTTTATCTTTCATCGGTCAATCAGTTTGATACAGATTTTATTACAGCCCTTTGCTATTGTGGGTGTGCTGATCTTTTATCCCACCGCGTTAAGTGTAGTACTGGTACAAACGGTATTTAATTTGCTGCTGGTTCTCGTAAAGGTTATATATTGCAGGCGTGTATTGCAGGTTCGCTTTGTCTATCATGGCTGGGATTCAGAGATTCTCCTGGCTATGCGAAACCTTTCACTCAGTTTATTTGTAGTATCTGTAGTCGACCAAGTGTTCTGGCAAAGTAATCAGTTACTGATCGGTATAAAAATCGGGGCGGAATCCGTTGCCATGTATGCTATTGCAAGTCAGATTTATATTAACTATATGAATATTTCGCTAGCCGTATCCAGTACATTGTTGCCGAAGATTACGGCTATGGTGACGAATCGATGTAGTGATGAAGAATTTCAGCATTTATTTTTGAAAGTCGGTAGATTACAATTTTATTTATTGTCGCTGATTTTGAGCGGATTTATATTGTTCGGACATAGCTTTCTTCATTACTGGGTCGGTGATGGATTTGATTTAGTATATTGGATTACGCTGATTATTATCGTTCCTTTCACGATTGATCTCATTCAGAATGTGGGCCTTGCGATTATGCAGGCTCGTAATGTGTATCATGTGAGGGCCGCTGTATACGTATTTGTCGGGATTCTTAATGTCGTATTGGCGTATTATTGGATTGATATGTATGGAATAGCCGGGGGTGCTGTTGCCACAGGTCTTTCCATGCTTTTAGGCAATGGTATTATCATGAACGTGTATTATCATCGGTATATGAACTTAAACATTGTTCATTTTTGGAAGCAAATTGCGCGCCTATCCGTAGTTATGATACTGTTAACGGTTCTAGGCCTGTATGTGATTCCTCATATCGATTTAAACAGTTCTATTTACATTCTTGTAATTAGCATGCTGTTATATTCTTTCATTTATTTTGGTGTTCAATGGATTAGTAATTTTAATTCTTATGAGAAAAATCTTTTTTATTCATTCTTGTTGAAAGTAGGATTAATAAAGAAGAGTTGCTAAGGAGATAAGCATGAGAAAACGTAAGTTGTTGATGGCTCTTGTAGGCGCGTGTTTAGCATGTAATGTGGCTATGGCGGCTACTAATACAGATATGAATAACGGCAGTGGTAGCGGCGCCGGAGAATATATGGGACAGGTTTCTGTTCCGTATATGCCGAACGTACAGGATGTTTCTGTTGTCGATAGTGGTGTAAAGGGTAGAGAAGTTGTTACTTTCAAAACAAATGCCGTTAAACATCCGAATAAAGAGCAGAAATTGAAGATGGTCTTGGAAAACGGTGAGTATATCGATCCGAAAGATAGCGTCTTCTCCATAGCACGTCCTGATATCGGAGAATATCGTTTGTCGAAGTATGACAAGATTAATTTACATGTTCTAGGTTACACTAGCAGTGAATTAGGGTTTACTGACTCGACTAGTGACAATACTAGTAATTCCGGTGTTACCTTAATGATCGGTCCGGATGGACGTATTAATACACCGTATACGGGGGTTGTAAAGCTTTCAGGATTAACATTGCAAGAAGCATCGGCGTTATTAAGCGAAAAATTCTCGCATTATATTCATAAACCGGATGTGACTGTCAATGTATCGGAATACGGTGGCCGACAGGTTTATGTAATGGGTGAAGTGCCAAAACCTGGTATTTACAAATTAGGAGCCGATTACATGAATGTATTCGCGGCGATTTCAAGCGCACAAGGGACGGCGAGAAAGGCTAGACCTCGCCATATTCAGGTCGTTCGTGTCATTGATGATACTGTATATGTACGTGAAGTTGATTTGGAAAGCTTCATAAAGAAACAGGATATTAAACAAAATATCGCATTGCAGGATGGAGATATGATTTATGTTCCTAAATCGCATCGTCTCATTCCGAGCGATATTGCTCCGTTTGCATCCTTTGCATATATGATTCATAGTGCAACTGATTGATGGATTCGTATAATTGTAAGGGGGACAGGTGTATGAATATAGCGGTTATTTTTGCCGGCGGTACGGGACAGCGTATGAGTTCTTCGGGAACACCAAAACAATTTTTAGAAGTGCATCAAAAACCCATAATAGTACATACATTGGAGCATTTTCAAAAGAGTGCAAGTATTGATCATATTATTATTGTGTCGTTAGAACGGGCTATTCAGCAAGTAAATTCCTTAGTCAAAGAGTTTTCTTTGACTAAGGTAGCTTCTGTGGTGCCGGGAGGGCATACAGGTCAAGAATCTATCTTTTTAGGCTTGACCGAGTGTCGACGCTTATTCTCGGAAACCGATATAGTATTGCTTCATGATGGAGTACGACCTATTATCGATGATACATTAATTAAAAATTGTATCACTTCTGTTGAAGATCATGGGAATGCTATAACAGTAGCACCTGCAACAGAGACAACTTTCATAAGAAAAGAGGATACGAATCAAATCGGTAGAATTTTAGAACGTTCACAATGCGTTATAGCTAAGGCTCCGCAATGCTTTTTCCTTCGCGATATTTATAACGCTCATATAAATGCTAATAAAGAATCTTTGGAATTTATAGATTCTGCCTCTATGATGCAATATTATAATAACGATTTATTTTTGGTTGAAGGACCGGCTGAAAATATTAAAATTACAACTCCTATAGATTTCTATACATTTAAAGCCTATCTGGATGTAAAAGATAGTCTGAATGTTATCGGTTTATAGTTGGTATGGCTAGAGGCTTAGGTATGGATACTGTTTTGATACATGAATTGGAACGTGTCGTTTGTAAAAATGTAGATTTATATAGATATTTTAGTGATAAGACGATATTGGTAACCGGAGCGACCGGATTAATAGGTTCGATGCTGATCAAATCGATGCTTATGGCTAATAGGTTGCTGTCTACTGATATAAAAATTATTGGGCATGTAAGGAATATTAATAAGGCTCGACAACTATACTGGGATATGCATGATAATGATCAATTTATATATACTTCGGAAGCGTTATCATGTATAAACGAATCTATTGATTATATTGTGCATACGGCTTCACCGACACAGTCCAAATATTTTGTTGAAAATCCGGTTGAGACATTGCATGCTTCTATTGGTAATACTGTTGATTGTCTTGAATTAGGTAGACGAAAAAACATTATAAAAATGCTTTATTTATCATCCATGGAGCAGTATGGTGTTCAACTAGTCGATAAGCAACAAATGACAGAAGCGGATTTAGGATATATTAACCATTTAGATGTCCGCAGTTCTTACTCTGAGGGAAAGCGTATTTGTGAATGCTATTGTAATGCTTATGCTGAAGAATATGGTGTGTCTGTAACGATTGCACGACTGGCTCAAACATTTGGGCCGGGAATCCCGGTTGAAGATAATCGAGTTTCTATGCAGTTTGCTAAGAGTGTTTTGAATTGTTCAGACATTGTATTACACACAAAAGGTGAATCTTTATCAAATTTTTGTTATATTATGGATGCGTTAACGGCTCTTTTGGTATTGCTGAAGTCCGGTGAATCTTGTGAGGCTTATAATATTTGTAATGCTAAGGAGACAAGAAGTATATATGAAATTGCCTGTTTAGTTGCTGATGAAGTGGCAAACGGGGAGATTTCGGTTAAATTTGATATTCCAACGGTAAATAATTATGGATATGCACCGACTGTAAAGTATTTTTTGAATACGGATAAATTAGAAAACCTTGGGTGGAAGGCAGAAGTCGGTATGAAAGATGCATATCGATTGCTAGTTGAGTATTTGAAAGAATTTCATTAAATAAATTATTTTGATGCTTGTGAATATGAAAAGAGCAGTAACATATGAGAAATTCCTCATTGCTACTGCTCTTTTGTTTGTATCATTCGTATGGATTTATCTATTCTCATCTTCATCGCGACTCCCCTTAGTACGCAGTTCCATAGCCGGACGTTCGCTAGAGAGGGCCGACTCCTCTGCGATGGGGTACGATGTGTCTTCCAGGTTCACGGTTTGCAGCAATTTTTCGACGTCGTCGTTCTGGATGGATACTTCCTTGTTGTACCAGCTGCCGAATTCGCGGATAACCGGTTCGTTGCGACGGAAATACGTGTATTGATCAATTTTTCGGGATTCTACAAGTTCCGCACTTTCCAGGATGCTCATGAATGTAGAAATAGATGATTGCGATACGCCGCAGCGCTTCTGGATGCTTTTAACACTGACGCTGTGCGGGAAATCGATGAGGGTGTTAGCGTGTACCTGTACACCAAATTCTTGCTCCGGGTGCTTCAGCCACAATATAATGTCTAACCGATGTGGATTTGATAATGCTTTCAAGATTCTTAACGGGTCCATATGGCCTCCTCTGGTAATTCCAAAATAATGAGTGCCTAACCTTGACCGTGGTCTTGCATTATGCGGTCGAATTATACGCGTGTTGCTCCGTATACGGTTTTTGCTACTTTTATCATACGCCTTTTTATTTGTGAAAGCTAGAAAAATTTATAAATTTCACGAATTGATGAATTTTATTGCACACTTTAAAAACATATCGCATGAATAAGTATGTGAAAGTATATTCCGGTTATACAATTTTAACGGAATCTTACATTTTATATTCATGAATACAGATTACTTTCATACTTTTGTGGTATGTTGGGCAGGTATTTTAGGTCTTTATCGTGAATATATATTATATAGACTTATGTAAGTTCAAGCTTTCATCAAAAGGAGCTGAGTATATGGCAATTGATCGAAATGAAACATTTGATGTGATCGTCGTCGGTGCAGGGCCTGCAGGGGCTGCCGCGGCGTTGCGTCTGGCGGAGAAACGGGTGAAAGTGTTGCTCATCGAACGAGGTACCGCACCGGGTGCTAAAAATATGATGGGAGGACGTATTTATACCCATTCCTTGGAACGCATCGTATCGGATTTCAGAGACCGTGCACCTCTTGAGAGAAAGGTGACGAAAGAACGCATTTCCATCGGTGCAGGCGATGAAATGACGACTGTTGAATATAGTTATCAGGATGTGAAGCCGAACGAAGAGTCGTATGTCGTATTGCGTGCGAAATTCGATAAATGGCTTGCGGAAGAGGCGGAGAAAAAGGGTGCCCTTCTCGTAACGAACGTACAGGTGACGGAACTCATCACCGAAGGGGAAGGCAAAAAGCGCCGCGTTGTGGGCGTGCGCTGTCACGATGACGAAGTCTATGCAAAGCTCGTCATCATCGCTGAAGGTGCCAATACGGTTCTGTTGGAAGAAGCGGGGCTCACGGGACCTACGGATCCGAAGACGATGGCCGTAGGTGTTAAAGAGGTGTATAAGCTCAAGAAAGAGGACCTTGAAAATCGGCTCATGCTGACCGGTGATGACGGTATGGCATGGCTTACCTTGGGCGACATGACGGACGGGCTGCTGGGCGGCGGCTTTATTTACACCAATAAAGACAGCATGTCTGTAGGCATGGTTGTGGGCATTGATGACATCGGGTCCGTTAGTCGTTCCGTGGACGATATGCTCACTGCTTTCACAAGCCATCCTCGTATTGCGCCGTTATTGAAGAACGGACAGTTGAAGGAACACAGCGCTCATCTCGTGCCGGAGGGCGGTTATCGCTCGATGCCGAAGCTGGGCGGTCCGGGATATATCATCATCGGTGATGCGGCTAGGATGTGCATGAATCTGGGCTATACGATTCGCGGCATGGACCTCGCTATCGAGTCCGGTATCTGTGCGGCGGAGGCCGTCAATGTGGGACTGCGCGACGAAAATATGGACCGCGTTCCGAAACTATACGAAAAGAATATCAAGAATTCGTGGCTTCATAAGGATTTGAAGCTCTATAAGGATATGCCGAAATTCCTCGCTACTCATCCGCGTATTTTCAATGAATATCCGAAGTTTGTGAATCATCTGATGCGCGATGTATTCACCGTCAATGGCGACGGTGCGGTGCCGATGATGAAAAAATTAATGCACCGCGTGGGCGACGTAGGTTTAATCAACTTGATTCGTGATGCATGGAAAGGGGTGCGTTCCCTATGAGATTGGAAGAACGGCTGGGTGCCAATAAATATTATGTAGATGAAACGTGTCCTCACATTCAGGTGGATGGCTCGGGGTTCAGCAAGGAAGAGAAAATGAAGCTCGTCAACGGTTGTCCGGCGGGGCTGTATACCTTGCAGGAAAATGGCGACTTGGTCTTTGATTTTGCGGGTTGTCTCGAGTGCGGCACATGCCGCGTTCTGTGCGGTGATACGATTGTGAAAGCCTGGAAGTATCCGCGCAACAGCAAGGGCATTGAGTTTAGACAGGGGTGAGTGCATGGAATTACTAGTATGTATAAAACAGGTGCCGGATACATCTGAAATCAGGCTGGATCCGGAGACGAACAATCTGATCCGTACCGGCCTTCCGAGCATCGTCAATCCGTACGATATGCATGCCCTTGAGGCGGCGCTATCCGTGAAGGATCAGTACGAAGGCAGCCGTGTAACGGTTATTACCATGGGTCCGCCGCAGGCGGAGGCTGCGCTTCGTGAGTGTCTGGCCCTCGGTGCGGATGATGCGGTGCTGGTTACGGACCGTGCGTTCGGCGGTGCCGATACATTGGCGACGAGCTATACCGTTGCGATGGCTATCCGTCACGTTGAAAGAAATATGAATCGCCGGTTCCAAATGATTTTCTGTGGAAAGCAGGCGATTGACGGTGATACGGCACAGGTAGGCCCTCAGATTGCGGAGGAACTCGGCATCGCGCAGGCCACCTATGCGTGTGAATTGTCCGTTGATGAAGGCGCGCAAAAGGCCATTGTTAAACGGGAGCACGAAAACGGTTATGAAGTAATCGAAGCGCCGTTACCGTTATTGGTGACGGCTACGGCGGAGCTTAACGAGCCGCGTCAACCGGGGCTTTGGAGTTCTATTTACGCAAAACGCTATGAGATTTCAAACCTTACGTTGCGGGATATGCCGAGCATCGATGAAAGCAGAATCGGGCTCACCGGTTCGCCTACCCGGGTGCGCAAGGTGTATCAGCCGCCGATTCGTGGCAGGGTGGAAATGATCAATTCCGTTGAAGACGGTGCTAAAAAGGTTCTTGAACTGGCGTACCTTATTAAGCCTGAGAAGTTCGCTCATCTACTTGTTTCCGTAGATGTTCCGGAGGAACCAGAGACACCGGATGACGTTGATGACGGTGTAGATGTAAAGGATCCCGTACAGCGTGCGGCATCCGTAGAGAGTGTATCGCCTAGTGACTTCAAGGTCGTGGCGGCGCTTCATCAGAACAGGGAGGCGGCTCGGGCCGCCGGTGCGAAGAGTAATGGGGCCGTTTCTGACCCCGATAATAGCGAAGCAAGTACTGATGATTCAACAGATGTGCAGGGAGGTGACCGGTAATGGCTGTAACAAATTTTGATGAATATAGAGATGTCTTTGTCGTGGCCGATACCATCGATGACGTGGTGCATCCGGTCACATTCGAGCTTGTCGGACAAGGCCGCCGCATCGCAAAGGAAATGGGGCAGCTGGTGCAGGTTATGCTGCTCGGCGAAAATGTTCAGTCCCAGGCGGAGGAACTCGTCGCGTATGGGGCGGATATTGTCCACGTTTTTGAAAGTCCTCTTTTGAAATACTACACAACTGACGGCTATACGAAGGTATTGACGGATTTCTTTGAAGATCATAAGCCGAATATTCTCTTAATCGGCGCAACGAATAACGGCCGTGATCTGGCGCCTCGCATGTCGGGACGCATGAAGAACGGCGTTGTTGCGGACTGTACAATTTTGACGGTCGATACGGAGGAGGGCCTCGTTGAGTGGACTCGTCCGGCACTGGGCGGTAATATATTGGCGGAGATTATTTCCCCGAACCATCGCCCGCAAATGGGCTCCGTTCGCCCTAACGTATTTAAGAAACCGGAACGCAATGATGCGAGCTGGGGGCGCATTCAGTATGAAGCGTTTGAACTTTCACCTGAAGACATTCGGACGAAACGTCTTGAATTCATTCCGTTCAGCAAGTCCGGCTATAACATTCAGGAGGCGGATATCATCGTTGCCGGCGGCCGAGGTATGGGCTCGAAGGAAAACTTTGATAAACTCTATGAATTGGCGGATGCCATCGGAGGCGTCGTAGGCGCAACTCGGCCTCTCGTTGAAAAAGGCTGGATTGGGCTGCCGTATCAGGTGGGACAGACCGGTAAGACCGTAAGTCCTAAGTTGTATTTGGCATTCGGTATCTCTGGAGCCATTCAACATGTGAGCGGCATCTCCGGTGCAGATACCATCGTGGCCATCAATAACGATCCTGATGCGGAAATCTTTCAACACGCGAACTATGGGATTGTGGGGGATTGCATGGAAGTCTTACATGATATGTTGGCGCATCTGAAGTAAGCCATATAGATTCGTTGTAAAGGATTACCGTCCCAGATAGACAATTTAATACATGAGAAATACCTTGTGGGTATCCTTTGTAAGTTTTTGTATGAGGTCCCCTTCCCGAAAGCCTCCAAGGCCACCCACTTCGTGCGCCAAGTCGTTTTCGGAAAGGGGACCTCAATTTCATTACTAAAGTAAATTGACATTAGCAAGGTATTTCTTATAAAAAATATCATACTTATGTTAGGACGGTAATCCTTTTGAATGTATTATTAGCTGTATATGATGCGCCTACATATCATTTAATGTGGATAGGGTGTATATGAATTGTGAGAATGTGAGGTGTTTATTATGTCTCGTAATGTATTTATTACCGGCTCTACGTCCGGTATCGGTCTTGCGATTGCAGAGGCGTATGCCAAGAATGGCGATAATGTATTGATTTCGGGGCGTCGTACCGAGTTGCTCGATACGGTGCAGTCTCAGTTGATGGAACAGTATGGCGTGCGCGTGGAGACGTTGGTGCTTGATGTACAGAATCGTGATGATGTCATGTCCAAGGTGCCCGCTGCCATTGAATCGTTCGGCGGTATTGACATTCTTGTGAACAATGCAGGTCTTGCGCAGGGGCTGGATCCGTTTCAGGACAGTGATATCGATGATGCGGTAACGATGATTGATACGAATGTGAAAGGTCTCCTGTATGTGACAAAGGCGGTATTGCCGTTCTTTATCGCCAAAAATGAGGGGTATATCGTGAATATGGGTTCAACAGCCGGTATTTATGCGTATCCGGGCGGAGCCGTTTACTGCGCCACGAAGGCGGCGGTTAAGACCCTCAGTGACGGTATTCGCATGGATACGATCGCCACGGATATCAAGGTGACCACCATTCAGCCGGGCATTGTGGAAACGCCGTTCAGCGAAGTGCGCTTTCACGGGGATAAGAAAAAAGCGGCAGCCGTTTATGCCGGCATTGATGCGGTGCAGCCGCAGGATGTGGCCGACGTCGTCGTGTATGTGACGAACCAGCCGAAACGGATGCAGATTTCGGACGTAACCATCATGGCGAACCAGCAGGCAGCGGGATTTATGGTACATAAGAAATAAAGAACCGGATTGAATTCCTTTACATTTTAAGTTATACTGATATTGTTAAAGAAAATTTAATAAAATTTTAATAATGTAAAGTTATGCAATTTGCTGTGTGAGGGAGTAATAATGAAATCTACGATGAAAAAATTTTTGTTAACAGCTGTGGCTTGTGCCTGTGTGGGTACGGCTTCGTATTGTACGGCCGGTGCGGCGGGCGTCGGTTTCCATATGTCAAAAGCTGATGCGGTAAAGGCTGACATATCTCAATCTATAGAGGTGGCTAATGAAGCTGCGGCACCTAAGACAGGCATGCCGAATCCGATGCATGAATTTAAAACCGTTGATGAAGCGGCTCAGTACATGAATATAGTTCCGCAGATGCCGAAGGTATTGCCGGTGGGCTATAATATTGAATCTGTGAGCACCATTAATAAGGATATCCTTCAAGTGATTTATACATATCAGGACGGTGAAGATGAAACACGTAATCAGGCGAACGGTAAACGCATTACCTATCGTGTTTCCACGTTGAAAGAGGACATCAGCGGTGAGTACACACAGCACAAAGTGACTGCGACTGAAAAGGTTGACGGCGTGAAAGTGACTTTCAGAGGCGGCGAGAAAATGGTGTATCTCGTAAATTGGGCTAAGGACGGACAAAACCATTCGATGTCATTTGAACGCCCTGTGACACGCGATATGGCAAAAGCGATCATTGCTAACACGGTGGCGCAAAAACAACATACAAAATATACAAAATAATTCATAATGAAACAGCTCCTTTAATGGGGGCTGTTTTTTTGTCATCATAATAGCATAAGTATTTAGTTTTATTACGATTTGTATGAAACGTCGTTTCTGTATTATGCCAAACTTTCATAATGAGAATAATTCCAATATACCGCCACGGGTATACATATGTCCACGCCGTTTTTGCTAAAATATTATTATGGGTATTCATAAATGAAAGAAGGTGATGGATTGTATCGATTGGTACTGCAGCGGCTGGTCAGTATTGCAGGTGTTTTATTGGTCGTCACCTTGGGAACGTTTTTACTGATGAAGGTGTCCCCCATCGACCCCGTGGCGATGAAGTTTAATCTGGTAGGGGCTACACCTGATCCTGTATTAGTGGAACAGATGCGGGAGCAGCTCGGCCTCAACGACCCGTGGTGGCAGCAATATGTACGCTGGTTGGGACAACTCGTGAGAGGAGACTTCGGTGAATCTATATTGTATTCTTTGCCTGTTGCTACGCTTCTTGGTGGAGCGCTGCCAAATACATTGGGACTCGTATCCCTCGCGCTTTTGATGGGCATAGTCGTAACGATACCGCTTGGCATGTTGTCGGCACGGTATCAGGACTCCTGGGCCGATCATGTGATTCGGCTATTTACGTTCTTCGCCTTGGCGATTCCGGGGTTCTGGGTGGGGCTCTTGCTATTGTATTTATTCGGCGTGAAGCTGCAGCTTGTATCGGTGACGAATACAAAGGGCTTTACCGTGTATATACTGCCGGCTTTGACGATTGCTCTGTGGATTTGCGGCTTATATATTCGCCGTTTGCGTAATGCTATTCTGGAGGTTGAGAAACGGCCTTTTGTACAGGGGGCCAGAGCTCTCGGTTTACCGGAATGGATGGTATATTGTCGCTATATCTTCCCTCATGTAGGACTTATGTTATTACCTATGATGGGGGTTACGATGGGGGCCATGTTAGGCGGCTCCGCGGTTATTGAAACGGTGTTCTCCATCAAAGGCATCGGCTATATGATGGTACAGGGCATAACCGCCCGCGATTATGTATTGATGCAAGGGTATATCATCTGGATTACTATGGTGTTCATCGTAATTAACATCATCATCGATGTATTGAGTATCTGGCTTAATCCGAAGCGAAGGGCCGCTATAAAAGGAGGCTCTTATGAATAGACGAAAGCCTTACGGCCTATATATCATGCTTGTACTGGCGGCGTTGTGGATCGTATTTTTCCTCTGCGCCCCGTACATTGCGCCTTATAATCCGGAGGTGACGAATGTAGCCGATAGGTTGCAGGATATCAGCAGTACTCATTGGCTCGGAACCGATCAGCTGGGCCGCGACGTGTGGTCCCGTATCCTTTATGGAGGGAAGGCGTCGCTGTGGATTGCTTTCACCATTATCGGCATCAGCGGAGCGATAGGCATCGTTATCGGCGGGCTGGCGGGATTCTCCACGCCGCGCGTTGACCGTTGGCTGTCGCGATTGATCGATTTGGTGCTGGGATTCCCGAATATGGTTATCGCCATTGCTTTCATCGGCATCATGGGGCCAAGCATAACGAATGTGATCATCTCGCTGTGCATTACTAAATGGGCGGAATATGCGCGCATCACGAGGGGCCTCGTCCATATCGAACGCCATGCCGAGTATATTACCTTTGCTCGCATGTCCGGCGCTTCGAGGATTCGGATCCTATGGCGCTATATTCTGCCGAATGTACTGCCGCCGTTATTAATTGTCATTATTCAACATTTAGGGGACGCCATCATTATGGTGGCCAGTTTCTCGCTCATCGGCATCGGTGTGCAACCGCCTGATCCTGAGTGGGGGGCGATCCTGTTGAGCTCCCGCGATTTTCTGCAAACCGCGCCTTGGCTGTTGATCTATCCGGGGCTGGCGATTTTTATTACTGTTGTTCTGTTTAACTATATTGGCGATGCGTTGCGTGATGCCCTCGATGTATCACGATGACCGCGTGCAATATGAATGTTTTTAGTGAAAGCCTCATTACGATGGGGTGTATGAAAAGGAGTATTTATGAAACGTTGGTTATTGGCATGTGTGTCCATGCTGTGTATGGTAGTTCTTTTGGTGGGCTGCGGCAATGATACGGCTAAACAAGGCAAGCATTTGAATGTCGGTCTATACTGGTTCGGTGAAACATTGAATCCGACGCATGAATGGGATGCGTGGACCTTGACACGTATCGGTGCAGGTGAAACCTTGGCTACAGTGACACCGGATATGAAATTTACCGGACAATTAGCTGATTCCTGGGAAAATATTGACCCCACCACATGGAAATTCCATATCAGAGAAAATGTAAAATTCCATAACGGTACTGCGATGACACCTCAAAAGGTAAAAGAGTCCATCGAGTATACGATGAAACAAAGCCCTCGCTCTGCGAAGGCCGTTAAAATCGAATCCATTACCGTCGATGGTCAAAACTTGATTATTAAAACTACGGAACCTAACGGCTCCTTATTGTCCAGCTTGACTGAACCGGCATTCGTTATCATGGATACGGCAGATCTTAAGGATGTGGCGGCTAAACCGGTTCTTACAGGTCCGTACAAGATCACCTCTTTCACAAAGGGTGAAAGCATCGAGTTAACGGCGTTCGCCGACTATTGGGGCGGCAAACCGGGCCTTGATTCTGTAACTGTAAAAGATATTGAAGACAATAATAAGCGCGCCATGGCGTTGCAATCTAAAGACGTGGATGTCATTCAAAAGGTCGATTCCGCTAATCGCAGCCTGTTTAAAGACGGATTCAGCATTCAAGATGTGGCCGGTGTCCGCATAATGATGCTAAAAATTAATCATACGGAAGCCTCTCCGCTACATGATAAAAATGTACGTTCCGCGGTGGCTCATATCATCAACTACGATACGATGGCGAAAGTTATCGGCGGCGGTGCATTGGCGGGTGGTGCTCCGTTCCCTCCTTCCGCAAACTTGGGCTATGATGGGCTTTTAAATAAGGCAGTCACTGACCTTGCAAAAGCAAATGAATTGTTGACGCAAGCGGGCTATGCGAAGAACGGCAACGGTATCTATGCAAAAGACGGCAAGGAATTGAAGTTGACCCTTGCTATTTGGGGCAAAGATACCAGCATGTATGAAGAAATTCAACAGGAATTGAAACAGGCGGGCATCGCGGTAGAACTCAGAAAATTGCAAAGTCCTAATGAAGTGGATACCCTCGGCGCAGACGCATTTGATTTGGTGGAACGTAATGTGGTGACCATGTCCACAAACGATCCTTACTGGTTCCTCAGCTTGTTCTATAAATCCGGTTCTAAAGCTAATGTAGGCGGTTATAGCAATCCTCAAGTGGATGCACTAATTGACAAACTAGCGGTTACATTCGATCAAAATGAACGTACCAATGTGGCTAAACAAGTACAGTCCATTTTGCTTGATGACGTGGCTGACATCTATTTGTTGTATCCTGCTGCCAATGTGGTCTCCATATCCAAGGTTAAAAATGTACCGGTACATCCGATCGATTACTACTTATTAACAAAGGATTCTACTATTGAATAAATCTGATTGCATAGTATTTGACAATGTATCAATTTCATATGGTGCGGAACAGGCCGTACGCGATGTATCCTTTTCCGTGCGCACCGGTGAGGTGTTTGCCATCGTCGGTGAAAGCGGCTCCGGGAAATCGACCTTGATTCGCGCCGCCTTCGGTATGCTGAAGAAGGCTACCATAAGTGGTCAAATTTTGCTGAACGGTACGGATATTTCGACATTGAGCGATAAGGATTGGCGACAAATGCGCGGCATGAGTACGTCGATGATTTTTCAGAACCCCGGTGCCTATTTGAATCCGGCTCGTACCGTGGAAAACCATTTCAAAGACTTACTGCGTGCCCATGATGAACCGTATGATGTAAATTGCGTGCTGCATATGCTGCAGCTCGTTCACTTGACGGAAGAGAAACGTATTTTACAATCCTATCCATTTCAATTGAGCGGCGGCATGCAGCAACGCCTGGCGATTGCGTTGAGCCTGCTTCTGAAACCGGACATCGTATTTGCTGATGAGCCGACCAGTGCTTTGGATATGCTAGTGCAATCGTCGGTGCTGGATTTACTGAAAGAGGTAACAAAGGCCCTCGGGGCAACTGTGATTCTGGTAACCCATAACATCAAGGCGGCTGCGCGCATTGCCGACCGTATCGGCGTGATGAATAAGGGCCGCCTCGTTGAAATGGGCGCTGCCGAAGAGGTAATGGCGCATCCTAAAGATGACTATACGCGTATATTGTTGGATTCCGTGATGAAAGTGGTGTAATATGATACAAGCTGAGCATATATGTAAATATTATACGAACCATAATCACACGGTGCGTGCCGTTGATGATGTGTCCTTTACAATTGCTGATCATGAGCGGGTAGGCATCGCCGGCGGTAGCGGTTCCGGTAAAAGTACGCTACTTAGACTCATTGCAATGTTGGAAAAACCTACATCGGGTACATTGCGACTCTTCGGCGAAGATATATGGCAGATTCAAAACCATACGGAAGTGTACCGCTCGATGCAGATGATGTTTCAAAATCCGTTGGCGGTCATTCCGCCGAGGATGAAATTGGAAGCCTTTCTGCTTGAGCCGTACATTAACTATGGTCTTATGGACATGGCCGAAGCGAAGGAAGATATCCGCAAATGGATTCAACATGTGGACTTACCGGAAACGATTATCCGGAAATACCCTCACGAAGTCAGCGGAGGCCAGCTGCAACGTGTCGTACTGGCGCGAATTATGCTGATGAAGCCGAAACTGGTACTCTTCGATGAACCTACATCGGCCCTTGATGCGGTGAATCAGAAACTCGTACTCGACCTATTGCAAAAAATACATACAGAACAACCCTTCGGCTATGTGTTTGTGAGCCATGACATCGGATTGCTACAAGCCGTAACAAATCGAATCCTGGTGATGAAAGACGGACAAATCGTGGAAAACATCGAATCAACCCGACTGAAAGAAGCGGTACATCCGTATACACAAGCACTAGTGGAAGCGAGTGTGTAGAAAGAGCCCCTGTTTGGAACAGGGGCTCTCTTTTTGAGTATTTATTAAATCATAAGTTTAACTATTAAGGATACCTTTAATATTTATTCAGTTCTGTGACATTGATAAAATAGCTTTTTTAGAATTAAATAACTGTAATCTAGGGCATGTAATGTAATAAGAATTATAACCTTGAAAATTATCAAAAGTATAAAAATTATAAAAATAAATTAACTATACTTATATATGCAGGAGTTTCTAATAATATGTAGAAATATAATAATATGAGATAAAAAAGTTTGTTTTTGTGTAGGAGGTATTGTATGGAATTCGAAAGTATTATTAAATCACATGTATAGCGAATTAAAATATTGAAAAATGATATTCTGATGGAAGAAGCAACACAATTATAGGGATTTGAAAGTTTTGTGGTTGGAATGTATTTTTATGGGAGAAGGGGATATATATGACAAGAGAACATGTATCAGATATTTGGAACGAACGGGTAAAGGGGCATTCACATTATGATTTTGTTGATGTGAATATTAATAGTGATAATTTATTATTTATTGATCCGGTATTGATTGAAATGAATCAGGGAAAATGGTATAAAGATGCGAACCTAATAGTTCAATCTTTTTTTGATGAATTTTATAAGGCCTATAGAGATAATAATATATCAAGGAAACGGGAGTTATTATCTCATGCTGGAGAACAAAATGCAACTCGTTTCGGTTATGGACGAGGTGATAATGGGAGAGGCAATACTGTAAATGGATTACTAGCTATATTTAGTCCCCTAGAGGATTATATTGAGAGGATTTCTACTATAGAGAAAGCGGTAGACTTACCATTATTGCTTACTCGCTTTTCACAGGATGGTTTGTCAGATTTATTAACTAATATTTTACATAATCACTTAAATGAATATATGTTAAAGCAAATGGAAAAGTTTAAGGTGAAGAGTAATGGCAGAACAAAATATTGGACTTGGGATTTAGCTAGTTTGAGTTGGAAAGAAGTTCCTGCTCCATCATATAAAGTTAACAATCAAGAGTTGCTTATTGTACCTAAGTCTATTGTTAGGAAAAATTATTTATTTAGCATTGAACAGTTTTTTTCTAGAGTTCTAATTGAAAGAGAGCGAAGTGCAGGAGAATATTATGATAATGATAAAGATAGATTTATTCCCAAAAAAGAGGTAGAGAATATCATAAAAAATAAAAGTGATTTTGGAATACATTGGAAGTATGAAGAGAGTCTTATTTATATCAAAGATAATAATGATGCTTTGGATGAATATCACAGACGATTACATTCATTTTATAGTAAAAGAAAAGGGATGAAAGATAAAGCGTTAGATGACCTGATTTATAAAGAGAGTATAATATGTTAAAGAAAGAATTATGGATTAGAAAAAATATGTGTGGATATTAAGTTAAATTGATGGTCGTATAACAAATTTATATCTATTAGAGGAGATTATTTTGCCAAGAGGGAAGTCAGTAACTAAATTATTGCTTAATTCTTCTATCGCTGCATTATTTGCAGGGATAGAAATTCATAATAAACCTAATATACCATATAGATATCCTACAACTATTATCCTTATAATAAATGCATGGGAGTTAGTTTTAAAAGCTTATGTATATAAATATATTAGTAAAAAGAATATATATGAAAATAAAAAAGATGGACATACCATTTCTTTTACTAAAGCATTAGCCTTGACAAGAAATCACATTAATGCAAAAAATGATTATTTGCCTTTTAAATCAAGTGCTGAAAATTTATTTTTATTAAATGAATATAGATGTTTAAATGTTCATTTTTATGAACCCGAATTAGATCCAGTAATATTTATGCTATTAAGTAAAGCAATTATGAATTATGATGAATTTGTAAAACGATATTTTAACAAAGATATTACTCGGGATGATAACTTGGTTATTTTACCGGTAGGATTTAAATTGCCATTTGATCCAATAGAGTATTTGAAACAAAATTATAAGAGATGTCATAATGAATTCGTTAATTCTGTTTTGAATAGTACTCGAAAGCTTTTGGCTGAAGGAATTGGTGAAAGTATTGTTATAGGCTTTGATGTTTATACTGCTAGTTATAAGAATATACAAAATGCGGATATAATTGCATCTATAGACCAGCGTAATGGATCGGTTCGCATAACAAAAGGGGTTAGATTAACGAATAATCCTAATGCCCCAGCTTATCATGGTTTTGAATTTGATGTATTGCCTTTAACATACGGTGAGTTAATACAAAGGATTAGGGAAAAGAGGAGTGATATAAAAATAGGTAAAGCATTTCATAATATAATGAGTAATATAAAAAATAATGTTGAATTATGCCAGATTATTTATTTAAATCCTAAAACAAAGTCTGGAGCTAAAAAATGTTTTTATTCAGAAAATGCCATTGATGAAATTATTCATTTATATGACGAGTTGCAAGAAGGGTGAAAAGTAGCGGTAAAAAATATAAGAGGCTTAATCGTTTTTTAAATCAGGATGGCTATAGAAAAGTATAATTATATTAACAATACAAACATATTATGAATATAAGATTATTGCTGAAAGCTTGATGATAAACGTTTATTTTTAATCCTTCATAATTTTCCGTTATTATTAATAGTATATAGTATTTATACTTTCTGAAAGCGAGTCCCTAATTATGACTACAGTAAAACACGAATGGCGTAAACATGAGAAAGACCTGTATTGTCCGAAGCAGCAGGCGGTGCAGGTTACGGTGCCGAGCATGAAGTTCCTCGTGCTGGATGGCGTGGGAAATCCTAATCATGCGGCTTTTGCCGATGATATTGAGACGTTATATTCGTTGTCCTACGGGATAAAGATGCTGCCGAAAAAGGGCGTGACGCCGGATGGGTACTTTGATTACACCGTGTATCCGTTGGAGGCACTCTGGAAGCAGATCGAGCATACGGAGCAGTTTGATAAGAATAATCTACAATATCGGCTGATGATCAGACAACCTGATTTTGTGACCCCTGACGTGTTGGAGGCGGCTATTATTAATGTGTCCAAGAAAAAATCGTTGCCTCGATTTAAGGACGTGCGACTCGAATCGATAGAGGATGGCGATTGCGTGCAGATATTGCATGTCGGGCCTTATGATAATGAACCGGAATCGTTTGTGAAAGTAGATGAATTCTGCGCTGCTCATAATTTGCAACGTGTTAACGACGAGTGGCATCGGGAAATTTATCTGTCCGATGCACGAAAGGTGGAGCCCGCAAAATTGAAGACTGTATTGCGCGTGCAGGTGAAAAAAGGGTAGTATAAAGCTGTCATATTAAACTTAATCGGATTTATGAAGGAGGCGCCTTATGGATCTGAATAGTTTTTTCTTATTGTTTCCCAGTATTTTTATGCTGCACGAATTTGAGGAGATGCTCTTGTTTCCTTATTTTATGGGGCGAAATCAGCAGTTGCAACGTCGATTTTTAGCGGGGGCGTTTACACCGTCCAGATTCAACGCCGTCGTCTGTCAGGAATTCATACTCCTGTTGATTGTGCTGGGCTTGAGTATGTATTTTGAAAGCTTCGACATTTACATTACTGTCATCATAGCGTATATATACCATGTGATCGGGCATATATTCCAAAGTATTTTTCTGAGACAGTATATACCGGGTGTTCTTAGCGGCGTCATCACGGCCGGTTATTGTGCCTGCCGGATCTATGATGTGGTATCTATGAACTATTGGCTCCTGGCGTATTCGTTCATAACATTGCTACTTATCCTTGTAAACATTGCGGTGAGTTTTAAAATATTACAGGTGTTACAAAAACCATCTAATTAGACTATGAACGGAAAGCTTTCACATATATTAGACATATTGTTAAACAAAGCGACCCTTCTATGAGGGGCCGTTTTGTGTATTAAAAAGGTCATCAACAACGTGTGTTGATGACCTCTTAATAAGTAATATATTACTATTCAATTTCCGCTTTCAAATCAATAATATGTTTAGCCGCCGTGCATCCCGGACAGTCGCAGAATTCAGCGCCTTTTGCCTTAATGTCTTTTGCGTGTTGCAATAACTGTGCGGCTGCTTCGGCACCGAGCATTTGTTTTGCCAGATCGGAGCCGGCAAAGCCGATTGTTTCATCGATGAAGGCGATATTCTGTTCCGCCACGGATACGAGTTGTTTTGTGAGCTCCGCTTGTTTAGGCGTGCCTTCCGCATTGAGCCAGGATTGAGCGAATTCTTTTACCGTCTCGTTGCTGGTCGGTGCATCTAATAAAGCTTGTACGAGTTGTGTTAATTGTGCGTGTGTCATGATAGTCTCCTTTATATAATTACTAACATCTGTTCATGATAGTGCGGTAACTAGCATTATATGAGCATATATTCCTTTTGTTGAATTTATTATAGCACCTACAATTATTTTGAATAGTAGAATGATTTGAGATAGATACTATCAAATGTGATAGATTTGTGATGATTACTGAGGAACTTTTTGATATAATTTTATAATAAAAGCGGATTATCAGCGATTGGCGCAACGTAGTTTTATTGAATTTGTAAAAGATAGGATTAGGATAATATAAACAAACTAAAATTGAGGAGGAGATAAGAGGGATAATAAGGAGATTGTTAAATACTTCTACGAGGTAATTGAAATTCTAAACCGAAATATATTATAAGGAAATACAAATAAACTCCGGCTTATTAGATTAAAGTAATTTGAACTTATGGAGGTAGTAATGAATAAGATCACTTGCATTTGTTTAGGTGTTAGAGACATGGAAAAATCAATAAAGTTTTATAGAGATGGTTTAGGATATAAGACTGACTGTAAAGAAAATAATCCTCCGGTAATATTTTTTGATACGGCAGGGACAAAATTTGAACTATTTCCTTTGGAACAATTAGCAAAAGATATTGATGAAAGTAATCCACCAGCGGAAAATGGATTTGCGGGAATTACATTAGCTTATAATGTTGAACATAAAGAAGATGTTGATAGGGTTATTGAATTAGTACGAAATGCTGGTGGGAGAATTATAAAAGAACCACAAGATGTTTTTTGGGGTGGATACCATGCATATTTTTCTGATCCGGATGGATATTACTGGGAAGTTGCATGGGGGCCAAAATTTGAGTTTGATGAAAATGGACTACTGAAATTTTAGTAGTTGGTCTTGCTCAGGCTTGTCTTCGGCATCAGCTTATGATTGAGCAATTTTTTACTGCTGGATTACTTGTGTGTGCATCTAATAAAGCTTGCACAATTATGTTAATTATGCGTACATCATTATAATCTCCTTTATATTTACTAACTATAGGCTTTAGAATCATGCTGTAACTAGTATTATATGAGCATCTGTTCCTTTAATGATATAATTTACTTAATAGATGTAGTTTGTTTATAGGGGATTGTATCATAAAAAAGATTGTGTGTGTATTGTCTGCATTAGCTTTCATAGGTTCTATCAATGTCGCCTCCGCAGATGACTTGATGCGGTTACGCCTTAACGGCAATTCTATTTATGACCAGCCTTATGGTGATCGAAATGAGTTTCCATGTCCTGATGGACTTGGTAGTTGTGCTATGACTGATACAGATTATAGAAGTACTCGCAAGGATCAAACGTTAGAGGTATTTGATTCTGTATATGAGGCTAAACAGCATTTGCACTTTAATTCTCAGTTGCCGATGGGGGTAGAGGGACTCCGTCCTATACATGTAGCCATTGTGGATCATGATGTGCTACAGGTGGTGTATGCGTATCATGAACTTTCAAAAGGAAAATATTTTGACAGTGTAAATGATATACCAAAATATATTAAGTATCGCGTATCTACAGTATCAGGTAATATCGCAGGCGATTATAAAGATTACTTACCTCAGAGAACAGATGTTGTGAAAGGCATGCCGGTGACCTATAGAATGGTAGATAATTCTGTATATTTAGCATCGTGGAAATATGAAAATCAGAACCATGTGTTCTTATTTAATGAGCCAGTTTCTATTGATAGGGCTAGAGAAATGATTAAGAGTGTACATTATTACGCTAATGATAGAGCGATAGGCTAGTTGCTAAATAAAATGGCTAGGAAAGCGTCTACCCACTTGCAAATGTAGTAGGCGAGTACATTTACCATGACGGTTGGCAAAATAAGATAGCTGCCACAAGAACGATATATAATCGCCATTGTGACAGCTATTTGGCAGTACTGGTCAATCTAATAGTGTATGGTTATTCTATTTTCTGAAAGCCTCCGCGATGGAGTGAATGCCGTCAAACAAGAAACCGAAAGCGATAAAGTAGATAAATGCCTCACCGGAAGCAATCGGCTTGAATATGAGTAACAGGCCTAATAGTAACAGAACAAGTGCGAGCCATTTTGCACTGCCGCCCAATAGTGATACCATGGAGTCGGCATTTCTGGATTTAATGAAAATGATGATAGCATCGATTACCATCCAGATACCGATTGTGATCGGGAATACCAACGGTAGGAATGCAAATCCGCCGCACACGAGAAAGATACCGAATAAAGCATTGATAATGCCGCCGATGAGATACCAGCTGCTACGCAATTCAGCGGGTAACATAAAATAATTCATAATGGAGCTGACTGCACTGACAAAAAAGATAATAGAAAATAGCCAGGCAAAAGCCATGAGATTAATAACGGGGTTTACTAGTAAGAATATCCCTAGGATAATGCTTACAATACCCGATAAAATAAAGAAGAATTTGCTTGAACCGCTCATAATAATTCCTCCAATCTTTGGTACTGCTTATTTTCAGTATGCGTGAAATCATGGTCTATGTCAAATTGTAATGATAAAATTGTGCTTTCACAAAACTCACATGTCCATCTGGTTGACACAGTTCTATAGAATGCCGTATAATACCCTTATATCTTAAATCAAGCGATGAACGGGTATAAAGGTTTACAAATCCTGCTTTCAGAGAGTTGCCGGCCGGTGCGAGGCAATAGAGGTTGTACGCCGACACTCTCCCGTGAGCTTCGGTGGCGAACGTCAGTAGTCATCGACGGTGGTTCCGTTATCGCCGAAACGAGTCCCAATTAGGGTGGTACCGTGTTATGAATATAACGCCCCTTTGAGCAACGACGGTTGTTCTGAGGGGCTTTTTATTTGTGAAAGTCTAGTAAATCATTGATTATACATGGTGTTGACATTGGCGATTTTATAAACTTTTACTATGGATAGATATAATACAGTGTTATGTTTTATGAGGATAGAAAAGGTGGCTATTATGGAACAGAATCGTATATATTTCTTTGATACAACGCTTCGTGACGGAGAGCAGACACCAGGTGTGGCATTGCAGACACCGGAGAAGGTGGAAATTGCGAAAGGTCTCGTGCGCCTCGGCATCGATGTGATCGAAGCCGGTTTCCCTGCCGCATCTTCGGGGGACTTTGAAGCGGTACAGACCATTGCACGGGAAGTAAAGGGCGCAACGATCTGCGGCTTGGCGCGTGCGAACGAAAAGGACGTGCAGAAGGTGGCGGAGGCCCTTGCAGATGCGGAGCGCAGCCGGTTGCATGTGTTTATCGCGACATCCGAAATCCATATGAAATATAAATTGAAGATGACTCGTGAAGAGGTGTTGGCAAAGGTGAAATCCATTTTGGAATTTGCTAAGGGTAAATTCGATGAAATCGAGTTTTCCGGTGAAGACGCGTCCCGTACGGATCTTGACTTTTTGTGCGAAGTATTCGGTGTAGCTATCGCCGGCGGCGCTACGATTCTCAACGTGCCGGACACGGTAGGCTATATGATGCCGCGAGAATTTGTCGATAAGATTCGCTACATCAGGGAACATACGCCGGGCATTGAAAAGGCGATTATCTCCGTTCACTGTCACGATGATTTGGGCCTTGCCAATGCGAACTCTCTGGCGGCTATCGAGGCGGGCGCACGTCAGGTGGAATGTACGGTCAACGGACTTGGCGAACGTGCGGGCAACGTCGGCATCGAAGAGGTTGTTATGGCTCTTAAAACGCGTCACGATTACTTCGGCGATCTTCAGGTACATATCGATACGAAACAATTTACAAAGGTATCCAAACTCGTAAGTCGTCTAACAGGCGTCGTAGTGCCGCCGAACAAGGCTATTATCGGGTCCAATGCATTCGCTCATGAATCCGGTATTCATCAGCACGGTATGCTCAACAATCCTGAAACTTATGAAATCATGACACCTGAATCCGTAGGGGCCGAGAAGACGAACATCGTTCTCGGTAAACACTCGGGGCGCCATGCCTTTGATGATCATTTGAAATCCCTTGGGTTCCATACTTTCACGGAGGAAAAAATCAACGATCTGTTTATGAAGTTTAAAGCGTTGGCGGACCGCAAGAAACAAGTGTACGACGACGATATTATCGCCCTTGTGGTGGATAATATTCACCATAAAAAAGCGTTCGAGCTCGTGGCTCAATACTACAAATTGGGGGAAAAAGGCTACGCATACGCTGATGTCCGTCTCATGACTCCGGATGGTGAAAGAGCGGATGCAGCGGTCGGCGACGGTCCGGTAGACGCATCCCTCAAGGCCGTTGAACGTGTGGTCGGTTTGCCGATCAGCTTGAAGGATTACCAGATCCGCGCCATAACAGCAGGCAAAGATGCCCTCGGGGAAGCAACCCTCAAGGTGGAATACAACGGTCGCCTGTACCATGGTCGTGGTATCAGCACCGATATCGTTAAATCAAGTGTGAATGCATATATCAATGCGGTGAATTCCGTATTCCTAGCTATGGAGCTAGAACAACAGGAGGAAGAATAAATGGGTATGACCATTACTGAAAAGAATATGGCTCGTCACGCGGGTCTCGATGTGGTTAAGCCGGGCCAGATTATCGAATGTCATTTGGATGCGGTGTTGATGAACGATATCACGTTTCCACCGGCTCGCAGAGAGTTTTTGAAAATCGGAAAACCCGTATTTGACCGTCATAAAATTTATCTGGTGCCGGATCATTTCACACCGAATAAAGATATTCAATCCGCTACACAGGCCAAGGTGATGCGCGACTTCGTACGTGAATATGGTATTACGAACTATTTTGAAGTGGGGCGTATGGGTATTGAGCACGTTATTTTGCCGGAAAAAGGCCTTATCGGTCCCGGCGAAATGATGATCGGTGCGGACTCCCACACGTGTACATATGGCGCGGTTAACGCATTCTCCACAGGCGTCGGTTCCACCGATGCGGGCGTGGCGATGGCGGAAGGCAAAACATGGTTCAAGGTGCCTGAAACCATCAAGGTTGAACTCATCGGAAAGCCGAATAAATGGGTAACCGGTAAAGACGTAATCCTCGATTTAATCGGACGCATCGGCGTTGACGGCGCTCGGTATATGGCGCTTGAATTTGCCGGCGAAGGCGTAAAGCACATGACCATGGCGGACCGCTTGACGATTTGTAACATGGCTATCGAAGCGGGCGGTAAATGCGGCGTATTCCCTTATGATGAAATCACCGAAGCGTATATCAAAGACCGCGTACATCGACCTGTTGAGCCTATCAATCCGGATCCTGATGCGGTGTATGCGCAAACGGTAACCATCGACTTGTCTAAATTGCAGCCGGTCGTGGCATTCCCGCATTTGCCATCCAACACGCATTACATTGGGGATATCGATAAAGATATCAAAATCGACCAGGTCATCATCGGCTCCTGTACAAATGGGCGCTACGAAGATCTGTTGGCCGCCGCTGAAATCTTGAAAGGTCGCAAGGTGGCTCCCTTCGTGCGTTGTATCGTGATCCCCGGCTCTCAGGATGTGTACGACCAGGCGATGAAGGACGGCCTTTTGGATATCTTCATTCAGGCTGACTGCGCCGTGTCCACACCGACTTGCGGACCTTGTCTGGGCGGTTACATGGGCATCATGGCCGAAGGGGAACGCACCGTTTCCACGACGAATCGTAATTTCCGTGGTCGCATGGGGCACGTGGATTCCGAGGTGTATTTGGCAAGCCCTTATGTGGCGGCAGCGAGTGCTGTACTAGGCCGTATTGCAGGGCCTGAGGAGGTTTAATATGGATTTTGAAAGTAAAAAAATCTGGCGCTACGGCGACGACGTGGATACAGACGTGATCATTCCGGCCCGCTATCTGGCAATTGCCGACTGGAACGAGTTGGCGGAACATGCGATGGAGGATATTGATACTACATTCGCTCCTAATGTGAAAGCCGGAGAAATCATGGTGGCCGGAAAGAACTTCGGTTGCGGTTCCTCCCGTGAACACGCACCGGGCGTTATTAAGACTAAAGGCGTGCCTGTTATCGTGGCGCATTCCTTTGCGCGAATCTTCTTCCGTAATGCCATCAACATCGGTTTGCCTGTTGTTGAAATCGGAGACCAGGTGGATAGAATCGATGCAGGTGATGCAATCGGCGTGGATTTGTCCAAAGGGATTGTGTATAACTTGACTAAAAATGAACAATACCAAGGGACGGAGCTGCCACAATTCATTCAAGATATTGCGGCGGCCGGCGGTCTTGTGAGCTTTGCGAAAAATCGCAAGTAGTATAGAAGAAACGAAACACGTATCTCAAGCCTCCAAAGCGAGCTAAGTCGGTTTCAAGGCATATGCCAGCTCTTACCCGATTAAGTGTTATTGCGATTTCTTCGTAAAGGGCACTGGGGGAGAGTATGAGGTTTGCAATCTTTTACTATATATTGGAGAGGTAAGATGAGCGAAAAGAACATTGTATTGATTCCCGGTGACGGTATCGGTACCGAGATTATTGCGGCGGCGAAGGCCGTGTGCGACGTGGCGTTTGAAAAGGCGGGCGTAGCGGTTAACTGGATTGATAAAAAGGCGGGCGGTGCGTCTATCGATGCATACGGCGTGCCGTTGACAGAAGATACGGTTGAGGCTTGTAAGCAGGCCGATGCCGTATTGTTGGGCGCCGTTGGCGGTCCTAAATGGGATAATGTAGATCCGTCGATCCGTCCGGAAAAGGCAATCCTCGGTCTTCGCAAGGAGCTCGGTTTGTTCTGTAATTTGCGTCCTGTTAAGATTTATCCGTCATTGCAGGAATATTCTCCGCTTAAAAAGGATCTTGTGCAGGATGTAGATTTTGTCATCGTTCGCGAGTTGACGGGCGGTATTTATTTCGGTGAACGCGAAGAGGCGCAAGGTGAAGGTGCTGATGAGTTCGCCTGGGACAAGGAAACATACAGCCGCTATGAAGTGGAACGCATCATGGATATCGCTATGGAGACGGCTCGAAAACGCAATAAAAAGGTCGTATCCGTAGATAAGGCGAATGTACTGGCGTCCTCCCGTTTATGGCGCAAAATTGCGCAGGAAAAAGCGGCTGCAAATCCGGATATCAGCACGGATTACTTCTATGTGGATAATACGGCGATGCAGCTCGTTGTAAATCCTGCTCAGTTTGATGTTATCGTAACGACGAACCTCTTCGGCGATATTCTTTCTGATGAAGGCGCCGTTATCTCCGGCTCTATCGGCTTATTGCCGTCCGCATCCATGGGTACCGGGACCGCTTTGTATGAACCGATACATGGATCCGCGCCGGATATTATGGGTCGGAACTTGGCGAATCCGTTGGGGACAATCCTGTCCGCCGCGATGATGTGCCGTCATTCCCTTGATTTACCTCAGGTGGCTGACGCTATTGAAAGCGCCGTGGAACAAGTACTCGTTGACGGATATCGCACGGGCGATATTTACCGTGAAGGAATGAAACGGATGGGGACAACAGAAATGGCGCAAGCGGTGATTGATCGCCTATAAATTCCTTTTAGTAAACAATAAGACTCCGATGCGCTTCAGTGACCACCCACCTCGTTCCACGAGGCCTCCAAGTCGCTCATCGGAGTCTTATTGTTCTATTCTTAGAATTTTTAGTCGTCAATCACCTAAAAAGGGATGCCACCCACTGCGTGCGCCAAGTCGGATTGAAAGGCCTTGTTTTTTGCGTTTACACCTATTCCGGGGATTGTTTTTAAATCGCTTGCTTTTTTCATAGCGCATTGCTCCTGTTTGCTAGAAATTCAAATGTTGCTTTTTCTATATTTTAGCATAATAATATTACTTGCAATGATTCTGTTGAGCTGAGCGCAAAGGGGGACTTATGACATCATCTACATACAGAGATTTAACGATTACTGCATTATTAATGGCCTTAGCCATCATGATTCCCATCGTGATGCCGTTGAAGGTCGTGATACCGCCGGCATCATATACCTTGGCGAGTCACGTGCCGATTTTTTTGGCCATGTTTTTATCCCGTAAGATGACGGCCTGCGTAGTCCTGGGCTCGACGTTGGGATTCTTTGTGGCCGGATTTCCTCTTGTCATCGTTATGCGCGCCGCATCGCATATCCTATTTGCGATGTTAGGGGCCCTTTATATCAGGAACCATCGAGCTGTTTTGTCCGGCGGCTTGTCGTTTGCCTTGTTTAACCTCGGCTGCGCTGTTGTTCATGCTATTGGCGAGGTTCTGGCGTGTCTGCTCTTTTACACTACGACGACTCTCCCGAATATCGATCTCGTGTACGTCGTATTCGGCCTTGTCGGTGGCGGTACCATCATACATAGCCTGGTGGACGGCTATATTTCGTTATATATCTATCGGGCGATTCCTAAACGGTTTTTACTTGGTGAAAGTAAATAAATTGTACCTATAGATACAGACATAGTTATGTGCTTTCAGTATAATGAGAATAAATCAGATAACCTATATGTGTTAAATGCATAGTATTAATCACCGCAACGTGATCAGGATATGTATCATGTGCGACGTTAGGGTATTAATGGATGTAGCACACATGGGCCATGTGTTGTTAAACAATCACGTGAAAGTAGCTATAGAGGCTCAACTTTCACGGGATAGATGGAGGTTATTATGAGAAAGCACATTAAAAACAATGTTTCGTGGGTCGGTAAAATTGATTGGGAACTACAGGAGTTTCACGGTTCCGATTACACCATCAATAACGGTTCCAGTCAGAATGCGTATTTGATTGAAGAGGAGAAGACGGTCCTCGTCGATACGGTGTGGAAGCCTCATTCTACGGAATTTATCGATAATCTCGAGTCTGAAATCGATTTGAATACGATTGATTTTATCGTATGTAATCACGGTGAAGTGGATCATAGCGGTTCGCTCCCTGCGTTGATGGAGCGGATTCCGAATACGCCGATTTACTGTACGGAAAATGCGGTGAAGTCCCTCGTAGGGCAATATCATCATCCGGAATGGAATTTCAAGACTGTTAAGACCGGCGATTCCGTGGATATCGGGAACGGCAAGTCTCTGGTGTTCGTTGAAATGCGTATGCTTCACTGGCCTGACTCGATGGCGACATATATGACGGGCGATAATATTTTGTTCTCTAACGATGCGTTCGGGCAACATTTCGCCGTAGAGGAACTGTGGGCGGACAAGGCGGATCAGTGCCGTTTGTGGGCCGAGGCTATGAAATACTATGCCAATATTTTGAATCCTTTCTCTCCATTGGTGAAAGCTAAGGTTGAGGAAATTCAAAAGCTCAACCTGCCGATCGATATCATCGCTACGAGTCACGGTGCCATCTGGCGTGAAAATCCTATGCAGATCGTAGAAAAGTATTACGAATGGTCTCAGGCGTATCAGGAAGATCAGATTACCGTCGTGTACGATACCATGTGGGACGGTACGAAGAAATTGGCGCATCGGATTGCAGATGAAGTTGCAAAACAATCTCCGGATACACGGGTTAAGATTTTTAACATCAGCAAGACGAATAAGAACGATATCATGACGGAAGTCTTCAAGTCGAAAGCCATCGCCGTGGGATCGCCGACCGTGGGCAACAGCGTACTTTCATCCGTAGCGGGCTGGCTCGATTTCTTGCGTGAATTAAAGTTTAAGAATAAAAAGGCCGCTGTGTTCGGCACATACGGCTGGTCCGGTGAGTCGACTAAGGTTTTGCGCGAAGAATTGACGAAATTCGGTTTTGCCGTAGTAGAGCCGGAAATTAAATGTAACTGGAATCCGGAACAGATCGATTTTGATAAGGCGGCACCGCTCGTAACGGCTTTGTTGAAATAGTAATCATGTAACCTTGTAACGGTTTTGTGTAGCGGTTTTTCTTGGAATAGTAAAATTAAATAATATAATAATCTCTCTGTATACTGAAGTTCATTTTTTAATAGTTAATATATAGCACTATTAATGGGTGAGGTGTAGATCGTATCTACCACAGGTCATACAGAGGGATTTTTGCAATTATATTCAAATTATATAAGTATATATAGTTCCGTATATCTGTGCGTTTATGAAGAACTGCTGAAAAATTCACAGCTTATAGGTCATTGTTAAATGAAAATTATGTGATTTGCAGCGTATAGTGTTTTTATAAACTTATAATTAACTGGTTTATTTATAAGTTAAGAAAAATAATATGTAAAAAATGACTCTTAATATGAGGAAAAATCTACACTTAGTAGGAATTTGTCGATTTGCTGAAAATAGTAGAAAAGTTTAATTTGACGGCATTTACAGACTTCATGAAGAAATCTTAATGAGACAATGTAAAGAAAATACTTGTATCTGTTTCCGATATCTGATATGATGTGCGGGCAATAAACAATATAAATTATTCTTAAACCAAGAATGGTGAAATGGAGATGAAATTTTATATTTCTGAACCTCTATTCTATCATGAGAGCCGTGGTATTAATTTATATTGACTGTATATCAGGTTAATAAGTTTAATCTAAAGTGAAGGTGTAAGAATGAGAGAAAACAAACATTCAAAAAATTTAGCGTATGCTGTATTGGCTGCTGTTGCAGTCGGTGCGACTGTAGTGCCTGCGAGTGTGACAATGGCGGCAAGTACTGACTATGGTACAGGAAATACTATAGCTAGAGGTACAAGTAATGCTACTGTTATCGGTACGGGTAACAGCGTTATTCCTGCGGATCATAGTTACCGTGATCGTAATTATATTAATGAACCCGATGATTCGACTCGCGTGGAAGGTAACTTTGGTTCCGACTCTGTTGCGATTGGTAATGAGAACATCGCACGAGGTAGTAGCGCCATTGCTATCGGTGATTTATCTCACGCAAATTTGAGTGAAGCGACAGCTATCGGTCATAATGCACAGGCTGATCGCGTATCCTCCACGGCAATCGGTACGCGTTCAGGGGCTCTTGCTGATCGTTCTATAGCTATCGGACATGAAGCACTTTCGGGTGGTTATAAAGCTAATGCAATCGGTTCTGATGCACGCACTTTTGGTAATCACTCTAATGCTATGGGATCTTCCGCGTATGCGAATGGTGAGCATGCACAGGCGTATGGTGCTGGCGCAAATGCTGAGGGAGAACGTTCCAATGCATTCGGCTCTGATACTAAAGCAACTGCAAATTATGCAACTGCTATCGGTGATAAAGCGGAAGCCACTACTGAAAACTCCGTTGCATTAGGTCATTTATCTGCTACACGTGCGGCTACCAATGTATCCAGTGCAAGCATTGCTAATCACACATTCGGTGGCTTTGCCGGTACTTCCCCTACAGGTTCCGTATCCGTAGGTAAAGAAGGTCAGGAACGTCAAATTCATAATGTGGCTGCCGGTGAAATTTCCGCTACATCCACAGATGCTGTAAACGGTAGTCAATTGTACTCCGTAGCAAATGATTTGCAAACACAAATCACTAACGGTATTAGTACTGAAATTACCAATGTTAATGGCCGTATCGGTGAATTGGGTAAACGTATTAATCGCGTAGGTGCTGGTTCTGCTGCATTGGCATCCTTGCATCCATTGGACTTCAATCCGGATGATAAATGGACTATCGCTGCAGGTTACGGTCATTACCGCAACGCGAATGCAGGTGCTTTAGGTGCTTTCTACCGTCCTAATGAAGATACAATGATTTCCATCGGAAGTACTGTAGGTAGCGGTAATCCTCAATTAAATGCAGGTATATCCTTACGCCTCGGCAAACGTGCTCCGGAATCCCGTTCCCGCGTAGCTATGGGTCGTGAAATTGCTGAACTTAATGCACGTCTTCAAGATATGGAAAACAGATACAATAACTTGTTACAAATCTTGAATCCACATGCTATCGATCCTAGCAAAACTGCTGAATTCCCGGATGTTCCTAAAAATCATTGGGCTTACCAATACATTAGCCAATTGGCTGGTAATGGTATTCTTGTGGGCTATCCTGACGGTACGTTCAAGGGCGATGTGAAGATGACTCGCTATGAATTCGCAACTATGTTGTATCGTGCACTTCAAAACGGTGCTCCAATCGATGACAATATGCGTCGTGCAATGGATGAATTCGGTCCTGAATTACAAAACATCCGTCTTAACCATTATCGCATTGACCGTATTTCTGGTGATGATAATGATCGTCATAAGACAGAACGTGTTCGCGTTAATAACGAACCTAAAAACGAACGTGACGTATATGGTTCCCGTATCTCTGCAACAAGTACAACAACTACAACAGATACAACCACTCCAACAAAATAATTTCTATAGATGGCCGTCGGCTATCTATAGAAGAGATGCATTCTCCTTTCAAAGCCAACCGTATCCTTCGGATGCGGTTGGTTTTTTGTGTATCTATATGGCTGAGGATATAATAAATTGATGTTTTGTTAGTGATGGAGTGTGCGATAGTATGTATGAACTTGTAAATGAAGCGAATTTAATTATCTCATTTGATATGGACGTTGAATTATCTGGATATGGAGTATTTGGCGTTTATGTCAGACAGGGATATAATACTTGTTCCGGTTATATTGATCCTAGTGATTGGACAGGAATCGAGAATGGTTATAAGGAGTTAATTAACTTGTATCAGACATGCAAAGGGCAGGCTACCTTTTGTTATTGCCTGACTGGTGGGGGTAACAAAGTTGTATTTTCCTTAGACTATAAGGGTAGTTTGAAAATTGAGGTTAATATTGTTGATTTTAATTACAGGGGTGAAATGACGGTAGAAGGTCTTGATCAAACATATTTGCCTAAATTTATTAACTTTTTTAAAGAGTTTCTAGAAAGAAAACCTATCGATAAATATAATGAAATATAGTATAGCGAATAGCTATAGGTTGAGAAAATATGATAAATAAAACAGCCGCAATGCATTTGCATTGCGGCTGTTTTCATGCCAGTTTCCATATATTCATCAAGATACAGGTTAAAATCAACAGGCGTCTAGCCACTACAGGCTGACATCGGTGATTTTATTTGTATCGATGGGGTGTTTACCCGTTTCTACTTACGGGATAAATGTCTTATTTTTTAACAACTTTAAGATCTACAGGGATTTTAGCTTCTACAGCTTCGCCTTTGATGACTTTTTGAGCTGTATCGATAGCGATTTTACCCATCTGATCCGGTTGTTGAGCAATTGTTGCAGCCAATGTGCCGTCTTGAACAGCTTTGTCCGCATCCGCAGTACCGTCAAAGCCTACGATAAAGATTGTTTTACCTGCGGATTTAGCGGCTTGGATAGCACCCAGTGCCATTTCGTCGTTATGAGCGAAGATAGCTTGTACATCCGGATTAGCTTGCAACATGTTTGTCGTTACATTCAAGCCTTTTGTACGGTCGAAGTCAGCGCTTTGTTTTGCCACGACTGTTAAGGATTTGTCAGCTACATTATGGAAGCCTTGGCCGCGTTCACGCGTTGCGGAAGCACCGGGGATACCTTCAAGCTCAGCTACTTTAGCACCATTGCCTAATTTATCAGCGATAAGTTGTGCCGCCATTTCGCCGCCTTTTACGTTATCGGAAGCGATGTGAGCTACTACCTTGCCTTTGTCGGCGGAGCGGTCAACAGTGATTACAGGAATGTTTTTAGCATTTGCCGCTTCTACGGACGTAGAAATCGCTGCGGAGTCTACAGGGTTGACGATCAATACGGATACGCCGCTTTCAAGCAAATCGGAAATATCATTTGCCTGTTTTGCAGGATCGTTTTGCGCATCAACGATTTTGACTTTAAGACCGAGCGCCTTAGCTTGGGCTTCAACGCCTTCTTTCATAGACACGAAGAATGGATTATTCAATGTGGAAACAGAGAAGCCGATCGTGCCGGATTTTTTGTCGCCGCCGTTATCGGAACTTTTACCACAGCCCGCTACAAGACCGATAACCATAATGGCCATCACCAAAAGTAACAATAGTTTTTTCATAGGAACCTCCTAGGCTTTCTTGCGGTCTGCAAGAACCGCCAATAAAATGACAATACCTTTTACGACTTGTTGATAGAAACTGGAAACGTCGAGAATATTTAACCCGTTGTTGAGGGTACCGATAATGAGGGCACCGATGAGAGTGCCGACGATATGACCACGACCGCCTGCAAGGCTTGTACCGCCAAGAACCACCGCCGCGATAGCGTCCAGTTCATAGCCTGCACCTGCTGTCGGTTGTGCAGAGTTAAGACGAGAAGTGATGATTGCACCGGCGATGCCGCAGAGCATACCGGTTAAGGCATACACGAAGATTTTAACGCGGTCAATCTTGATACCGGCAATGTAACTGACCTTTTCGCTGCCCCCTACGGCGTATGTTTTGCGACCTAAGGAGGTACGGCTCAATACGAACCAGAGGATGATGAAAGCCAGAAACATTGTGATAGCCGGTACCGGAAGGCCTGCGATGTCCCCCTGGCCGAAGGCGTGGAATAGAGGGTCCTGCGTAAGTCCGGAAATCGGATTCCCGTCGGTGAATACCAAGGTCGCACCGCGGTAAATTGTCATCGTCGCCAGTGTAGCGATAAATGGAGCTACGCGGCCGTAGGTGATAACGAGACCGTTGATGCCGCCCAATACGAGGCCGGCGCCCGCCGCTAATACAATGGCTAATACAGGGTCAGTGCCAGTTACGATGAGGTTGGCCATCACCGCACTGGAGAGGGCGAGGATGGAGCCGACCGATAAGTCGATGCCGCCCGTCAGGATGACGAAGGTCATACCGAAGGCGATAATCGCATTGATGGATACTTGGCGCAACAAGTTACGCAAGTTAGAGAATTCAAGAAAACTGTTGTTCATGACAGAGATGATTACAAATAATAAGATGAGGCCGATGAGGGGGCCTAATTTTTTTACATATTGCAGAGCTTTGCTGTCCATTATTGTCCTCCTGTGGCTAATGTCATAATCGATTCCGGTGTTGCATCGCTGCGGTCCAAGATACCTGCTACGCGCCCCTCATGAATGACCATGACGCGGTCGCTCATGCCCAGCACTTCAGGCAACTCGGATGACACCATGATAATGGACACACCATCGTTCGTTAACTCGTTCATTAAATCGTAAATATCACGCTTGGCGCCGATGTCGATGCCGCGCGTCGGTTCGTCCATGATGATGATGGACGGCTTTTTGCCGACCCATTTGGCGATGACAACCTTTTGTTGATTGCCGCCTGAAAGGGACGATGCGGGCTCGTGAATCGACTGAGTTTTAACGCCCAGCTTTTTAGATAATTCGTCAGCAAAGGACTCCAGTTTATTTTTATGTAATACATGGGTTGGGCAAATTTCGCCGAGGTTCGGCAATGTAATATTGGAACCGATGGAAAAATCGAGGATCAACCCTTCGCTCTTTCTGTTTTCCGTGATGAAAGCAATGCCCGCCTTGATGGCATCTTCCGGCTTTTGGCAGTTGAGGACGGACCCGTTTACCGTGATGGTTCCGCCGTTGTGTTTGTCCACACCGAAGATGGCGCGCATGATTTCAGTTCGGCCCGCCCCCATAAGGCCTGCCACACCGAGGATTTCACCCTTTCGTAAATTGAAGGAAATATCATTGTCGAAACCGTGCGGATGCAAGTTATCTACGCTCATGACGACGTCGCCAGGTGTTGTGGTGCGGTCCGGATAGAATTCATCGATGGAGCGCCCTACCATATGGCGTACTACCTCGTCTACGGAAATATCCGCGGTGGGCTTGGTGATGATCGTGTGACCGTCACGCATGACCGTAATGGTGTCACACTCGCTGAATACTTCTTCCATGCGGTGCGAAATGTACACGATGGCAACGCCGTGTTCTTTCATTTTGCGCATCATCTTGAATAAGGTCGCCGTTTCACGTTCCGTAAGGGCTGCTGTCGGTTCGTCCATGATGACAACCTTCGCATCTAACATCAGAATACGAAGAATTTCCGTCATCTGCTGATGACCGACGGAGCAGAGACCCGCTTCGGTCGTGAGCGGCAGTTCGATGCCCAGTTCGCGGCATGTATCCTGCGCTTCTTTGAGCATGGCCCTTTTATCGAGCATACCGAATCGTGTGCGCTTCGGTCTCATTAGATACAGGTTTTCCAACAATGTTAAGTTCGGCCAGATATTTAGTTCCTGATGAATGAAGGCGACGCCGTTCAGCTCCGCCTCCCGCGGATTTTGAAAGGTGCGCTCTACGCCGTCGATGGTAATCGTACCGGCATCCGCCTTATGAATACCGGTGAGGATATTCATGAGGGTAGACTTGCCGGCGCCGTTTTCGCCCATCAAGGCGTGAACCTCGCCCTCCTTGAGGGTAATACTCACATCGCGCAGTACCTGGTTCGTACCAAATGCCTTCGCAATGCCTGACATAACAATTTCCATAACTACTCCTATATTACTGGTGAAAGTATCGATATCGTATATATCATATGTATATATGACCTATATATGCATATATGATTTAAATAGTATATATATGATTTAAAACTATGCATTTACATCATATATTCAGGACTTTATCGATTATATCATTTACGGACGGTCGCTGAAAATACAGTCGGCACGTAAGATTATATTCGCATACGGCGATACTTCACCGGTCCTGATAATGCATTTACACTGTTTTGTCGCTTCTTTAAAAGCATCATGACTCGTTTCAATCCACTCGAATTGATCCGGTGGAAAGGTAGAAGCTAAAAACTGGTGAGCACCAGCGTTTTGCTGTTTCATTTCTTGGGCGATGTGAATCGCCTCTGTTTTCATATGTTTAGCGATGATGGATACCACCTGCTCAAAGCCGGGTACACCGAATTCTAAGGCCAAGTCGATTTTTTGAACCCCTTCAGGTACCGGTAAGCCGCAATCGGCGATACAAATAGTATCTGTGTGGCCGAGATCCGCAAGAACCTTGGCGATATGGCTATTTAAAATGCCGTGTCGTTGCATAGATAACTCCTTTTTCTATTCCCATGAGTGAGGCGTTAGAGTCTCATTCATTAACTCTCTCTGCTATAAGAGGATAGTTGCATCTATTACTTGAAGAACGTATAGCTTGGATTGAACAGGCCTTTCAAAGCGACTTTACCTTCACTGTGGATTTCGATTCTTGAAATCTTACGTTCAGGACTAAGTGATGTGTGGCTCCCATGCGTCGCGTTGCTCCTCTGTTAGCTCACACCCTACTTATGGCCTGCGAAGGCGCCCGTTCAGTGGAGCTTTTAAAGGCCTGTTCAATCTATACGTGTTCCGCTAAGAATGCAGCGACTTCGTCCTTTGTCGGCATGCCGCCTTGAGCACCCAGGCGCTGGATGGAGAGGGCAGCCGCCGCATTCCCGTAATGTAAGGCATCAGCGAGGCTTTTACCATTGACGATAGCCGTCGCAAAGGCACCGTTGAAGGTATCACCGGCACCTGTTGTATCCACCGGCTCAACCTTGAAGCCTGATACCGTTAGGATTTCGCCCTTGTCGGCATAGCCGACGCCCCTGCTGCCGAGGGTAACGATGATTTTATTTTCGTTAGCCAACAAAGTTTCTTCCGTAGATTGGTCAG
Source organism: Veillonella denticariosi JCM 15641 (assembly GCF_002959855.1). Classification (GTDB taxonomy): domain Bacteria; phylum Bacillota; class Negativicutes; order Veillonellales; family Veillonellaceae; genus Veillonella; species Veillonella denticariosi. Next base: position 66,603 of record NZ_PPDB01000001.1, read on the forward strand.
GGTAGAGGGCTGATAGCTCATGTTCGTTTGGAGTGATGTATGTTGCCAATTCTAACCATTCAGGACTGAGATCAGCTGTCGGAGCCGGATTTAAGAGGACTTTCACATCGGCCTCGTGACAACGACGCACGATATATTCGATAGTCGGAACAGGAATTTCGTTTTGAACCATTACGAGATCGGCCTGCTCGATAGCGGACCACGCGTTGTCTACTATGGATTTATCGACCTTCGCGTTAGCACCGGCAATAACGATGATGCTGTTGTCACCTTCGGCTAACGTGATGTGAGCTGTACCTGTTGTAGTGTCCGGCACAGTGACAATGTAGTCTGTATTAATGAAATTTTCTTTCAGATTATCTAAAATCATCTGACCGTATGCATCTTGACCGATGCAGCCGACCATAGTGACCTTTGCACCTAGACGGGCAGCGGCCACCGCCTGGTTGGCCCCTTTGCCGCCGTGAGCGATGTGCAATTCGTTGCCCATAATGGTTTCGCCTGCCGCAGGACGTTTATCCGCGAGGACTACAATATCCATGTTGCAACTGCCAATAACAACAATGTGATTCATAATAACTCCTTAATAAGTCTTAGCGCTTAGTGGGACTAAAAATGTTTATCATTTATTTTTATACACAAACTTTGAGATGTTTTATACAGTAAAATGTATATATTATATTAATGTAATCGATAATCGCATAGGCGTTTGCTTTCACGTATCTATTAGTATAACTTAATCATTTATTAGTATAGCCTAAATACGCGAGTTTATCTATATAAATATCTATAAAATATGGGAATAAAAAAGGTATACTCTGAAATTGCTTTACATGAGTAAAAATGTACTGATTGGATTTAGGATATACCACTTTGAAGGGTATTTAATTTTTAAAGAAGCACTGGTTTAGTTCAAATGTTATAATCCGTTTAGTATATTTACATAATCCTGTCGTTGATCAAGTATAGAGATTAAATAAATAGTTCTAGTTTCCTCTACAACTGTGTAGACAATAATAAGCTTTTCTAAAATCAACATTCGAAAGTCACTGTCATTAAGTGCTCTAATTTTAGGTGTAGTCCCCATATATGGATGATTCATAAGATTTGAAATTGAATTTTGAATATTTTCTTTGACTTGTATAGCTGTTTCTTTTGAAAACTGCATAGCTACATAAAGTATTTGCTGATGTAGCTCTTTATTGAACTTTTCAGTAGGAATGATTGTGTAGGTTTGGGATTTCATAGATTTACCCCATTTGCTCTAGCATTTTATCAATACTGTTGAAAGTTTCATCAAGTGTAGTGGTACGACCTTGAATGATATCGTTTTGCCCTTCTACAAGAGAGGATAGTAATTCTATTTTTGACTTTAACATATTGTAAGTATTATAGCCGAGACTTACGGTGTCTCCACGACCATTTACAGTAATAATAGCAGCCTCATTTTTAAGTTGTAGGGATTTAGAAATTTCAGGATACTTATTTCGTAAATCAGAGGATGGACGTATTGTTTCACGTAATATTCCCATAGTTATCTCCTTATAGTTTTAAAAGTGTTAGTTTATTATTTGTATACTATAATTATATCATTTAAACGATATAATTATAGTATGTAAATATATATGAGGCATTTATTTAAAGGGTTTTAACTAGATATTTTAATCATATAATGATATATAAAAAGACTATCTCCATATGTATTGGAGATAGTCTGATATTGGTATATAGTATTTTCTTTTTTCTACTAAATTTAATGTTATATATTAGTGAAAGCTTGGTTTATCAAAGTGTGTACCCGGTTCGCCGACACCGATGCTGGCACGGGTAAACGGAGTTTCATCATCTGCGTGTAAGATGTCGAAAATCGCTTTCACAACGGCCTCTCGAGATACCTGGGCGTCGTTGAACTGAGAGCCTTCAGGAATGAGTTCGTAATCGGTCTTTTCCGGATCATTGTAAAGCCATGTGAGGCGTAGGATAGTGTAGTTTAAATTAGATTCGCGCAACACATTTCGGGCCTGGCGTTCGCCTTGTACGTAACTGATAGGTAAGCTGTCAAAGGTCCATTTTTCGAGGGCTGCCGGGAATTCACCGGACAAACCGGCGATGGAAACACCGATGATGCGGCGTACGTTGTTACGACTTAGGGCTTTTACGATGGCGGCCATATCGCTGCCGGATTCCATAGCGTTCACATATACAACCTCGGCATTAGTCACGGCCTCTTCCAATTTTGCGGGATTCTGAAAGGAACCCTCTATAACGGTGATACGTTCGTGTGCATAAATCTCGGGATCCAGGCGCCGTTTTAATTGACGACCGTACAATGTGATATGCATATCTGTGTATGTTAATAAGGTAGCAGTCAATTTTTGAGCAATTTGGCCCGCAGCTCCTAAAATCGTAATATACTTATACATAAAAAGACCTCCTATGTTCGGGCATAAATATTTGGTGAAATTTTAACATACATATATGACAAATACGTGAGAAAAAATGGTGAGAAATAATTTTTTGAGAATTGCTTTGAGATTCTGAAAGTTTAATTATTGCCTAGGATTTCTTTTGTTGTTTTTAGCTGTGCGAATCGATTTTGCCAAATTTTTTCTTTGTAGAATGATAGGATTTTATCGGCGGATAGATGATCATTGTCAAAGGTAGAGACGGCATCTTCGACGATGGTGAGATTATAACCATATTCAAAGCCTACTTTTAGGGAGGTGTCGATACAGAATTCCACCTGCATTCCTACGAACGTTAAATCGGTAATATTTTTGTTGTTTAAATATTCCTTTAATTCAGTATCTTTGAAGATACTGTTATAATATTTATTGAAGATCTTTTCGTTTTCCTGCGGTTTTAATTCGTAGTAGATTTGCCAATTATCGCTACCCGTTACCAATAAACCTTCAGCTTCAGAGTGTCGGATAAAAATTACTTCTATATTTTGATTTCTGAAATATTGAATGATTGCTTTTGTATTTTCGATAAGATTTTTCGCATCATAAGGGTTTGCCTTAACTAAGCCTTCTTGTATGTCGATTACGATTAATGCCTGCGCCATGAGGAACCTCCTTGTTAGGATATATAATACATATATTATATACTAATATTTTTAAGATTATTATCCTCACGGTCAAAATTGTTGTTAGTAAACGAAAAAGGTTAATGTTAATTGCAGGCTATTAGGCTACTCCTGATGTACCATAAGAACAACTACTGTTGACTATCTCTGTATAGAATGCTATCCTATATATGACAAAGGAAACGAAGATATGGAGATATAGAGTCTTCATACAAATAAAAATAGCAGGGTTGCCGCCCTGCTATTTTTGTTGTGCTGGTTACTAACGAGAGTGCCGGTCCAGCCACTTGCAGATATAGTGACAAGTTATACCTGCTATGACAGACACTGCTAAGGAAACGAAAATATCAAACAGAGTCTTCACCTCCTTTCTGTTACCAGAATGGAGTAGTAACATTTCAATTATACAATGAATATATATGCCTTTCCAGACACAATGATTACATATTTATTTGGTGGACGGCACATCAAACTGATAGAACACTGCGTGCAAAACTGATAGAACAATGATAAAATAAATCCATATATATTTTTATAGAAATGAGGCAATTATGGAACGGATTCAGGATCTTGTGTATACCCATGTGCAGGGTGGTCAGTTCAGGTGGGTCACGGTCAGCACGTTGATGCTGGCGTTGGGGGCTATTTTACATTTGGTGAGCCCCAGTGTATTGGGTGTAACGCCGAACTGGATGATTGCTACGTACTGCGTGGCTATTTTATTGACGCGGCCCAGTTTGAGTCAAACTTTAGGGATTGGACTTGTGGCGGCGCTCATCAATGTGTTGACGTCTAAATCGGCATTCCCGTACGGTAACTTGTTGTCCGAACCGGGTGGTGCGTTGACGGCGGTCCTCGTAGCGCGTGCTATGATGTCCGTCAAGTTCCATAAAATTGGCGGCTTTGATATTACGCCGGTTATTACGGGCTTTATGGCGACCGTTGTGTCCGGCGGTATTTTCGTAACGATTTTGTGGCAGATTCTCGGATTGCCGAATAATGTATATATGTACGGTATGTGGCCTATGGTACTTATCGTCGGTGCGTTGAACGGCGCCATTACGCCGATTCTATACATTCCGGCTCAGCGGTTGTTTTCAAAGCGCGGTATGTTGCCGGATGCGGATCAGTTAACATCGGATCATAGCGGCCTCACCATTTTGCCGGAACGGCAGGCGAAAATTTCCATCGAGCATATGAATTATTATCATCCGAAGGCGACCGCTCCGACGTTGGAGAACATCAATCTCGATGTGCATGACGGTGATTTTCTCGTCGTGACGGGTCCTGCCGGTTGTGGTAAAAGTACCCTCTGTATGGCGATGGTAGGGGCGGTGCCTAAATTTTACGGCGGTCGTCTCGAAGGCATGGTCTTCGTAGAAGGGAAAGCGACGACACAGCTTGAAATTCCTGAATTGGCGAATCACATCGGGGTTGTTCTCGCCGATTATGATACGCAGCTCGTAACGATGACCGTTCGCGAAGAGGTGGCATTCGCCATGGAAAATCGCGGATATCATCGGGATGTGATTGAAGCGCGTTCCCAAGAGGTGTTTGAACAGGTCGGTCTCGTAGGTTTAGAGGACCGCAAGATTACGAGCCTTTCCGGCGGGCAGCGTCAACGGCTGGCCATTGCCTCCGTTTTGGCTACAAATCCGTCTATATTGGTGCTCGATGAACCGACCAGCTCTCTTGATCCCGACGGTACCGCGGAATTGTATCGAATTGTGGGCGGCTTGAACCGGAATCACAATATTACCGTTGTGGTTATCGATCATGACCTTCATGCCGTGTTGCCGTACGCAAATCGGATGGCTCTCATGGTGGACGGTTCCATCGTGTGCGATGAGGACGTTCCTACAACGCTTCGCTATATGTACGAGCACAATATTCACGTCGATGCATTGCCGTCCGTATTTACAACCTATATGGAACTGGAACAGGCGGGTTTTCATAGTGATGAACCTTGGCTCAGTATCGAATCCGCTATCAAGGGCCTGCATCAGCTGGAAATGGCGCATGCCATTCAGGTTGAGGTCCATGGTGAAAGTTCCGTTGATGAAATCGTAAAGGGAAAGGACGGTGGCACGCATGCTTAAGATTGAAAATGTAAGTTTCGGCTATGTGTCGACCGTAGATATTTTCCGAAATGTATCTTTCACAATCGACGGCGGCGAATATATCGCCATCGGCGGTCGCAACGGTTGCGGTAAGACGACGATTACGCGTCTGTTAGTGGGCCTTGAAAGTCCTACGAGCGGTCATATGTATTATAACGGCACGGATATTACCGCGATGCCCGCATCAAAGCGTGGGCAGTTTATCGGTTACGTGTTTCAGCAACCGGATCGCCAGATGTTCAGACCGACCGTTGCTACGGAGGTTGCTTTCGGACCGGAATCGCTCGGACGCGGTAAGGACGAAGTCAACCGCATCGTTGAGGATGTTCTCGCTAAAACGAGGATCTCTCACCTGAAGGATGCCTATCCTCCGACGTTGCGACGCGGCGAAAAGCAACGCGTTGCCATTGCATCGGCTCTTGCGATGCAATCTAAAATCCTCATCCTTGATGAACCGACCAGCGGTCAGGATGGCAAGGAAACGAAGGAATTGCTGCAGTTATTGCGTCAACTGAACGATGAAGGCATTACGATTTTACTTATCACACATGATATGGAAATCATGGCCGGCGAATGCAGTCGTGCCCTTATCATGGGACATCAGACGCTCGCCTTTGACGGTACGCCGCAGGATCTGTTTATGAAATCCACCGACGAATTACTTGACTTGGGACTTACGAAGCCGCCAAGTGTGGAGCTTTCACTGGCGGTACCGAAATTAGGTTATTGCAAGTCCATGGATGAATTGAAATCGAAATTAGTGGCTCAGTTGAGCGGGAAATAGGAGGGACATATGGAACGTTTAGTACCGTTAACAAAAATTTTGATGACCCTCGCCGTATCCGTGTGGGCCATATTGCTTCGAGACTGGCCGTCCTTGTTAGCGCTGGTGATCTTCGAATTGGCGGTTCTGCTCGTATTCGGTCTGTTAGTAAAACAATACAAAACTGTTTTTGCATTGATTTCATTTGCCGTGTTTTTAGGACTGATCCAATTCCTCGGCAGCGGCGATGTGGAGTCGGCTATCGTGTCCGGCTTGCGGATGCTTGCTATGACATTAGTGTTCATCGCTCTTTTGGCGACGACAAAACTGCAGGATTTGACGGCGGCCCTCGTAACGCAATGCAAAATTCCTTATGAATACGCATTTATGTTTACCGCGGCGCTTCGCTTCGTGCCTGATTTTATTGCTGAAAGCCACGCCGTACAGGAGGCTCAGGCCTGTCGTGGTTTATCCTTGGAGGGAAACTTTATCAAGCGCATCAAATCTTATGCATCTGTGATTCAACCGTTGCTCCTGAAATCCTTGGGACGTTCCGAAACCATGGCGCTGTCCCTGGAACTGCGGGGCTTTGGCGGACCGACGCATAGCTTTGCGGCATCGGTGGGACTTCGTTCACTTGATTATGGCGTTATAGCGGGATTAGTAGTTGTTACCATATTAGTTTTCGTACTATATAATTGATTCTTAAGCTGTTGTAGCGATATGCTATGACAGCTTTTTTGATGTATGGTACACTAAAATAGACTTATTATAAAGATAATAGATTTGGGAGTACCATATGCAGTTAGATATCCGGTTAGCCTGTCCTGAAGACATTCGGGCTTGTTTAGATATTTATAATTACGAAGTCCTGAACGGCGTGGCTACACTTGACCTGGAACCGCGCACGTTAGCGGAGTGGCACGAATGGTTTGCAGAACACAATCGTGATGAGCATCATCCGATTATTGTAGGAACCGTTGATGATGTTGTGGCCGGCTATGCGTCGCTTTCACCATATCGAGCTAAAGAGGCCTATAAAAGTACCGTGGAACTGTCCATTTATATTCATCAGGATTATCGCGGAAAAGGTATAGCAACGAAATTGATGAGTCATATTTTGGATATGGCCAAGGATGATGAAAGCTTACACAATGTGGTGTCCGTGATTACGGCCGGCAATGAAGGCAGTACTAAACTGCACGAGCGTTTCGGATTTACCTATTGCGGACTGACGCCGCAGGTGGGATTTAAAAATGGTGTGTATCAGGATACCGAAACATACTCATTATTGGTATAATAAAAGCTGGAAGAGAATTAAGCTGTTGAGTGAACTGTAATTTTATAATATATGCAAAGATATGCAAAGGGATAGATTATCTATAAGGGTTCGCCGTGGGGTAAGGCGAATAGGGTGATAGAATGAATATGAAATATGAACGGCAGTTCGTGGGATACAGCACATATCGCAGCCGTCTCGTCGATGGTCATGTACATACGGAACTATGTCCGCACGGCAGCGGGGATCGGACAGCGATGATGCTTGAAAAGGCCATCGAATTGCGCATTGAAAAGGTATGTCTTACGGAACATGCTCCGTTGCCTGTGGGGTTTGCGTCGGAATACGGCGGTGATATGATGGCCCTCGAAACGGCTTCCTTAAAATTGAATCAAGTAGATGCCTACCTTGAATTGGGGCGTCAGTTACAACGGGCGTACGGTACGCATATTGATATTTCACTGGGCTTTGAAGTGGATTACATTCCGGGATATGAAGCGGATATTCAGGAGTTCTTAGATCGCTATGGTCCGTTGACGGAGGAGAATATTCTATCCGTGCATTTTATGGAAGGCGTGGACAACGCTTTTTATTGCATTGACTACAGCCCTGAAGAATTTGAACGAGGTTTCGGTCCGTGGATACAAAAGCAGTTTGATTTGTATTATAAATATTTCGCCACCGTACACCAGGCTGTGCGTGCCGATCTCGGCGAATACACGCCGAAGCGAATCGGCCATTTTGATTTAATCAAGAAATACCAACATCATTTTGGTTTTGAGCATCATTTTGATCGCCGTAACGCTCAAATGGTGAGCGATATCCTACATATCATGCGCGTTCAGGGCCGTGAACTGGACTATAACATGAGCGGTTTCTTCAAGCCGGACTGTCAGGAAATGTATCCGAGTCGATTTATACAGGGCATGGCTGCCGTTATCGGCGTACCGTTCGTGTTGGGATCCGATGCACATAGTGTTAAAGATATAGAGCGCGTATGGGGGTAACAGCGTTATTGCTTTTAGATGGCTTAATTATGTTACTGTTACATTGTTAAAAGAGTCACCTATACTTTTTCACTCCATGACGAGTCAAGTCGTTCATCAGGATAGGCGACTCTTTTTAAAATTCTGGCAGTAAAAAAGTCCATCAAAAAGTAATAATCTGTTAAGAGCGTAAGAAAAAAGGAGCTTATCTGGTGAAAGATATATTTACTGTTATAGATACATTACCTGATCTTGAGGATGCTGAGTTATATGATTACTTGCTTGGTAATTCGTATTATATATCCGGCGAATATGAAAAAATAAATGATTGGTTTAAAACTTTAATATGTCGTAGGCAATGGGATGCATTTATTGCACTTCGATACTATAAATATCTGTTGTTCGGCGGGTGGGAGTATGAATGTATAATTCTTAGAAATCTATTGTTACAAGGAAATCTTACGTTAGCATCAGAATTTTGTTTAGATACTCGTTTAAAGGTTGATGGAATGGATAACTTTAGAGATAACGCCGTTTGGAGAGGTATTGATTATGATGACTCGTCTGTTCCTGAAAGTCAGACGGATTGGGATTTACGATATGATCGAGATAATCACTTATTCGAACCGGAATCTGAAGTCTCAATAGATTTTGTAAATACAGAGTTTAAAATGGGAAAGCAGCATTGGGCTGTAATTAAAGTTAATAAATTTCAGTAATCAGTAAAGAGTATATATAAAATATATGAAGTTTTCACGGTTCTATTGACATATTAGTAGAACCGTTATATTATGATTTCATACTTTAATAAGATAAAGCAATAAAATAGAAAAATATCTATATAGGTAATTTATTTCTCCTAGTGAAATTCAATTTTAAACAAATAGCGGATTGGATAGTGCTTTCATAGAGAAAAGAATTATATAGATTGAGCTATGGAAAGGATGGTAACGATGGTACAGCAGCAATTGCCTACGGGGTTTCGCGATGATGTAGGGGTATTGGCGGAACGCAAGGATGATATGGGCCGCTATGTGCTGGATCTGTGTCGGAATCGTGGATACACGAAAATTTCGACGCCTCTCATGGAGTACAAGGACGTGTTTCAAGGGTATGCCATGGGGCGTCAACATATGTACGAGTTCCTCGACGGTACGGCTAAGTCCATTGTGGTTCGTCCTGATCTGACCATGCCTATCGGCCGTTTTCTGGCGACGACAAATATCGAGCTGCCGCGTAAATTCTATTATCTCGGTGATGTGCTGGGGCGTACCGAGAAGCATCGCGGTGGCATTAATCAGGTGACGCAGGGCGGAATCGAACTCGTCGGTTATGAGTCGATGGCGGCTGAACAGGAATGTATCGATCTCATCAAGGAGGTCAATCAGATACAGCTGAAAGGCGCATTGCAACTTGAGCTGGGGGATGCGCGTTTTGCGTTTGCTATTACTGACGCCTTGGGGCTCAGCGATGATGAACGAACACCTTTACTGGATGCGTTATTCGCGAAAAATCTTCCTCTTTATGAAAGTATCATCGAGGTTTACGAAAATAGTGCACTGTATCCGTTCCTTGCGGTGTGGCCGCGTTTGTTCGGGACCATTGATGAAGTGTTATCCGAATTGGCCGGTGTAATTTTACCGGCCCCTGCACAGCGATTGTGGGACGCATTGATGGATTTCGGTCAATCCGTTGAGGCTGACGGACAAGCGGTACGTATCGACTTATCAAATCAGCCGCCTCAATCCTACTATACGGGACTTACCTTCAGAGGCTTTGTGGACGGTGTGTCTCAATATATCGTCAGCGGCGGTCGTTATGATAATCTGCTAAATAACTTTGATGGTAATCCCGTGCATGCGGTGGGGATGGCTTTCAATATCGATGTTCTTACCGACGTGAGCGCCTCGGTTACATCTGCCGTGACGAGTGGAGCCGGAAAGCTTCGCATCGCTCTCACGAAGGGCCGCGTAGAGGAACAGGCTGTTCCGTTGCTGGAAGCATGCGGTATCGATTGTGAACCGCTCCGGAATAAAGCCCGTAAGCTCATCATTCCGCTCGGAGATGAGCTGGAGATTATTTTAGTGAAAGGCGGAGATGTGACGACATATCTGAATAATGGGGTCGTAGATATCGGTATCGTCGGCAGTGATGTGCTGGATGAGCAGGAACAGACGAGTTATCAATTATTAGATCTTAAGACGGGGCAATGTCAATTTATCCTGGCATCGCTTGGCGGATACAATCCGAAAGAGGGTCGTCGTCAGCGTATCGGCACGAAGTATCCCGTAGTGACGAAACAGTATTTCGGAGCCCAAGATGTGGAAATCATCAAGATTGAAGGCTCCGTAGAGCTGGCGCCTCTTGTAGGATTGGCGGATGCCATCGTGGATATTACGGAAACCGGTACGACTTTGCGTGAGAATAATTTGAAAATCTTTGACCGGTTGCAGCACATTTCAACACGGCTTGTGGCGAATCCGCTGGCATTGAAGCAAAAACGGAACATCATTTTTAAGTTGATAGATCAACTGTCTGAGGAGATTAATCAATAGTAGTGATAATGAGCAATAGTATTTGTGTCGGTATATCGTGAAAAACTTGAATCGATATGATATGCCATTTGAGTCGGTGTTATGTGAAATAATATTTAAATAGGTGTTACGTGAAATAATACTTAAGTAGGTATAGTTTAAAACAACACTCAAACGGAAAGAAGGATGGAAATGAAAATTTACAAGGAATCGCTGGACTCGATGCTTTCTATCGTGCGCAATTATACGCAGCAGACGACAGATATGGAAATCGAGCGGCGCGTGTATGATATTATCAGCGATGTGCGCATGAACGGAGATGCGGCGTTGCGTTCCTACTCGGAAAAATTTGACGGCGTCAGTATTGATACTTTCAGAGTCCCTCAGGCGGATATCGATGCGGCGTATGAATCATTGCCGAATGATCTCAAGGAGGCCTTTTTCAAGGCAAAGGAAAACATCACGGAATTTCACAGTCGTGAGATTGAACAAGGGTTCGTGGACCTGGATACGCCGGGCATTATTCGCGGTCAAAATGTGATTCCTTTGGCGCGCGTCGGTCTGTACGTGCCTGGCGGTACGGCGGCATATCCGTCGACGATTATGATGACGGCATTGCCGGCGAAGATTGCGGGCGTTAAGGAAATCATTATGGTGACGCCGCCTCAAAAGGATGGCATCAATCCGGCCGTGCTGGGTACTGCCAAAATAGCCGGCGTCGATGCGGTGTATCAGGTGGGCGGCGCCCAAGGTGTGGCGGCCCTCGCATACGGTACGGAATCAATTCCGAAGGTTGATAAAATCGTAGGCCCCGGCAATATTTACGTGGCTACCGCAAAGCGTCAGGTTTTCGGTCAGGTCGATATCGATATGATCGCCGGCCCCAGTGAAATCGGTATTATTGCGGATGACAGTGCTAATCCGGTGCATCTTGCGGCGGACCTTTTGTCGCAGGCGGAGCACGATGCGCGGGCTCGGGCTATCATGGTGACCACCAGTGAAAGCTTGGCGAATGCCGTGTCGGATGAGGTGGAACGTCAACTTAAGACGTTACCTCGTGAAAGCATCGCGCGTCCCGCGATTGAAAACAACAGCTATATTGCGGTGCTGAATTCTGTGGAGGATATGTTTACGGTCATGAATGAAGTGGCGCCGGAGCATTTGGAAATTCAGCTGCCGGATCCGATGAGTTATATGAGTCTGGTTCAGAACGCAGGCTCCGTATTTCTCGGTGCATATGCATCCGAGCCGTTAGGGGACTATGTGGGCGGTACGAACCATGTGCTCCCTACCAGCGGTACGGCGCGGTTCTCGTCTCCGTTAGGGGTATATGATTTTGTGAAACGCACATCTTTCACTCAATTTACGAAGGAACGATTACAGGAAGTGTCGAAACACATTATCACCTTGGCGCGTACCGAAGGCCTTGAGGCTCATGCGCGCGCTATCGAAGTGAGATTTGAGTAATTGCGGAAAAATCGCATTAAGGCAAATTGGCATAGTTCATAGCGCTTGTCATTAAGGCGGTTTCGAGCAATTCAAGAAATATGTTTAAACGGAATTTGCCGATTGTTATGTGAAAGATTAATTATTGAGAGGATATCATGATACGAACAGGAACGGTGCAGCGCAGGACTGCAGAAACGGATATTATTGTGGAGCTTGCCCTCGACGGCAATCAGGCGAGCAGTATTTCGACGGGCATCGGCTTTTTTGATCATATGCTGACACTCTTTGCGAAACATGGTCGCTTCGGGCTCGTTGTGAAAGCGAACGGCGACACATATGTTGATGCGCATCACACTGTTGAGGATGTGGGGCTTGCCTTGGGGCAGGCCTTGGTGAAAGTCTTGGGTGACAAGGTCGGCATCGAGCGTTACGGTGATGCGTGGGTACCTATGGATGAGGCTTTGACACAGGTTGTCGTTGATTTAAGCGGCCGGCCTTACCTCGTATTTCAAGGTGAATGGAGTACGCCCGTGCTGGGCGGGAACTTTGAAACGGAGTTGGTGGAGGACTTCTTTCAAGCTTTCGCCATGAGCGGCGCCATGAATTTACATGTGCGAAATCTTTACGGTCGCAATACTCATCACATTATTGAGAGTATGTTTAAAGCGACAGGACGTGCTTTGCGTAAGGCGGTAACTATCAATCTTGATATTGTCGGTGTTAATTCAACAAAAGGTACCATATAAAAACGTATTAATTTATTTTATATAAGAATAGAGGTCATTATGATTTTTCCGGCAATCGATTTGCAAAATGGCCGCAGTGTGCGCCTTTATAAGGGGGACTTTGCCCAAGAGACGGTTATTAATCCCGATCCGGTGGTGCAGGCTAAAGCGTATGAAGCCTCAGGTGTAGGGGCCCTGCATCTGGTGGATTTGGACGGCGCCAAGGCGGGTAAGCCCGTTAACGTGGATGTGGTGAAAGCAGTGCGTTCAGCTTTCACCGGCATTTTGGAGATAGGTGGCGGCATTCGCGATGAAGCGGCGGTGGATGCATATCTCTCGATAGGGGTAAATCGCATTATTTTAGGCTCCGTGGCGCTGAAAAATCCGGAATTTACGAAGCGAATGTTGAAAAAATACGGCGCTGAGCGCATCGTTATTGGCGTGGACGGCAAAAACGGAAAGGTTGCCGCCGAGGGTTGGCTCGATCAGTCGGACGTGGGAATGTCTGATCTTATCGAAATCATGGCTGAAGCCGGCGCGAAGTATTTTATCGTTACCGACGTGGATAGAGACGGTACGATGGAAGGAGCCAACGAAGACCTGTTGGGAGACTTACAGGCGAAGTTTCCGTCGGTGCGCATCATCGCATCCGGCGGTATTCGGAATATGACGGATATTGAGGCTTTGGAGGCGCGAGGTATCATGGATAGTGTCGTAGGTAAAGCGATTTACGAAGGGACAATTACGCTGGAGGCTATTGCGGAACGAAATCGATGCAGTGAATTGAATAGAAAATAAACGTCGTAATCAAAGATAGTAAATCGATGTGCCGAATAGCCGTAATGAATAGATGTAGCGAATAGCCGTAGTGATATAGATATAGTAAATCTATTGAATAGATGTTATAAATATAGCGAATAAGCGTAGAGAATAGACATAATAACTCGATGTATGCTCGATAGAAAGGAAAGGTATGTTAGCAAAACGGATTATACCCTGTCTCGATGTGGATGACGGGCGCGTGAAAAAGGGTGTTAACTTTGTGAACCTTGTAGATGTGGGCAGTCCGGTGGGTATTGCGGCCTCTTATGAACAACAGCAGGCTGATGAACTTGTGTTTTTGGACATTACGGCTACCGTTGATGCCCGGACGACCATGCGCGACGTTGTGCAGGATATTTCCGCAAAGGTTTTCATGCCCCTTACCGTGGGCGGAGGCATCAAGAGCGTTGAGGATATGACTGCTTTGCTGAAAGCCGGTGCCGATAAGGTATCCTTAAATTCGGCGGCGTTGGCTAATCCGCAGCTTATCAGCGAGGGTGCTCAAAAATTCGGTAATCAATGCATGGTAGTGGCTATTGACGTGAAAACCGATGAAGACACGGGCGAATGGTATGTATATACTCACGGGGGTCGTAATCGAACAGAGAAGAAGGCTCTTGAATGGGCAAAGGAAGCGGTATCGCGCGGTGCCGGTGAATTGTTGGTGACCAGCATGGATAAGGACGGCACAAAGTCGGGTTTTGATATTGCGTTATATAAGGCCATCGAATCGGTTGTGGATGTGCCGATTATCGCATCCGGCGGTGCCGGAACGGTACAGGACTTCGTGGATCTCTTTGAACAGACCGGTGTGACGGGGGCTCTGGCGGCATCCATATTTCATTTCGGGGAGATCAAAATACCGGAACTCAAGGCGGAACTGAGAAAATGTGGTATTTCCGTACGGTAAATTTTAAAGTGCATACTAACAAATGCTGTTTTCATAGCAGACATTTCAAGAGGAGGGTTTTATGAAACCTGATTTTGATAAAGGTAACGGCCTTTTGCCGACGGTTGTGCAGGATATTCGTACGAAGGAAGTTCTCATGGTGGCGTGGATGAATGAAGAAAGCTTTCACAAGACCCTGGAAACGAAGGAAACGTGGTTCTGGTCTAGGTCGCGGCAGGAGCTGTGGCACAAGGGCGGTACGAGCGGTCATGTGCAGCGCGTCGTGAAGATGGACCTCGATTGTGACGGGGATACGCTGCTCGTGCAGGTGGAACCGCAAGGGCCGGCCTGTCATACGGGGCGAATCAGTTGTTTCTTTAATGATATTGAGTTGTAGAAAGCGTGGATGATATAGATGGCACGGCAGACATTGAGCGAATTATACGAGATTATCAGGCGGCGTAAAGCGGAGCCGAAGGAAGGGTCCTATACGAATTATCTCTTTGATAAGGGGCTCGACAAGATTTTGAAAAAGGTAGGCGAAGAGGCGACAGAGGTTGTCATCGCCGCGAAGAACGAAAATCCGCAGGAGCTCATCTATGAAACGGCTGACGTATTGTATCACTTGTTGGTGCTGTTGGTGGAAAAAGAGATTCCTTACGAGGCGATTGAAGCCGAATTGGCGAGCCGCGAAGGGGTTGTGAGCAAGACCACGGATCGGCCGGAGATTACGAATTTATAAAATCGGCAGAAGCGGTGTCGGAAAGGACAGATTATGAAAGAGATTATTCGTACATTACAACCATATGTGCCGGAAGAGCCGGCGCAAGCGGTTAAAAGTCGCCTCGGGGTGGATCGTCTGGTGCGACTGTCGGCGAATGAAAATCCTTACGGTACATCTCCGGAGGTGCGCGAAGCGATTTTGTCCTATGTGACGCATAATGATGCGAACTACTATCCGGACGGCAATGCGACGCCCTTGCGGACGAAGCTGGCGGAGTATTGGCAGGTTAAGCCGGAGCAGCTGGTCATCGGTGTCGGCCTCGATGAGGTCATCGCCATGGTCAACAAGACATTGATTAATGCGGGGGACTCCGTCGTGGTCAGCACGCCGGCTTTTTCGGAATACGCCTTGAACGGTCTTGTGGAAGGCGCCGAAATCCGTGAGGTGCCCGCTGATTTTGAAACGGGGCATTATGATTTCTCGTCCCTCGTGAAAGCGGTGGATCATACGACACGTCTCGTCTGGATCTGTAATCCTAATAATCCGACGGGAACGTATGAAGCGGTGGAAGATATTCGGCGATTTGTGGAAAATATACCGACAGATACGCTGGTTATCATCGACGAAGCGTATATCGACTTTGTCACGTCCGTAGCGGTGCCGACGGCACGGGCTCTGCTTGATGAGTTTCCCAATGTAGCGATTATGCGCACTTTTTCAAAGGCCTACGGACTTGCAAACTATCGCGTAGGCTATATGATGGCGCCCGTGGAACTGGCTAATTACATCCAGACCATTCGCCTGCCGTATAACCTCAACACATTATCTCAGGTGGCGGCGGAGGCGGCTTTGGCAGATCAGGAATTTTTAGCGCGTACGGTATCTCAAAATGCGGCGGAACGGGATATATGGGAATCGCTCTTTGATGAACTGCGGATTCACTATTATAAAAGCGAAGCGAATTTTATCTTCTTTACCGTACCTGATGCGGACGGCTTAGCCGATGTATGGCTTTCGGCGGGGTATCAGGTGCGCCGGGGTCAGCGCCCGAATTGGTTGCGTCTCACCATCCCGGCCGCGCAGGACGGAGATAGAATGCGGGCTATTTTGCGCGAGTATGTAGCATAAATAGAAATGTAGTATAAATGAGTATATAACGGTGGGCATCGGAAAGGAACACACCATGATTGCCATAATTGATTATGATGCGGGAAATACATTCAACGTTCAAAAGGCGTTGGCCTATATCGGGCTTGATGCGGTATTGACGGCCGATGCCGATACAATCGTACAGGCGGACGGCGTCATTCTGCCCGGCGTGGGCGCTTATGCGGCGGCCATGACCGTGTTGAAGGAACGAGGCCTTGTTGAGCCGCTTTTAGAGGTGGTAAAACAAAATATTCCTCTTCTCGGTATCTGTCTCGGCATGCAGCTATTGTTTGACGAATCCGAGGAATACGGACCTGCGCCGGGGCTTGGAATCATTCCGGGCGTTGTGAAAGCGATCCCTAGAGATATGGGGCTTCGCGTTCCTCATATGGGATGGAATCAGAATACTGTGCATCATCGGGAAAGTGTTTTCAGCGGCATCGATGGAGAATATACGTATTTTGTCCATTCATACTATGTGGATACCGATTCGAAATATATTACGTCTACCGCTGATTACGGCATGGCCGTGCCGGGGATTGTCGAGTGCGGTTCGGTATACGGTATGCAATTTCATCCGGAGAAGAGCGGAGCCGTAGGACTTGATTTACTCCGCACATTTGGTAACATTACGAAGTTGATACAATAGAATGTATAGTGACAGATATAACCAGTTAAGCGTTAAGAAAAAGGCATTTTCCCGAAACGGGAGAATGCCTTTTATAATGCGTTTTTATCATAGCAAACTTTCAAAATGAGAAATCAATTATTGACACATTTCTGATTAGTTATACAATTAACTTGTAAGTACAAAAGTATAGAGAGCCATAGTGGCATGGTAAAAATAGTTTTATTTGTTATATTCATATGTGCACCATGTCACGGGACAATTGGAGGTGTTTATATGGTTATGAATGGTATTTACTTAGTTATAGCCTCCGCGTGTATTCTAATTTTAGCGTACCGCTTTTATGGGGCTTTCATAGCGGCGAAGGTGCTCACCTTGGACCAGTATCGTCCGACGCCGGCTATGGTTCACAACGATGGTCACGATTATGTACCGACCAATAAATGGGTTACATTCGGTCATCACTTTGCGGCTATCGCCGGTGCAGGTCCTCTCGTAGGTCCTGTTATCGCAGCTCAGTTCGGGTATTTACCGGGCGCCTTATGGATCCTGATCGGTTCCGTTGTGGCCGGTGCCGTACACGACATGGTTATTCTCTTCGCATCCGTTCGTTACGACGGCAAGTCTATTGCGGATATTGCGCGCGAAGAAATCAGCAAATGGGCCGGATTCGGTGCCATGCTTGCCACATTGTTCCTGTTGATTATCACCCTTGCGGGGATGGCCGTAGTGGTGGCTAATGCGTTGCATAACTCCCCTTGGGGCTTCTTCTCCGTATTCGCTACGATTCCGATTGCTATTTTTATCGGCATTTATTTGAAATGGTTGCGTCCCGGTAAAATTCAGGAAGCCACCGTTATCGGTGTGGCTTTGATCTTTGCGGCTATTATTTATGGTCCGAACGTGGCTGCCAGCGAATATGCGCATTGGTTTACCTATGATTTACAGACCATTGAAATCATGCTTGCTATTTACGGTTTTTTTGCAGCCGCACTTCCTGTATGGCTCTTGTTAGCACCTCGTGATTATTTATCTACATATCTTAAAATCGGTACTATCGGTGCATTGGCACTCGGTATTATCATCGTAATGCCTGAAATTCAGATGCCGGCCATCACTCCTTATATCTATGGCGGCGGTCCTGTGTTGAAAGGTTCCGTATTCCCTTATATTTTCATTACTATCGCCTGCGGTGCGTTATCCGGGTTCCATACTGTTATCGCTACCGGTACAACACCTAAGATGCTTACTAATGAACGGGAAATTTTGCCTATCGGTTACGGTGCCATGTTGACGGAAGCATTCATCGCCATGATGGCTTTGATTGCGGCGACTGCATTGCATCCTGATGATTATTTCGCAATTAACTCCACTGTGGAATCCTTTAAGGCGTTAGGCCTTCAGGTTCATGAATTGCCTAAATTGTCTGCAATGGTCGGCGAAGACTTGATGCATCGTCCTGGCGGTGCCGTATCCCTTGCTGTAGGGATGGCTCACATCTTCTCCAAATTACCTAACATGGATCATTTGATGGGCTATTGGTATCACTTCTGTATCATGTTTGAAGCTTTGTTCATCATGACATTGATCGATGCCGGTACACGTGTAGGTCGTTATTTACTTCAAGAACTGCTCGGTCATTTCTACCATAAATTCAACGATCAGCATTGGGCTCCCGGCGTGTACGGATGTGCTGCTTTGATTTGCGTATTGTGGGGTTACCTCGTATTGCAGGGGAACATTGGTATCATTTGGCCTCTATTCGGTGTATCCAACCAATTGCTGGGCACCATGACATTGGCCGTAGGGACTACCGTTATTATGCGTCTCGGTCACAAGCGGTATGCATGGGTAACAGGTATTCCTTGTGTATTGATGGCTATCGTCGCTATTACGGCCGACTTTGAAAACGTATTCAACAGTTATATTCCCGCGGGCAAATGGATTCTAGTGGCATTCAGTGCAGCTATGTTCCTTATGATCCTCATCGTATTGGTTGAGGCTGTTCGCAGCTGGATTCGCTTATCCGGTATTCCTCAAGACTATCGCACTCAGGCTGAAATTGAGGCTGAAAGTCTTGTAAAATACGGCAAAGAAGCAAAAGCATAATAATTGAAAATTTAAATAAAAAGACGAGGTCTGACCTCGTCTTTTCTTTTCCCTCAGTAATGTTTCATAGTCTCATTATTAACAGGTGCCGGGATAACAGTTTATTTTGATTGGACACCTTTAGCTGATGTTATGAACAGGAGTGCCTATACCGGATAAGCGACTCAGCTTGCTTTGGAGCGCAGAAGGTATAGGCACTCCTGTTCAATATAAATGTAGTAATATAGCGAGACGAATCAAAATAAAACTTATACTTTCAACGTGCTATAATAGGGCTATGAAACATTACATGCGTTCCTATTGGATAAAATATAAACAATTGTATAAGAAAGGAATCAAGGGGATTATCTTATTCCTTGCCATCGGCGGGATTGTATTTTTTATCCTCGCGACGATTGCCAGTCGTGGTATGGGCGTTATTTTCAACGAGGTTATGGCTCGACAGACCATCATGCGCGGTACGGTTACGGTTGAAAGCTTATCCGCCACGCCGTGGGGAACGTTGTCCTTTACAGAGCTTGTCTGGAAGGATCCGGAAGGCCATGAACTGCTCAATGCACCGAGCGGTAAGATTCGCGTTAATATGTGGGATATCGTAACTCGAAATTTTAAGGCCTCCGCGGTGCGTGAAATCCTGTTGGAGGATGCGGTGGTCGTTATTGATCTGGATGACAATAACCGTGTGGATTTTGTGCCTATGTCGCCGGATGTTACAAAACCTCTCAATGAGGTGGAACCGCGACCGAAAGCGCCGAAGAAAACGACGCAGGAACGGCAGGAGGAATTGGGTAAACGCGTCCGCAATTTTAATTGGCAGGGACAACATCTGGATGTGAAAATTGAGCTGCGCCATAATCAGCTGGAAATCTTTCAAAAAAACAGGCATTATGTGATGAAGGATGTAAATGCGAAAATTGACCTCGATAGCCATCGTGCTATGCGCATCGATTTGGAGACCGGCAAATTCGGCGGAACTGCTATCGGCGACGGACTCGTCATGAAAGGTCGTATCGATTTGAAGGATGTGTTGAAACATCGCATGCCGCAACTGAATCTGCAGCTCGATATCAAGGGTGTGGATCCCGCATCCCTCGGGTTCGGTGATAATATTCATGATGCGATGACCTTGCTCACAAAGGTGACGGGAGATTTAAATCGTCCTTATGCAAAGGGGCGCGTCACGATGCCGGTGTTGCATATTCCTGCACTTACCTTTGAAACTGTTGTAGGGGATGTGACCTATCAAGACGGAAATTTAAATTTTGAAAATGTCAGCGCCAATGTGTATGGCGGCAAATTACAGGCGAAGGGCATATATAATCTCGATACCCGCGCCTATACCATTACGGGAACCGCGACGGATCTCGATAGCAGTATAGCCTTAAAAACGCCGGAGTTCGACGTTCCCGTATCGGCGAATTTGAACTTTAAAAGTGAAGGTAAGCCGCGAGATATGGAGGTGTGGGGGAATTTCTGGTCCGGCGAGGGCCATTATGTATTGATACCGATTAAGAGCATTACGGGAAACTTTCACAATAAGGGGCGTCATTTATCCTTTAGTGATGTGAAAGTTAACACGAATGTCACCACAATTTCGACGGATGCCTTGCGTATCGATAATGGGGAGCTCACACTGGGACCATTGAATATCACCTCTCATGGGGGCAGTAATTTCTTTATTTATGATGAAGATGAAATCGATAAGATGGATGCCAATATGGACCGGATTAAGAGCGGCATGGGGCAAGCCGGCGAAAATATGAAGCGCGCCTCCGAATCTGCAAAGGGTCTTGATAAGTCGGGCCTCACACCGCCGCCGGACATGAAGGAATCCGTGAAGGATTTAAAACGGGGGATAGATGATTTTAAAGAATCTGTTAATAGAAATCGTCATTAAAATAAGTGTATGAATATAGGGATGACGTTGTATTAGATGTTTTTAGCTTGGTAGAGTTGTGATAATATATAGTATATGACTATTATTTCTGTATATTTATATTTATTAATTAGCTGCAATGGACAAAAGGAGTGGTGTTATGAAATCGATATGCTTATTTAATCACAAAGGTGGGGTAAGTAAAACCACTACCACATTTAATTTAGGTTGGATGTTAGCTAATAAAGGCTATAAGGTTGTGATGGTTGATTTAGATTCACAATGTAATTTGACTGGGCAGGTATTTGGTTATAAATTGTTAGAAGAAGATTATTTTGAAACATTTTACAATGAACGAACATATATCAGTATGAGTCCGATAGTAAAAGGTTTAGTAGATGGTGAATCAGTAGAATCTATTATTAAGTTGGCTGGTGAGCGTTTATATGAGACGCAGAACCCGAACTTAATGTTGCTAGCAGGACATTTAAATGTATCTGATTTAGATTCACAAATTACTGTATCATTAAAAATTGCATCGGGTATTCCTGCAACTAAGAATATAGTTGGAAATTTGCCTGCAGTGCTTAAGAGAATAGCAGAAAATTTTGATGCTGATTATTTATTATTTGATTTAAGTCCAAATGTAGGTGGTTTAAATGAAATTATATTAATGTCTAGTGACTATTTTATTGTGCCTACATCTCCAGATTATTTTTGTGTACAAGCAATAGATTCATTAACTAAAAATATAAAAAAGTGGAAACGTGAAATAAATCGTTTTAAAGAAGATAATGAAATAGTACAAAAGAACTATGCTGTTCATAATGAACCAAAATTTATAGGAATTATTCAACAGCGATATAGACCTCGTAGTGAGCGGCCTGCAAGTTCATTTCAAAATTGGATAGATAAAATAAATATTGCAGTTAATAATAAGTTAGTTCCCACACTAGAAGATTTGAATTGTATATTGCCTCATGATCATATAAAGACTGTATTAGAAAAATCAGATTTAAAGCCATATACACTAGCATATATTCCTGACTTTAATTCATTAATAGCAATTAGTCATCTAGAGAAACGTCCAATATTTGAGTTAACGTCTGAAGATATAAGAAAACATTCTAATGTATTTGGTCGAGCTTTAGATACTATGGCTGAAAGTGCAGAGAAGTTTCATAATGTATTTGATGGGTTAACGGATAGAATTATTGAAATAACAAGATAATACAATAGAATTATGATTAACTTTTTTATAAGCACGTATATTGATTGCCATAAGTTATAAAAGAGAGTTATAAGAAAAAGCGATTTTAATGAAAAAATATTATCATGAAATCGCTTTTTATTCTATTTTCAGTTACTTCCCATGATTTTGTAATTGTGTATTTATAGAAAATATAGTTGTTAGATATATTTTTTTTAACTGTAATGCATGTGTTAGATATGTAAACCATGGTAAAATAATTAATAGCAAATTATAAGCTTTTATTGAGCACCTTATTATAACCGCTATTATTAATGATTGTTGTTTTATTGAGACTGAATTTAGAAATGTTTTTCAATTTAATAATTGAGAGTAATAATAGAAAATAAAAAAAGATGGCGGTTCATCGATGTGATGAGTCGCCATCTTTTGTTGATAGGGGCGATTTAATTAGCTTACGGCAGAGATTTATTTATCTGCTTAAGCCGTTGGATCGTTGGTCCCCGGAAGTCTTTGTGTTTGTTGTATTTTTCGTGTTTACTGTATTTTTCGTATCGTCCGTGTCTGATTTAGCTGTATCTGTTTTAGAGGTATCCGTTTTCGTATCAGTCCGTTTTACCGTTACAAGAGGTTTCTTTTCTTTAGTAGCGGATGTATCTTCTTCGTACGGTATCACCTTGTCCTCTTCAGGCGGCAAGAACGTATCTACACCGTTCTGTTGGCCGTTTTGCGCCGGATTATCGATGGATTGAGAGCGTTGAGGTGCGATATAGATTTCGTCTTTTGTTATATTCACATCATTCAGCAATAATTTGAACGCTTGCGGGCTCACGTAAAGTGTTCCGTCTACTATACGCGCAGCAGGCAGCAAGGATTCAGATGTGTCGAGGTTGATGTTTTGTAATTTACCTTTTCGTAGTATTTGCTTAGAATCCGGCTGTACCGCCAAGGTTGCGACGGTCGTATCGATTAATGCCGTTTTAGTAGGCGCGTCCCAGGATACTTTGTATCCTAAAGCTTCAGACACTTGACGCAACGCCACGAGAGGTTGACCCTCAACATAAATGACATTTGGCTTATTAGCTGTCGGTTCCAATACCTTGTCATCCACATTGATACGATGTTGTGTCGTCACCGCCGCGGATTTTTCTGTATTCTGCATCGATGTCGGTGTTGATGCCGGCGTAGCTGCAGGCATTCCCGTATTTTGTCTTGTTGCAGGCGCAGGTGTTTGTGTAGCTGCAGGTGTTCCTACATTTTGCCTTGTTGTAGGTGCAGGTGTTTGTGCAGCTGCAGATGTTCCTACATTTTGTTTCGTTGCAAGTGCAGGTGTTTGCGTAGCTGCAGGTGTTCTTACATTTTGCCTTGTTACAGGCGCAGGTGTTTGTGCAGCTGCAGATGTTCTTACATTTTGTTTCGTTGCAGGTGTCGGTGTTTGCGCAGTTGCAGATGATTCAATATTTTGCGTTGTAGCAGATTTTTCCGCACCGACCGCCGCTTGTGCAGGCTGTATGATACCGCTCGTGAAAGCAAGAGTCCCTAAGGCTATACTTGATAAAATAAGTTGTTTTAATTTCATGAGATCCTCCATTATGTATAAAAATATTACGATAAATTATACATTTGTACTGTACTATAAAGAGATGAATATTTAATTATAAACTTAAATTTTATACAATTTATGTGGGAGACACTTATGATTAGTTGATGATGTTGAATGTGTTTATGCCTAGTGGATGATATTGAGAGAGTTTACGACTGGTTAATAATGTTGAAAGCGTTTATGGTTGGTGAATATGAATTTGATGAAAAAGGGGAAAAAGATGAAAGGACTAAATGTGAATAAACGTAGTACGAGGCTATGAACATTTTTATAGTTTTCCATGTGATATAATTTAAGTATTAAGTGAATTGTTTCCTGGTTTTTATTGTGTTATATAGAAAGAGGTTCCTTATGGCATCCGGCAGATCTGAACAAGAGTTACAAGGCGTAACGATGCTAGGTCATCAAACCGATTATCCTACTGATTATGCACCGCAGGTGTTAGAGGCATTTGAAAATAAACATCCTGATAATGATTACTTCGTTAAGTTTAATTGTCCGGAGTTCACCAGTTTGTGTCCTATGACGGGACAGCCTGACTTTGCGACCATATATATATCCTACGTACCCGACAAGCGCATGGTCGAGTCCAAGTCTCTCAAGTTATACCTGTTCAGCTTTCGTAATCATGGGGACTTTCACGAGGATTGTATCAATATTATCATGAAAGATCTCGTGAAGTTGATGGATCCGAAGTATATCGAGGTCTGGGGTAAGTTTACGCCACGCGGCGGTTTATCCATCGATCCGTATGCGAATTATGGAAAGTCCGGGACGGAGTGGGAAAAGACGGCAAAGGAGCGCCTCCATTTTCACGATATGCAGCCTGAGCGCGTAGCGTACCGATAAAGCGCGTAACGTACAGATACTATGTTAGAACATTATATAACCGCAATCATATCATTTATGCTCTTTTTTTTGATAGGACTGGGGTTATCATTAAAGCCCGCAGTGGTGATGGCCGGTATTCGTAGTAATCAATATATGAAAGACAATGGGAAACCATGGATTTCTTATGGCCTATTTATTGCCATACTATTTGTTATTAATATGCTGGGGGCCTGTCTGATACATTTTTACTCTACGTATATGCCCTTAGCAATTGATATTTCATGGGTTTTCGGTAAGTGGTGGCAAGTCATCAGTATTATTTTATTTGTCATTCTGATTCTACAGGAGTTGAGGATTATCGACTTTAGCCATGGTGAGCGCAATCTGGCATTTCGTTATGAACAGCTTGATAAGGGCGTGCAAGGCTCTTCGTGGGAAGAGAAGTACATGTTGAACGGGCGCTGTAATCTTGCAAAAGGTTTAGCGGACTGTATTTATTTGTTGCGTATGCCTATTCGTAGCACCTGGCCGTATCTTGTGTGGATATTATTCGGTGCTCCTCAGTTTGTATCGTATCTCCTCATGGGTTATGTATGGGGACACATTATGTTTCACGACCGGCAGACCCTTGAGAGACTGTCTGATTCCGGTCTTTACAGATGGCTTGCGGGGATTCCCGTTTTTTGTATGGTCATGACATCTATACTATTGATAGGTATGGCATTGTGGTTGCTGATAGTCCCGGTGTCATGGCCTACGATGTAACGACAATTACAAGTTAATCGATGAACCTAGTTATTTCCTGCTTTTTTAGGGTTTTAAAAGTACTTCTCATTCTCTTGACAATGGCTGCTTTCAGGTGTTAGAGTATGGGTAATCAGAGTGCACAAAGGCATATGCACTGTGCATAGTGGATAACAAGGTGGAACCACAATATCGTCCTTGGGATTTTCCTGAGGACGTTTTTTATCATCTATCCATAAAGTAAAAATTTGTAGGAAGAAACGGAGTACCTGTGATGCAAGGTCTACGCGAGTTATGGGGAAAAATCAAATATAATATTCAGCGTGTTATGGACTCGGACCCTGCGGCAACCAGTGTGTGGATGGTTATCTGGACATATCCTCACATAACGGCGCTGTTCTGGCATTTCTTTGCACATCGCCTCTATAAGGCGGGATGGCCTATTTTAGCGCGTCGTATAGCTTTGCATTCACGTCATGTGACGGGCATAGAAATCCATCCGGGCGCTACCATCGGACGCGGCTTATTTATCGATCACGGTATGGGTGTTGTTATCGGTGAAACCGCTATTGTCGGGGATAATGTGACATTATTTCACCAGGTCACACTCGGTGGTATGTCATCTAAAAAAGTGAAACGACATCCGACGGTTGAGGATGATGTTCTCATCGGTACGGGGACGAAAATTTTGGGCGACATCACCATCGGTGCCCGCACTAAAATCGGCTGTAACCTCGTCATTAAGCACGATATACCTCAGGATATGGTCATCTTCGAAACAGATCCTGAAAATATGTATGTTCGAAAGTCCAGACTTAATACAAATAATAAAGCGACCTCGGAGGAAAAGAAGGTGCCGGATGATTATATAGAATATTATATTTAAATTGCGCAGATGGTTATATACTGACCTATTGCTATAGGATTAAATGGTCTTATAGTAATAGGTTATTTTTTTTGATGATAAAGATTTTTATATATTGACACGGATAATTATTATTGTTATACTTACAATGTAATCAATATTGATTACAAATTAAATAAAAAGAGTTAATGGCATAGACGTCAACTGAATGTATAAGTCTTTTATTATACATGGTAATTGAGAATTGATTAAGAATGGAGGAATTTATTATGAAAAACGTAGCACAAGTAAATCAATATTTAGCAGATCTTTCCGTATGGAACGTAAAATTGCATAATTTACATTTCAATGTAACAGGTCCACAGTTTAAATCTATACATGAATATTTGGAATCCATTTATGATGAAGCGTTTGACTATTTTGATGCGGTAGCTGAGCATGTGAAAATGCAGGGTGAATTCCCGTTGGTTAACTCCGTTGAATATGCGAAATTGGCAAAAATCGGCGAATTGGGTCAGGAAGATGTTCCTCAACATAAGGTAATCGAGATTCTGTTGAAGGATTTCAAATATATGAAAGATCAGGCTGCAGCTATTCGTGAAGCGGCAGGTGAAGAAGATAACTTCTTGCTTTCCAACATGATGGAAGACCATATTGAGTACTATGTAAAACAAATCTGGTTCATCGAATCCATGTTGAAATAATCTTGACGATGTTTTGCTGAGTATGATATGATTACTCAGTAAAGCATGGAGGATTACTCAAGAGGCTGAAGAGGACGGTTTGCTAAATCGTTAGGGCGGGTTACCGTCGCTAGGGTTCGAATCCCTAATCCTCCGCCATGCTGAGACCTCACATCGCTTGATGTGGGGTCTTTTTGTATATTTGTGTAGTAATGGGGTAATCGGTTGTGGTGTCGCTTTAATTTATCTTAGGATTTTACGGCGATAGCAAGGCTTGTTACCTCATGACAGAAGTGTATAAGGGTTATAGAGTTGACGTATACATAAGGGAGTTATTATAATAGATTGTATCAAATTTAATTTAAGGAGGCTCTTATGAATACAACATATACACGTCGATTGAAAATGATTTGCCGCACATTAGGTGTCGGGGCTTTTTGTGTAACCGCTTCTCTGGGGGCCGTTCATGCTGAAAGTATCGCCATTCCTAGTGCTCGCCCTATGGTGGACGGTGTCAGCGCTGACACGGAGGTGGTACGCGCTTCCGACTCCAGACATAGTGTAAGCTCCGATGTGGTAACTCCGAACGATTGGACGTATACGGCATTGAAAACGTTGATTAAACATGGTTCTATCACGGATACTCATGGGTTGGCCTTTGATGGCACGAGCTATACAAAGGATGAATTGATGCCGCTTATCGATGAGGTCGTGGAAAAACGGGAACAGATGAATGACAATGATCGCCAGTTTGCATTGCGCCTTTATCAAGAAAACATGCGTGATGTAATGGATTATCGTATCGCACGGGATAAGAAAGTTACGGACGAACGTCGGCAAAAAGCGGACCAGAAACGCGCCGCTAAGGCTAAAGCGTCGGGCAAGGAGTATCGCGTAAGCGAATCGCAACAGGAGGCTCTCGATAAGGCTAATGATGAAATGGCAAAGCCTGAAGAGCGCGCGTTGACGGATGAACAGATCAAGGAAAAAATGAAACATTTTAAAATTGATGATTCCCGCGTTAAAGTAGGCGGCGATGTTCGCATCCGTTACAGCGATTCCAAAAACGGTAAGGCTAAAACCGATGCGCGTGCAAGAACGGAGATGAAGTTCACTCTATAATCCTTACTTAGGGAGTTAGGATGATTGATTTTTTAAAGCGACAATTGTTTACCGTTCATCAAAACGGTAAACAGCATGTGAGTGAAGTTTTTAAATATATCGGTCCGGGTATTATCGTGACCGTCGGCTTCATTGATCCGGGCAACTGGGCCGCCAATCTGGCGGCCGGCGCCAGTTTCGGGTATCAACTTTTGTGGGTGGTGACACTGTCCACAATTATGCTCATTTTACTGCAACATAATGTAGCGCATTTAGGCATAGTCCGCGGCCAATGTCTATCGGAATGCGCCTATGAATTTTTGCCGCGTTGGGTTTCCCGCATTGTGCTCAGTACGGCCGGCATCGCTGCTGCGGCGACGGCTTTGGCTGAATTTATCGGTGCGGCGATAGCCTTGAAGATGCTTTTCGGCATACCGTTGCTGATCGGCAGCATCTTGACCGCTTTGATCTGTACGGTTATGCTGATCACCAATTCGTATCGTAAGCTGGAGCGTATCATCGCCGGCTTTGTGTCTCTCATTGCATTGGCCTATGTGGTAGAGGTCAATATGGTTCATGTGGATTGGGCGGCGGCCGGTATCGGATGGGTGAATCCTCAGATTCCAAATGAATCGATGCTCGTTATTTTGAGTATTCTGGGCGCTGTTATTATGCCGCATAATTTATTTTTGCACTCCGAGATCATTCAAAGTCGCCAGTTCAATACGCAGGATCCGACGGTGATAAAGAAACAATTGCGTTATGAATTTCTCGATACATTGCTTTCGATGGGCATCGGCTGGATGATTAATTCCGCTATGATTTTATTGGCGGCAGCTGTCTTTTTTTCTCACGGCATAGAGGTGACGGAACTGGAACAGGCCGAGGAATTATTGCGCCCTTTAATCGGACCCGCAGCGGGTACCATCTTTGCATTGGCGCTTCTCTTTGCCGGATTTGCATCATCCGCGACGGCGGGCATGGCCGGTGCGAGTATTTTTGCGGGCATGTTTGGCGAATCCTATGATATGAATGACTTTCACAGTCGTCTGGGATTGTCTTTGACGTATATTCCGGCGCTGCTGCTCATCATATTTGTAACGGATTCATTCCAAGCCTTACTGGTGTCTCAAATGTTTTTGAGCCTGCAGCTGCCTGTTACGATATTTCTGCAACTGTACATGACCAGCAGCCGTCATATTATGGGGCAATATGTAAATCGAACATTTACAAATATTGTACTGTGGGGCATCGGGATTATCGTCACTGTTATGAATATCTATTTACTCATAATGGGCTGATTAATTGTATATTGATGGATAATGTTCAGAACGGTGAAAGCATGTAATAAGTACATGTAATTTTATCTATATGTACTTTCAAATAGATGTAATTTTAAGTATATAATGCTATGTGCATATCATTTCAGGTATATGTTTAAGTGCAAGTAATTTATGGACCGCTTCGGCGGTCCATTTTTACACTCCGTATGTGTTCTTCGGCAGGAATGCTTTCAAAAGATATATTCATGACATGTAGTCAACGTATAGTTCATGTGAAAAGTGTATCCTCGGTATCCCAACGATGACGCGAAATATGTTACAATTAAGATTAAAGAAAAGTTTGTGACGGCGCCGACCGGCGCAGTATTATATATCCTATTCAGGAGGAATTAATGGCAGATCAAAAGAATGTACAAGAACCTATTCAATCCGACTTCAGCATCGTTGTAAATGATATTGCGGAGGAATTATTGACACGTCTCAATATGGATGATGACGGTACGATTATCGACATGTTCCAGACGGGTTCTTTCGACCCATGGCAACTGTTTGTATTTTATGCGGCACTTGAGCAGGCTCTCGTTGATTTCAGAACGGATAAACGTAAGAAGACAATCATCGTCCATGCTCAACCGGAGGCGCTCATCGGCATCGGTCGCGTTGTGACTCCGCTATCGACCTTGCTTGAACATGTATTGATGACCCGACTCGGGGACATGAGCGAAGGTCGTTTGGAAACAGGGATGCTCACCGTGTCCGCTGAAAGCATCGATTATGAAGGTGTAAATCTCAAGGGACGTCATGTGGTTATCGTTTGCGATCTTCTTGATGACGAGTCTCTATACCTCAAAGAGTGTATTAAATTGTGTAAGGAAATGAAAGCGACTCACGTGGTAGCGGTACCGCTCATGTTGTGGAATCCGGAGCTTATCGATAACCTTACAGAGGAATCTATCAAGGCGGAAATAGCGAATGAAAATCGTCCTCTCTCCTAGTAAAACCAAGACTATTAGCGCACATGTGGAGGATATATGCGCTCAGTTCCATCCGCAGATTACCGCATCCGTGTTAGATCACGTGAAAACCCTTGATGTAGAAACGTTGGGGAAGGCGCTCAAGTTGAAAGGCGATAAGGCCGCGGCGGTACATGACTTTTATCAGCGACATGAGGAGTATCCCGTGGGGCATGCCGGTGAGAGCTATGACGGCATCGCGTTTAAATATTTGAACTGGCTCGGCTTGTCCGATCGGGCGAAGCGGTTTGGTGAACGTCATCTCGTCATATTGTCCGCGTTGTATGGCATCGTAGAACCTCACATGGGGATTCGCGATTATCGCCTCGACATGGTGGATAAAATCGGTATCAACCTTTACGATACATGGTGTGATGCGGTGAAGGACTACTTTCACAAAGAAGACTGGATATTGAATTTAGCATCAAAAGAATACGCTAAAATGCTGGATCATCCGAAGATTGTAATCGCGGAATTCTGGGAGCTTCGTGGCGATGCCTATAAGCAGATGAGCACGTCGTCCAAGATGAGTCGCGGCATGATGGCGCATGATTGTTTGATGCGTGAGGTGAAGCATGTGTGTGATTTGCCTCGTGAAATAAATGGATTTACATGTGTGACGGATATTGAATCCATTACGATACCAAGCGAATCGATGACGGTTCGTTATGAAAGGAAGTGATTGATTGCAGGTTCAGGATATTTTAGCAAAAGATCTCGTCGGCGATGCCGCACTGACCGAAGATGAGTTGCGGTTTCTCATGTCCGTAACCGATGAAGAACAGTTGCAATTGATCTATAAGAAAGCTTACGAAGTGAAGTCGAAATATGTGCAACCTGTGGCATATTATCGCGGTCTTATCGAGTTTTCGAATCGATGTATAAAGAACTGCAACTATTGCGGCATCCGCCGGGAAAATGATAAGGCCGAACGATTTGATATGAATCGGGAGGACATCATCAAAATGGCGCAATGGGCGTACGATCATGAATACGGATCGATTACCTTGCAATCCGGCGAGCGCTGTGATGATGCATTTGTCGACTATGTGGTGGAACTTATTCGCGATATTAAAGCGATCGGTGACGGCTCTTTGGGGATTACCATGTGTGTCGGAGAACAGTCGGAAGAGGCGTACCGTCGTATGCACGAAGCCGGCGCAAGCCGCTACTTATTGCGCATTGAAACGACGAATAAAGAATTATACTATAAAATTCATCCCCACGATGAATTGCACTCTTTTGAGACGCGCGTGGAATGCTTACGCCGTCTGCGTCGCGTCGGATTCCAGGTGGGCACGGGTGTCATGATCGGACTGCCGGGACAAACGGAAGAGGATTTAGTCAATGATATTCTGTTTTATCGCGATATGGATATCGACATGATCGGTATGGGACCTTATGTGGTGCATCATGATACGCCGCTCGGCCGGGAGGCCCTTGCGCTGGGTATCGATGATGAAGCGGGTAAATTGCGCCGCGTTCAGCTGGGACTTAAGATGATCGCATTGACCCGTCTATTTTTGAAAGATGTAAATATTGCGGCCACTACGGCTCTACAGGCCCTCGATAAACTGGGGCGCGAAAAAGGCCTTGCCGCAGGGGCGAATATCTTGATGCCCATCATAACGATTCCCGAACACCGCGCAAAATACTTGCTGTACGATAATAAACCATGTGTGGACGATAATGCGGAACAATGTAAGGACTGCCTAACGCGCCGCGTTATGTCCATCGGCGATACGGTGGGATGGAAACAGAACGGGGACTCCAAACATTACGGGAAAAGAACCGGAACATTTTAGTTCACTGTTCATATGAGTCGTATACGGCATGATGATGTTATGTGTTGTATAGCATAAAAGGAGAGAATATTATGGAAACAAAATGGTACTCGGATTTTTTTCAGCTGTTGGTGCATCCTTTTTCGAAGGGGATTGATCAAATTGTTGAATTCGGCACTTTGAAAAAGGGCTTTTGGTGCACGGTTTTCTTCTGGGCCATTCCTTATTTGTTATTAGCTTTATTCGGCACGATGCTCATTCCCCTGTTGCCACGTAACGAGATCACGAATACTTTTCTTATGGTCCTTACCTTTGCCGGTGTAGCTTTCGTTTTGATTTGGTTTTTAGGAATTTTGCTGTCGTTTATCGGTGTAGCTATTTATTCTTATATTTTTAACTGGGTTGTTAAGAAAATGGGCGGTACCGATAATGTCAATGCGGTTATGAAAGTTAACTGGTACTTGGAAGGCTATGGCGTACTGTTTGGGACGGCATTTTATGTACTGCTTGCCATTTCCGCAGGTATATTAGTAGGCTTCTTCGATGCGCCCACATTATTTGTGGTTGTATTTTCTATCAGCTTTATAGGTATGCTTGTCATCATGATCTGGGTATCCTTGGCGCTGATGGGAAAACAGGTCATGTTGTCAAAATTGAAAGTATTCCTGGCCTGTGTGATTACTTCGCTTATCATTCTTATTATTTATGCATTATTTATAGCTTTATTAAACGGTTGCGCCTCATTAGTCGGCAGATAATTATAAAAAATTTTATTTGATGTATTATTGTTGAAAAGACGGTCCGTGCATGTTTGCTCCGCGTCCCTGAGGTGGCGGCATATGTACGGATCGTCTTTTGTCGTGTTTGTAAGCGGTTAGTTTATTCTATAAAAAGGTCACCTATATTTGTGCAACCATATCATGAATGAGGAGTAAGAGCGTATAGGTGACCTTTCTACTGTTTTGGGATTACATAAACTATTACCGATGAGAATTAATTTTTACAATAAAAAATAATTTTGATCGGAAAAGAGGACTTTTACAAAGGAACGTCGAAATAGTATAGCAAAAGCGTAATTTGCCAATAAGGAGGCGATTCCGATGAAAGAGTATAGTAGTGACCGAATTCGAAATGTAGCTGTCGTATCCCATGATGGAGCGGGGAAGACTGCTCTTGTGGAATCTTTGTTATTAACCTCCGGTGCCGTCGATTTTGTCGGCCGCGGTCAAGATAATAAGCATATTATGGACTTTGAACCGGAAGAGATTAAGCGTAACGTGACCATTCAGTTGGGCATGGCCCCTTGTGAATGGCATGACCACAAGGTTAATTTCGTGGATACGCCGGGTTATAATGAATTCCATGGCGAAGTTCGTGCCGCATTGCGCGCCTGTGACGGTATGTTGATGGTATTGAGCTCTACGTCCGGTGTTGAAACGGATACGGTGCGCGCGTGGGATTATGCTGTAGAATTACAAATGCCTCGTATGGCATTTATCAATAAAATGGATGTAGATGGTGCCGATTTCTTCGGTACTATTGAAAGAATGTGGGAATTATTCGGCAAGGGCATCATGCCGTTGCAGATTCCTATTGGTGAAGGCGCCGATTTCGAAGGCGTCGTAGACGTAGCGAAAATGACTGCGTTTACTTACAAGGACGGCCAACCGACAGAGATTGCTGTACCGGCTCATCTTATTGAAAAGGCTCAAGAAATACGGGAGTTAACCGTAGAAGCCGCGGCCGAAGGTAGCGATGAACTGTTGGAGAAATATTTAGAAGGTGAAGAATTAACGTTAGAGGAAATTCGCCAGGGGCTACGCGAAGGGATGATTAGTGGCCGTGTATGCCCAATCATGTGTGGCAGCGCCACATCTCGGATTGGTTTAGATCAGGTGTTGGATCGGATGATCCGCTATATGCCGGATGCAACGAAAAAAGTGATGACCGCGACGGATGCGGAAACCGGCGAACAGCGGGCAGTACATGTAGATAAACCGTTAACTGCTTTCGTATTCAAGACGCTGTTAGATCCGTTCGCAGGAAAACAAAGCTTTGTACGAATCTTCTCAGGGGAACTCAAGGAAGGTGATAGACTATTCGATGTGAACCAAGGAGTAGAGGAAAAATGGGGCAAGATGGTTACCCTTATAGGGAAGCAACAGATTCCTGTTTCCGCTGCCAAAGCCGGGGATATCGTAGTGATACCGAAATTGCCGAATGCTAAGACAGGGGATACATTGACCGCTCCCGAGTTCAAAGTGACGTACGATGCAATTCGCTTCCCTCAACCGCTTTACACTGTGGCTATGGAACCGGTGAAAAAGGGTGAGGAGGAGAAATTAGCAAGTGCGGTGATGAAAGTAGCAGAGGAAGATCCTACTTGTGTAGTTGTGAAAAATGCGGAAGCCCGCCAATTACAGATCGACTGTATGGGTGAGGTGCATTTGGAACATATTCTTAATAAGATGGACCGTAAATACGGTGTACAGGCGAAACTTGTACCTCCATACATTCCATACCGTGAAACGATAAAAGGTTCTGCAGAAACAGAATCTAAATACAAAAAACAAAGTGGCGGTCATGGGCAATATGGGCATGTTAAGATTCAAGTGGATCCATTATATGATGGAAGCGACTTTGCTTTTGTAGACAAGATTTTTGGCGGTGCTGTACCACGGCAATATATTCCGGCGGTGGAAAAGGGCGCCAAAGAAACCCTGGATAAAGGTCTAATTGCAGGCTATCCTATGATTGGTGTACAGGTGACACTCCTGGACGGATCGTACCACAGTGTAGACTCCTCGGAGTTGGCATTTAAAGTAGCTACGTCACAAGCCATCAAGGATGTAATTCCGAAGGCGAAACCGGTCCTATTGGAGCCGATTTACGAGGTCAACGTGTTTGCACCGGATGCTTTCATGGGTGACATCATGGGCGATTTAAATAGTCGACGAGGTCGTGTATTAGGCATGGAACAAAGTGAAAGAACCGGTATATCCGTGGTCAAAGCACAAGTGCCGTTGGCGGAAATGTCGGATTATGTTACTGTATTGCGTTCGATGACGCAAGGGCAGGGCGTATTCAATCGACAGTTCTACAGCTATGAAGAGGTTCCGCATAAGCAAGCCGAAGAAATTATCGCTGCTTTCAAAAATCGAGAATAAGATTTGATTATGTTCATGATTTAGTTTTAGTTTTTAAACTGACAATTGAATACACAATTTCATAAGCATAATAATTGACAGTAAGTCATAAATTTGAATAGTATTTTACGAGGCCCTCCATATATGTAGCGTATGGAGGGCTTTATGTTAATATTTGCTAGTCCCTTGCCGGTATATATGCTACTATAAATATATTATGATTGAACGTAATACCGGGTTGCCTTTTGAAAGGATGTTATATATGTTTTTTTCTTCCATTGAAGCGGATTATACGAAAATGGGATATCCCGCGGCTATTGTGCGGGCCCTTGATTTTCTGAAGACTACGGACCTCAAATCATTATCCGGGGGCCGTCATGCTATCGAAGGCGATCTGATGTACGCCAATGTGGATGATGTGAAAACGAAGTTATTTGAAGAAACCAAGCCGGAATCGCATAAAAACTATGTGGATATACAGTTTATGGTGTGCGGTGAGGAACATATGGGGTTCTTTGTGGACCGAGGTAAAGTTAAACCCGTTGAATCCTATCCGGATCGGGACTGTTATTTTTATCCTAATGAAGCCGTCGATGAGGGCATGATTCATTGTCCGGAAGGGTATTACACCGTCTTTTTTCCGTCGGATATACATCGACCTCTGTTGGCTGTGAATGATAAACCGATCGATATTCGTAAAGTAGTAGTTAAGGTTCACGTATCTTTGTTATAAGATTGAGTTTTCCAACGGTTTGCCTGTAATATTCAGTGTGTAATGTGTGTCGCCTATATGAACTCGTGTGTATCAGTTGTTACGTTAGGCCGGTAGGAGGAGTATTATGAACCGATATCAGGTTGTTGGTATCGCATTGACATTACTGGGGGCCACCCTGTGGGGCGTGTCGGGAACAGCCGTCCAGTTTCTCGGGAACAGCCGAGGCATGAACTTGGAGTGGCTCGTCACGACGAGGCTTATCTTGGCCGGAGGTATTACGGTATGTTACACGTGGTTTCGCGACGGTAACCGAATATTCGACGTATTCAGGAGTCGCCGGGATACGATGCAGCTGCTGATTTTCGGTATCTTAGGCATGGGCATGTGTCAGTATACCTACTTTAACGCGATTCTGTTGGCCGGTGCGGGCATTGCAACGGTCCTTCAATATCTGGCGCCGTCCATGATCATTCTGTACGCCGTGTTTCGCTACGGTAAACATCCTACACGGGGCGAGGTCATATCCGTTATTTTAGCGTTGGTGGGGATCATCTGCCTTATCGGTAATGACGGGTTTTCCGCTAAAAGCATCCGTCTCGATGTACTCGTATGGGGGCTCTTATCTGCCGTAGGCGTAGCCGTTTACAGCGTATCGCCGGTGCATTTGCTGGCCCGGTACGGCACCTTGCCGATTGTAGGATTCGGGATGTTCCTCAGCGGCATTGCGGCAGGGATTTTATTTCATCAGCCTGAATCCTCTGCAACGTGGGATGCCTGGACCGGCTTAGGATATTTTTCCGTCATATTTCTCGGAACGATCGTATCCTTTAATTCCTATCTTGAAGGGGTCAAGCGCATCGGTGCCGTACAGGGATCCATCTTATCTTCCGTTGAACCGATTTCGGCAGCCTTTTTTGCGTGGATCCTCTTGGGAAATCAGTTCAGCATTTTAGGCATCGTCGGGATGGCTCTTATCATTACGACCGTCATCATCATCGCGTTAGAAAAGAAATCTTAATCAGTTAGAAATAAATATTGAGAATCAGCCTGGAAATCTGTATAGACTCGGGCTGTTTTTTGTTTTACAATAGGTTCTTGTAGAACGTTTGTGAAAGTTTAATGATTGCCTCATGAGCATGTTAATTGTCATGAAATTGTGGTCGACTTTCACCATAAGTCATAATTATAAGATGAATCTCGCTAGATATTGGGGGAGAGATGGAACAGAAACAATGGGTCGGCATGGGGCTCACCATATTAGGGGCCTTGCTGTGGGGGTTGTCGGGAACGGCCGTACAATTTATTGAAGACGTGAAACATGTCAACGTGGAATGGTTGCTGGAGGTGCGCCTGATCGGGGCCGGCCTCATCACGGTTATATTGGCGTTTATGAAAGAGGGAACAGCCGTATTTAACGTTTTTAACAGTCCGAGGGATATCATGAAACTGCTCATCTTCGGCATCTTCGGGATGGCGATGTGCCAGTATACATATTTTAGATCTATCGCTCTTGCCGGCGTAGGGATTTCAACGGTGCTTCAATATGTGGCGCCGACGATGATTATCGTATATTTATTTTTGCGCTATCACAATAAGCCGAGCTCCGGAGAGGTCGTATCGGTGTTCTTCGCCATATTGGGGACGATGTTGATCATGTTCCAAGGTGGTCTGGATATACAGAATGTAAATGGAGGGGTCCTCTTCTGGGGGCTGTTATCCGCATTAGGAATCACCGTCTACAGCTTGCAGCCGGTTGAGTTGTTGCGTACGTATGGCACGGGTCCGATTGTGGGATTCGCCATGCTCATATCCGGCATCTTATCCATTTCCATATTCGGCGCCTACGAATCGAAAGCCGTTTGGGACCATATGACGTGGTTAGGTTTATTTACCATCATCATTCTTGGTACAGTGGTGTCGTTTAACGCCTACATGGAAGGTGTCCGTTGCATCGGAGCCGTTCAGGGATCGATCCTGTCATCGCTGGAACCGATTTCGGCGGCTATGTTCGGCTGGGCGTTGTTAGGCAATGAATTTACCCTTACCGGAATTCTCGGTATGGTGTTTATCATCAGCACTGTATTTATTATCGGCTGGGAACGGCACCGCCGAATCAAGCGTGAGGTACTGGCGAAGCTCAATAAGACGGAGCTTGCATAATCGCTTAATCTTGCAATTATCTATTTATAAATATAAATCAAGCAGACAATTATATATATTGTATACATGACCGTACTCGGTTGACTATCCGCATATCTGTTCATATAGTAAAGATATGCGGATTCTTTGTTTATAGAGGAGGTTTCTATGTCTGTTCAGAGTTTTGTAGAGGAACGGCGCGATGCTTTTATCGCGATGCGACGGGATTTCCATATGTATCCCGAGCCGGGGTGGCTTGAGTATCGTTCCGCGGCAAAGGTGGCGGCGCGTCTTATTGAATTGGGGTATGATGTGGCCATTGGGGCGGATGTCCTTGATTTGGATTCACGTATGGGACTTCCCGGTGATGAGATTATGAAAGCCGCCATGAATCGTGCCGTTGAGGAAGGGGCAGATCCCGAACTGGTGGAAAAAATGGGTTACGGTAAAACGGCCATCGTAGCCACAATGAAATTCGACGATGACGGCCCTACTGTGGCATTTCGGGCGGATATGGACTCAAATGATGTTATCGAATCCAATGAGGCCGGTCATATACCGGCAGATAAGGGATTCCGCTCCCGTCATGACAAGGCGATGCATGCATGCGGCCATGATACACATATGACGATGGGCCTCGGTCTGGCGGAATATGTGGCTACTCATAAGAAGACATTCAAAGGTACGATTAAACTCATATTCCAACCGGCGGAGGAAGGTGTGCGCGGTGCAAAAGCCATGGCGGAAGCCGGTGTGGTGGATGATGTTGATTTGATGTTTGGCATGCATATCGGATTTAACGAAAAACTGTCCAACTGCTTTGCTTGCAGCGATCACGGCTTTCTGGCCACTACCAAGCTTGATGCGGTATTTCACGGCTATTCCGCGCATGCCGGCGGATCCCCTGAAAAGGCGCAAAATGCGATGCTTGCAGGCTGTACGGCAGTTCTTAACTTACAGGCCATCGCTCGCCATAGCCAGGGGGCTTCCCGCATGAATGTGGGCGTCTTTGAAAGCGGTACCGGCCGCAATGTAACACCGGACGTGGCGGTTCTTAAACTTGAAACGCGCGGTGCCACAACGGAAATTAACGATTACATGATCAATCGCGCAAAAACTATTATTAAAGCCGCTGCGGAAATGCACGACTGTACCTATGAAATTACAAAACAGGGTGAGACACCGGCAGGTCGCATCAGTGATGAGTTAGCCCTAGAAGTACAAAAGATCATTGAGCCTTTAGGTATCTTCAAAGAGGTTCCTTTTGACTATAGTGGCGGCGGCAGTGAAGACTGCGCATATTTTCTCAATCGCGTCATCGATAACGGCGGTAAGGCGACGTATATGGTGTTGGGCTCTGCCATTAAGGCGCCGCATCATAATCCTCTTTTTGATATCGATGAAGAAGACATGCTGAACGGAATTATCGCATTGGGTGCTATAGCGGAATACTATTTGAAATGCTAATTCTGACCGAATCATCATACTAAAACGATAAATCTGACCGGATGAGCATACTCTTTGTATAGATTAAAACGGATAAGAAGAGTTTGTGAAAGGCTGTATATGGGGAAAGGAGCGCGTATGATACAACGAGAACGACTGGCTAAGGACTTCAGCAATATGAAGTCCTTTACGGCAGCGGGTGAAGGCATTAATCGACTTGCTTTTACAGAGGCGGACTGGGACGGGCGTCAATATATCATGGATTGCATGGTTGAGGCGGGCTTGACGGTAGAGACCGACGGTTTTGGCAATGTTATCGGCTATAAGGCGGGAAAACAGCCTGACTTGCCGGTCGTGATGGTCGGTTCCCATACAGACAGTGTGCCTGACGGCGGAAATTACGACGGTGTTGTCGGAGTATTGTCCGCTATTGAAGCGGTTCGTAGTATGGTGGATGACGGATTTGAACATGATCATACCATTGCTGTGGTGTCCTTTATGTGTGAAGAATCCAGTCGATTCGGTGCTGCCACATTAGGCAGCAAGGCGATGCGAAGCGAATTGACCGCAAAGGATTTACACCGTTTAGTTGATAAAGAGGGTATCTCACTGTATGAGGCGTTACAGAATCGCAACCTCGATCCGGATGCTATTGAACAGATGGAATATAAGAAACCTGTGAAAGCTTTCATAGAAATGCATATTGAGCAGGGCAAAGTTTTAGAACACGAAAAGAAAAAAAATCGGCATCGTTACAGGTATTGCAGCGCCGGAACGTTTCTATGTGACCGTTCGGGGATATGCGGACCACAGCGGCGCCACGCCGATGAATTTACGTCACGATGCGTTGTGCGGTGCGGCGAAAATCATCCTCGGCATTGAGGAAATCACCTCGATGCAGGAGAAACCGCCTGTTGTGGGGACCGTCGGTGTTGTAGATGTTAGTCCCGGTGCGATGAATGTAATTCCGGGCGCTGTGAAACTGGGCGTCGATATTCGCAGTATGTCTAAGGTGGCTCGCGATTCCGTGGTGACCCTTGTGAAAGAATACATTGATGTAATCGCCGGAAAACGCGGACTGACCTATACCATTGAGCCGATTGCTCAGGATCGGCCGGTGGCGATGCATCCGGCTATGATCGCACAGATTAAGGAGGCTGTGCAGTCTTCAGGGGTAGAGTATATGCTTATGCCGAGCGGAGCCGGTCATGATGCCATGCATTGGGCGGAGTCGGTTCCAACCGGGATGATATTTATTCCGTGTCGTGACGGTATCAGCCATAATCCGGCGGAATTCGCCGAAATGGACGATATCGTGATCGGTGCTGAGGTTCTTGATAAGGTATTGCGTAGCCTCAGCTTGGCTGAAACAAAACTCGTTTCACTATAGATATTAGCAGAATCTCAATTAGGTACATCACGAGTCTTAGTTTTAGGTTTATGACAGGCTTATTTAAGGAAAGTGTGTTTAATTATAGTTGTAATTGGATATGAGTGCTATATTGATTCATAAAACGCTGTGATGAAGTCATGTTTTATTGTCAGTATTCATATGTGGACAGGAGAGAACTATGGTTATTACAGGTATTATTATCGTGGTGGCGACGTTTATCGCCATCATTAAACAGTTTGAAACGAGACTTGTTCTGTTTTTATCGGGACTGTTGATGTGCTTTATCGGCGGTAACATCGCGGCGGGTACAACGGCCTTTGTGAAAGAACTTACTAATGCCGGACTCGTGCCGACGATCTGTACGGTTCTCGGTTTCAGTTATGTTATGGAGTACACGAAGTGTACGGAGCACATGGTATACTTCATTTCTGCCGGCTTAAAGCGCATGACAAAAATCATCATTCCCGGTGCTGTCATTATTACCTTTCTGATTAATATCGCGTTGCCGACAGCGGCGGGCTGTGCAGCCGCCGTAGGGGCCTTATTGATTCCGGCCCTTATTCGCTCCGGTGTTCATCCGGCGATGGCGGGATCCGCCGTATTCTTAGGCACATGGGGTAGCTCCTTGAGTCCCGGCCTCATGTTTAACCCTCAGGTGGCGCAACTGGCAGGTACAGATGTTATGACCGTTATTGCCAGCTTTACGATGCAAGCTGTTGTTGGTCTTGTGGTGGCTGCCATATTACTTAATATCGTGGCAATCGTCAAAAAGGAACATACCGGATATGTGTTGGAGTCCCATTCCGAAGACAGTAAAGAATTTAAGGTGAATTATCTCTATGCGATTATCCCAATCATTCCGTTAGTATTACTTGTATTAGGGAGTAAGCAAGTAGCGGTGATTCCGGAAATCTCCGTGCCTGTTTCGATGCTCATCGGTACGGCTATCGGTATCGTTGCGGTCCGTCCTAATGTGACTGATGCGGTAAAGAAATTCTTCCGCGGTACCGGTGACGGCATGTGTGATGTAGTAGGATTGATGGCTGCTGCTGCATGTTTTACGGCGGGGATGCAGCATATCGGACTTACAAGCGCATTGATCGATGGTATGAAAAACTCTCAGCAAATTGCGCAAATCGGGGCTGCTTTCGGACCGTTTCTGTTGGCTGTTATTTCCGGTTCCGGTAATGCGGCGGCCCTTGCTTTTAATGGAGCCGTAACACCTCACGCGGCGGATTTTGGTTACGGTATTATGGAGCTTGGCTCCATGGCTCAGCTCGGGGCCGGTATCGGTCGCAGTATGAGCCCGGTAGCCGGAGCCGGCATCATCATCGCCGGACTGGCAGGTATAAATCCGATGGAATTGGCAAAGCGCAATGCCGTTCCATGTGTAGCGGCAACTGTAGTTATTATGTTGCTGTTATTGTAGTGTCATAGTTTGATACAGCGTGATATAAAAATATATATGGTTATGCTGTAT
Organism: Veillonella denticariosi JCM 15641; assembly: GCF_002959855.1. Lineage (GTDB taxonomy): Bacteria > Bacillota > Negativicutes > Veillonellales > Veillonellaceae > Veillonella > Veillonella denticariosi. The sequence continues at coordinate 109,180 of NZ_PPDB01000001.1, forward strand.
TCTATTTTAATTTTAATCCGATCCAGAGGGCTGAAAGTATAAATAATCCGCCGCTAACCCAGAATAATGTGGTAAATCCTAATACCGCCATGAGCCCCGAGCCGCCGATGGCGCCTAAAAAATATCCGAGAAACAGGCTCGACTGATTATAGGAAAATATTTGTCCCGTAAACTCGCGAGGTGTTTTTGAGGATAAATATGTATTTAAGGCCGGCAACATTCCGCCCAAACCGAAGCCTTGTAAGAAGCGGATGATAGCGAGCTGGTAAATATTGTCTACATAGGCTTGAGGAATATTGAGCAAGCCTACGTAGATAAGGGATACGACGAGAACCTTGCGCGGCCCGATTCGGTCGACTAATTTGCCAAGGGGCGAACTGCTGATTAATTGTGCAATCCCCATGGCGGAAAACACCGCGCCTGCGATGAACGCAAGATTTTCCGTGTCGCTAGGGGCGATACTTTTAATATAGACAGAAATAATAGGCTGTAAGGACATGATGCAGATTGCGTAGATAAAAGATGCCACGCATAGTGCAATGATGCTGTTGAACTCGGGAATTTCTTCTTTCAGTTTTGAAAGTGTCAATTTCTTGGCATTGGATTTTGGCGTATAATCCTCATGAATAAATAGTGTCGCCATAATAAAGGCGATGAACATGAGCACGCTGACGACGATGAAGTCGTTACGAATGCCGATCACATCGGCCATATAGCCGCCGATAAGAGGTCCGATTAATGAACCGGCTAAATTGGCGGAGGCCAACATGCCAAGGGCCCAACCGGTCCGGTCGATTGGCGTCTCAGAGGCGATTAATGTTATCGTTGCCGTATAAAATCCGCTGACCAGTCCTTGAATCAAGCGTACGATAACGACACCCTCCGGTGTCGTCTGAAAGGCGATTAGGATGTTACACAGGGCCATGCCGAAACTGGACCTGATCAATGTAATCTTACGCCCTTTCCTGTCGGCGATACGCCCCCAGAACGGAGCGGCCAAACAAACGATGAGATAGGTGGTGCCCGTCGCCAAACCGGACCATAGGGACATGCCTTCCGGTGTGGTAATGCCTAAATCGTGAAAGTAGAGGGGCAAAATCGGTGCCAACTGACTGACACCGAAGGAGGTGCAGAATACACATAGTAAACTGATATAGACAGTTCGTTTCCACGTTTCCATGCGGGACCTCCTTTAGTGTTGAATGGTAAATATGTGTGGATATATTGTGATATCTTCATGATACATTTATTGTCAGTATACTACTATCATTTAAGAGAAAACAATATCCGCCGATGAGATTTATGTAAATACAACTTTATAAATGGTGAAAGTAATACAAAATGATATTTTTATACCGGAATAACCGGCAAGTGATTAAAACTTCTTGACTTTCATTCTATAGAAACCGTATAATCTAATTATAATTTTATACTCGCCTGTTAGAAACCGATGAGGTGGAGATAAAAATAGGAAATGCACTTACAGAGAGCGGGACTAGCTGAGAACCCGTAGTACGCAGCTTATTAAATGGACCACCGAGGGTGGAGTGAACAGATTGGGATGTCCGGTTGTCATGGCCGAGCGAGATGAGATACCCGATCTCAGTATTCTTCAACGTCACACGAGCGTTAATCGTGAGGGATATGTTAGTATCCTGCGAAAGGGGAATGCAATGCATTCAAACAAGGTGGTACCGCGATTTATAGAGCACTACAATTAGATTGTAACGATAGAACTATAGACTCGTCCTTGACGTCAATTGTCATGGGCGAGTTTTTTTGTTGGCAAATGCCGAATGGAGGTTCTTATGATGTTTCCTACTCTTGACCGTGTGAAAGCCGTCGCACCGGGGTACGATGTCGTGCCGGTGTACATGGAGCTTTTATCTGATGTACGTACACCGATTAGCGTGTTGAAAGCGTTAAAACAGGTGAGCAGTCATACATATCTGCTTGAAAGTGCGGATAACAGCAATCATTGGGGCCGTTATTCCTTCTTGGGGTATGATCCGAAGATTGAGCTGTTTTGTAAAAACCATCAAATGACGATTAAAGACGGGACGACTCGTAGTTTTGCCTGTTCGGATCCTGCCGCTGAAATTCGTCGCATCCTGCATCAATACAAGAGTCCGCGACTCGAAGAATTGCCGACTTTCACAGGTGGATTTGTAGGATATTTTGCATGTGAATATATTCGTTATATTGAGCCGACCCTTGATGTGCCGGTTCCGGACGATGACTCGGCGATGGTCAATGATGTGGATCTGATGCTGTTTGATAAGGTTATCGCCTTCGATCATTACAAAAATAAAATCTATTTAATCGCCAATATCGGCACCGAGGATCTGGAACGGAACTATAACAAGGCCGAAATTGAGCTGAAAGCATTGGCAGACCTCGTGCTTCATGGTAAAGAGGCGGATGTGCCGAAAGGCCTGCTGCAGTCCGATTTTACATCAGAGTTCACAAAGGAAGAATTTGAAGCGGTCGTTACAAAGACGCAGCATTACATCAAGGAAGGGGATATCTTTCAGGCCGTTGTGTCGAATCGTCGCGAAGCGAAGTTTGAAGGCAGTCTCCTAAATGCGTATCGCGTGTTGCGTACGCTGAATCCTTCGCCGTATATGTTTTACCTGTCCGGCGGCGATGTGGAAATGACCGGTGCGTCGCCCGAAACATTGGTGAAACTGACGGACGGTACGCTTAACACATTTCCGATTGCGGGGACGATGCCTCGTGGTAAAAGCGAAGCGGAGGACCTTGCTATCGAGGAAAAACTCATCAATGACGAGAAAGAGCTGGCGGAACATAATATGCTCGTCGACTTAGGACGTAATGATTTGGGTAAAATCTCCAAATTCGGTTCCGTGAGAGTAGAGGCTCTACATATGCTGCAGCGTTTCTCTCACGTTATCCATATCACATCCACCGTAAGCGGTGAAATTCAGGACGGTAAGGATGCATTGGATGCCATCGGCGCTACACTGCCGGCAGGGACCTTATCCGGAGCGCCGAAGATTCGTGCTATCGAAATTCTGCATGAGCTCGAAAAGAGTCCGCGCGGTGTATACGGTGGTGCCGTAGGCTATATCGACTTTTCCGGTAATATGGACGTATGTATCGGCATTCGTATGGCGATGAACAAGGCCGGCAAGGTATATGTTCGGGCCGGAGCTGGTATTGTGCGTGACTCCGTTCCTGAAAGTGAATATAATGAAACGATTTATAAGGCGCAGTCCATGGTGAGCGCTATTACAACAGCACAGGAGGTGGAATAATGGTACTCCTCATCGATAATTACGACAGCTTTTCCTTTAATTTGTATCAACTGGTAGGATCCATTGATCCGGATATCAAGGTGATTCGCAGTGATGAACTGACGGTTGATGAAATAAGAGCGTTGAAACCGGACCATGTGATACTTTCACCGGGGCCGGGAAGACCTGCCGACGCAGGCGTATATGAAGACCTCTTGCGCGAATGCAAAGGGGAATTTTCGATTCTCGGCGTGTGCCTCGGACACCAGGCCATCGGTGAAGTATTCGGCGGCACCGTGTCCTATGCAAAGCAGGTGATGCACGGTAAACAAAGCGTAGCGAAACAGGTGCGCCCGTCAAAAATCCTCAAAGATGTGCCCGAAGAATTTGAAGTGGCAAGATACCATTCCCTGGCGATTATTGATGAAACGATTCCGAGCAATCTCATCATTACGTCCGTTACAGCGGACGGCGAAGTGATGAGCGTGGAACATAAGGACTATCCGATTTACGGTGTGCAGTTTCATCCGGAGTCTATCATGACGCCGAACGGGGAACAGATGATTCGCAATTTCTTAGAAAAATAAACTACAGTCTACTTTATGTATCGAGGGGCTATTCTTAGGCTCTAGAACGATGAGGGCAGAAATAAGGTCTCCCGGAACTCCGATGGCCACCTACCCCACTACGTGGGGCCGCCAAGTCGTTCTTCAAGACCTTATTGCTTGCATAGAATAAGAATTTTGATTTTCAAAGTCACCCGCTTCGCGTGCTAAGGCGTTTGTGAGCGCTCCTTTATGCCGTTCTAAGACGGTTACTACAAGCCTAAGGCATTGCGAATCAGATCCCCTTATCTCGGGAGGGGACGCGTAGTGCCTTTCCCGGTGAAGCGCATGTTTGCAAGGTCGTTTTGGGGCATGAATCTGTGCGTTACGGCATACAATGCGCAGGTTCAGTGGTTAAATGTTAATATGAGGGATACTTCTAGGAAATTGATATGATTGTTTATATGCATATAGGGACGATCGGTGTATGGCCGAAGCCGACTTGGCGGCCCCGAATAGGGGTGGGTGGTCTCTGGAGGCTGAGGCCATATGCCAATCGTCACCGGATCGTGTTCGTATAGGTATCAATTTGCTAGAAATATCCTCAAAAGGAGTTATAAATGATTAAAGATGCATTATATGCAGTAACGCATGGTCAGGACTTATCCTACGACCTTGCAAAGGATACGATGAACAAAATTATGAGCGGCGATGTATCGGAGATTCCGATGGCCGGTTTCTTATGTGCTCTTGCGGCCAAAGGCCCTACGGTAGACGAGGTGACCGCTTTTGCAGAGGTTATGCGCGAGAAGGCGGGCTCCGTACCTCATAACGGCACGGTTGTGGAAATCGTAGGCACCGGCGGTGATGAAGCGAATACGTTCAATATTTCCACTACTTCCGGTTTTATCATTGCCGCTGCCGGCATACCTGTCGCAAAGCATGGCAACCGTAGTGTATCCAGTAAATGCGGTGCTGCGGATCTCATCGAAGCGTTGGGAGCTAAATTGGAACTCGATGGCGCGCAAAATGAGCGGGTGTTAGATAAGGCGAATATGTGCTTCATGTTTGCCCCCGTATATCATCAGGCTATGAAATACGCCGGCCCCGTGCGTAAAGCCTTGGGTGTTCGTACCGTGTTCAACATTCTCGGACCTCTTGCGAATCCGGCAGGGGCTACGGTTGAACTGATGGGCGTTTACGATAAAGCGCTGGTTGAGCCGTTGGCGCGTGTATTGTCCAATCTCGGCGTAAAACGCGGTGCCGTAGTGCACGGTTTCGATGGTCTCGATGAGATTACGGCTACGAATAAGACGCATGTATGCGAAATTAATAACGGCGCTTTCACCGGTTACGAACTGGACCCTAAGGATTACGGATTCGACTATGCCGACAAAACTGAGCTTGAAGGCGGCGATGCGACGGTGAATGCGGAGATTACACGTCGCGTCCTCGGCGGTGAGCAAGGCGGTAAACGCACCGCGGTTCTCCTCAATGCGGGCATGGCGATTTATCTGGCTAAGGACGGCTTCACGTTGGCTGATGGAATCAACGAGGCGAAATCGATGATCGATTCCGGCAAGGCGCTGGCGACGATGGAACGATTTGTGAAAGTAACGCAAGAGGTATAACCGTTGATTTTAGATAGAATTGTAGAGGCCACCGAGATTCGGGTGACTCGAGAAAAACAGAAGGAATCTCCGGAGTCCGTGAAAGCGGCCGCATCAGCGTTACCTGCTGATACGGGATTTCCGTTTGAGGCGGCCTTGCGCCAGCAGGATTTTAACTTTATCTGTGAGGTCAAAAAGGCGTCGCCATCAAAGGGAATTATCGCTGAACACTTTCCGTACCTGGATATCGCCAAGGAATATGAACAGGCGGGTGCGGCGGCTATTTCCGTACTGACGGAGCCGGATTTTTTTAAGGGCGATAAACGGTACTTGCAGGAAATTGCGAATACAGTTAAGATCCCGGTGCTTCGGAAGGACTTCATTATTGATGAATATCAGATTTACCAGGCTAAGGTCTGGGGCGCATCGGCAATCCTTCTGATTTGTGCCTGCCTCGATGTGCCTACATTGATGAAGTTCCGCGAACTGGCGGATTCATTAGGGCTGTCCTCTCTGGTGGAGGCTCATGATGAGAGTGAGGTACAGATGGCCATCGATTGCGGCGCACGTATTATCGGCGTCAACAATCGCAATCTGAAGGACTTCACGGTGGACGTTCAGAACAGTGTTCGCTTACGTAATCTGGTGCAGGACGATGTGATTTTCGTATCTGAAAGCGGCCTTGAAACGCCGCAGGACATTCAGGTGTTGCGGGACAATAACATCGGAGTCGCGTTGATGGGGGAAACATTCATGCGTTCTCCTGACAAGGTTGAAAAGCTGGCGTATCTTTACGGACCGACATACTATACGCCGAAAGTCAAGATGTGCGGTATTTACGATGTGAAAACGATTCCCGCCATAGTAGAGGCAAAGCCGGATTACATGGGTCTCGTGTTCGCACCGAGCAGGCGCCGGGTAACCGTTGATCAGGCGAAGCAACTTGTCCGTGAACTTCGCACACAATATATAAAACGTAGCGGTGGAGCGGTAACTATACAGTATAGGGATGCGGCGGATGATGCCGAGAATACTTATAATATCGATAAGGGCTATAATACCGATAATATTATTGTGTCAGATGATACTGAAGCCTCCGCTATTGCACAGGCCGGTACTGCGAGTGCTGCAAATAAGGATAGTGGTATTAAAACGGTAGGCGTATTTGTTAATGAATCCATTGAGAACCTGGTGAGTATCTCCGGCGAGGTCGGCCTTGATGTTATTCAATTACATGGTGATGAGGATGAATCTTTCATCAAAGCATTGAAGAAACAAACTGACCTGGAGGTGTGGAAAGCCGTTCAGATTCGCAGTGCCGAGGATGCACAGGCATGGCCTGACAGCAGTGCGGATATGCTCCTGTTTGATGCATATCACGGGATTGAGCGGGGCGGTACGGGTGAAGTGTTCGACTGGTCCTGTTTAGATGGATTTGAACGACCGTTCATGCTGGCCGGCGGTATCGACAGCACCAATGTGGCCCGCGCCATTCGCACGGTGCGGCCTTATGGTATCGACATCAGCAGCGGCATCGAAACAGAGGGCGTAAAAGATGATGAAAAAATCAAAACTTTCACAAAGATGGTAAAGCGTATCGCCTATTAATTATGGAGTTCACATAGATGTGTCATATAGTATAGGTGGATTACGATGCGATTCATCCTAGAGTAGAATAAATGATTGTATCAGATAATTCTATTATGGGAGGAACCTGTTATGGGGAAATCTTATGTTGGAATTTGAATCACTATATAAATGAGTCTCAAGAAAGGTAAGTTATATGAGCAAGCAAGCAAGACATGGCTATTTTGGCAGCTTCGGCGGTCAATTTATGCCGGAAACATTGATGAATGCAGTCATCGAATTGGAAGAGGCGTACAACAAATATAAAGACGATCCCGAGTTTGTACGTGAGTTGGAGGACTTACATCGCAACTATACCGGCCGTCCGTCCCTTTTGTATTATGCGAAGCGCATGACAAAGGATTTGGGTGGTGCCAAGATCTACCTTAAACGAGAAGACTTGAATCACACCGGTTCTCATAAATTGAATAACGTACTCGGTCAGATGCTGCTCGCGAAACGGATGGGTAAGACCCGCGTTATCGCCGAAACGGGTGCCGGCCAACATGGCGTGGCGACGGCTACCGTAGCGGCTTTGATGGGCATGGACTGTGAAGTATTCATGGGTGCAGAGGACTGTGAACGCCAGGCGCTCAATGTGTACCGTATGGAACTGTTGGGGGCCAAGGTTCATTCCGTAACGAGCGGTACGGGTACATTGAAAGATGCCGTGTCGGAGGCGATGCGCGAGTGGACGAACCGCATGGCGGACACGCATTATGTGTTGGGTTCCGTTATGGGTGCGCATCCATTTCCGCTGATCGTGCGTGATTTTCAATCCATCATCAGTCGTGAAGCGCGTGAGCAGATTCTGGCGGCGGAGGGTAAACTGCCGACCGCTGTCATGGCCTGTGTTGGGGGCGGCTCCAATGCGATGGGCATGTTCTATAATTTTATTCCTGATGAAAGCGTGCGCCTCATCGGCTGTGAGGCTGCCGGACACGGTATCGATACGGAAGAACATGCAGCGACAATGTCGAAGGGCAGCATAGGCATCTTTCACGGTATGAAATCCTATTTCTGCCAGAATGAAGATGGACAAATCGCGCCGGTATATTCTATCTCGGCCGGTCTTGATTATCCGGGCATCGGACCGGAACACGCGTTCCTGCACGATAGCGGTCGTGCCGAATACGTGCCGGTAACGGACGATGAAGCGGTGGATGCTTTTGAATACTTATCCCGGTTAGAAGGTATTATTCCTGCTATCGAGAGTGCGCATGCGGTGGCGCATGCACGAAAAATCGCCCCTACCATGAGTAAGGACGATATCATTATTATTTGTTTATCCGGTCGCGGTGATAAAGATGTGGCGGCTATGGCGAAATACAGAGGGGTGGATATTCATGAGTAAGATTAAAGACGCTTTCAAAAAGGGCAAGGCATTCATCCCGTTCATCAGCGCCGGGGATCACGGCATTGAGACGACTGAGCGCTATATTCGCATTATGGTTGCGGCCGGTGCGGATATGGTGGAAATCGGCATTCCCTTCTCGGACCCTACGGCGGAAGGGCCCGTTATTCAGGAGGCGAGCACCCGTGCATTATCGACAGGCGTAAAAATCAACGATATCTTCGATATGGTGCGTCGTTTGCGCTCCGGAGCTGATGCGGTGACGGCACCCCTCGTGTTCATGACCTATTTGAACCCGATTTATGTATTCGGTCGTGAAGCATTTTTTAAACTCTGCGAAGAAACGGGTATTGCAGGCATCATCGTGCCGGATATGCCGTACGAAGAAAAAGGTGAGCTGGCAGGTATTGCACATAAATATGGTGTTGAAGTGGTATCGCTCATCGCGCCGACATCCGAAAATCGCATTGAAATGATCGCGAAAGATGCGGAAGGTTTCGTTTACTGTGTATCGTCTCTCGGCGTTACCGGTATGCGCAGCGAAATCAAGACGGATATTAAATCCATCGTCGAGTCGATTCGCAAGTATACGGATATTCCGATTGCCGTCGGATTCGGTATTTCCACGCCGGAGCAGGCGGCGGCTATGGCGTCCGTTTCGGACGGTGCTATCGTGGGCTCCGCCATCGTTAAGATTATTAAGGACTACGGAGAATCGGCCGATGAGGCTTTGTTTGAGTATGTCAAAAAAATGAAAGTCGCTGTAAGTGAGCAATAAAAAAAGCCCTCGGTATCGAGGGATTTTTTATGTGAAACCTATCTTGGAATTTCAGGATTTTGAGGATGTTCCGGAGCATTTTGATGATGGTGGGAAGGCGCCTTTTTTACTTTTTTGTGTTTCTTTTCTTTAGGCGGTTTTGGAGCCGGTGGTTGATCCTTTAATTCTTTATGATGTTGTTGAACCTCTTGTGGAGGCGGCGGATTATCGAACGGTTGTCTATCAGCCGTTTGTAGATTCAGCTCTCATATGAGCGTGGCTACGTTCCGCTTCGCTCTTATTATCGAATTGACCCCAGTAGGAATGTCTCCGCTTTTTATTCTTTTTAGCCTTGCGTTCTTTCTTCTGATGATGCTTGTTCCATTCGCCGTGCTGGTGGTGATTTTCATCGTAGGAGCCGTCTTTATATTTATGGGCTCCATATGGTTCGCCGATTTTATAGCGATATTCTTTTGCCTGTGCTACATTCGATCCGATACCGACAACTAAAAATGCGGCCAATCCGGACATGGCGATTGCTTTGATCAATTTAGCTTTCATAATGTTTCTCCTATACAAATACAAAATTAATTGTGCAATCTTTAGTTTTGAAAAACTTTTTAATAGTATATGCAGATTTGATGAAGAAATGATGAGTATTTGTCACTTCCTTAGAACATAGTATAATAGTTATAAATTAATTTATAAATGAGTTTGTTGATATACGGATATATCGTATCGCGATTGATATAAGGAGCATTATGAAAGAGAACATATATAGTATCCTCTACAATGAGTTGGTACTGAATTATGCGAACGGCAAAGGACGTACAAATCGGCGGGATTTTTGGCTAACTAAGGCCTCTATAGTCTTTTTATATGGATGTATTACCCTACTTATGGGACTGGTGGCCGTCTTTACGCCAAATCATTTTATATATGTCGTCGGATTTGGAAAAGGTTTATTGGTTTGTTTAACATTACTCTTGTGCCTACCTATGATCATGCTGATGGCACGGCGATTACGGGATTCCAACAACTCCCGTGAATTGCTTGTTTTGATACTGGTGCCCATACTGGGTTGGCTACTGTTAATTTTTTTCTTTTGTAAGAAAAGTCAGCCGTATGCCCTCAATACTGAAACGGATTCGAATGTTGCCACCGTTTCTAATGCGGAATCTGCTTCCAATACTGAATTTGCCCCTAATTCAGATTCCGGCTATATTTCTGGAGGTGATTCCGTTTCCGAGGTCGCCTTTGACCATCATTCCATTTCGGCAAGCGTTTCCGGCAATGAACGTGTGGCTGCTCATAATGTGCCAATCATTATAACGATTGCGCTATTGGTGGTCGGTTCTATTTGTAATTATTTAGGTATGTCTCTCGTTGATCGAGCCTATGATAGAGAGTTATCCGCCTATGCCGCATTGCAACCGAGTTCTTTTACAAGAAAAGCGGCTATAGAATTGAGAAATCCGCAAGCTACAGCGGAAGGACGCAAGGTGGTCGAACTATATTTTGATGCTCTTGCGAAAGGGGATTACAGGACGGCATATCGTCAATTAGCACCTCGTGAGATGGAGCGATACGGTGATTTTGAGACATGGAAACACAAGGTGGATAAGCAGCATTATGCGGTGGAAAATATTTCACTGGACTTTGTCTATCGCAGTGAGGACGATGAACCGATTAAGGAATATATGGGCTATGTTGTCACTTTCAAAGGCAATAGACGGAGTATGGCTGTTAATATGTATTATACGGGAACGGCGTGGGTGATTTATTCTGTAAAGCCCGCTGAAAAGGAGTAGGTGAATTATGCGATCAGTAAATATATATGATTTAAATTACACCGATGCGTTCCTCTTGGGGGTCAGGAATTTTGTAAATTTTAAAGGCCGTGCAAGTCGTAGTGAATATTGGCGTTTCATAGCGTGTATCATGATTATGCAAGGTATCGTGGAGGTATTTCTTTTTCTCTGTCATGAAATAGGTTTTTATCAGGCTTTTAATAGCTTTCAGTATGTCAGCATGGGTGTGAGCCTGCTCTGTATATTGCCTAATCTGGCCATCACGACGCGGCGCATGCATGATATCGGGCGAAGCGGATGGACACAGCTATTGGGATTTATTCCGATTATCGGTGTATTTATGCTGCTCACCTATGAATTGCGCCCCGGTGATAAAGGCGTCAATGTCTATGGTGAACGAACCGGTTATATTACGGTGACGCCTGAATTGAGTCAAACAATCGGTGTGGAAGTAACGCCTACACGACGCCAGGACTGGCTCATGGGAACAGTAGTATTCCTGTTTCAGGTAATTTCTATGACTTCGTTCGTTATCAATCTGATCTGGGTATTTGTTAATTTTAACGGTTACTTTTAGAGGCCTTGAATGACTGCTTTTAATACATATTTGTTCTTGGTGTTTAGAAATCAGATAATAGCGGCTCAATATAATCGGTGAGTTTATATTAATTTATGAAAGTTTAACAACTCCTTTATAGACAATATAAGACTTTGTAGTAATATGAATATAAGATGAAATTAAAATCGTCTTGTATGGAAATCAAATATGATTCCCTTACTATCATGTGCGTATATATCTATAGGTATAGTCTATTCATATACCAAATATATGAATTGTCGAAGAAAGGAGTTATCCATGAGGATGTGTCCATATTGTGGACACGAGGGGTTGAATAGCGGCTCATACTGTTCATACTGCGGTCGTATTCATAATGTATCAACCTCGTTAGATAAATATAATTTAGGATTGATCGAGAATTGTAAGAGATGTCTCATCTATAAGTATGCCGATTTTGAAGGCCGTGCAAGTCGTGGTGAATACTGGTATTTTTTATTGATGTATCAGCTGCTCTTTGTGGCGACTCTCTTTATCTGTGCTTTTTTGAGTTATATTAGTCCATTGTCCAGCATCGTCGGTGTAGGGGTAGGATTGGTGCTGTTAGTGCTTATATCCGTAGCCGTAGCAATTCCCGGCGTTGCCGTTGCTGTCCGTCGTCTTCATGATCAAGGACGTTCGGGCATTTTTGTGTTTATTAATATTATACCGTTAATAGGAACGGTGATTTTCTTTATCCTGATGGCCATGCCCGGTGAAAGTACAGAGAATCGATTCGGTATGCCGACCGGTTATATGCGGATGACGAAGCGGATGGCGCATGAGATGGGGCTTATAGACGCATCGCCGACAATGAACCTTATCGTAGGCATCATCTGTACGATTGTTGTGCTGTGGTTCTTTGTGGATCGGTTAATTATGGCTTAGATTTTAATCAATCGTTTGAAACATTATATTTGCTTTAAAATTAAAAATTGTTGAATTGCTTAAAATACAATATGCAATTGGACAGTATTTAGATCCACTATTTTAGTTAAATTGTAAATTGCACCTTCAAAAGTAAGTTAAATTTTGAAGGTGCAATTTTATGTTGAAATAGGATGGTGAAAAATGTAAATTTGTTGTACAATTTAATAATTGAAGCATGTATCTATAGATGTTTTCTTTTATTTGACTAAAAAAATAATAAATTTTAAATTAATGCTTGCATTATAAAAACAAAAGCAGTATAATCAACTTAACAAAAGGTAAAGTAAATTTTACATAAAGTAAATTAAAGTTTACTAAAGGTAAATTTAATTTAACTGAGAGTGCAATAGACTTTTCCGGATGCAAATTTTTATTTTATTGTAGTAAATGTAAGACGTGTTGTATCGAATGTAAGACGTGTTGTACCGATAGTAAGCCGTGTTGTGTTGTATGTAAGGCGTGTTGTATTGAATGCAAGAGTGTTGAAGTCTGTTTTGAAATAGTAGATGGAATTATTTCGAAACGACGGACGAGTAAAAGGGAGCAGTGGGAGAAATGGCAAACAAAATTAAGCTTTATAGAACTATGTTGGGCTTATCTCAGCATGAATTAGCGGAAAAAGTAGGTGTTACTAGAGCGACAATTAATAGCATTGAAAATGGAAAAACGATTCCTAGTTTAAAATTAGCTAATGATATAGCCGTAGTTCTCGGTAGAAGCATAAACGATGTATTTCATACATTGAACTGAAAACGGAGATTAAATTTAATAACTGGTAGATAATAAACCTGCATTACTCATGACCACCGGGCAAAGGGCTGTTTCATAATATTTTAGTCCATATTTCTTTGTGTGTTATACATACGCGCAAAGAATATGCATAAGGCCTTAAATGGTGGAATACTGTGTGAATGGAGGTTTTTATTATGTTATTCACGAAACTTTTTAAATCCGGTAATTGTCTTGCTCTTTCTGGAGGAATTATTTTGCTTAGTTATGGACCAAATTGGTTGTGGGGTCTTTAATTGTTAATCTATTTATTTTATATTATTTTGATCATACTCTTTGTGAACTTTAAGTTCATAAAGAATATGCATATAAAGTCTCGGATGCTGGGAAACTGTGTGAATGGAGGGTTTACTATGTTATTCTCAAAACTTACTAAATCTGGTAACTGTGTTTCTGTTGGTATAGGTATTTTTGCTGTTAGTTATGGTCCAAGTTGGGCATGGGGTTTCTAACTGTCAACCCATTTAATCTATTTGATAAACTAAGACTTATAGTGATTTATTTTAAGATTTACTGATTAAATGAGCGCTGGCATCCGAGACACTTTATTTTAAGTTTGACAGCATATCAGTTAAATTTTAGTAATTGATGAATTTATTATAAGTTGTTCAAATGCGTATGTGTGGTATTTTATTAAGATTATTTATTTCATATTTTTGAACATACTCTTTGTGGAATTTATGTTCACAAAGAATGTGTATAAAGTCTTGAATGGTAGTAATACTGTGTGAATGGAGGAATTTACTATGTTATTCTCAAAACTTACTAAATCTGGTAACTGTGTTTCTGTAGGCGTTGTGCTTGTTAGTGTTAGCTATGGTCCAAGTTGGGCGTGGGGCTTCTAATTATTTATTAGATTTATATTAATAAGGTACTTAAAATATAATTCATTATTTTGATCTAGATGTAACTGGTCAGATAAAAGCTACCATTCAAGACCCTTCATTTTAATAGTTTTATTCAATGATTATGTTTAGTTTTGTTGATACGTTGATGTTAATAATAAAATAAATAGTTTGTTATAAAGGATTGAGATCAATGAATCAAATTAAGGAAGATAAGGAGAAGTTATATATAAATTTTGTTGTTCTATCTGTATTTCCAGTTATTTTAACACTTGTTGCAGGTTTAATAATAGATCTTCTTATCGGTGATTTACGATATGGTCACTTTTCCGCTTTGATTACCGTTTGGATAAGTATGATTATTGGAATGGTAATTTTCCCGGTGATTTATTTACGCAAAAATGATAAAGAGGTATGTAATTTATCTGATTTAGGGCTAGTTATTGATTTACCGATGGATGGTATAATTATAGGTCTTTTGATTGTATCTCTTATAATAGTAAAAACAATATTTTTAGGAGGCGATATTGTCTTTGCCCTTATGCAGAACATACCGATTGCTTTTTGTGAGGAGTTCTGGAGTAAGGGCGTTCTTTTTACCCAATTAAGACAAATATTTAGGAATGATTATATTGTCGTTGTAATAGCGGCAATGGTATTTGCTTTTATAACACATTTGGGGAATAGTTTTGTAGACAATCTTGTGCTTAGATTTCCTTTCGGATTAATTGCCGGGTTCATTTACTATAAAACAGGAAAGCTAGCGTACCCTATTTTATTACATTTAATATATAATGCAATGCTTGTTTGATGTAAAATGGTAATTATTAATGATTCAAGGAGGCCGATTATGAAAAAATATGTTTTTATATTGTCTCTTGTATATCTTCTCAGTATATTTGCCCTTACGGTATATACTGATCAATTTAATGGATTATCTGTTTTGGGTATCCTTGCAGCTCAAATTCTTATTTCGATTATTCTTTTGTTTCTTTTCAGAAATCAAGCAAAACAACATTTGAAGACATTGGCAGGACTTAATATTGCTTTTTTTGCAGTATATAGCTTTTTACAGAATTTCTTTATCTTAACAGGCAGCAGACTTGAAACAATTCTGGCAAATAGTAATTTTATAAACAGTAATAATGTAACCGTACAAGCTAACAATCCAATAGAAGATACTATTACCGGCATCGTTATTTTCGCGATTTTACATTGGTTTGTTACCTATCGATTAAGTAGAGCAAAGAAAGATGAAACGGTTTAGCTTACTCTTTCAAAAACCGTTAATGGCGATAAGTTCATTAACGCTAGCCATCCTTTATGCAATCGCGTTGCCGGCATTAGCGCTGTTAATACAATGGATTACTAATACTTTGGTTGAAAAACAGGAAATCAGTTCCGCTCAGGTAATGATATCTTTAGGATTTGCAGTGGCTGTTCTTGGCATATCGGCTTTATATGTATATGTAAAGGATCGATTGATAAATTCTATAATACGAATGGAAAAGAACCGTATTTTTACAGAAGTATTTAGTAAGAATATAAGTGATTTCCGTAAGAATAATACATCCGTTTATACATCTGTTCTCAATCAAGATATTTATATTATTGAAGATGATTATTTTGAGACCCTGTATAGTATTGTCGGTGGCATAGCTACAGTTATTGCTGCATTTGTTATTATGTGGTTTATATACTATAAAATTATCTTTATTATGCTAGGGTTAGTTATAGCAGGCTTGATCATCCCCAACTTACTAGGCACTAAGATGGGGAAGTATAAGAACGAATATCTCGTCAGTTTTGGACAGTTTAATGGTGTTATAAAAGATTATTTTAATGCTTTTGAAGTCATCAAGGCTTATCGTGTATTGGTAAATGTTATAAATTCGTTTGGCCGATATAATAATGCACTTGAAAGTAAAAGACTGAAAAGTAAGTTGTTCGAAGATATTGTTTTGGTTGTTTCTAATTTTGCCGCATTTATGTTGAGCTTGGCAATGTTTCTCATATGTGCCTATTACGTGAGTATAAATGAAATACGTGTGGGCGATATGGTTGCCGTTGTGCAGCTTTCCAACAGTATTATGAGCCCTATTATGATGATATTGTTGTCATTGGGGCGTGTCATTTCGGCAAAAAAAGTATGGAATAATATCGATGAGATCAAGTTGCGAAAATCTGGTGTTCATGATATTGATATCGATAAACTACATGATACCGATCAGATTCAATTCAGTAAAAGCATAGAATTTAAAGATGTCAGTTTTGCTTATCCGGGAAAAGAACAGAATACACTTCAAGATATCAATATAGTATTCGAGAAAGGTAAAAAGTACGCAATTGTAGGCATGTCCGGAAGTGGGAAAACAACTTTATTAAAGATGATTTTGCGTTATTTTGACAACTACTCAGGCTCTATATTTATTGATGGATACGAATACAGTAAAATTGATGATGAATCCGTGTATGATAATATCACATATATGCAGCAGCATAGTGTGATGTTCAATGATACGTTGGAATACAATTTGACGTTGGGTAACACGGTTTCCGATAACTTATTGGATCAGGCTATTGATAAGGCAAATCTAAGAAAGACCGTTGATAAATTAGCTAAAGGACTTAAAACGATTGTTCAGGAGAACGGAATTAATTTCTCCGGTGGAGAGAAAAAGCGTATTGAAATATGCAGAGCGCTTTTAAAGAAATCGGATATTGTTATAGTTGATGAGTTCTCGTTCGGACTCGACAATCTTACTGCTAAAATATTGGAACGAGAGCTGGTGGGACTTGATGCAACGGTTATTAATGTTACGCACTTCTTGGACGAAGATATCTTGAGATTATATGATGAAATTATTGTATTAGAGGACGGTAGCATTCGAGAAGTCGGATGTTTTGATGAATTGTACGATAATGGGTCTTTATTCTACCGACTAATAGAAAAAGGAGGAGAAGTGAATGAGCAACATGCTTCATGATAGGACTTATTTATTTAATGTCAAAGGTGTAAACATCATTGGCAATGGTGATAATGGTGCAATAATCGGTCTGGATGACGAGGGATTAAATTTTATTGATAAAATTAAACAGGGCAAGCTCGGTGAATGTAGTCTAAGTGATAAAGAGAAACAGATTATGACGGCTTTGAATGAGCTCGGTTATTTTACGAGATCTGCCGGCAACTTGGATACTGCCTATCTCCACGTGACAGATCGATGTAATTTAAGCTGTGTTGGGTGTTATTCTTTCATAGAAAATCGTAACTCACAAAAGGATTTATCTACTGAAGAATTATTAAATATTGTCGATCAACTGGCGGAATGTGGTGTCAAAGGAATAACCATATCCGGTGGGGAACCTTTTTTGAGAACCGATATGCCACAAATACTCGAACGCATTAAGAAGCATAATATGTATGCTGCCGCGATTACAAACGGTACAATGGACTGGGATCGGGTTAAAGAAGCCCTTCCGTACCTTGATGTTTTGAATGTATCGGTGGACGGATATAATAGGGAAACACGGTTTATCAGAAATGACGGTATAATGGATAAGGTATTGGATTTCGTTGAACATTTCAAAGATTCTATCTCTGTCAATCTAGTGTTTACTTTGCACAAGAAAAATGTTGAATATATGAAAGAATATATTCAACTTGCAAACGAATTAAATGTATCCTCTAATTTTAGTATATTCTCAGTAGACCCGTACGATGAAACGTTTTCCGGCTTCGTTTTAGATGAAAGTGATCTTGGTAAAATTTCAAAGTTCGTTAATGACGTAGAGGGTGTTTACATTGAAGATAGTGTTATTAACGGACAGAGTGACGGTCTTGACGGATTAGGATGCAAAGTCGGTTGTGGCCTAGGGTGCGGTATAGTCAGTGTTGCCGCTAATGGAGATGTTTTTCCTTGTCATATGCTACATAAAGAGGAGATGAAATTGGGCAGTCTTAAGACTGATTCTTTGAAGAATATTCTTAAGAGTAAAGAAGCAAAGTGGTCCGGAATAACGGTAGATGATATTTCAGACTGCAGTGACTGTGAATATAAATATATGTGTGGCGGCGGCTGTCGCGGCAGATCCTATTTATATCACAAAGCTTTAGAGCACAAAGATCCGTTCTGTACATTGACAAAACTATACTTGAATAAACGCACAAAGATTTTTGAACAGATTGCTCAGCAAGGATAAAAAAATTATGCAATGCATACATTTTATCAAAACTGATTTGACAATTATTATATTTCCGCCCTATAATTATCTAGTATATAAGAATATTGCGTTGAAAAAGACGGCACACATCGGAAGGGTTTAGTAGAGACCGAACTCATGGGCTGAAAGGTTTGGAAATCCGGATGTATGCGGATCACTTTGGAGCAAGCGGCATTGCCGCCGGTGAACACCGTTATATGTTTAAGTGGCTTTCACTAAGTGTGATGAGTTGCGTCTTATGTGTTACAATCATGCGCAAGCGTGATGTGATAATTGCAGAAGTGCGGTGGCGCAAGCTTTCACAGAAGGTCAGTAGGGTGGTACCACGGATATGACGTCCGTCCCTTCGGGGACGGGCGATTTTTTTATGTAAAAGGAGCACATCATGGATTACGGTAAGACGTTACATTTGCCTGAAACAGAATTCCCGATGCGCGGCAATTTGCCGAAACGGGAACCGGAAATTTTGAAATTCTGGAAAGATCACAAAATATATGAAAAACGCTTGGAATTGCGTAAGGGTGCGAAATCGTTCATCCTGCACGACGGACCTCCATATGCGAACGGTAAATTGCATATCGGTCATGCCCTCAACAAGACGTTGAAGGATATCGTTATGAAATACAAAACGATGACCGGTCATTATACACGTTATATTCCGGGCTGGGATACGCACGGCTTGCCTATCGAGCATGCGGTTATTAAGAATACGGGCCTTAACCGTCATGAAATGGCGCCATTGGATTTGCGCAACAAATGTAAGGAATATGCATTAGAATGCGTAGAAACACAAAAACAGGATTTTATTCGTTTCGGTGTATTAGGCGAATGGGACCGTCCGTATTTGACATTGCGCCCTGAGTTCGAAGTAAAACAGATTGGCATCTTCGGCGAAATGGCAAAAAGCGGCCATATTTACAAAGGTCTTAAAACCGTATACTGGTGTACACACTGTGAAACCGCATTAGCGGAGGCGGAAATCGAATACGCTGAGAAAAAATCCTTCTCCATCTACGTAAAATTCCCTTATGTATCCGAGAAAAAGGTGACATTGCCGGCCGGGGTTGATCCGAAACAAGCATTCGCTGTTATCTGGACAACAACTCCTTGGACAATGCCTGCCAACGTAGCAATCTCCGTTAATCCTGAACTTGAATACGGCTGGGTAAAAGCAGGCGATGAATACTACTTGATGGCTACGGAACTCGTTGATTCTGCAATGAAAGACATCGGTATCGAAGACTATGAAATTGTAAATCGTTTCTCCGGTGCCGATTTGGAATTGGCTGAGTTCAAACATCCGTTCGTAGAACGTAAATCCACTGTATTATGCGGTGACCATGTAACGCTTGAAGCTGGTACCGGTTGCGTTCATACGGCGCCTGCACACGGTGAAGACGACTTTAACATCGTTCAACGTTACAACAAAGAGGGCAAAACAGAGCTTCCTATCGTGTCTCTCGTGAATGAAACTGGTAATTACACGAAACAAGTGGATGACAACCGTTATGGCGATACCGAGTTCCCGTTGGCGGGCGTGGAAATTCACGATGCAGAGGTGCCTGTTATTAAAATTCTGGCGCATAATAATGCATTGCTTCACAAATCCAGCTTGCGTCATCAATACGCTCACTGCTGGCGTTGTAAAAATCCTGTAATCTACCGTGCAACGGAACAGTGGTTCTCCTCCGTTGACGGCTACCGTCAACAGGCGCTTGATGCTATCGATAATCAGGTGCAATGGATCCCTAAATGGGGTCACGACCGCATCTTCAACATGGTTCGCGACCGCGGTGACTGGGTAATTTCCCGTCAACGTATCTGGGGTGTGCCGATTCCTATTTATTATTGTGAAAGCTGCGGTGAACATATCATCAACGATGATACCATTAAGGCTTTACAGGAAAAGGTCGCGGTAGAAGGTTCCGATGCATGGTGGGCACATAGTGCTAAAGAATTGTTACCGGAAGGCTTCAAATGTCCTCATTGCGGTCATGATGAATTCAAAAAAGAAACGGACATCATGGACGTATGGTTCGACTCCGGTTCTTCCTGGGCGGGCGTACTTGAAGTCAATGATCTTGATGTACCATGTGCTATGTACCTTGAAGGCTCCGACCAACATCGCGGCTGGTTCAACTCTTCCCTGTTGACGGCTGTGGCAACAACCGGAAAAGCTCCGTACAATTCCGTATTGACTCACGGCTTCGTCGTGGACGGCGAAGGTCGCAAGATGTCCAAATCCGTAGGGAATACGGTAGCGCCTAGTGATATCATCGACGTATACGGCGCAGACGTTATGCGTTTGTGGGTATCCTCCGCGGATTATCAGGCGGACGTGCGCCTCTCCAAAGATATCGTAAAACAGTTATCTGAAGTGTACCGTAAGATTCGTAACACATTCCGTTTCTTATTGGGCAACTTGGATGACTTCAATCCTAACACTGATAAAGTGGCGTATGCGGATATGTCCGAATTCGATAAATGGGCATTATTGCGCTTGGAAGAAGTGCGTCAAAAGGTTACAGACGCATATGAAAACTATGAATTCCACATGTTGTATCATGCAATCCATAACTTCTGTACAGTAGACTTGAGCTCCATCTATCTGGATGTGATGAAGGATACGATGTATGCTGAAAGCCAGAATGATGTAGCTCGTCGCTCCGCTCAAACGGCTATGTATGAGATCCTGAAAACTCTCGTGGCTATGGTGGCACCGGTGCTTTCTTTCACAGCGGAAGAAGTTTGGAAATATATGCCTAAAGAAGACGGCATGCCTGAATCTGTTATGCTCATCGATTGGCCGCAAGGTCATGCGGATCATTTCAATCAGGCATTAGCGGATAAATGGAGTCAATTATTAGACTTGCGTACATCGATTCAAAAAGCATTGGAAACCGCGCGTCAAGACAAAACAATCGGTCATCCATTAGATGCAGCCATCACAGTATACGCTGAAGGTGCTGCTTTCGATGCATTGCATGCACTTGGTGAAGAAGGTTTGGCTAAACTTGTCATCGTATCCGAAGCGCACATCGTAAACGGCGCTGCACCGGCTGAGGCTGTAAAAGACGAAGAAACCGGCGTTGCTACCGTTGTTGTCGCATCGGGTCTTGAAAAATGCGAACGCTGCTGGATCCATCGCGATACGGTAGGTCAGGACAGTGAACATCCTACATTATGCCACCGTTGCGCCGAGGTAGTAATAAATATATAATATTTAGTGAATATAAAGTTGGAAATAATTGTATTTATCTGATATGTTAGTTATAGTGTTTTTATCAAATCAATTTGATTATAATATTGAACGTTTTAAGATATAATAATCATATAGAGTAACGGTTTCATTATTTTTGAATGGAGGGCTCAACTATGTCCATGGCAAAAAAATAGAGAAAAAATTATTGGATAAAGAAGAAAAGCGTGCTAATGAATTATTAGACGAGTTAGATATGGATAAAAAAGATGATTCCGATATTGCAGTGAATGTAGAAACCGGTAATAAGTTCTATGATCGATTATTGAAAAAAGAGACAAAACGAATGTATGAACAAGAAGAGGAATTAGGTATAAAACCTAATTCAGACAAAAAATAAATTAAAGAACAGTCGTATATAAAATGATTATTTTGTAATACTCACATACAGATGGTTTGTTTTATAGCTTTAGCAGTGGTTACATCAGTAGCCACTGCTATTTTTATTACTGCAAATCTTTAGGAACTCTCAGTTGTTTCCAATTATCCAGTTCCGGTATTTCCAGCGTATTAATGGTTTTTTGAATCCAATAGTTTAACGATATTTCGTTATCGAAGTAGTGCTCAAATAGATATGCGTTTCCAGGGGTATTCTGTTGTTCACCGTTTTCGTCGATGTGATGGCGTACGGATTCTTTCAGATACAGCTGCACTCTGAACAGATGAGCGGAATTGCCGCGAAAGATGAAGTACGACGGTCCGATGAAGTCGTGCGTGCGGATGTTGATTTGCTTATACTGTTTATCGTTGAGGCCTTGCAGTGCTGTTTGAATCATGGCGCCGGCGTCATCGTATTCTTCGAGCAGAAACGGTTCCTGATCCACATCAAGCACATAATGCCAAGTCGGTTGCGATTTTTCGCTTTCAAGGGCCCACTCGTCGGATAATGCGGCTATGGTGCGATCTTCATAGATCGTGTGTAGAAGTGTCCGCACCGATTCGATATCCAGCACGGCCTTATAGGTGATTTCCTGACCTTCCGTTTCGGTATAACCGTATAATCGTACCTGGTACTTGTTATTCGGGAGAGGCTGTGCCTCCAGTTTATTGAGATTGCGGAGCGTATTCGGAATGGACAGGAAATGATTGTAAAAGCTGAGCATCATGCGTTGATGTTTCTGTAATGCTGTCTCAATCGTATTCCAATCGTATAATGTGGTCTCCCAGGGATTATCATCCGTATCAACGGCAAGGCGTGCTCCGAATTGCGGCCATGCTGCGGGGGCCGGACGTGCGGGCGACACGGATTCCGTGTAACCTTCCCTATAGTGCCAATGTCCGTCAATTTCTTCAAAGGTCTGCAGGCGATCCGCCGCTTCATCATCGACGGGAAAACTCCGCATTTCTTCATCGCAATTGGCCTTGTGGGACAGGATGTACTGATGGGAGCTTTCATAATAATGAACGGCCATATCAAGATCAGGGGTGCCTGTAACATATCCTTTTTCATAAGCGTAGCCAAGGGCGACACGCGTCAAGGCGCGGGTAATGTCGTAAAAAAGAACGCGATCCTCTTTTTCAAGGGCGCGGGTTTCCTCCTCCAAGACGCGCAGCAATGACTGGACGGCGAATCGGGTATTTTGCGAAACGCCCAATCCATGCAGCCGTATATAGGCTATGTAGGGCAGGGCGAATATGAACCGGTCCTTTGTGGCCGCCGTATGGGTTAAATCCGCAATGAGCCCCCAGTCCAACGGCAGATGTCCTATGTGAAAAATATATCCGAAGGCCGCCTGCAGCGCCGCATAGCCGGCATCGTTGAAATTTTTTGTGGCGGCTTTTCGATAGAGTCCTATGGCTTTAATCGGGTCATAGGGAATCGTGGCGCGCAAATTCTGTATATCATAGAAATGGTAATAATAGTCCGCCAATTCGGCGATGCACTCCGGTTGTCCCAAAGCGACACCCTTCGTAAACCATGTGAAAGCATCTTCGTAGCGGCCGTTTTCGTGACAGTCGAGACCCGTATAGAGCATCATCGTCGGATTTCCCAGCTCCGCAGCGGTTCGTGCAACACGCCGTGCATTGTCATGGTCACCTTCGTCGATGTAAATATTCCTGAGATTGCCCTGAAACATGGCCAGTTTATTATCTAAGGCCTTGTTGAACCAAAACTTCGCCGCATTCAGTGCTTTTGTATGCAATGCTTTGTCCGTCACGGTTCCTTGCAGCGCCGCGATACCGTCCTGAATATTGCGACTCTGAAAGACCCGCTGTAATCGATTAGACCACTTTGAATCTGTGGGCTCCAGTAATGTTCTGGCCGCATCGATACGCCGGTCATCGCGCCAGAAAAATACGTTGCCGATGATGTACTGGCAGTACGCGTCGCCTTGCTGGGCGTACTCGTATACGATGTTGAAAGCATCATCAAAAGACAGCTCTATATCCTTTTTTACCGTAGGTGTGACAGAGCCGGCAATGCGCAATGTCTGTAAGGTACCGATAGGACTATGTCGGCGAATGCTGTCGTGAAGGCATTGGTATGTACGCATGTTGTCTTCAGGAAATCCGGACTCCTCCCATGTAAAGTGAGGACCTGCATAGACTCGAGCCAATAGGGCGTACGCATCACCGAGTTCGCGATTTTCCGGATTTTTTAACAGAATCGATAATTCCTGATCGATTTCAGCAGCTCCAGCAGCTTCAGCATTTTCACTAGTTTCAGCATTTTCAGTTGATCCGGTGGGGGCGGTATATGTTGCCACATCCCTGCGTAAGCCGTGATGTGTTGTATGGTTGTCGATACTTTGATTATTTACAATTAACTCTAAACGGCGTAAACCCTCTTGAGCTTGCTTTGGATCGTAAGACGTAAAAATCATGTGGAAGACCTCTTGCAGGCGGTCTGTGAAATATTGCCCCATAAGGACTCCTTTCGTTTTTAACATTTCATATTTATTATATACCGAATCCATTAGTGGCGGTAGAGTGATGGGGTCCTCTCTAAAAGCCTCCAAGGCCACCGCTACGCCGCCAAGTCGTTTTTAGAGAGAACCCCATCACCACAAACCACGGTTGGGATTGCAGTAAATAATAAATATAAAATTTCTAAAGATCGTCGGGGAGAAGCGTGTTAGCGATACAAACAAAATAAACCTTTAGCGGACGTAGGTAGATAGAAAAAAATAAAGGCACCTCTAAAAAAACGACTTGACATACCATTTTTCTTCCTATACAAAACAATAACCCTATTTGCTGTAGTTTGTAAAAAAAATAAATCCTCGAGGAAAACGACTTGGCGGCTCCTAAAAACGCGTTAGCGATACAAACAAAATAAACCTTTAGCGGTGGCCATAGGTAGATAGAAAAAATAAAGACACCTCTTGAAAAATGACTTGGCGCCGAAGGGGTGGCCTCGGAGGCTTTTCAAGAGGTGTCTTTATTGATAGCGTACTAAGCGCACGTTAAAGGGTTATTTTTTTGTATAATCTCCGAACCATTTATCGTAGATTTTTTGGTATGTGCCGTCTTCTTTAAGTTCTTTGAGTGCTTTGTTAACAGCTTGTTGCAGTTCGGTGTTGCCTTTTTTCACGCCCAGTACGGTGCCCGGGGATTGTGTAGGTTCGCCTACGAGTTTAAGGTCTTTGTCGGCGCCTTGTTTCAGGTAGTACATGGCAACAGCGTTGTCGAGGATAGCACCGTCAATGGTGCCGGCTTTTAATTCCATGAAGATATTCGCATTGGAATCGATTTCTTTTACCGTCGTTCCCGGAATTTTATGCGCCATTTCTACAGGGATCGTACCGATCTGAACACCTACGGTTTTATTGGCTAATTCATCCATGTTGTGAATCGTGTCGTTGTCCTTGCGTACGACCGTGATAAAGCCGCCCTGATCGAAGTATACGTCTGAGAATTCCAATGCTTTTTCCCGTTCCGGTGTCGCATTGATGCCTGCCGCAATCATGTCAATATCGCCGGACTGAACAGCCGGAATCAAAGCGTCGAAACCCATGGATTTGAATTCCATTTTCATGCCCAGTTTTTTAGCGATTGCTTCGGACAGATCAACATCGAAGCCCACATATTTATCGCCTTCCGTAAATTCAAACGGCGGGAACGTCGTCTCGGAACCTACGCGTAATACGCCCTCCTGTTGAGTCATTTTACCTTTTTCGCTGCCGCAACCGGCCAGAATTCCCATTGCCGCTACAGCTACGAGGGCGAGGGCAGTCAATTTTTTGAACTTGAACATAATATCCTCCTAAACCATGTCATAAACGTCGGTTTCTACAAATCTGATTATATTGTACGGAATTTTGTAACAATAGGCAATAACATTGTATAATTAAAGGTATTAAATCACGATTTTTCAGGAGGTGCATATGTCCCGTATCGATACGTTCCGTTCCGCTTGTGAAAGCTTCGTGCAGGATGCTTTCACGATCAATTATACATTGGCGAAGAATCCGGAGATTTCCGGCTGCGAGTTTGAGTCCGTTAAAACCATCGGCGCCGTTCTGGAAAAGCACGGCATTCCCGTTACCTATGAATTCTGCGATTTGCCGACCGCGTTTAAGGCGTCCGCTGTGAAAGTAGAGAACCCTCAGGGGCGTCTGGCGATTCTCTGTGAATACGACGCACTGCCTGAGGTGGGGCATGCGTGCGGCCATTGCGCCAGCGGGTCCATGAGCGTATTGGCGGCTCTAGCGTTACATAAAATGCAGGAGGACGGCGCGGCTTTCACCATGGATATCGATATTATCGGGACCCCTGACGAGGAGGCGAAGGGGTGCAAGGTCGATATGTGCAATGCCGGCGTGTTCAAGGAATATGATTTGGCGATTATGGTGCATCTCGACGGAAAGGAAACACGGCCAAACTCGCAGTTTCTCGCCCTCGACTGCTTCCGTGCTCAGTTCCACGGCAAGCCGGCCCATGCGGCAGAGGAGCCCTGGAACGGCGTTAATGCGGTGAACGGTGTGCAGCTGGCGATTCACGCGATGGATATGCTGCGTCAACAGGTGCGGCCGGAGACGCGTATCGGTACATGGATTATCGCCGGCGGTACCGCATCTAACGTGATTCCTCCGTTCGGTGAGCTGGAGGTGACGGTACGCCATACGGAGCGGGAGTACCTGAACGGTGTATCTCAACAGATTCAACAGATTTTTGAAGGGGCGGCGCTCTGTACGGGAACGACCGTGGATTATGCGTTTTACGGAAATTCCTATGACAGCATGAATCAGAATGAGCGGGGCACACATCTCATCGAAGAGGTGATGACGGAACTCGGCATTGATTTCGAACCGGGACCGGCCGATATCGGGGGCAGTTCGGATATCGGTAATGTGAGCTTTCAATGTGCGGCCTTTCATCCGAAACTTCGCCTGGCCGGTGAAGAGAAGGTGTGCCACTCGAAAGAATTTGCAGCTGCCATGCTGGAGCCGACCATTGAAAAAACAATCCGCGACGGCGCCGGCATTATCGGCGGGACCTTGCTGCATGTGATGGATGAACCGCAGGTGATGACGGATATTGTAGCGGAGTTTAGGGAGGTCATATGATTCACTCAGACAATTTAACGGTTCAAAACTATATTGGCCTCACCGGTGACAAGCCGATCCGATTCATCGTTTCCGATGTGGACGGTACTTTGGTCAATGATGCGAAGATAATCGACCCGGAGGTGGTGGATGCCGTTCGTGCCGCCCGTGAAAGCGGTATTCGCGTTGCTATCGCCAGCGGTCGGGCGTGGAATGAAATGCATAATGTTATTGACGCATTGCCTTGTTTGCGGTACTTTATGTGTACCAACGGGGCGTACGTCATCGATAAGGATGAAAATAAAAACCTGTTTCATATCGCCTTTGATAAGAAGCAGGCGCTATATTTGCTGCGCAAACTTCTTGCGTATGGCGTGTACGTGGAGGCTTATGTGAAGGACGAAATCTTCGGCATGTATCCTCCGTCGCGATGTATCACGCCTGAACGGTTAACCTCGTGCATTTGTGATCGTCGTGAGGAGTCGACTGACATAGTATCCGGCACATCGATAGACGGGAATCAATCCGTATCCGTCGGAGTCAATCATAATTCGGTGAATGGAGGGTTGTCGGATTGCGAGACGGAGCAGTCTACGTTCTTTTTTCGTCCGAATATCCGCCCTTTCATCCTGGAGACCCGTACCATGGTTTGTGATTTGTTATCTCATATGGAATCCTTAGATGAAGGGCCAGAGAAAATCCAAATTTTCTACGGTGATGAACCGATGCGTCAGCGCATTTTACAGGACCTGCGTGACGACTATCAGGGATTGGCTCATGACGGAACGGGGCGGGAGCGCTTTTACGATGTGCTGCTGTCCAGTGAGGGCAATCTGGAATTCGTGTTGCCTCATACTACAAAAGGTACGGCTGTGGAGGCGTTGACACAGCACTGGAGCTTCAGTCCTGACGAGGTGATGACGATCGGCGACAGTGAAAATGATCTGTCCATGTTGCGCTTTGCCGGAGCCGGCGTGGCCATGGGCAATGCAAATGCCGATATAAAAGAAGCGGCCCGCTATGAAACGACGGATAATAACCACCACGGTGTGGAAAGAGCCATTTACTCGGCAATTGCATATAATGAGGCGTTTCATAAACCGCGATGAAATGTGATGATTCGCGATCGTCACGGATAAATTGGTTTCCCCTAAATAATTGGTGTCTGCTCATCGGAATTAATTGTTTTGCGTAAGCGTTATAGGAACGGAAGGTAGAAGTTGACTGAAAGGAGGCTGCGCATGGGAAAAATAAAATTCCATATTGATGATACCTGTGTCAAATGCGGTGCCTGTGCTGTAGACTGCCCTGTTCAGTGCATAACGGAAGGTGCTGTCAAGTTTATCATTGGCAAGGGTTGTATCTCCTGCGGGGACTGTTATTCCATCTGTCCCGTAGGCGCCGTCAAGATGGTAAAATCGGATTCCGTTAAGATGGTAAGACTTAAGGAAGATGCAAAAGAAGATGGTAGAGATTAAATGCTAACTGGTAACTGCCGGCATTTAATACCGGTGATTAGTTACTGGATGTTAATTCTTATACTACATAGAATTGGTAATTAGAATGGGTAATGGAATAATCCGAACGTTTAAAAGTTTCGTGAAACTTTCATACGGAACATGTAGAGGCGAAAAGGCGCCTATGGTATAATAAACTGTAATGAAAACAGGCATTTGTCTGATAAACTCACTTTCGTACAGAAATGTATAACCTATAGAAATCAGTGAATTTACTTTCACAAATAGATGCATACGGAGGAAGGCATGGAAAATAAGGAATTTGTTATTGTTGTTGATTTTGGCGGCCAGTACAATCAGCTGATCGCGCGCCGCGTTCGTGAAAATCACGTATACTGCGAAGTATATCCATACAACAAGGCATTGGGAAAAATTAAGGAACTGAAACCGCAAGGGATTATCTTTACGGGCGGACCTAACAGCGTGTACGAAGAAAATTCCCCGAAAATCGATAAAGAGATTTTTGAACTCGGTATTCCTGTCCTAGGCATGTGCTACGGTATGCAATTTATGGCACATACATTGGGTGGCGAAGTTAAATCTGCGGACAACCGTGAATTCGGCAAAACACCTACTAAAGTGGACACTACATCTCCATTGTTCAAAGGCTTGGAAGAAGACCAAGTTGTTTGGATGTCCCATGTTGACTATGTAGCAAAGGTTCCTGAAGGCTTTGAAATTGTTGCACATACTAAGGATTGCCCTGTGGCATCCATGCAAAATACAGAACGCAAACTATATGCTATGCAATACCATGCAGAAGTATTGCACACTGAACATGGTAAAGAAATGCTTCACAACTTCCTGTACGAAGTATGTGGTTTCACAGGCACATGGACAATGGCAAACTATGCAAAAACTGCTATTGAAGACATCCGTAACACTGTAGGCGATGGCAAAGTATTATTGGCATTGTCCGGCGGTGTAGACAGCTCCGTTGCGGCAGCACTTATCTCTAAAGCTGTAGGCGACCAATTGACTTGTATCTTTGTTGACCATGGTTTAATGCGTAAAAACGAAGGCGATGAAGTTGAAGCAGCTTTCAAAGATTCCGGCATGCATTTCATCCGTGTCGATGCAGAAAAACGTTTCTTAGATAAATTAGCCGGTCTTGAAGATCCAGAAGCGAAGCGTAAAGCTATCGGTGAAGAATTTATCCGCGTATTTGAAGACGAAGGCCGTAAAATCGGTTCCGTTGACTTCTTAGCGCAAGGTACAATCTACCCTGACGTTATCGAGTCCGGTACCGGTGAAGCGGAAGTTATCAAATCTCACCACAACGTAGGCGGCTTGCCTGCAGTTGTAGACTTTAAAGGCCTTATCGAACCATTGCGCAACCTCTTCAAAGACGAAGTACGTGAACTCGGTTCTGAATTAGGTTTGGCTGATTACCTCGTATGGCGTCAACCATTCCCGGGACCCGGCCTTGCTATCCGTGTAATGGGCGATATTACAAAGGAAAAACTCGATATTCTGCGTGATGCGGATGCCATTTTCCGTGAAGAAATCGCGAAAGCCGGACTTGATCGCAGCATCAATCAGTACTTTGCCGTATTAACATCCACACGTACCGTAGGCGTTATGGGTGACTTCCGTACATACGATTATACATTGGCATTGCGTGGCGTAACGACAACAGACTTCATGACCGCTGACTGGGCACGCATCCCTTACGACGTATTGGATACAATCTCCCGTCGTATCGTAAACGAAGTACAACACATCAACCGCATCGTGTACGATATTACATCTAAACCACCTGCTACAATTGAGTGGGAATAATAAGAAATATTGATTTTAAATTCATTAACTAAACTTTTGAGTAATATTTACTTTAACTGAAAGGTAAAAGAATAGGTTTGAAAGGGAGAGTTTTGGATTTAAAGAGTGCATAAAAGCCTCCCATCATTTTGGTGGGAGGCTTTTGTACAGAAGTGAGTAATAAAATGTAATTTAGTTATTTGGTGTTATAACAATTGAAAGAATTTTTGTGATTTTTTTTATTATGTTAAAGTTAGGCGAAAAAATATGAAAAGAGGAGTATAGTATGGGAGGAAAAGAAGCTTCACGAGGCTTTTTGTATCAAGCATTTGCATCCGTTCTTGAAGCACTGTGTCAAAAGAATTGGGATAAAATTTATATTGAATTTGAGTCTGAAAAGGATAAGGTTGATATTGCATTAGAAAAAGAGAATAGGATTTTCAAAAGCATTCAGGTAAAATCGACAATAAATACCTTTACTAAACATTCGCTAAGCACATGGTTACAAGCTCTTATTAGTGATGATGTGGGTTCGAGTGAGTTTGAGTTGTTTCTAATAGGGCAATGTGATAATGATGCTATTGCATTTATCAATTCAATAGATAAATTTCAACGCAATAACTTGGATAAGAAAACACAAAATTCATTGAAAGGATTTAATACCGATATCATACAAGGTAGAAAAATAAAATTTAAATGCCACTCTTTTGATATTGATACATTGGAAGCAAAAGTTAGAGATTCTTTACTTAAATATATTTCAAATAAAAATAAAAGACTGACTTTTGATCAAATTAGCTTCATTGCTTCTGCTACTGTACATGATCAAATAATTTCTTCAACAAATGGTAGAGGGATTGATAGAGATACATTTGATGAGGCGTTGGAAAAGCGTATTTTTATGGTGGCTGATGAGTGTTCTCCTAAAAGAATATCTATCAGTGTTCAAAGCTTTACACGTGGAACCGTGATATTGGAAGATATTACGCAATGTTTGTCCTTAATAGAGAGGTTTGAAGGGCGTAATCTGAAAAGTGAATATGATTGGAATAATGATATTTATCCCATACTGAGAGACTTTTTGCTTGAAAATACTAACGATAAGGATGCCTATCAAATATATTTAGATACACATTTATCGTTAGCTTTTGCTGCGGGGAGAGTTCTTGATAGCAAATCAGGTGTTAATATATTTCCAATGCAAAAGACCGCAACAAATGGTATTGAATTATGGGATGTAAAACAATCAGCTCAGCGAAATTATTCGAATTGGGATATTTCACATGAAATATTTGATAAATCCCAACTGGATTCTGTATTAATACTAAATGTTACTCACCCTATTTATAATGATGTGGTTAGATATATTAAAGAAAAAAATCTATCAGTTAGACGTATCATAAATTGTACGCCTAACAAAGTTGGTGCCACAAACTTTTCAATAGAAGATGGAAACCATGCAGCGAATCTTGCTAATTCTGTTTGTAGTGCTATAGCAGAAAGGTCTATTGAAGAACGACGAGCAACGCTACATATTTTTGCTGCTGCGCCAAGTGCATTTATGTTTTTTTTAGGACAAAACTCACGTGGATTTGGTAAATGCGTTTTGTATGAATATGATTATGAACAACGAGGTTCTTGCTCATATTCAAAATCAATAAGTTTCATAAAGTAAAGGAGAAGTATTTATGTCTATTGTGCCGTCATATTTTAAAGACTTTTTATCTAATATCCGTTTGTCTGAAAATCAAGTGAATGACTTGAAAACAGGACATACAACGTTAAGAAAAAGATTGGAAGAAGACGAAGCATTATCGAATATTATTGTTAGCACATTTTTGCAGGGGAGCTATCGACGTTCTACAGCTGTCAAACCTAAAAATGGGAACAAATCCGATGTTGATATTATTGTTGTAACAAAGTTAGACTCTGAAGAATATACGCCAGAAGAAGCATTAAATATATTTGTACCTTTTTTAGACAAGTACTACAAAGATAAGTATAGACTCCAAGGCAGATCAATAGGTATAAGTTTAAGTTATGTTGACTTGGATATTGTACTTACCTCCGCCCCAAGCAAAAGTGAAATAGGAATATTGCAAGATAGAGCCATTATTTCTGAATATACAATTGAAGAATTTCAGCAAAATTTGCTTACAAAATCGTTAGATAATGTTTTGGTTGAAAGTACCTATAATATATTTTGTAAATCGGATAGCGAATTGCAATGGAAATCTGATCCACTTCTAATTCCTGATCGTGAAGTTGAAGAATGGGATAAAACACATCCGCTTGAGCAAATTCGATGGACAATTGAGAAAAACAAGAACTGTAATACACACTATATAAATGTTGTTAAGGCATTAAAATGGTGGCGTAAGATACAGTGTCCAGATATAAAACATCCAAAGAGCTATCCATTTGAGCATTTTATTGGTGACTGCTGTCCGGATGGTATAACTAGTGTAGCGGAGGGTATAGTGTTAACTCTTGAAAATATTGTTTCTCAATATCTTATTAAACCTTTCTTGGCTGATAGAGGTGTACCTGAACATGATGTTTTTGCAAGAATTACAAACGACGAATACGCTGATTTTTATGATACAGTTTGCGGTGCTGCTAAAATTGCTCGTGAAGCTTTTGATTGTGAAGAATTATATGATAGTGTTTGCAAATGGAGAGAGTTATTTGGTACTGAATTCCCCCCTGCTCCAGAACCTACAAAATCTAATTCTTCAACAGGTTTTTCAACTCGTACTGAAAAGTCAATAGCTATTCCAGAAGGAAGATTCGCATAAATGGAAAGAATACAGATTCCTGATAAATTAAAACAGGCTCGAAGAGCTTTGGATTCGTTATCACAGGTTAAAATATTAGATGATTGGAATTTTGATAATGAATTAAAAGTTTGGTTTTTACATTTAGGCATATCAATTAAATATGAAACATCTTATTTTCCTCAATTGTCCCAGTGGTATGTTATAGCAGAAGATAAATATCCAAAGGGTAAAATTAAGATATATCCTGATGTAGAAAATAGTATTAATGTGACATTATATCATCAAGCTAATAACTCAGAATTGGAAAAGAATGGTCTGTGGAGAAAAGGAGCATTGTGTTTGGAGAGAAACACAATATCTGGTTTTCAAGGAGAGCCTTATAGTGTTGATGAACGATTGATATACCATGTAAGTAGGGCAATAATTTGGCTTGAGTTAGCGGCACAAAATAAATTAGTATTAGATAATGAGCTGTTTGAATTGCCTGAGTTTAGTTTGACTTATGTGTCTGAAATGCAATTTGTTTTTTCTGAAGACTGTGTTACTTTTATGCAATGGCAAAGTACTGATTGTAGATATGGAATCGCAGAATTAGATGTTTACAAAAACAAGCCATCTGTGTATTATGTAAAGTATTTTAAATCATTAAATGGCAATATAGTGCACTATACAAAATGGGGGAGCTATCTTTCTAAAACGAATATATCCCCGTCAATTAATGCTCCGTGGATACTTTTGGAGCATCTTCCAGTAATTAATGAATGGCAAGCTCCAGAAACTTTGGATGAGTTAATAACTGTTTGTAATAGTCAACAGATTGATGTTATGAATATATTGGAACAGGTTGTATCAAAGATTAGGGATGGGAAACATCATTTACTACTACTTGGCTTTCCAATTCCGAGAGTTTTTGGAGGTGAGACCGAAAGTATTTTTTGGATGGCTATGTATTTACCAGTTTTATCATATGGTGAAAAGACAGCAAATGGATTCCGAACTAATCACAAAGGATGGTGGTTTCGTGATAAAAGAGACGTTTTAACACGAAAGATGAAATTGGAATGGATTATTTCAGAAAACTGGAATCAACAAGAAATATTGCAGAGAGGGAAATTGAACGACCTTTTACTTAGAAAAAAGATATTGCTTCTTGGAGCAGGTTGTATCGGCGCATCAGTAGCAGAAATACTTGTACGGGCAGGACTATACAACCTTACTATTGCAGATTCTGACATATTTGAAATCGGAAATTTGTCACGTCATGTTCTTAATATAAGTAATATTGGAGAACTTAAAGAACAATCATTGAGCGATTATCTTAATTCCTTAAATCCACATGCAAACATTGAAGTAATTAAAGATATCCTTACAATTGATGAAGAATATAAAACAAATATTGATCTAGATAAATACGATATAATTATTGACTGCACAGGAGAACATAATGTTCTTGATATTTTTGAAAAAGTTGTTTTTACAAAAAGTCATATCATAACCTCTGTATCTGTAGGTTTGGGAGCAAAGCATTTATATATAGCGCTAATGAGTGGCAATTCTTTTAGTTTTGATTCGTTTTATGAGTTGATTTCGCCATATATACAAAAAGAAAGAGAATTATTTGATGATTACAACTTACCAAGGAATGGAATTGGTTGTTGGCACCCTACATTTCCTGGAAGAAGTGATGATATCTGGCTTGCAGCTTCTACAGCAGTAAAGGCAATCGAAAATTATATTGTTTTTAAACCAGAGAAGACTCTTTCAGTTGTTTATGAACAAAAAGAAAATAATGGGATTTTTGAGGGGTATATATTGGTAGAAAAAAGGAAGATAGATAATTAATGATCTTTAAAGATAAGAGTCAAACATATAATATATATTTGGGAAAAGAAATATATAAACAAATGATTGGTTATTGTAATGAATCCAATCCTTATGAAACGGGAGGTGTGTTAATAGGAAATTACTCACATAATCAAATGATAGCAGATATTTTACAGATAACACCAGCACCTAAGAACTCTCAACACTCAAAATATAATTTTCGTAGGAGCTCAAGCGGATTAAAAGAGCTTTTAGATTCAGTATGGAATCAAGGTTTATATTATTTAGGGGAATGGCATTATCATCCGAATGCTTCGGCTGACCCCAGTGATATTGATTTAAAACAAATGTTTACCCTGTCCAGGAACAATGATTTAAAATGTCCTGAACCGATATTGATAATTATTGGAGGGGATGAAAGAAATTGGCAGATCTCAGCTAGTGTCTTTTTTAATAAAAGCTATGTACGTTTAGAATTAGTAGAATAATCAGAGTTCACATCTAAGAGGAAGGAAAAATGTTTGGATAGAAACTTAAAAAATATTTAAGACATCGACGCAAATTAAATTAAACATGACATATGGTAGAATTTAAGTGTTTTTTATATTGAAATTATGGGATAGGTGTAAATAAAAGTTTTGAAAATATTTTTTTTGTTCTGGGGAGCTTTGTATGAAGATTGAAGGTAGGTAGTCGTAATATTTAATGCAAAGATGAAGGTATTAGTTTTTATAGAGGGGAGGACTCTATGGATGATGCTCAATAAACAAATCTACTAAGGTCACATGTAGAAAATTTGAACTTGCTGCATAGAGAATTAACTAGAAGATAAGGGTTATTTTAATCTATAAAAGAGATAAATAGATATCTTCATTATTATTTTGAGGAGAAGTCATTTTGATGGAGCGAATTAAACTATCAAAGCATATAAAAAAAGGCGATACATTATATACACCTTATACCAATCCAGAAGGGCTTGGAGCCAAGTTAAGTTTATCGAGTTGGTCTAAAAATTGGCTTCCAGAATATTTATGGATTGGACTAATTATTCATAAATATGGGAGAAAAATAGGCTTAGAGAAAATTAATAATATTATTTATGAATTAAATTCACACTCAATATGTATTCCTCAGTTTTCCAAAATACATGAGTTAGAGCAAGAACAAAGAGAGTATTTTTGGTCTATTATTTTAAACCATGTGGATCGTAATGTATTGGCTCCATTTACAATTGTTGCGACACCAGATGTAGATGATGTTTTCTATAATTTCTTTTTTGATTATTCAATAAATATTGATGATAGTATTTCTGAACTTTTCTCGATAATAGAAAAATGTAGTACATTTCATGATGAACTTACAACAGATATATGTTTTTCGGTGAATTGGTTCTATATAAAGAATGGGAGATTAAAAATTTCAAGTAAATTAGATCTGTTGCCACAAGCGTTGACTACTTATTACAAATATAATCATTCTGATGAAAAAATGAGGATATATAGGCCTGCAATAAGGGCAACATTTCAAGGAGTAAGTAGTATTGATAGTAGTAAAATATTTTCAAAAATGATATGGGAAAAATTGGCAGAAATACTGGAATGTAATCCTTTAGTGATAGTATGGAATGGAAATGAAGAAATGAAACTCTTTGAAAAAATATCAAAAGTTATTGATTATATTGCCGCTACTAATGATAATAAAAAGATGGATGAAAAATATGCAGTTGTAATGGGGATTACTTGCTATATATATAAAATTTATAAAGAAATATCAGAGAAGAAACTTCAAAATGATATAAGTGGAAGAATACTATTTAGAACTATGACGGAGAGTTATATAAATTTAAAATATATTATGTTGCAAGAAGAAGAAATTCCTGATGTGTATGACAGATTTAAAGCTTACGGAATAGGAAAGTATAAGCTTGTTATGGCTAAGCTGAGAGAAAGTAAATACTCTGTTTCAGATGATGCACAGCTTCATCTAAAAATGATGGAACTTCTTGTTAATGAGGATATGGATGAGGCATTTGTTGATACTAGTTTTGGATATTTTGATAAAACACAAATAAACAAAAAATTTATTTCATGTGATGAACAAATGCTGTACGAGATTTATTATGAATATGGAACGAATTTTACACATGGTTTTTGGGGAGCAATAAGAGAATCTTCAATGCTTTTATGTGACAATCCAACCCACAATTATCATATGATTCCTGATTATAATGCCGAACAAAAATTAAGAAGTGTACAAGATGATTGTGATATGCTTTTGAAGAAATTGTTTGAACTTATTTCAGGATATATTGAGCTTCCTGATTTCTATTATGCTAATTAAGTGTAGAAGGGAGAAATTAGGTTGATTGAAACAAAACCCTTAAAGAAAATAATGAATGAATATCTTTCCGTTCTTGAAAAATATGAAGATAAAATTGATTGCTTTACACAAGACGATATTAAGAGATTGATAGGTGAAGTCCGCTTGTTTTGGTATCGTCAGAAACGTTATGTATGCTATTTTCTTTCAAATATTGATAAAGAGGATTATGTAACATATTTATCAGGTGCTGTAAGATTGGATATAAGTAATTCTGGTCACAAAGAGTATATTATTGTAAAAGGATGTAGGTTAATAAATGATCCATTCATGAAGATGTCGACTTTTTACCGTGGAACAGATAATGAAATAAATTTTGAAACAGTAAATAGATATCTGAAGGATTGCTTTTTTGATATGCTTGTGCTTTTACGTGAGTATTCTGAAGATTTTTTTGTGATTCCGTTAGAAACAATAACTATTACTGAAAGTACTGAATATTATGAGGCACTTAATGATGCTGCGAACCAAATGCTATTGTTATTGTTTTCTAAGCCATATGGCTCTATTGAAGAAATGAAAAATGATAACTCTTCATATGAGGACTTAGAGCGTCATTTACACGGCTGGATAAAAGAACGGATAGTTTTTGATTCACTTGAAGATAGTAAATTGTCAATAGAAGAAAAGTGTAAAAAAGCTCTCAAAATGGGGGGGAAGTATATTCCTTCCATGGAGTCGATGAGTGTGGCTGATCTATTTTATATCTTGATTAGTCAACATTGCATGGGGGCGATCGCAACATTTAATTGCATGCAAAACTTAAAAATTATTCCATATATTAGGAATGATATTGCTTTTCAATATTTCGATTTGCTTTTTCATTCAAGTATAAATGATAAATTTGATATGTCCGATTATTTGAAAGTATTTGTGCCTTATATATTGCAAAAAACATTTGACTTTTCTAAATGGGATTATGCAGAAGTAAAGCAAAAAATGGGTGAAGGTAGTCTTACTGATTATATTCTTGAGAACATAGTAATTGAAGAAGCTGGTTATCCAAAAATTTCTGATATAGTTGACAAAGCAAATGATTATATAGAAAAACTAAAAATGAATTAATTGTAAAGGAATAGGGTAACTGAATTTTGGGATTTCGTTCCTCTTGAACTAGTAAGTCTATGTCGTTATGTATTGTATATTAATTTGTAAAAACGAGGTTCTATGAGAACGATAAAATCTTTTAGCGAGCATCTCCAATATTCTCTCCATGATGCAAGAGTACAGAAAATAGAATACGCAGATGATAATTTGATCCTTACTTTTGAGTACATTTTTTCTTATGAGAACGGTGCTGAACAAACTCATAAGGCTCAAGTCGTGTTTGAGACGTGTGATATAGATTTTTTTGAAATTCTCGTGTTTAATAATACAATACTAGATACTTTCACAGGTAAAAGAATTGAGTTACCCCAGTATCAACAGGATTATAGTGAAAGTGAATTTGAGGTCATTACGGAGACCTATAATTGGGGACACGCTGTATTCCAGGGGTGGTTATGGACCAAAGGGAATCCAGTACACTGTATAATGAACATATACTTTAAAGGTGATATGGTATATGTAGTTAAATGAGGCGTAAAATGAGGAATATCTTGGTATCAACTTTATTGATGGTGAAGATGTCATCTTTGATAAGTAAATAGGAGCTAATGCGTTGCCACTTTATGAAACTGTAGATTATTCGGCTCTACAAGCAGGTACAGAGTTCTTTATCATGGAAGGTGCCAATATTGTTATGGGAACAAGGATATGGAGACTATAAAAGAATTTTTAGATAGTAACATATATTTAGATATTATAAAAGAACTAGGTGTTGACAACTTTAATCAAGACCTACAGAGTGTTGAAATAGAAGAAGTAAAAAATCGATTGAAACAAAGACAATTCTTATTAGAAGGGTTTAATTGTAAGGTGCTTTCAGATAAAGAGATGGTGCAGTTTTACAAGCAAATGATAGAAGAATATCGAAAAGATATTATCATTTGGAGTAAGAAGTTTTGGCAATATAGTGATGTTACTATTGAGGCGTATCCTGATGGTGAATTTCCTATAGGTGAGGAAATATCTGAAGATGACAAATCAACTACAATTGAAATAGGAAAATATTCTATAACGAGTGTTGGTTTGTATATAATTGAATTTGATCTTTTGAAGAATCATCAAGAAATATTAGCTGACTATTATAAAAGAATAGCTATTCCTCGGGCCGCAAAATATGCAAAAGACTTGATAGCATTTTATCAAGAGGTTTTTACTTAAGATATTTAAATATAATAATTAAGCCAACAGAGTATATCCTCTGTTGGCTTTTTTAGCGTTATAAGTTGTTTTCAAAGCAATAGTTTTATCCGCTGAGGTCCATTATATGCAAAGTTTATAAAATATATTGAAGAATAATTGGAGGAAATAAAATGGCAAAAACATTAGTGGCGTATTTTAGCGCCACTGGAATAACAAAGAACATAGCGGAGCTGCAGCTAAAGCAGATATTTATAAGATTAAGCCTACAGTTCCATATACTGAGGCAGATCTTAACTAGATGGATATAGCACCAACGATTATTAATACATTCCTTGAAAGTTATGATTTCTCAGGAAAGAAGATTGTTCTATTTGCAGCGTCTGGCGGCAGCGGCTTTGGAAATGCGGTTACGGAACTAAAATCTTCCACACCAGGTGCCGATATTATTGAGGGTGCGCTTTATTTATTTTATGTATTCCCTTTCTTATATATTCTATTTCTATTTATATGGATTCTTTTACCTGCTTGATACCCTTATCGGTCAGCGCATATCGTCCTTCCGTTACATAGAGCAAACCGCGTTTCTTGAGATTGGCCGCAGCCTGATATGTATAGTCCGCCGTCCAGTTCAGATGTTCATGGATGGTGCCGATACCGTTTTCAACGGGCGCAACAGGCGTGTTCATATGTGTATAGATATGGCACAACATCATCGTTTCCC
The DNA here is from genome assembly GCF_002959855.1 of Veillonella denticariosi JCM 15641. GTDB lineage: Bacteria > Bacillota > Negativicutes > Veillonellales > Veillonellaceae > Veillonella > Veillonella denticariosi. The sequence continues at coordinate 149,500 of NZ_PPDB01000001.1, forward strand.
GATAGTGGCGACGCAGATGGCGTTGCCGACGGTATGTGGCGATATAACCGGTCTTAGGCGTAGCGATGACGGCGATAATCAGGCCCATGCCGATGGTGGTGGCGATGGACCCTGCAATGGATACATCCATGGTGAAAGCAATCTCCGTGCCGATGACGGCACAGGCGATACCGATGAGAATACTGCCTATGAGCATGGCTTTCACGGAGTCGGTCCATAAATAGGCAATAACCGCAGGACCGATCATAAGTCCTATAACGAGGATTGCGCCGACCGCCTGGAATGATGCCACTACGGTGAGGGAGACCATGGTCATCAATACATAGTGGATAAGAATCGGTGTAAATCCGAAAAGCCCGGCCAATAGGGAATCGAAGGTGGATATTTTCAGTTCCTTGTAGAACAGAATGACCAGCAATAGATTGATCGTGGCCACTGAGAGCGAAATCCATAGCGATACGGGACCTAAATCAGTTCCGTTCACGATGAATCTGTCGAAAGGCGCAAACGCGATTTCCCCGAGCAATGCCGTATCTACGTCAAGGTGAGCGTTTCCGCTGTAGAGGCTCACCAGAATGATGGCGCCCGAAAAGAGCAGGGGAAAGATGATGCCGATAGACGCGTCTTCGTTGACGAGGTGTGTATTATGAATCATTTCTATGAGCCATACAGTTCCGACCCCGACGAGCGTAGCCCCTACGAGCAGGAACGGCGAATTCAAGTCCTTCGTCATGAAGAAGGCCAGTACAATGCCTAAGAAAACGGTGTGCGTAATGGCGTCGGCCATCATAGACATGCGGCGCAGTACCAGAAAGACACCGGGCACGGCGCAGGTGATGGAGACCGCCATAGCGATGAGTAAAATCTCGGTGTGAGCTGTCATAGGGTACCTCCTATATTGTCGCTTTCAGGGGTTGTTGTGACCGAATCTGATGGCATCATTTTTTTAGCGGGCGGGACCGACATGGATTTTAATGCGTATTTCGTCTGACGAACGCGGCGCAGTTGCCATAGGAGACCTCTGTTCGGTGCGAACAGCAGACTGAGTAACACTAAAATCGACAGGATGACGATAATCGCAGGCCCTGTAGGTAATTTGGGAATAATCGTGCTCCACAATGTACCGCCGATAGCGGAAAGCATGCCGAATACGCCGGCCAATATACACATGGTTCCCAGTTTATCTGTCCATTGACGGGCGCCAACAGCCGGTGCGATGAGGAGAGAACTGATCAAAATGGCTCCGACAGATTGAATCCCGATAATGATGGTCATGATGAGCAACGCTCTATATAAAATGAGGGTAAAGGTAACGGGGATCTGCAAGGTTTTTGCATACTCCAAATCGAAGGAAATGAGTTTCAGTTCCTTCCAAAACAAAGCGGTCAAAATCATGATGATAATCGCCGCAATGGATGTAATATATACATCGCGGGCCAAGATGGTCGCCGCCTGTCCGAATATGAATTTTGAAAGCCCCGCCTGACCCGCATTGTTGAGGCTTTGGATATAGGTGAGCAGCACCATGCCGAAGCCGAAAAATGCGGATAGAATGGTCGCCAACGCACCGTCGAATTTAATTTTACTGTTTTCAACGGTAATCGTGATGAGCCATGCGGCGGCAATCGAGGAGAGGGCGGCCCCCGTGATGAGCACCTCTATATCCTTGATGCCCGTCAGCAAAAAGGCGAGTACTACGCCCGGTAATGCCGCGTGAGATAAGCCGTCGCCGATGAGACTTTCCTTGCGAAGTACCGCAAAGGTGCCTGCGATGCCGCTGGCAAGACCCAATAGAGCGGTGCCGAGCAATACCATCTGCGTCGTATAGGAATGGAGAATCGTCATAGAATTCCTCCTGTACCATAGGTACGCTCGATCGCTTCCTGAGTGAATGTGTCCGCTACAGGACCGTAAGCGACGGTTTGTTTATTAACCAGTGTGACCCAATCAAAGTATTGGGGTACCGTATTAAGGTCGTGGTGGACGACGATAACCGTTTTACCGCGAGCTTTCATCTCCTGTAATAATGTGATGATAGCACGTTCCGTCGTCTTATCGACGCCTTTGAACGGTTCATCCATGAGATAAATATCCGCCTCCTGTACGAGGGCGCGAGCTAAAAAGACTCGTTGCTGCTGTCCGCCGGAGAGCTGACGGATTTGTCTGTCTACATAATCGGTCATGCCCATCTTATCGATCATGGACAAAGCTAATTCCTTGTCCTGTTTTGTAGGGCGTTTGAACCAGCCCAGATGACCGTAGCGGCCCATGAGGACCACATCTAACACGGTGGTGGGAAAATCCCAGTCAACGCTGCCGCTTTGCGGTACATAGGCGATCTTTTTGTAATCATTTTTATTGACCGCCAGGTGATGGTCAATGTAAAATTTGACGCTGCCCGAAATGACTGTCAGCAGACCCAGCATGGCTTTTAATAATGTGGACTTACCGGCTCCGTTGGGACCAACGATAGCCGCCAGTGAACCGATAGGGACCTTCATATCCACGTCCCACAACACGGGTTTTGTCGTGTAGGCGACGGTCATATCTTCAACTTCTACGGCCCATTCCATATATGCCTCCTTGTTATATATTTTTTTGTATCGACTTCGTGCTCTATTTTAGCAGGTCTTAATATACATATCTGCAGCACCGACTTCGTGCTCTAATTAACAGGTCTTGAATTAGCATTTTTATTTAAGTGCCTTCGCAATGGTATCGATGTTGGCTTTTACCATGCCGATATATGTGCCGCCTTCAGTTCCTTCAGAGCCGAGGGAATCGGAATACAGTTCGCCGCCGATGGATACGTCCCAGCCTTTAGCCTTGCAGGCTTCCTGAACGGCCTCAATCGTTTTATGCGGTACCGATGACTCCACGAAGATGGCTTTGATTTTGTGGTCGACGATGAATTGGACGAGCTCGTTCATATCCTGCGTGCCGGCTTCCGTAGCGGTGCTTACGCCCTGTAAACCTTTGACTTCGAATCCGTAGGCCCGTGCAAAGTATTGGAATGCATCGTGCGCCGTTACGAGAACGCGGGACTCTTTAGGAATGGATTCGGCCTGTGTTTTAATGTAGGCATCCGCCTCATCTAACTTGGTGAGGTAGGATTCATAACGTTTCTGAAAGTTTTCCTTATGTGCAGGATCGGCTTTGGACAAACCTTCATAGACCGCTTTTGCGGCCAATTTCCAATTGGCTACGTCAAACCAGATGTGCGGATCCTTTGTGGATACTCCGTCCTCTTCGAAATCAAGCAGTGTGGCAGGATCGATGGCGTCGGATACGCGAATGGTCGCTTTGTTCTGCTTTGCCAAATTATCAAAGATGGAGCCCATTTTCCCTTCCAGGTGAACGCCGTTATATACGACAACATCCGCTTTTGACATGGTCGTCACATCACCTGCGCTGGCCTGATAGAGATGAGGGTCGACGCCGGGGCCCATGAGTCCTTGAACGGAAACATCATCGCCGCCGATTTCTTTCACCAAGTCCGTCAACATCGTCGTAGTTGCCACGACCTGGAGTTTCTTTTGCCCGTCCCGGGCGGTGTCCTTTCCGCAGCCGATCAGAGCCAGCATCATGACGGTTAACGATAGAGCGATTAATACAAGTCGATTGAATTTCATAATAAACCTCCCGTGTAAAAAAAATACAGAAAAATAGCCGCTACCAACGTAGCGGCTGGGGCAGATCTGTCGTACTTCTGCCGAGGTCATGAGTTCTTTAGTGTATGAATGATTGCAACTGGTCCGGCCCGATGAGGGCTATAATACCGAGTATCATCATGACCTTCATTTGAATACGCTTTCTACGTTTCATGAAGAACCTCCTTGTTTATTTTTTATGTTACACATCGACATGATGTGTGATGGCCGATCGATTACTTTAATTAGACTATATCATAAATGAGATTAAATCTCAATAAGAAAAATGATTAATTTCTTCATTTCTTCATATTAATTTAGTATGATAATATCCATAGATTAAGAGAACCAAGGAGGACTTATATCATGAATAGAATTATTCGCTATACCGCTGCGGCTGTACTTGCGGCATCATTCGGGATGTTTGGAAATTATACGGCAAACGCGGCGGGTTTTATTTCACCCCCTAAGGAGGTTACCATCGTAAAACCTGAAATGCCTGAGATCCCTCAGACAGCTAAGGTGGCACCGAATATGAGGGTCCGATTTTTGATTGATAAACAGGGCGCCGTGAAGAAAGTGTTCGTGGAACAGTCTTCCGGTTATGCACCGGTCGATGAGGCTGTGAAAGATGCCATTATGAAATGGAAATTTACACCTGCTATCGGCAACGATAAGAAACCGCATGAATCTATTATCGGTATGACGATTACATTACCTAAGAAGGTTGTAGGTCAATCTGCTAAATAAGGAGAATGATGATGAACAAAGTGTTGCGTTGTATAACATTAAGTGCATTGGTCGCTGCCGGTTCCGTGACGGCGGCCCTGGCTGCGCCGTATGAACCGCCTGTAGCTGTGTCTACACCGGCTGTTGATCCGGGGGTTTTTGGTGCTTATGCCGGCAACGCGCGTGGCGTTGATGTACAGTTTACTATTGAAGAAAACGGTTCCGTAGATGATGTGAAATTACTTACGTCCAGCGGTGATGCCGCGGTGGATGCGTCTATTGTGGGCGCTGTATCCTCTTGGCAGTTTAAGCCTGCCTCTGATTCCAACGGGAAACCGGTAGCATCTTCTAAAACTGAATTTATTGATTTTAAAAAATAAGATACGGTTTGAAGACACCTTCACATAGTTGTGAGGGTGTCTTTTTCTTTGTATGACTGTTCATATTAATTCTTGGTCTATTAGGGATAGGATAAAACGTGTATTATGTGTAAAAAATTCACAAATTATAAATTTGTACCCGTAGCTACTGAAAATCACTTTCAAAATGATATAATAAAAATATAGTCATAAACGAGTGAGCCCCTGGAGGTATAAATTATGAATCCCTTAAAACAAGAACTGGATATTAATAACGAGCGGTATAGAATTATCGTGTCCGTGAAAGAGGATTATCTGGACGGTAAATTGTCCCTGAAGGACGGGAATCGTATTCTGAAAGAAAAATTAGGTACCTGCACGCCTGATGAGTTTGCTTACGCGGAGCAAAGTTTAAAGGGCGTATATAAGGATGAGGAAATCCTCGATAAGATGGATGATCTGCTGAATCTGTTTGATGGCGTACTGATGCGCGCTGAGAATGAATATCCTGAAAATCATCCGTTGTGGGTGTATTTGGAGGAGATCAACGCCGTTGAAAAGGTGGCTGTCGAGGCTGATGAATTGTTGAAGCAGGATAAATTTATCAAGAATCCGTGGCTTGGCGTTTTTGATTCGCTTGCTCAATGGCGAACTCATTTATCCCGTAAGCAGAATCAGCTGTATCCGATGCTGGAGGATCATGGATTTGATCGTCCTACACGCATCATGTGGACATTTGACGATGCGGTGCGCGATGCGATTTCCGCATCCTATGCTTTGCTTCGCGAAGATAAATATGATGAGTTCCTGGTCTCTGTACCGGAGACATTGTCTAAATTACGTGATTTGAACTCCAAAGAATTGGAAGTATTATTACCTACATCTTTTAAGTTATTGAGCGATGAAGAATTTGTGCGCATGAGCAAGAATGACCATGAAATCGGTTATGCTATCATTAAGACTCCGGATCTTTACGTGGTACCGGGCATCAACGATTCGGCGTTGCAGTTGAATCAAAGCGGCTCTACTCGGGACGGTGCTGTATCCAATGAATTTCTGAATGATTTGGCAGGTCTATTGTCTAAATACGTAGGCCCTGTGGGTGGTGCACCCGTCGGTAAGGAGGCAGTGCTCGATGTGGCTACAGGAAAGTTGACATTGGATCAAATCAATTTAATTTTCCGTCATTTGCCTGTAGATTTATCCTATGTGGATGAAAACGAACTTGTTAAATTTTACAGTGATACGGCTCATCGCATTTTCCCGCGCAGTGCCAATGTTATCGGCCGAGAGGTGAAGAACTGTCATCCTGCAAAATCCGTGCATATCGTGGAGGAAATCGTTGAAAAGTTCCGTTCCGGTGAACAAAGTCAGGCTGAGTTCTGGATCAATAAACCGGGTTTGTTTATCTATGTTATTTATACCGCTGTGCGTGATGAAAACGGCAAGTTCCGCGGTGTTTTGGAAATGATGCAGGACTGCACGCATATTCGCGAACTGGAAGGTTCCCGCACATTGTTGACATGGGATCAGGCTGATTATGTAGGTGATGGCGGCTCGGAAAAATCCTTGGCGTTAAAAGCGGCGGAATCGGTGGCAGAAGAACCGTTGGCAGTCGATGCGGGCGGATACGTTCACATCGATGAGAAAACGACATTGTCCAAGCTGATCAAACATTCTCCGGATGTGGTGGACTATTTGGTTTCCTTGAATCCTAAATTTGAAAAATTGAAAACCCCTATGGTGAAAGTCATGGCGAAGGTGGCGACCGTTAAAATGATTGCGGAACAACGCGGAGATTTTGATGTGAACGACCTGATTGCCAAACTAAATGCATTTATCAATAATAATAGTTGACATTTCGTATTTCCTATATTGTATATGTATAGGATGTACCGTACTATCGGGAGCGTATGGTATATCCTGGTTACAGCCACATGTTGGTGTAAGTACTGGCCTGCGGCTGTTGCCGGTTTAATTATGTTGCACTAATTAATAGTAAATACACAATATTAAGGGCGCGCTGGTTGTTTTATGTATACAAACTTGATAGAAAAGGGTAAAATAAGTATTAATGAGAGTATTGGCTATTTTCATACTTTCACAGATGAAATCATGTATATATTAAAAGGTGAGGATTTAGATATTATGTCGACGAGACGCGTTTGGAAACAAAGTGAAATCAAAACAAACCCATTATTTTCGAAGTTACGCAGTACGATTGAAACCGCATTTTATGGAAATAATGTAGAACCGGTTACCTCTGTGGCACAAGCGTATCAGCTGGCCTCTGAAGAACCGGGTGTCATCGTCCTCGATATGCCTGTACATAAACCGCTGGAGCAGGGCTTACCGGCCGATGCGAAGGTGCTCGTTACGAATGATGGCAAGACGACGGGGCGTTATGCAAAGGCTCGTCGCATCATCGGTGATGAAGGTATTGATGAAATCGAACTTGCCAATATTGCGCGCGACGCCGTGTATGACAGTCGCGGTAAGGAATGGATTGCCGCACAGGTTATCGTCGGCCTCGACAAGAAATTTACCGCTCGTGCTCACTTGATGATTCCGAAGGATCATGCATCCATTTTATATTCCTGGGTGATGAATTTTAAATTTTTTGATGCCGCTGTAAAAGAATTTTATAATGAAAGCGAAGACATTCCGGAAGGGGATATCTATATTTACTCCGACCCTGATTATGTGGTTCCCGGTCATCCGGGCGGGCTTGCGATTTTTGATCCTGCTCATAACTGCGCGATGATTCTCGGCATGCGTTATTTCGGGGAACATAAAAAAGGCACCCTTACATTGGCGTGGTCCTTGGCGAATCGCTTCGGTTATGTCGCCTGTCATGGCGGTATGAAGCGCTATAACCTGGACGGCGGTAAGACGTATACCATCGGCGTGTTCGGTCTGTCCGGTTCCGGTAAATCCACGTTGACCCATGAAAAACACAATGGCCGTTATGATATTTCCATTTTGCATGACGATGCGTATATCATTAATACGAAGGATTTGAGCTCGATTGCGATGGAGCCTACGTATTTCGATAAAATGCAGGATTATCCTGTAGAACATCCGGCGAATGAATTCCTGTTAACCTTGCAGAATGTAGGGGTGACGATGGATGAAGAGGGTCGCAAGGTCGTATTGGCTGAGGATGTGCGCAATAACAACGGTCGTGCCATTAAATCTCAATTCTGGACGGATAATCGCGTAAATTATGTAGGTGAACCTGTCAATGCCATCGTATGGCTTATGAAGGATAAAACATTGCCGCCGATTCTTAAAATATCCGACCCTGTGTTGGCGTCCACCATGGGGGCGACGTTGGCGACGCGTCGTTCTACGGCTGAAAAACTTGACGCACATGTGGATCCGGATGCACTCGTTATCGAACCGTATGCAAATCCGTTCCGTACCTATCCGTTGGTTCGTGATTATGAAAGCTACAAAAAACTCTTTAAAGAGTGTGGCGTAGACTGCTTTATCATGAACACGGGATTCTTCCTGGAAAAGAAAATTCCTAAGGAAGTGACGTTGAATTTATTGGAACAATTGGTAGAAGGCAATTTGGACTTTAAACCGTTCGGTGCGTATGAAAATCTTTCCTATGTCGAGATACCGGGCTTTGAACCGCCATTTGAGGTGCGTGAATACCACCATCAGTTACATCAGGCTTTTGAGTTCCGTTATGACTATGTGGAAAAACTCATCGGTTATAAGAACGAATTACCGGAAGAAGTTATGAATGTACTTAAAACATTAATGTAATAATAAAAGAAGGGCTGTATCGGCTGCGAATGTATCGCAGCCGGTGCGGTCCTTCTTATTATTGTTTATATATCCATATTATATATTCATATGCCCCAAAGTTATAGCATTGTATATGCATACCAAAACGATATCATCACATACCTAAAAGATATTATCACATATTAAAACTATATTATTTTACATAATGAATATGGCAAAGTTAATTCCTTTATATTAATGGGAATTAACTTATTCACGAATTTATGAATATAAGCTGAATAAAGTAATGTAAAAACATTGTTGTTATCGGATTTATAAATGTATATGTGAAAAAATTTTCTCAAAATATAATTGACAAATGTCCGTGCAGAAAATATACTTATAGTGAATTAAAACATATCTATGAGATAGGTTTTAAAGCCCATGATTATGGTAGTATTAACTATGAATTGTGGTGAGGATTGTGTTCCTTATTGTTAATGCTTGGCCTATGTAGGTCACAAGGAGGTTTACTATGAGTAAAGATGCAGAAAATAAAAATGCCCATAAACATCAACATTGTCATTGTGGGGGGCATCATCACGGACATGATCATGAAGACCATCATGACCATAATCATACGGACGACCATGAACATGGCCATCAGCATAAGCATGGTCAAACTCATGATGATAATCATGACCACGACCATGACGACCATAGTCATGACCATGAACACGATCATAACCATGCCAAAGCTTTACCTACGGATAAATGGGTGCCGCATACCCATGAGCCGGGGGTGCCTCATGAACATGGTGTAAACGATTATTTGAAAGCCGTTGCGGAGTATCGCAAAACATGGCCTACAAAACAGGATGTAATTGAACAGACTCCGGATCCGGCGGTTCGTGAAATGATTCTTCGCATGGAACAAATCGGTTGTGACACGGTTTTTGACCGTTTTGATAAACAGCAGCCTCAATGTGCTTTCGGTATTGCCGGTGTTTGCTGTCGCGTATGCTTTATGGGTCCTTGTAAGATTACGCCTAAGAGCCCTCGCGGTGTCTGCGGTGCGGATGCGGATCTTATCGTTGCCCGTAACATGACCCGTGCCGCTGCAGGCGGGTTGACTCAACATGGTGCACATGCGCGCGAAATTCTGATTTCTCTGAAAGCGGCTGCTAACGGTGAATTGGATATTCCTATTTTAGGAGAAGAGAAAATCCGTACCGTATGTAAGGCGTTCAACATTCCTGAGGAGGGGCGCCCGTTAAATGACGTCGCCAATGATTTGGCGGATGTGTTGCTGGAAGACTTGAGCCGTGCTCTTCCGGGTGAATATAAAACGATTACGGCGATGGCACCTGCTGAACGTCGTGAAGTCTGGAAAAATTTGGATATCTTACCTATTTCCGCGTACAATGAAGCCTTTGATGCATATCATCGCACCTGTGTCGGTACAGATGGCGACTGGGAAAGCAACATGAAGCAATTCTTGCGTTGCGGACTGGCTTTCACATTTACCGGTGTAGTGGCGGCGGATATCGCTACGGATGCGTTGTTCGGTCAAGGCGGCCGTCGTACGTCCAAGGTTAATATCGGAGCTCTAAAAAAAGGTTATGTAAATATCGCCGTACATGGTCATTTGCCGACGCTGGTATCTCAGATCTGTACGATCGGTGCATCTGAAGAATATCAGGAAAAAGCTAAGGCTATCGGTGCAAAAGGCATTCAGTTTTACGGTATCTGCTGCTCCGGTTTGTCCAGCATGTATCGGTATGAAAATGTTATTCCGTTGTGTAATGCTATCGGGGCAGAGCTCGTGCTCGGTACGGGCGCACTCGACTGTTGGGTAGCGGATGTACAGGATGTGTACCCTGCTATCATGGACGTGGCGCGTTGTTTTAATACAAAGGTGATTACCACATCCGATGCGGCCCGTCTGCCGGGCGCGGAACATATCGGCTATGATCACCATCATACGAATTTGGCGGAAACGAAAGAGTTGGCACGGAAAATTTTGGATCGTGCTCTTGAAGCCCATGAATTGCGTAAAGGCATGCCGGTATTTATTCCTCCATACGAAATTACGGCTGAGGTCGGTTTCTCTCCGGAATCCACGGTTAAACATTACGGTTCTTTCAAACCGTTGGCGGAGGCTTTAAAATCCGGTAAGGTTCGCGGTATCGTCAATGTAGTCGGTTGTTCAAACCCTCGTGTTATTTATGAAAAAGCGACCGTTGATATCGTTGATGAACTCATTAAAAACGGCTGTATCATTTTAACGAACGGTTGCGCATCATTCCCGTTGATGAAGCTAGGCTATTGTAATACAGATGCTATTAAGAAATGTAGCCCTGCGTTGCAGGAATTTCTAGGTGATGATCAACCGCCGGTATGGCATGTCGGTGAATGCGTGGATAATGCCCGTTCATCGGGTATCTTCGGCGGTATCGCCGCTGAGCTGGGCCTTAATTTGCCGCAGTTGCCGTTTGCCATGTCCAGTCCTGAATGGTCCAATGAAAAAGGTATCGATGCGTCTCTCGGCTTCCGCTTGATGGGTATCAACTCCTATCATTGCGTTGAACCGCCTACACAAGGCTCCGATGCCGTTACAAAATGGCTCAAAGAGGATACTAAAGACATCTTAGGCTCTGTTATGTATGTAAATACCGATCCTAAGAAGGTTGCTGAAAAAATCTTGGCGGATATCGATGACAAACGTGCCGCTTTAGGTTGGGTAGCAGTAAAATAGTTTATCTGTTTAATGAATTATAATTTGTAGTTGAGTATAAAAACACCCTCTATCGTTTTTGTAGTTATTGTAACTATTAGACTATAGAGGGTGTTTTCTATTATTTGTAGATAGATAATATTTAGTATTGTTGTGTTAGTTTTCGATTAAAGTATCAATTGTTTTACGGATATTATAATATAATAGTTTCGCCATCCTCGGGGACTGCTACATGGTTTTCAATGTTAGTACCCTTGATAAATTTATGTACATCCTTACGGCTTGTTGCTGTATGATTAACTGTATCCATGTGAACAGCGATGATTTTAGCCTCTGGTTTGCGTACCACCATGCGGCCAATATCTTTTGTACCCATAATAATACTATCTTCAAAGCCTAAAATTTGAGCATATCCCGTGTTCATAATAATAACGTTAGGGTCAAAACGAAGAAGTGCCTTCTCTACATCACTTGTCCAAACTGTATCACCTACAAGGTAAACTGTTGGCTCGTCTTGTGCTTCAAAAATAACACCCATCGCATCACCTGCTAATGGTGCGAGAATTGGGTTTGCATACATTTCTACAGTACCATGAGAGCCACCTGTTTTTCTTAATGTGATACCATTAAACTCTAGACCTTCAAAAATGATGCGTACATCATTAAAGCCTTGTGACGTAATAAGTTCTTTGTCCGCTGTATTTTGTACAAAAATAGGAAGTGATTTTGGAATAGATTTAATTGCCGTATCATCCCAATGATCGAGATGTGTATGTGTAACTACTGCTGCAGTTATATCGCTTAATAGATTGTCTATTGATACAGGCAAATCAACCATAGGCATTCTCTGTTGATAGTTAAATGTTCCTTCAAAGCCAGGATAAGTATCTTTTGGTGCTAAGAATGGATCAATAAGGAATGTTGTGTTTTTTATTGTTAATTTTCCCGTTGCATTTCGAATGTGAGTATATTGAGTCATGGTTATCTCCTTAATTGAATTACTATTGATTTAATTGAATAGATTACTATTTGTAATCTCTAGAATTAGTGTACCTTGTTTTGTTATACTAGTCTCAACAATAATTAACACTCTGTTTATTAATAGACACATTGTATAAAAGTGTCTATATTGGAGGTTTTATGATAACTCGAAAAGAAATGACACGTATGTTGTTAAAAGAAGGGTTGCTTGGCTGTCTAGAGAACCATTCTTTTGAGTCTGTAACAGTAACATTGTTGTGTAAAACGTCAGGTATAACTCGTTCCACTTTTTATTTACACTATAGTAATATTATGGAAATTGTTGATGATTTAGTGGATGATGCAATCGCTTATTCAAACTCAGGAATGGTAGATAATAATAATTTACAAACTATAGCTAAAACCTTATCAGCTGCTTCTGATTCTGTTTCATTGAGAGAAGCATACGATTCTATTTTTGATAGACTGCCGTTATGTCAGCGTATTATACGACATAAAAAGTATTTACCCTTATTTTTAGATGAACAAATTTCAGAATATGTATTACAACGTATTATACGGCGTGAAAAAGATCGGCAAGGGCTCGTTATGGCAGAAGCACTTGGGGTTTCATTTGATGTGGGCGTATCTATTTTTTTATTTTTAGTACACGGACTATATGCCGTTAATAAAGAATACAAGTGGTCTCAAAGCGATGAGTGGTTAGAAGCTCAGAAAATTATTTTTGAACTCGTTTATCGTGGTTTACAAAGTAAATAGTCTTCATATTCGCTTATGTTTTAGTATTCTGTGAAGTTTTTATACAACGAAAAAAGACTCCATACGGAGTCTTTTTCATGTAAGGGGAGTGTTAGTATTAATATCAAATGACTCGATGTATTTAAACAAGTAGTAGGTTTGGGGTTAGTATTACTTGTCGGGAGATAAATACATCTAAAGTAACCAGGGAATTGTTACCTTCATCTATCACTTGACATCATTATAATACTCAAGTGAAATGAACAGGAAATGAAGATATTTTAGAAATTCCTTTGAAAATTTTTCATATTTCTTTCATATTTAATAAAAAATGAGGATAAATTTTAATCATTGTTGATAAATGGTATCTTCTTTTGGTATTATATAGAAAGGGGAAAGTTGTATACTTTATAAAGGGTTGATCAACTTTAATCTTTTATAAAATATACGGTTTATGTAGCAAGAGAGGAGCAGTCATATGAGGAAAATATTTACCATATTGTCCCTTTTGTGGCTACTCAGTACAGACGGAACCGCTTTGGCGACGGAATGGTACTATGTGGGACCTGATGCATCGGGCAATCAACTGTTCATTGACAATGACAGTGTGCAAAAGAGTAAGTATGATGCATTATTATGGTTGCGCGTCAATGAGCTGAGTGGTGATGAATTGCGGTATAAGGTGTATATAAGCCGATATAATCATACGATGGAGACGATTACGGTAGATGCTTATATGTCTGACGGCACTCCTTATCAGAACGTAAATTATAATGAGGACCCTGAGCCTATTGAAGGCAACACAAACGGTCAAGCCATTTATAATCTATTATGGAATTAAATGTATATTATGAATAAAAGGACCATCTAGCACAGCAAACTAGATGGTCCTTTTTATATATGTAAATAATTTATAAACCTGGTTGTATACCGTTTAATCATCAGTGGCTTATAGGACAGTTTTGTTCTGCAAGTCTCATCAGGATTGAACGGATGTCCTGCCTAAGCCCAAATCCTGAATCATTTGAAGGTCGTCTTTTGGTGAACGGCCGCCGGTTGTCAGATAACCGCCTACCATGATACCGTTCAGACCGCCCTTCAATGCATAGGCCTGTAAGTCACGCAGATTGACTTCGCGACCGCCGGCGGTACGAATCAAAGCCTTCGGCAAGATAAATCTGAATATTGCAAAGGTACGCAGGATTTCAAGCGGAGGCAACGCCTCGTTGCTTTCAAATGGAGTGCCTTTAACAGGATTTAAAATATTTAATGGCACGGAATCAATGCTTAAACGCTTAAGTTCATATGCCATTTCTACGCGTTGTTCCAGAGTCTCGTTGAGACCGAGGATGCCGCCGGAGCAGACGCGGATGCCCGCTTTTTGAGCGTTGTCGATTGTGCTCATTTTATCTTGATATGAGTGAGTGCTGCAGATATCAGGGAAGTGGCTTGGTGCTGTTTCGATATTGGAGTGGTATCGTGTAACACCGACTTCTTTTAATTTGACAGCTTGTTCGTAGCTCAATAGACCGAGTGAACAGCAGATTTCAAGGCCTACCTCATTTTTGATACGATCCAGAATATGTATGATCTGTTCAAATTCGTTAGGATTATTTGTGTTGCGTCCGCTCGTTACGATGGAGAAGCGGATAGCGCCGGCCTCTTTAGCCTTGCGTGCCGCATCGAGAAGGCTTTTTTCATCCATAAACGGATATTCCTGAACACCTGTGTTGTGGTGTGCCGATTGAGCACAGAATTTACAGTTTTCAGGACATTTACCGGAGCGTGCATTAACAATGGCGCATACATCAACGGAATTGTCATTGAAATGTTGGCGTATCTTATCGGCCATGGCGAGCAGAATCATCGTATCATCGTCTGAGGTGTGAATCAGCTCGATGGCTTCCGCCTTTGTGATTTCACCGCCGTTTATGATGCGGTTTGCAATGGTAAGAATTTTTTCGTATGCTCCCACTTGGGATGGTTGTTGATCTATAGGCAATGCCATACTAGCCTCCTGATATATTGTTAACCTGTTTTTAATCATAAAATATTGACAATTTGATTGTAAACTTTCACAGATGTATTTGTCAACTTTATTAAAGGTGGAGTTAACAAATATACGAGGATATATTCGTGGATATAGGGGAATTGATAGTTATTTCTAACTAATATCCATCGTTTTATAGTATAATAAAATATTGTAAATATGTAATTTCTAACTAATAATACTGATACAAAGGAGTGGATATAGATGCAGCCGTTTCGATTTATACACTGTGGTGATCTGCATTTAGGCGCACCCTTTCAATATGCGACAGGTATGAGTCGTACCGTTGATCGCATGGTGAGTGAAGCGACGTATACCGCCTTTAACAATATTGTGGATACAGCGATTGATGAACAGGTTCACGCCGTCGTTATTGCCGGCGATATTTATAATAGCGAAGATCATAATCTGGAGGCGCAGGTGCGATTTGTGCGTGCCCTTTACAGATTGGCGGAGCATCGCATTCCCGTGTACATGGTGCAGGGAAATCATGATCCTGCTGAAAGTTGGCAGGCACAACTGCAAATGCCGAATAATGTGCATGTGTTTTCCGATACGCAGGTACAACGCTTTCCGCTGCTCGTCAATAATATAGAAATCGGCGGTGTTTACGGTATCAGCTGCGGGCATGGTAATGAAGGCGATAATTTTGCTGCTCAGTATCGTGCGTTTGAACGGGATGAATTTTCTCTCGCCGTTATGCATGGTACGGTGGGATCCAGTAAAGGAGCGGAGAATCATAATGTAACCGGTCCGTGCAGCTTAGGTGATCTGGCGGAGGCTGCCATGGATTACTGGGCGCTCGGTCATATCCATAAAGCACAGGTGCTCAATGAAGAGCCGATGGTCGTGTATGCGGGCAATCCGCAGGGGCTGCATCGTAAAGAGGTGGGGCCGAAGGGCTGTTATCTGGTGTCCGTATCGCATAACGGTCATTGTGATTTGCGTTTCATCGATACCTGCGCCATTCGTTTTGAAGAGATCAGAATCGATATCGCAGGCATGCAGAATGAAGCTGATTTCATGGAAATCCTGCGCCGTAAGAAAGATAATTTACGGAAACAGTATAAGAAACCGATTTTATTATCTATTGTGTTGACCGGTACGGGTCCGCTACATCGTCTTTGCGCTCAGGAGTCGATACGCAAGTTGTGGCTTGAGGAGTCGCAAGGGGAAGAGCACGGAAAATCCATTTTCGTCATGCCGTACCGCATGATTCCGAGTACGCGGCCGGCCGTTAATTTAGCGCAGCGCCGTATGTTATCCGATGTGGTCGGTGATTACTTGCGCGCCTATGACGATATGGTATCTGCCGGCGGTGTCGGCGAGGCGCAGCGTATCATGGCAGAACGTCCTGAATTTAAACGGTTGGGACCTTATGCGGAACTCCTGACTGATGAATTGTTGCAGCGGGCTTTAAAACGCTGTGAATTGGAAGGTGTTACGGTGTTGATGGGGGCTAACGATGAACATTAAACGCATACGATTTGATGAATTTGGCCCGTATCGGGACTGGTCGCTTACGGCAGGCTCCAATGGGGTTCAGCTTTTATACGGTCCGAATGAAAGTGGTAAAACATCTCTTTTGGAGGGCATGCGCACACTGCTTTTCGGTGGTACGCATAAAACGTACGGGCCCATGAATGGTTCTGTTGATATAGAACGGGACGGTGAAAGCTATTATATCGGCCGTAAGGGCAAAGAATTGAGCTTTTACAGCCCGGGAAATCCGGCCATTCATGAGGAGCCGTCCCAATATTGGTGGCATGGCATCGATAAGAATACATACAACCGCATATTCGCACTGACCCTTGATGATCTGCAAGGCCTCGATGTATTGCGCGAGGTAGAGGTGCGTTCCCGATTCTTCGGTGCCGAGGGGGGCGAGAACTTAGGCTCTGCCGTAAAGAATGTGGAAAAAGGCGCCACCGATTTGCTGGTTGCGTCCTCAAACGGCAAGCGTCGCATCAATGTTCTGATGGATGAACTGAAAGAAAACCGTCAGAAATTAAGTCGGTTGTCTCAGCATGAAGCCCAATATGTAGCCTTGGAACGGGAGTTTCACAGCACGGAACAGACCGAGGCGGAACTGCAGAGTCAGTTGCAGGAGTGGAAGGATTATCGGGACGGTATTGATGTGGTATTGCGGGCGTGGGATACATATAGACGCAGCGAAGAAGCGCGTATGCATATGCAGCAATATAACAGCGATTTGGCGCTCAGCCGGGATGAGTTCCTGAGCATTGATGAAGATATCAGACGGGCTCGGGAAAATATGAAGTTATGGCAGGAAAAGGAAGCGTCCTTGATGCCGGAGAACTTCAGCCCGGACAGCCCTTTCGGTATTTACGGGCAAGATATTGAAAATCTTATCCATCAAGGGGCTAAATGGGAACAATTGCGCAGCGAATGTGAAGAAGGGGATACATACATCCGGAAGGTCAAGGAGCAGCTTGAATTTTCCCGTACCCTATATTCCACATGGCGCGATGATGAGCCTATGCCGGATACGGTCAACTGGGTTGAAGGCGAACGATTGACAAGCCGATTGCGTACGGCTAAAGACCAGCTGTTACACTGGCAGGACCGCAAGCCGTCTGAAGTCGGTGACGCATCAGCGCATCTGGAACATCAATCGACATCAGATGACGGTGATGAAAATGCTGTAAAGAGAGAAGCCTTGGAAGCTGAATTACAACGTATTCTGGCGGATATGGATCTCGTAGATGAAAAGCTTGAAGAATATGATGGCGAATTACAGCAGACACAATTGCCGAAGTGGTTGCAACGCATCGGCGGCATCGGAGCCGTCGTGGGCGTTTTGCTTGTCCTGGTCGGCCTGGTGGCGTTGGAATCCGTCTTATATACCGTGGGCGGCTTTGTGCTGATTCTTTTATCGATGGGGCTGTTCTGGTATGCATCGACGATGCGTCATAACGGAAGTACGGATACATCTAAGCTGAATTATCAGCTGGAGCTGTTATCATCCCGTAAATCCGATGTAGAGCATCAGCTGGATGCGCTGGACCAGGTGGCAAGCTCCAGAGAGCAGGCCGGAGCCAGTTCTTCGGCTGCTGCGTCATTGGATAGATGGTCTCAGGAAGGCCTCACGTTACAATCCATATATGACGAAGCTTATAATGCATGGCAAAACTGGTTACCGCAGGGGGCCGCTAAAAGTTTAAGTGAAGATGATTTCTTCGGACTCAAGCAGGAGTACGATCAATATCAGGAGCAGCTGCGAACCATTGAAGGCTATGAAAAACGGCTGGAGGAACACAAGGAAGGATTGCGCCTTATTGAAGACCAGGCCATGACTTTGTGGTATAACCTCGGCGTAGAGGCCCCCGTGTCTCCGACGGAGTTGAAGCGCATATATAATCAGTATAAGAACTTTCAGCAAAATAAAATCCGTTGGGAGCAAAAGGAAGAGCAGCGCAAGAGTTTCCGTAACGAATATGATAACTGGCATCGCAAGGAAAAGGAACTGCTGTTGCGTCAGAAAGAGTTGCTGCATAAGGCGGGCGTGGACAGTTCCAATGAATACCGTCAGCATCTCATCGATGAGGATCAGTATAAACAGTGGCAGACTATTTATAAACAAAGTCAGGTACAGCTCGATTTGTTGGCGCCTGATGCGGAAAATAAAGATTTATTTTACCGTCGTCTGCATGAAGGTAATAAGGAAAACTGGCTTGATGAATTGGCTCACTCGGAACGGGAAATGACGTCCATCGAGGAAAAATTGGCCAATCTCTATGAAAAGAGAGGACAAATTGTAGAATCCATGCGGGCGCTCGGCTCCGATCAGGAGCAACATCAGGCGTTACAGGAACGCCAGGAGCTACAGAGTCAGTTGGAGGATGCCCTGGAAGACTGGGCTACGCAGGTTCTCATCAGTCATTGCATGGAACGGGCACAGCAGTCGTATGAGCAGGAAAAACAGCCTCATATGCTGGAATTGGCATCGTCCTATGTGGAGCGTCTGACGGGCGGTAAATATACGATTGATATGATGGGAATCAACGACGGCATAGCACTGGTTAATACGAAGGGTGAACGATTGGAACTGAAATTCTGGTCCAGCGGCCTCGGAGATCAGGTGTATCTGGCGTTGCGACTTGCGTTGGCAAAGGGTTTTTCCTATCAGGTGGAGGCGTTGCCGATTATTCTTGATGATATTCTGGTTCGCTTTGATGAATCACGTCAGAAAAAGGCTTTGGAATTACTGGCCGATATCGGTGCGGATCAACAGATTTGGCTCTTTACGTGTCAACGCAGCGTGTATGATATGGCGCAATCCGTTACGGGTATCGATTATCACCAACTGCGCAAAGCGTAA
The DNA here is from genome assembly GCF_002959855.1 of Veillonella denticariosi JCM 15641. Taxonomy (GTDB): domain Bacteria; phylum Bacillota; class Negativicutes; order Veillonellales; family Veillonellaceae; genus Veillonella; species Veillonella denticariosi. The sequence goes on from NZ_PPDB01000001.1 coordinate 168,824, forward strand.
GTATCTGATTTAGTGTAATATATTGAGCAGTAATTATAAATTAATTTGTAAGGGAACTTTCACAAAATTGAAAGTTATATCGGAGTGTAACCGAAGTAATAGTTTTGGATGGATGCCTGTGCTAGTATATAGACAATACAGCGAAACAGAAGGGGGATGAATACTTGAATACAACATACTTGGATATGATTCAGGGTAAAAATCCGGGGGTAACACCTGTGTGGTATATGCGGCAGGCAGGCCGTAGTCAAGCGGAATATCGCAAGATAAAAGAGAAATATACATTGTTTGAAATCACAAAGGAGCCGGAGTTATGCGCTCGTGTTACGGAACTACCCGTGCGTGAATACGGCGTTGATGCGGCAATCCTTTATAAAGACATCATGAGTCCCATGGTGGGCATGAATATTCATGTGGATATCAAGCCCGGGGTGGGGCCCGTATTCTCTACGCCGATTCAATCGATGGCGGATGTGGAACGCCTCGCTCCGTTCGATCCGGCGAAGGTGGACTATATTGCGAAAACCATCAGGTTGCTCACAACGGGCATGCTTGATGTGCCGCTCATCGGCTTCTGCGGGGCTCCGTTCACAATTGCGTCATATCTCATAGAGGGCGGACCGACGAAGAATTATAATAAAACGCGGGGCATGCTCATCGGTGCCCCTCAGGTGTGGGATGCGCTCATGACAAAGCTGGCAGATATGTCTATTGTGTATCTGTCTATGCAGGCCGATGCGGGCGCCGATGCATTGCAGATTTTCGACTCCTGGGTCGGTGCCGTCAATGCGGAGCAGTATAAACAGGGTATTTATCCGCATGTGGAACGTATTATCAAGGCTGTGAAAGCAAAGTATCCCAGCTTACCGATTGCCATGAACGGCGTCGGAACGGATCATCTCGTATCGATCTGGTCTCATTTGCCGCTGGATGTCATCGCTTTTGACTGGCGCAGCTGTATCAATATGGCTTATGAGCGGGGCGTAACACAAACGATTCAGGGAAATCTGGATCCTGCGTATCTATATGCCGATGAAAAGACATTGGCTCGTGAAGTGGATCGTATTTTGCTGGACGGTATCCGATACGGTCGCCATATCTTTAATTTAGGACATGGTGTATTCCCTGAAGCGGACCCGAAAAAACTGCATTGGCTAACGGACTATGTGCATGAACGCAGCCGGGAATTGTGGGCGCAAGAGGGATGACGGATATTGTGAAAGATGCAAAACAAGTGGGAGTGTTATTTTTGTCGTATGGCAGCCCGTCTGATAGGAGGGATTTGATTCCGTATATGACGAACATTCGACGGGGGTGCACTCCGACAGACTGTGAAGTACAGAATTTGGTAAATCGTTATGAGGTTATAGGGCAGTGGACAGATCAGTCGCTGTCGACGATGGCGAAACGGCAATGTCATGTATTACAGGATTTGTTGCCGTCAGTACCGACAGCAATCGGTTATCTTCACATGCAGCCCTCTATCGGTGATGCTGTTGCGGATTTGGTAAAATGCGGTGTCAGTCATATCGTAGCTATTGTGACGGCGCCGTTTTATTCGGCTCTCGGAACGGGTGCTTATGAGCAACGGGTCGATGCGGCGGTATCGGAATATCCTCACGTAACGAGTGAATTTATTCGGCACTGGTGGGACCAGCCGGCATTCATTGATTATTGGATGACAGCTATTCAGGGATATTTACAATCCCATAAATTTGATAAAGCTGAGACGACAGTTGTTTTCAGTGCTCATAGCGTACCGGTGGTGGATGCTGTGAGTGCCGATGGTTATGCGGACAGCCTTCGTGCTGGTGCAGAACGGATTGCCCAGCGGCTGGGACTTCCTCACCAGTCTCTGGCGTGGCAGAGTGCGGGTTCACACGGACAATGGCTGGGACCGACGGTGCAGGATGCCATTGAAGAGGCCGTACAGAACGGTTTTAGACATATCGTGTTCGTACCGTTCGGCTTTGTGAGCAATCATGTGGAAGTGTTGTATGATAATGATATAGAGTGCAGAGGCTTTGTCGAGGCCGGCGGCGCCCGATATGGACGCGTTCCGATGCCCGATGATGATGTGCGCTTTATACGAGCTATGGCTGATGCTATAACAGAAAGGATTCGTTTGTGAAAGTAATAATCATCGGCGGTGGACTTACGGGGTTGACAGCGGCTTACTATTTAGGTCATGCTAAGCCGGAATGGAATATAGAACTGTATGAACAGGCGTCGCGATTTGGCGGCAAAATTCAAACTGAGCACGTAGATGATTTTGTAGTCGAACTGGGACCCGATTCCTATTTGGGGCGCAAGACGGAAATGACGGACCTCGTGTATGATTTGGGATTGGGGGATACCTTGGTGTCCAATGAAACGGGGCAGGCTTATGTCTATGATGAGGGCCGCATTCATCCTATTCCGGGCGGATCTATCATGGGGATTCCTACGGAAATTATGCCCTTTGTGAAAGCCGGTCTTATTTCGTGGCCCGGGAAATTGAGGGCCGGATTGGATTATTTCAAAAAGCCTTATCCGCTTGATGTAAATGGCGATGTGTCTATCGGTCATTTCTTCAAGTATCACTTGGGACAGGAGATGATGGATAAGCTTATCGAGCCTTTATTGGCGGGCATTTACGGTGGAGATATCTACAAGATAAGCCTTCTGTCTACGTTCCCTCACTTTATTCAGGTGGAACAAAAATACGGAAACATGGTCAAAGGAATGATGGCTGCAAAGATGAGTCACTCCAAGGCGGGCGTTACGAAGGCTGTTAAGGGGGCCGTTGCGGAAGGCGATGTGCCTCGCGCCGGCAAGAGTGCCATGACGGACAGTCAATACGCGAAGTATCAGTCCGCTAAGACGTCGGCGCATCAGTCGGCGATAGAGGCCCGTAAAGGCACCGCCGTTCAATCGGGTATGTTCCGTCAGTTGACGGGCGGTCTTGAAAGCGTTATTACCGCCATTGTTGAGGCTATGCCCGGCAATGTGAAATTACATAATAATACGTTTGTTGATGATATTCAACGGAATAGCGACAGATATGAGCTACATGTAATGGAACGAAGTGGCTGTGAGTGTTTACATACGGATATAGGTTCATCCTCATTCTTATCCCCTTCTGAAATTCTGGGGGATGGAGCGCAGGGCGTTAATCGGAGTCGAAATGTTGCTGCGGATGCGTTGATTATTTGTACACCGCCCGCTGCTTACAAACAATGGTTCGGGGATGATTCCGGATTTGACTATCTGCGCTCCATGGAGCAGTCCAGCTGTGCCATTGCCATCATGGCTTTTGATAAAGCCACATTTGACGGTGAATTGAAAGGTTCGGGACTCCTAATTACCCGAAAAACAGATACACCGCTTACGGCATGTACTATTTTGAATCAGAAGTGGCCGCAGACGACGCCGGATGATAAAATCGTGCTGCGCGTCTTTATCGGAAAGCCCGGCAATGATATGGTGGAACGATTAAGCGATAATGAGCTTTCAGAATTGGCCGTTACGGAAATCCGACGCATTATGAGTTTTTCAGCTACACCTGAATGGGTAAAAATCAATCGTCTTATTCATTGCATGCCTCAATATAATGTGGGGCACCGTGCTGGTATTACAGCCGTTCGAGCACATGTGGCTCGGAATTATCCGAATTTATATCTCATCGGCACACCATTTGACGGTATCGGTATCCCGGATGGCGTGAAACAGGCGAAGGAACTCGTACAGCGTATCAGTGAAGAAATAGTCTGATATTTATATTTAGTTTGAATTATGTATTCGATAGGAGTGATTATAATGGGTAAAGCAATCCCTACGGTAGAAGGTTGGCATAGTCAACATATGGTATTCACCATGGATTTCAGTGCGTGGAACTGCTTCACGGCAGATGAAAAAGCGGCGGCTCGCAACGAGTTAAAAGCATTTTTATCGGGCCTTGAAGAAAAACATCAGGCGAAGGAAGGCAGTTATGCGTTCTATGATGTAAACGGTGCTAAAGGTGATCTGATTTTATGGGTGTTGGGACCGTCTCTGGAGTATTTGGCACAGGTGGAACGCGCATTCCGTCGTCTTGCCATTGCGAGCGTATTGGTACAGACGTATTCGTACACCTCCGTGACTGAAGTGAGCACTTACGTTAAGGATAAACTCGATACGGAAGAGGTTAATCAGAAACTATATCCTCATGTGCCGCGTGATAAATATATCTGCTTTTACAATATGAGCAAAAAACGCGAAGGTGCCGATAACTGGTTCATGTTGCCGCCTCGTGATCGCGGTGCTTTGATGAAAGCTCATGGCGAACTCGGGAAAACATATTTAGATGTATTGTCCGAATTCACCACCGGCGGCTGTGGTCTTGATGACTGGGAATGGGGCATCACCATCTTCAGCAATGACGATGTGAAATTCAAAAAAATCGTGTACGATATGCGCTTTGAAGAAGCGAGTGCACGATATGGCATCTTCAGCGATTTCTACGTTGGAACTATTATTGACGACGCGCTATTTGAAGAAATATTCCAATAATATACGGTAGATAAAGTATTCCCTATTATTGACGATGTATTGTCGAAGAAATCTTTGGATAATGAAAAAGGACTGCAACGCAGTCCTTTTTCATTATCTTCCTTCATCTCGCTGAAGGATATATTTTTATAAAAGAGAACCTCGCAACGATCCGACTTGCGAGGTCAAAGCCTTTGGCCGTAGACCTAATAAGCTTGGAGGAGTGTTGCGGGGTCCTTTTATCATTTAATTTATCGATGTGAATTATATTTTACAGTACGGTATTAGTGTGTATAAATTTTTTGTTTAAAAAATTATACATTCATATTTGCCGACTTGCGTACATAGAACCAGTAGCAGACAGCTACGGTCACGATGTTGAAGGCGAGCAATACGGCAAAGGCCGGATGGATATTGCCGAATGTGGAATATACGAAACCGAAAATCTTAGGTGTAACGAAGGCACCGTATGCAGCTACGGCCGCTACAAATCCTGTAATAAGTGAGGATAGCAATGGATTGCCGAATACATGCGGAATCATACGGAAGGTTGCGCCGGTTGCAAAACCGCAACATACGAAGGTCAATACGGACATTGCAAAGAAAAATGGAAAATTGTGGATATCTACACCGACTGCGATTAATGCCGTCGTAGTGCATAGGCCGATGAGGCTGATGAATGTAACTTTTGTACCGCTGTTGATCTTATCAGCGAGCCAGCCGCCGACAGGACGAAGTGCACCTGCTACGAGCGGGCCTACGAATGCAATCGATGCGAATGGAATTTCAGGGAACTCTTTACCTACTAAGAGTCCAAGCGCTGCGGCATAACCGGAGAAAGCACCGAAGGAACATGTGTAAAGTAAAGTCAAAGCCCAAGTATGTTTATTACCGAAAATCTGTACGAGATTTTTAGGGTTCGGTTTATCTAGCGGCAAGTTATCCATGAAACGTGTCATGAGTGCAAGGATAATTACGAGCGGTACAATCCACATGAAAGCCGCATTGGCAAGGTATACCGCATTGCCTTTAATGATAGCCGGTGTCACTCCGAAAATATTACCCAATGCAGCGGAGCCCATAGCGAATGGAGCCAAGAAGTAGATTACGGAAATACCGAGGTTACCGATACCGCCATTGATACCGAGGGCGGTACCCTTTTCTGATTTAGGAAAGAAGTTGCCGATGTACGCCATGGAGGACGAGAAGTTGGCGCCCGCTAAACCGATAAGAGCGGTTAAAATCATGAATGTGGTATAGGATGTCGTCGTATCCTGAACGGCAAAGCCGAGCCATACAACAGGAACCAATAAGATAAGTGTGGAGAAGAATGTCCAGTTTTTACCGCCCACCAACGCCGGCATATAGGTGTACACAAATCGTAAGGTAGCACCTACGAGACCAGGAAAGGCCGCTAATGTGAACAACTGATCCGTTGTAAAGTTAAATCCCGCGCTGTTCAGCTGTGCGGCGATGGTAGACCATAGATACCATACGCAAAATGATAAGGTTAGGGCGATAGTGGAGATAACCAGGTTTTGTTTCGCGATTTTCTTACCAAATTTCTCCCAGAACTCAGGGTTCTCCGGTTGCCAGTTTGCCACGATTTCACTGCGGCTAGCGCCTACTTGAGGCATTTTTAGTTCGCTCATAATGAACTTCTCCTTGCTATAACAACTACACAGTTTGATGAATGCCAATTCAATAAAGTACTCTCTTTCAGAATAGAATTACGTTATAATTATTGTATCATCTTTAATAACATGTGCTTTAAATCACACACATATTATATAGTGTAGAATATACTATGAATGTGATATAAAACATACATATATTTAAATTAATAAGTTATAATAATTTTAAGTGTACTTGAATGTATACGGATTATGTACTTTTACGAAGGATGAATTAGTTTTTCTAATGATTTATGTTGAAAGTACGTAGGCGGTGATAGTATGGATCGTAATCTAATTGACAAATTGCTTGCTTTGCCGGGGGATGAAGTACATCTAAAAAAAGGTGACTTTCTCTTCCATGAGGGAGATAGGGCTGAATACTTTTATATTGTTTTAAAAGGTAGATTCAGTATAAAAAAGTTTGAGGCCAGCGGGCATATATTTGCTCTGCGTCTTGTAGGTCCTGATAATGTAATTGGCGAGATTCCTCTCTATGAGGAGAATACAAAAACATACGTGTTTAATGCGATTGCACGAGAACCAAGTTCTGTGTATTGCATACGTTATGATGTGTTGGAGTCGGCTATTGCAAAGGACCATTCGTTAGCGATTGCGATGATGAAGATCTATACATTACATATGCGCCGCCAGCAGGCGAAGTACCGCGATTTGCTTTTATACGGCAAGAAGGGTGCTTTTTATTCTACCCTGTTACGTTTAGCCAATAGTTATGGCATTAAGCGTGAGGACGGTATCTTTATAGATATTGCCTTGACTAATCAAGAGCTGGCCGAATTTGCTGCCACATCAAGAGAAAGTTTAAATCGCATGCTCAGTGAGTTACGAAGACTAGGCTATGTAGCCTACGACAAACACCATCTGGTTATCTGTGACTTTGATGCATTAATCGGATTGCTTGATTTGGATGTCGATGCTATCGACCCGAACATCAGTAACATCGAATAATTGGCTTTTCTCCCTTGTGTCGGCATGCCTGGCACAAGGGATTTTTTGTAGTTTTGAAGGAGGACATGAGATGAGCCTGTTGTCTCAAAAGTTTAAGTTTCTTCGCAAGAAGGACGTGTCTTCAAGCGGTCATCAGATTACAGAGGATGGTGGTCGTGAGTGGGAAAATTTTTATCGAGACCGTTGGTCCTACGATAAAGTAGTCCGTACGACGCATGGTGTGAATTGTACCGGTTCCTGCAGCTGGAATATTTACGTTAAGAATGGTGTGGTGGCGTGGGAGAATCAGGCTGTCGATTATCCTGAAACGCCGGATGATATGCCTGATTATGAACCGCGTGGATGCCCTCGCGGTGCGACATTCTCCTGGTATCTCTACAGCCCGTTGCGCGTAAAATATCCGTATGTGCGCGGTGAATTGGTTGAGCTTTGGAGAGAAGCGAAAAAGAATGCCAAGAATCCGATCGAAGCTTGGAAATCCATCGTAGAGGATCCAGAAAAGGCCAGAAAATATAAGTCTGCCCGTGGTATGGGCGGCTTTGTGCGTTCCACATGGGAGGAAGCGACAGAGATTACCGCCGCATCCCTATTATATACAGCAAAAACATACGGTCCTGACCGCAATGCGGGCTTTTCCGTAATTCCGGCGATGTCCATGTTGTCCTATGCGGCAGGTGCCCGTTTTCTTAACTTAATGGGTGGTACTCCATTATCATTCTATGACTGGTATGCCGATTTGCCGCCTTCCAGTCCACAAGTTTGGGGTGAACAGACTGATACGCCTGAATCCGGTGACTGGTATAATGCGGGTTATATTATGACTTGGGGATCCAATGTTCCATTGACTCGTACGCCTGATGCTCACTTCTTGACAGAGGTTCGCTATAAAGGTACGAAGGTTGTGTCCGTATCCCCTGACTATGCGGAATCTACGACGTCCTCCGATGCATGGCTCAATGTGAAAGCCGGCACTGATGCGGCTCTTGCTATGGCAATGGGGCATGTTATCTTAAAAGAATATTACATCGATAAAGAGACGCCATACTTTAAGGAGTATGCAAAAGAGTTCACAGACATGCCGTTCCTCGTGCGCGTTGAAGAAATCAACGGCAACGTACAACCGGGCCGCTTCTTGAATGCGAAGGACTTAGGTCGTCAAGAGGAAGGCGCAGACTTCCAGATGGTACTGATCGATGAAACGACTAAAGAAATCGTTGTTCCGAACGGTACAATGGGTGATCGTCATACCCATCCTGAAAAATGGAACTTGCGTCTTGAAAACCGTGATACGGGGGCAAAAATCGACCCTCAATTATCCGTGTTTGACCAACGCGAGGACGTTACCATCGTTAAATTGCCATACTTTGGTGACGAAGCACATGAAGGTATTATTGAACGTGCTATTCCTACCATTACGGTACAAACTGTAGATGGTCCGGTAAAAGTAACTACCGTATACGATCTCATCCTTGCTAACTACGGTATCGACCGCGGTATCGGCGGTGAAGTAGCGACAAGTTATACTGATGACACTCCTTACACACCGGCGTGGCAGGAAAAAATCACAGGCGTAAAAGCTGATATCGCTATTGCTACGGCTCGTGAATTTGCCGATAATGCGGAAAAAACGAAAGGCCGTTCCATGATTATCATGGGAGGCGGTATCAATCACTGGTATCATGCTGACATTATTTACCGCACAATCTTGAATCTTATCATGTTCTGCGGCACAGAAGGTGTTAACGGCGGCGGCTGGGCTCACTACGTAGGACAGGAAAAATTGCGTCCTGTTGAAGGGTGGGGCGGTATTATGACTGCTAATGACTGGAGCAAGGCACCCCGTTTGCAAAATGGCACATCCTGGTTCTACTTTGCTACGGAACAATATCGTTCCGACTGCATTGATTTAGCGGATCGTGTATCTAAATTAGCTAAGCCTCGCTACCGTCACCCCGGTGACTATAATGTGTTGGCCGCTCGTTTAGGCTGGTTGCCGTCGTATCCTACTTTCAACAAAGGCAGTCAACAATTGATTAACGATGCTCGTGCGGCCGGTGCCGGTACAGAATCTGAAATCAACCAATATGTGGCTCAATCATTGAAAAATAAAGAATTACAATTCTGCGTAGAAGATCCGGCGGCTAAAGAGAACCATCCACGCAATTTATTTGTTTGGCGTGCGAACCTTATCGGTTCCTCCTCTAAAGGCCACGAGTATTTCTTGAAACATTTACTGGGCACTAAAAATGCGGTATTGGAAGACGATGATTCTCCTACACGTCCGGAAGAAATTAAATGGCGTGAAGCCGATGGGGCGGGTAAACTCGATCTTTTAATCGATATCGACTTCCGCATGGCATCTACAGGTCTGTATTCGGATATCGTATTCCCGGCGGCCACATGGTATGAAAAGGAAGACTTATCCTCTACGGACATGCATCCATACGTACACGTATTCCAGGCTGCTGTTGATTGCGCATGGGAAACTAAATCCGACTGGGATACATTCCGTGCTCTTGCTGAAACCGTATCTCGCGTGGCGAAAGAGTCTGGTTTTACGGAATACGAAGATATCGTAGCGGTGCCTCTTGGTCATGACAGCCCCGGTGAAGTGGCACAACCGGAAGGTAAGGTGCTCGACTGGAGTAAAGGAGAATGTGAGCCGATTCCCGGCAAAACAATGCCGAACCTCGTTCATGTAAAACGCGATTACGGTCAAATCTTTGAAAAATTCATCGCATTGGGGCCTAATATTGAAAACAAGATGGGGGCTCACGGTATGGCGTGGGACGTTTCCGATGAATACAAGACGTTGTACGATCAAAATGGTACAATCGACAATCCTGAATTCGTTTCTCATGGTCGTCCAAGTATCTATGAATGTAAAGAAGCTTGTAATGCAGTGTTGACATTGTCATCCTGTACAAACGGTAAACTCGCTGTTCGCTCCTGGAAGGCGATGGAAGAAAAAACAGGTCTTTCCGGTCTGGAAAAGAATGCAAAGGGTCGTGAACAGGAAAAAATTACCTTTGATGATATGGTTCGCCAACCACGCTTTATCATCAGTTCTGTAACAAGTACCGGTAAGAACGATAAAAATCGTCGTTATTCTCCATTTACAACGTCTACGGAGGACAAGGTGCCATTCCGTACCGTAACCGGTCGACAATCCTTCTATTGCGATCATGAAATGATGCGCGATTACGGTGAAGCCATGGCATTGTATAAACCTGTACTATCCTATAAACCTGTTCAAAAGGATTATTCCATTGAAGGTATACCGGAGATCACGTTGAAATACTTAACACCGCATCACAAGTGGTCTACGCATAGTATGTATTTTGATAGTCAACAGATGTTGACATTGTTCCGTGGCGGTCAAACCATTTGGCTCAACGAAGATGATGCGGCTGAAATCGGTGTAAAAGATAATGACTGGGTGGAAGCTTTCAACAAAAACGGTGTAGTAGCGGCTCGAGCAGTCGTATCACCTCGTATTCCTCGCGGTATTTCTTATATGCATCATTCCCAAGACCGTCATATCAACGTTCCCGGTACACAAGTCAAGAAAGATCGTCGTGGTGGTACGCACAATGCACCAACACATATTCACATGAAACCGACACACATGATCGGCGGTTATGGTCAATTGAGCTATGGCTTTAACTACTATGGTCCGACCGGTAACCAACGTGATATGACAATTGTGGCTCGTAAATTGAAGGAGGTGGATTGGCTTGAAGATTAAAGCTCAAGTATCCATGGTCCTAAATTTGGACAAGTGTCTAGGCTGTCACACATGCTCCATCACTTGTAAAAATACGTGGACGAACCGCGAAGGCGCGGAATATATGTACTTTAATAACGTGGAAACCCGCCCTGGCGTAGGGTATCCGCGTAATTGGGAAAATCAGGAGAAATGGAAAGGCGGCTGGATTATCGACAAGAGCGGTAAGCTGGCACTTTCTACAGGCTCTAAAGGGTCTCGTCTGATGAAGTTGTTCTATCATCCTGAACAACCTGAATTGAAGGATTATTTTGAGCCGTGGACATATGACTATGAAACATTGATTCACTCTGGTCGTAAAAATAATCAACCGGTGGCGCGCCCCCGTTCCCTTGTTACAAAACAGAAAATGGAAGTTACCTGGGGTCCGAACTGGGATGATGATTTGGCCGGTGGCCATCATGCTCGTGAAGACGTAAATCTCACGAAAATGGGCGAAGATATCGTATTTGATTACGAGGAAGTGTTCATGCGCTACTTGCCGCGTCTTTGTAATCACTGCCTGAATCCTTCCTGTGTGGCTGCATGTCCGTCCGGCGCTATTTACAAGCGCGATGAAGATGGTGTCGTTCTCGTATCGCAAGACGTATGTCGCGGTTGGAGACATTGTGTTCCATCCTGTCCATACAAAAAAATCTTTTATAACTGGGAAACAAACAAAGCTGAAAAATGTGTATTCTGTTATCCACGTCTGGAAAACGGTCTGCCTCAGATCTGTGCGGAAACATGCGTTGGACGTATGCGTTATGTGGGCGTTGTGCTGTATGATATGGATAAGGTGGAAGAAATGGCATCTACAAGGGATGAACAGGATATCTATCAAAATACGGTGGATTTGATCTTGGACCCTCATGATCCTGAGATTATTAAAGCTGCTCGCGCAGAAGGTATTTCCGAAGCATTCCTGAAGGCAGCTCAGAAGTCCCCTGTGTACAAGCTGGTAAAAGAATGGGGCGTAGCATTGCCATTGCATCCTGAGTATCGTACATTGCCGATGGTTTGGTATGTGCCACCGCTCAGCCCGATTTTGCAACGTGTTACATCCGATGTATACTTGCCGGATGCACATGAAATGCGCGTGCCTGTACAATATCTGGCGAATATGTTTACCGCGGGCAATACGGAAATTTTGGCCCGTGTATTACAACGCATTCTCGATATGCGCGAATACATGCGCCGTCGTGAAATCGAAGCGGAACCTATTGCTCATGAGGTGGATCTTACGGAAGAGCAGATGTATGCTATGTATAAATTGTTGGCATTGTCCAAATACAATGACCGCTTTGTCATTCCGTCCGATGTCAAGGTATCCCGAGAAGGTCGCTTAGAAATGCAGCAACACCGTGGTTTTGCATGCCTGACAGGGGGTTGTCATAATGGATGATGCACAAAAAATAGCTTTAATTGCTTCTTTTTTGCTTCGCTATCCCGATGAAACCTGGTATAACGAACTAGGCGAATGGAGGGAGGATGCCCGATCCGTTGAGCATCCTCAACTTCGCCAGGGGTTGTTGGAGTTCTTCGATTATATTGAGGAATCGGACCGCAAGGCTTTTGAAGATCAATATGTGCGGACCTTTGACTTCAGCCGGAATACGACGATGTATCTGTCGTCCTACGAGGTGCAAGGTACAGGGGAACAGGCGGAAGAACTTGTTAAATACAAAGCTTTTTTCCTCGAAAACGGTTTTGATTTGCCAAAGGAAATGCCCGATTACATCCCGGCTATTTTAGAACTTTGCGCCGTTATCGAACCGGATAAAGCGCGTGAAGTATATGATTACTGCAAGCCGAAATTAGAGTATATTCGGGAGCGATTGATTGAAGCAAAACTGACCTATGCTTTCTTATTTGATATCATATTGTCGGTTGCGAACGGATTGGAGGACAGTGCACGATGAATCAATTTTTATGGGGCGCTTTGCCATATATTGCGTTTACCTTCTTAATCGTAGGCACGCTTGTCCGTTTCTTTTATTTTGAAAGAAACTGGACTACAAAATCTAGTGAATTCTTAGAGAAAAAACAGCTGCGCATCGCAAATCCGTTGTTTCACTTTGGTTTGCTCTGCGTTATCGGTGGGCATATAGTGGGGGTATTGGTACCTAAAGCATGGACTGCCGCTATCGGTATTAATGACCATATGTACCATGAAGGGGCGTTATATTTGGGGGCTGTAGCCGGTCTTATCTTCATCGTCGGGTTCTTACTCTTGATGAAGCGCCGTTTTACGGTTCCCGCAATGAAGGTCAACACATCTCGTCTTGATAAATGGTTATATCTGTTCTTGACTTTAGCTATCTTCAGCGGCATGGCGGGTACATTGCTCAATGCATCCGGCTTCTTTGATTATCGCGTATCCATCGGCCCTTGGTTCCGCAGCTTACTATCCTTTATGCCGGATCCGTCCCTGATGGAAGGTGTGCCGTTTATGTTCAAGTTCCATATGTTGGCGTGGATGGTTGTGGCGATTATCTTCCCGTTCAGCCGTCTGGTACACTGCTTGAGTGTTCCGCTCAACTACTTGACCCGTCCGTTTATCGTTTATCGGAAACGGGATTACAAATAAATAATAGGATGATGTTTAATTTGTATGTTCCTATCTATGAATAGGGCACATCAATTTTTATTAAAGATCTTTATGATGATGAAAGCTCCGCTTTTGCCATTGTAAAGATCTTTTTTTATTCATGAGTTATCCCTATAAGGCATGATTGATTGTAAGATTGGCATATGAGTTTTCTTTACTCTTATAATGAAAATTGTTATTATTTTGATGTTAAAGATGATAATGATTATATAAATCAATATTCATCGAATTTTCATGTTGTGTTATGCTAGTTCTTATTTATGAGGTTTATTATGAAGAAACGTAAAATTACCGGTGCCTTTGCAGCGGTAGCCATGATTGGCGTGACGACGGCTTTTGCTGTTAATCCTTTTTCCGATGTGCCTTCTCACAGTTGGGCCTATCAAGCTGTTGATCAGTTAATGACAGCGGGTATCATTAACGGATATCCGGACGGTACTTTCAAAGGGCAAAATAATATTACCCGCTACGAAATGGCGCAGATGATTGCGAAGGGAATGGCCAATCAGGATCGCGCTAATGCGGAGCAGCAGGCGTTATTGAATCGTCTGGCGGATGAATTTTCCAATGAATTGAATACATTGGGCGTTCGTGTGGCAAAACTCGAAGACCGCGTCGGTAATGTGAAGGTGACAGGAGATGCGCGTATCAATTACATCGGCAAAGAAGGCGGCGACGGGTACGATTATGAAGACAAGTTTACCACCCGTGTTCGATTGGGACTTGATGCAAAGGTCAACAAAAATACTTCGGTTAAAGCTCGTATCACGACAGGCTCTATTGAATTTGGCGATTCCTCCAAGACGGCACAAGCTAATTGGGATCTAGCCTATGTGGAACATAAATTTGGTAAAAATGTTATCGTCGATGCGAGCCGTTATACACAGAAATTCGGTAACGGTCTGATTTACTCCTCTAATTTTGACGGTGTCGGGGCTACAGCAAAACTCGGCAATGTTACGTTGAACGGCGCTTATGGTTATATGACAGCCGGACGTTTTGCGAAGGTGAGCAAGGATGATAATGGCGATGTGGGTTTGGTAAATGCCAAGGTTCAGGTCGGTAAACACCTCGATGTAGGCGGTATGCTTGCACATGTGGGAAATGCTAATGTGCGCATGGCTAACGGTAAGCGTAATAACGATTTTGATAATGTTTACGGCTTTAATGCAAAATATAGCCTCGGGAAATTCGGCGTCGATGGAGAATGGGTGAAAGCATCCGGCCTTAGTGATTCCGATGTATGGAACGTAGGTGTTAAATGGGGAGACTATAAGATTGACAAGAAAAACTCATGGATCGTTCGTTTAGATTACTTTGATCAGGCTAAAAATGCGCCGGTATTTAAAACGCAAAAATACGAGTCCAATGATCTGCAGAAAAATAAGCGATTCGAGGGCTATAAAGCATGGCAATTAGGCGCATCTTATGCACCGGAAAAGAATGTCGGCATTAATGCTTTCTACGGTTTTCATGGAAAGACGCATGAGGGTAATAAAGTAAATGATTACTACCGTGCAGATCTCAACTTTAAATTTTAATTAGCGATAAAACTGGAAATTAGAGGTAGATCCAGAGATAAAGTGTTTGTAACACAAGTATCAGTCGTATAATAGTCTGTAGTGAGATGAAGAAACGAGGTTTATTATGGCAGAAGTAGCTAAGAAAAAATTTAAGAGCAAGTATCATATTTTGTGGTGGGTTATTATTTTGTCCTTGATTTTTATGGGGATGGTGGAATACGGTTATGTCTCCGGCGGGAGATCGTTTGGTAACTGGAAGGTTCATCTAGGTCTTGTACCGTATGTGACATGGCTTGTGATGACCTATATCGCGACGAAACCTAAATGGTTCATTAAGCGGTATAATCCGGCGGAGATGTTCCAAATTCATCGAATTTTAGGGATTGTGACCGTGGTACTCGTATGTATTCACTGGTATGTGTATTTCCTTAAAGCCGTTAAATCTCCGTTGGGCTTCTGGGGCGGTTATGTTTCTACTGCATCTATGCTTATCGCATTGGTGTTCGGTATTTTATACTTGACCCCATGGATCGGAAATATGGCAAAGTCCATATCCCGCAAAAAAGCGATCTGGATTCACCGTCTTAACCTCGTCGCCATCATAGCGGCGAATATTCATGTACACGGCTTCGGGCGCCTGTCTAAAATGGTACCGTTCATGCCTGTGTTCGATGTGTTAACTTATGCCTTAGTTATTTACTATATTTACTGGATGTTCAAACAAAAATAATTGTGTTCCGTGAGTGTAGAGTCTGGAAACAATAAGGCTGAGCATTGCAAAAGAATATTCAAAGACCATCAGATACTGCTGGATGTCATTTTAAAGGTAAAACTTTAAATGTCGTATCAGCGGAACTGATGGTCTTTTTATGTGCTTTACGATACAATTAGTTTAGGTAACGATACTATAAGTTTAGGTTATGATTTATCGAATTGGAAAGAAGGACGCATATGGGTTCTGATTGGAAACGATTGATATATTTGATTTGCGCCATCCAAGTCGGCGCTGGAATAACCATTATAGGTATTCTATCCTTTATACCGTTATTCCTGGTTGATTTGGGTCTCCATGATCAGGGTGAAGCCGCTATGTGGGCGGGAATTGTATCCGGTGTAACGCCTTGTATGGTGGCTTTGAGTGCGCCGTTCTGGTCTCGAAAGGCTAATGAAATAGGACCGCGCAAGGTGATGCTTTTTATTCTCTTGACACTGACGGTCTCTGTAGGTGTATGCGGATTTACACAAACACCGCTGCAGCTATTGGCTCTTCGCACGTTGCAGGGGCTCGTAGGCGGTTATGTGCCTATAGGTCTTGCCATCATTATATTGGTTACGCCGGAGGAGAAGGTGCCGTGGGCCATGGGGCTTTATCAGGCATCCATGGTAATGGGCCTTGTTTTCGGCCCCCTCATGGGCGGATTGGCGGCGGACTTGTTGGGGTATCGGGCTCCATTTTTCCTCTTTTCCGCCTTGTCGGGATTTTGCCTGTTGGGGGTGTATTTCCTAATGCCTAATTTGCAGTTTACACATAAGGTGGATGAGAAGGAATCACAGTTGTCGTTGATTAAATCATTTTTATCGATACCGGCCGTTCGGTTGCTGGTGGGTATGCAGTTTCTCTGTAATTTCGGCATTACCGGCATAGGGCCGATTCTACCGCTTTACATCAAACATTATATGAATGTTAATGATGAGTATGTAGCGACTATTGTGGGGGTTATCATTTTCGGTGCCGGTATTTTCAGCGCTCTTGCATCCCTGTCCATCGGTCATTTCTCAAAACGTCTTTCCATGCCGAGAATTTTGCTGATGGCGACTTGTGCGGTAGGAGGATTTTTCGTATTGCAGTATATCGTGCCGAGCGTTTGGGCCTTGGGGACCTTTCGGGCTATTGCGGGTTTCTTTATGGGCTTTATTACGCCTATTGCGAATACCCTCATTTCTCAGGCCGTGCCCGTAGAGCGTAGGGGTATTGTCTTTGGCGCTGTATCCAGTGTGGCGATGATGGGGAATGTTCTGGGGCCGGTTATCAGCGGTATGATTGCACGTGGTTTCGGATATGGTGCGGTCTTTTGGAGTACGGCAGGCATTTTCTTTGTGGCTGCATTATTTATCTACCAAAATCTGATCCGTAAATCTATTTAGTGCAATTGTTCAAGTTTTTTGATTTTCAAATCGCCGTTAAGTCGATGATTTATAAAGATGTATATGTAAATTTTTATTTTTGGTATAGACAGTTTGTAAAGAGTGAGTATCCTTATGTTATTAAAACAGCTGGAGTATTTTGTGTCTGTCGTAGAGAATAACAGCTTTACCCAGGCCGCAAATGAACAATATATTTCTCAGTCCGCCATATCGCAGCAGATCAAGGCTTTGGAAACGGGGTTGGGCGTGGAGTTGATTGTGCGTGAAAAACGCAGCTTTCACCTGACACCGGCCGGGCAGTATCTGTATCGGACGGGCAAGAAACTGTTGGAGCGATTTCATGACATTACGGTGGAAACGACACGTATCGGTACAGATGCAAGGGTCAGTTTGCGCATCGGCTATTTAAATCGCTATAGCGGCGTAGTTTTGCAACAGACCGTCATCCGCATGGCGAAGTGTCATAAAAATCTCGATATCCGCATGTACAGCGGCAGTCACGAAGAATTGTACGGTATGCTACAGGATCGTCGCGTAGATGTTGTGTTTAATGATCAATGGCAGGTCCTGGCGGACATATATGACACTCATCTCGTAGGGACCGCACGGTCTGTTATTGAGGTTCCGCAAGGGTACACGACAGCTGAAAGTATCGATATCAAACAGATCGATGATGTGCCGCTCATCCTGGTGTGTCGCGGTAAGTATACCCTCGGCGAGGAGGAACATTATCGAAAGGCTATCGGCTATAATGGTGCCTTTGCGTACGCCCGTACGTTGGAGGAGGCGAGATACCTGGTAGCCGGTAATCAAGGATTGCTGTTACTGGACTGTTTTGAGCGTTTGACGGAGCCGATGCAGGGCATAGAGCGTAAACAGGTGACCAATCATGGGCATGTCATAGAAAAACAGTATTTTTTCATATCCCAGTTAAATCAGACAAATACATATATTAATATATTCAGTGGTATGTTCAAACACATATTGGATGAACTATCCGTAGAAAAAAACCGTTAGCAATGAGGTGCTAACGGCTTTTATATTAGTTCTAAGTTTTTATAGTTGTTTTAATAATTAAAGTAATTCTAACAGCATATGGATTCCGTCGATGGCAAGTTTTATGCCGTACACGATGAGGATACTACCGCAAATACGGTTGATTATTGTCATATGTGAAAACTTTATTTTCTTTGATAACAGATGCATCGCCGTTGCGAGAGAGCCGAATCAGATCGGTGTCATGGTCAGGAATCCCGCAAAGAATTGATAAATACCTTCTCGCGGCAAGTTTGCCTGAAAAGCCCCCAACATCATGCTCGCATCGATGATGGCCTGTGGATTGCCCCAGGATACGACGAGTGCGGACATCATGATTTTCTTTATGGGTACATTGGTATCTACATTGCGTATATCCGGCTCCGTATTGAACGTGGTATAGCCCATATAAGACACTAATACACCGCCTATAAGAAGGACGCCCAGCTTCAGCAAAGGCCAGATTTCAAGGAGTGCACCGATGCCGAAGAAGGCGGCTATACTGAGCGACATGTCAAAGACACCTACGATGAGAATCGTCAATAGGATACGTCTCACCGGCTGAACAAGAGCCGTATTGATGATGAATAAGTTTTGCATGCCTACCGGTGCAAAGGTGGCGAGACCGATGAGCAGCCCTTGTAAGAAATACATGTGATCTCTCCTCTCTCCTATAGATGTGATGGACTTATATAAATATAATAAAAAATACCCCCTATAATCGACTTTAATCAGTACCTGCAAGGGTACATCTTTTAAGAGATTATAGGAGGTATAACGTTCAGTTCCTATACATTAACTATACCATATGTCTGTTGTTGTTGACTAGATGGAGTTTGTTATTTGCTATAAATTTACCATAAACCGATCATGTGCTGTGCCAAAAGGCTGACCGCCGTAATGGCGATCCAACAGCAGGCGCCCAACGCGAGGGCGGAACCGCCCGATTTGATGAGCTTTACAATGTTCGTGTTGAGGCCTATGGCTACCATGGCCATGGTAATAAAGTATTTGGAAATAGGTTTAAAGATATTGAGAAATGCAGTGTCTATCTTCATATAGGATAACACTGTAGTGATCAAGGAACAGATGACGAAATACAGTACAAATTTTGGAAAAATCTTAGCGATGCTGACAGAACCGCCACCGGACTGAGCGGCATCTTTTTTTGCTTTATATACCTGATAGCTGGCAAGACCGAGACAGATAGGAATGATTGCGAGGGTTCTGGTTAATTTTACGATGGTTGCATATTCAAGAACCTGTGTACCGGTGCCTTTCATGCTGTCCCATACGGCCGCTGTCGCTGTAACGGATGATGTATCGTTAACGGCTGTGCCCGCGAATAAGCCGAATCCCATGTTGGAGAGGCCGATCATATCACCGAAGGCAGGGAATACGAAGGCTGCCACTACATTGAAGAAGAATACGACGGAAATAGCCTGGGCGATATCCTGGTCGTCCGCTTTGATGACCGGAGCCGCAGCGGCAATGGCGGATCCGCCGCAAATGGAGGAGCCGACGCCGACGAGGACTGCCGTATTGGAATCGATATGGGTGAAGCGGTAGAGCGCATACGACACGATGAGCGATGTAGCGATGGTGGAAATAATGACAGGTAACGAAATCCAGCCTACATGCAGAATCTGTGTAATATTAAGCCCGAAGCCGAGTAAGATAACGGCCCACTGCAAAATTTTCTTTGATGTGAATCCGATACCGGCCCCTGTTTTTTCACGCTTCCAGGAAGTGAATACGGATCCGATGATAATACCTAAAATAATGGCAAAAATAGGGCTGCCGATGAGATGGAACTGTTGTCCTAACAGCCAACAAGGAATAGCGAGAATCGCACAGAGCAAAATGCCGGGCAATGTCTTTTGATTGATACCCATGATAAAACCTCCTTACTGTACATACAGTTACGTCATATGTGGTATCATGCGGCGTAATATATTCTACGTAATTAATAGTATCACAGTCGGGGGACGTAAATCTATACTTCTATTAATAAAATATACATGATATTCAAGATATTCATTGTTTTTAGTATTAATTACGGTAGAGGATATTTAATCTAAATTAGTAATCAAGTGATACTCTGTACTTTTGATTTTTCTGTAAACTGAATAATTAAATACGGTTGACTATATATGCGGTTCGGCTGTATACTGCAAATGAGATTGTTAACTCGACAGAATGAAACAGTTAACTCATAGTTTGTTATATGATGGGAGGTTTCCCGATGAAACAGCTCGGTATATCGATAATCGGTACGGATACAGATGTGGGGAAGACGTTCGTAACAGGTTTATTAGGTGCAATGGCTCAAGATGACGGCTTTTCCGTGGGAATGGTGAAGCCCGTGTCATCCAGTGCGGTGCCGTTTCCGGAGTGCATTACGATGGATGAGGATAATGTAAGAAATGATCTGGAAAGCAAGGATGCTACGTATCTGATGCAGTCTGTAGGAATACCGGAATCACGCCGGCATGAGGTAAATCCGTATGCTTTAGCGGGGGATTACTCGCCGCGTCTCGCTGCGGAGCTGGCGGATGTAGTCATCGATTACGATGATGTGGTGCGTCATACATTAGATGTGGTATCGCGCTATGATCTGACATTTGTAGAGGGGGCGGGCGGTATTACGACGCCTCTTTACGGGGATAAGACATTTACGGATTTTATGGCAGCCATCGAGCTACCGACGATTATGATTGCCGACGGTCGTCTGGGTTCTATCAACCGGGCCGTATTGACCTGCGAGTATGCGAAGGCTCACGGAATCTCCGTGAAAGCAATCATCGTAAATGATACGACATTAGTGGACCCGTTTTTATTAAAGGCGAATATAGAGGATATGGAGCGGTATACGGGACTTCCTGTTGTAGGTGCATTGCCGCCGTATCAAGGCCCGAATATACATAGTGTACGGCTTGGATGGGGACGGTCCTTTGTAGACTCGAAACAGTTGTGGAAGACGGTGTTGGATTTCCGTTGAAATAGCAAGGGAATATATTACCATTGGTGTAAACTGATAATGGTAAATTGATCATATATATCATGGGTGTTCACAAGAATACCGAGGGATTTGAAAAACAATTGAAAATTATTAAAACAAAAATCATTAAAACAATAGTGATATTCGTAAGTATGAGGTGATATGATGGCAGCAAAACAACTTTCACAGGCGGCACAATGGGATCATGAATTCGTATGGCATCCGTTTACGCAGATGCAGGACTGGCTCGCACAGGAACCGGTAGTAATCGAGCGCGGTGAGGGGATATATCTCATCGATGAAAATGGCAAGAAATATTATGACGGCGTGTCGTCCTTGTGGGTTAATATTCACGGACATAATCACCCCGTGTTGAATCAGGCTTTGAAAGACCAGGCGGATAAAATCGCTCACAGCACATTGTTGGGTCTTGTGAGCCCTCCGTCGGCACAGTTGTGTAAGGAATTGGTGGAATTGGCGCCGGAAGGACTCGATAAAGTATTTTTATCCGATGACGGCAGTACGGCCATAGAAATTGCCATCAAGATGGCCTATCAGTATCGTCAACAGGTCGGGCAAACTAAAAAGACAAAATTTATATCCCTTAACGCGGGTTATCACGGTGATACACTAGGAACCGTATCCGTCGGCGGCATTCAGCTATTCCATGAAGTGTTCCATAATTTATTATTTAAGCCGATTACTTTGCCAAGTCCCGGTGTGTATCGGGATGTAGCGGAACGGGAGCAGGCTTTTGAAGAGTCTCTGGCGGAATTAGAACGCATCCTGGACCGTGAAGGTGATGAAATTACGGCTCTTGTGATGGAACCGTTAGTACAGGCGGCTGCGGGTATGCTCGTCATGCCGAAAGGGTATTTGAAACGGGTTCGTGAGCTCACTAAAGCCCATGATGTATTCCTCATCGTTGACGAAGTGGCTACGGGTTTCGGTCGTACCGGCACATTCTTCGCCTGTGAGCAGGAGGATGTGGCACCGGATTTCATGACATTGTCGAAGGGTATCACGGGCGGTTATATGCCGTTGGCGGCGACGCTCACCACGAAACAGGTTTTTGACGGATTCCTCGGCACCTTTGAGGAACGAAAAACCTTCTATCACGGTCACTCCTACACTGGGAATGCGTTGGCCTGTGCCGTAGCGTTGGCTTCGTTGCAAGTGTTCAGAGATGAACATGTCATGGAACAGTTGCCGGCTAAGATTGAAGCTTTCACAAAGGCATTGAAACCGATCGAATCCCTCGAACATGTAAAAGAAGTGCGCCAACGAGGCCTCATCGTGGGGATTGAGCTGGAAAAGGATGTGAAAACGCACGAAGCATATCGTCCGAATGATGCGGTCGGCGCGAAGGTTGCCGTATTGGCCCGCGAACAGGGTCTCATCTGTCGTCCGATCGGGGATGTGGTGATTCTGATGCCTCCGTTGGCCTCCACCGTTGAACAGCTTGAGGATATGGTACGCATCGTCGGTGAAAGCATTCGCCGTGCCACTGAAGAGGAAGGCGTACTGGAAGATATGAAGCCGATTATTTTATAAAGCGTTAACAGTATATAATAAACGAGAGCCGCACTTATCGATATATTGCTCCGTATGGGCAAACGATACGTGCGGCGCTTATTTTTATGGGGGTATATTGAAACTTAAAAACTATATTCTATACAATGCTGTTTCACTATGATAATTAAGTATACTTATGATACTATATATGTATAAAGGAGGTCATCGTATGGACATTTATGTAATTATGCAGATTATTATTTTGTTTGGGGCCATCTTCCTCGGTGTACGACTCGGCGGTATGGGTATCGGTTATGCCGGCGGGCTGGGGGTAGTCCTTTTGAGTCTCGGGATGGGGATGTTCCCGGGACAGATTCCATGGGACGTAATCCTTATAATCATGTCTGCTATTGCAGCGATTTGTGCATTACAACTCGCCGGCGGCCTTGATTATCTGGTGCGTATTGCGGAAGGTATTTTGCGTAAAAATCCGAAGCATATCAACTATCTTGCTCCGACCGTAACGTACTTTCTTACGATTTTGGCAGGTACCGGTCATACGGCATTCTCCATGATTCCCGTTATCGTGGAAGTGGCGAAGAGTGAGAATATTAAACCTTCCGTTCCGTTGTCGATTGCCGTGGTGGCAAGTCAAATCGGTATCACCGCGAGCCCTGTATCAGCGGCGGTCGTGGCTATGAGCGGATTCCTTGAACCGTTTGGCGTGAATTATCCGACACTGCTCGCCATCTGTATCTCCACAACCTTTGTGGGCGTTATGATTACGGCGTTTATCATGTCCACATTTGCGAATAATGATTTATCTTCTGATCCGGTTTACCGGGAACGATTGGCGGCGGGCCATGTGGCGCCACCTCGTGAAAAGAGTGTTGATTTCCACTTGAAACCGGGGGCAAAGACGTCTGTTTTGATTTTCTTAATCGGCATTATCTGTATCGTATTTTATGCGACGGCTATTTCTAAAAATATCGGTATCATCAAGCCGGTTATCTTCGGTCGGAATGATGCTATCGTAGGCTTTATGATGATTATCGCGGCAGCGATTACATTCTTCTGTAAGCTTGATACGGCGGATCTTGTTAATACAAGCACGTTCAAATCTGGCTTATCCGCCTGTGTCTGCGTATTGGGTGTTGCATGGCTCGGGGATACTTTTGTGAAAGGACATATCCCTGAAATTAAAGCTCTCGCGTCCAGCCTTGTAACGGCATATCCGTTCCTGTTGGCGGTGGCATTTTTCTTTGCCAGCACATTACTCTACAGCCAGGCGGCTACGACGCAGGCTTTGGTGCCGGCAGTAATCCTGGCGTTGGGTATTACACCGGAACATACGGAATCTGTGTACATCATTATCGCATCCTTTGCGGCTGTATCGGCGCTTTTTGTACTGCCGACATATCCGACACTGTTAGGGGCTGTTCAGATGGACGATACGGGTTCTACGCGAATTGGTAATCTCGTATTCAACCATCCGTTCTTCATTCCGGGCGTGCTCGCCATCGCTATCTCCGTGGCACTTGGATTCCTTGTGGCTCCGTTGATGTTGTGATTGGTGAAAGCTGAATACGGTTAAATAGAATATATTATGAAACTATAGAGGGCGTAACTATACAGTTACGTCCTTTTTGTATATAGACGTATATTGCCCTTACCATCCTGTAAGGCTATGCTATATTGTGTTTTTAAGGTATCCAAAGTAAATAAAAATGATGCCCGGCGTTTGATTCTCTGGGCATCATTTTTATTTCTTGTTATTGCATTTTTTACATAGACCCGCTATTTCCAGATGATGTTCCGTCACGGTAAATCCCGCATCCTTCAGTTCTTTTGGCATTTCTACAACGGGACAGGTATGGAGCGGAACCATGGCGCCGCAATTAGTGCATACCGCATAGTGCCGATGTGTATGTGGTGTGATCTCGTAGTACGCCATATCGCTGCCCATGATGGTGGTACGCGTGATGATGCCCTTTGTTTCCAGTAATTCCAAGGTGCGGTAAATCGTGGACATCCATGTTGTACCATCGCCGATTCGGTCGGCGATGTCGATGGCGGTGACTGGTTTATCTGCAGTTGTCAATACAGACCAGATGGCTTCACGCTGTTTAGTCTTTTTTATGCCTTCCGGCCACTGTAAGTGTTTCATAATTTTCTTTCTGTGCTGATTAATTTTATCTAATTTTATGTAGATAAAACTATTGTTTACTATTATTTACTGAATTGGAGTCGACGTATGATGGCACGGATATTTTTGATGACCAGAACGATCAGTAGAATACCTACCGATGTGAGGGACACAAAGCCGCCCGGCGCCACATTGAGGTAGTAGGATCCGAAGAGACCGATAATCATGGCGAGCAAACTGAATCCGATGGAGCATAGGAGCGTTACTCTGAATCCTTTTTCCAGTTGCAGTGCGGATGCTACCGGAAGGGCAATCATGGCACTTAGTACGAGGACACCGACGATTTTTATGGAAATGGATACGGCGGCTGCCATGAGAATGGCGAAAATATAGTTGATGAGGTCAACCTTTACGCCCGCTACGCGAGCCGCTTCCTCATCGTACGCGATGTAGAGTAGGGAGTTATACAGGAAATACAGGGTTAGTACCGATAGAATCGTGAGTGCTCCGATGCTGATCATGTCCGTCATGTTGACGGTGAGGATACTGCCGAAGAAGAATACATTGGC
Organism: Veillonella denticariosi JCM 15641; assembly: GCF_002959855.1. GTDB lineage: Bacteria > Bacillota > Negativicutes > Veillonellales > Veillonellaceae > Veillonella > Veillonella denticariosi. The sequence continues at coordinate 194,286 of NZ_PPDB01000001.1, forward strand.
GTTTGCTTTCAACAGACCTGAACTGATCAAGGTGATGGCGGTGCCGATGCTGAGGGATAGAATAATGGTGAGGATAAGGTCGAGATGGTGTGCGAAATATTTTCGCAGGAACTCGATGAGTGCGCCGCAGATGGCGGTGAAGATGAAAGCCCCCAGAATGGGATTCGTATTCGTCAACAGACCGAGCGTTATCCCCGCGAGGGATGCGTGGCTCATGGTGTCGCCGATCATGCTGGAGCGGCGCAGTACCATAAAGATGCCGATACATGGGCAAAGTAGAGAAATGCAGAGGGCAACGAAGAAGGCGTTCTGCATAAATGAATAATTAAACATGGTGCACCTCCTCGGCTGTAGCATTTGATAATGTATCAGTCTGCACTTCTGATGGTGGATTTGATTTTTCGTTACACATTGGAGCCGTATTATCTAAGCTTATTGTATCGCTGTTATTTCTGACATCCGTGAAACAGGAGCAGTCCGCGTGCGCTACAGGATTGCGCCCTGAACTGTGCATGATTTCGTTGGCATACTGTTCCGGGGAGCAGAGATGTCCCTGTCCGTTTGCAATATGATAAATATTCGTGGAGTTCGCAAGGGCCATTTCCAAATTGTGTTCTACGGAAATAATTGTAATATGATGCTTCTGGTTGAGCTCGCGCAGGAGTGCGTAAATACCCTCCTGGCTTTTACGGTCGATACCTGTAGACGGTTCGTCGAGAATGATGAGGTCCGGATGACCGATGAGGGCGCGGGCTATGGAAATCCGCTGCGCCTGACCGCCGGACAGCTTGCTGATGAGACGGTTCTTAAAGTCTGTCATGCCGGTTAAAGATAGAACGCGATTTACTTCGTTTTTATCTTTAATTTTCAATAGCTTATGATAGGAGTCAAGGATTTCTCTTACGGTAATGGGAAATCCGGCGTGGGAAAAATCATTCTTTTGAGAAACATAACGGATGTTGTTTGTACTCCGTTTGATACTGCCTTTTACAGGTGTCAGAAAGCCTAAGATAAGACGAAGCAAGGTACTTTTACCGGAACCGTTGTCGCCGACGATGGATATATAATCACCGTTATGAATATGTAGATTAAGGTCGTTCAAGACGTATGGCGGTTGACCCTGATAGGAAAAATAAAGGTGTTTAATTGATAACATATGAAAACCACTTTTCTGATTGACAAAATTTTTGGTACGTTTATACTATAACTATATTACAAATGCAACTGAGTCGCAACTGCAACAAAGAAGAGGTGTCATATTATTTGTGTGCGTAGACGATCAGTATTAAAAAAGGAGGACTACTATGGTCAAGAAATTGGTATTGTTAGTCATTGGTATATTGATGGCTGCTGTATTTGCGGGATGCGGTAATGATGCTCCGAAAGAACAGGCAAATAAGAAAGTCCAAGTGGTAACAAGTTTTAATGCAATGGTGGAATTTGCGAAGGCCATCGGTGGTGATAAGGTGGAAGTATCAACGATTATTCCGGACGGCACGGAACCTCATGATTTTGAATTGAAACCGGAAAATATGAAACAACTATCTTCGGCACAGTTATTCGTGTATAACGGCCTCGGTATGGAACCTTGGGCTGAACAGGCCATTTCGGCGGCTAAAAATGATAAACTCGTGTCTGTAAAAGCATCCGACGGTGTAGAAGCCATTAAAAATACAGATCCGGAGGAAATCAAAGAACATGGTGCAGAAGATCCTCATGCATGGTTGTCTTTGAAGAATGCTAAGATTGAAGTGAAGAACATCAAAGACGCCCTTGTAAAGGCGGATCCGGCGAATAAAGAGTATTATGAAAAGAACTATACCGATTATGTAGCGAAACTGGATGCTATGATTAAGAAGTATGAAGATCAATTCGCCAAAGCACCTCATAAAAATTTTGTAACAGGTCATGCGGCATTTGCTTATCTCTGTCGTGATTTCGGGTTGAAACAGAACAGTGTAGAAGATGTATTTGCCGAAGGTGAACCGAATGCGGCACAGTTGGCAAAACTCATCGAATACTGCAAAGATAATCATATCACAACTATTTTTGCAGAGGAAATGGCAAGCCCTGATGTGTCTAAAACATTAGCACAAGAAGTAGGGGCTAAAGTCGAAACGATTTATACAATCGAAAGTAATGAAGATAATAAATCCTATCTCGATCGGATGGATGAAAATCTTACAAAAATTGTTGCATCATTGCAATAACATAATTATAAAACTGGCGACCGCGGGTCGCCAGTTTTATTTGCTTTGAGAGGTAAACAAATGGGGGAGCGGACAAAATTTAAGTTTAGCATATATTTTTATTATATATGTTAATGTCCTTTGATTACATGCGAATATTTAGTATCTAATTTATAAAAAAATATGATATAATGAGCCCAATATAGTTTGGTTTTAGTTTTTGGGAGGGAAAATGGAAACAAAATGGTATTCAGATATTTGGGCTCTTGTAATTGCTCCGTTTAAACGGGGGATTCCTCAGATTGTAGAACAAGGGTCTTGTCATAAGGGTTTTATTGCCACATTGATGACTTTTTTGCTGTATATTTTCTGCAGTCAGATAATCCCTTTGATCTGCGATGCTTTTTTAGGCGTTCCATTAGGCGAGGTGGGGTCGGAGCTTGGTGCGGTAGTAGGACAAGGTTTATTTTCGATTACTCTCGGTATAGTGCTTCTTTATTTTATTCTAGCACTTTACTCGGTTATATTTTCCTGGATTGCCGGTAAATTTAAGATAGAGACAACCTATGAAACTGTATTGACGGTTTGCTGGTATGAGATGGCATATGGACAGATTTTTAAGAGTGTTCTGGCTATATGGCAGACGATATTTCTGTTACTTTGCATAGTGTTAAACCTTTCAAATTATGTACGTTATATTGGTCTGGTGGTTTTTGTCTATTTATCATATGCCGTAATACTTTGGTGTTTCTGGGTTAGTGTATCGTTGCTGAGCCGTCAGATTAATATCTCCCGTTTAACTGTGCTCGGTATTGCAATACTGGCATTTCTGATACTTGTTGTGATCATATGGGGGGCAGGGTTCCTGCTTTTAAAGGGAATACATGCGTAGCTTTACGGTGGAATTGGATCAGTGATAAATCATATCATCATAGTCAGTATTAGTAGCAAAAATATATAGACTTATAAAAGCAAGGTATATTGTATGCCTTGCTTTTGTGCTATAATGAGTATGAAATAAAATAGAATTTTTTAAATATATTTTATATTTATAGATATATTTAAAACTATTGATTATAGCAAGTTATTTATGCCTATGTTTCATGTACATAGGCATTTTATTGAGCGTTTGTGAAAGGTGGTGAAACATATGTTGGCCGGTCTTACAGAATTTGCGTATCGCCTATTGAGCCCTGTTGAAGATAAGAATGCTCGTATATATCGTTACGATACAGTTTATGGGCAACTTGCCGCTATGCTGGTGCTGGCACTCATATGTTATCAATTTACCATTGTAGGGGATAGCGTTTATATGGAGGCCATTCGATCGTTTATACGCAATTCCACTATATTCTTGAAATTACAAATCATTCCTTTACCGCTATTGTCTCATCATGATTTAGGATGTTTTGTAAATCGACTATGTTCACAACAGGATTTCTGGAACCTTTCACATCTGTTATGGGTGGTTGTGAAAGCTCTTATCATGTCTATTGTGGTAGGCGGGTATGCACTTGCCAGGGAACGGACCTTCTATGTGCGGACTGTTGTTACCGGGGTACTTCACATCATGGCTGTCAGTCAACTGGTGATAGCTTTGATCACATTAACATTGGGCGTCTTATTAGTCCTTGCCACATTGCCGATAGGGGTGCAAATTATTATGGGGATAAGCTTGGTGAGCTTATGTGTGTTGAGTCTGATGCTGTTGTTCAATGTCGTGGGACGTATTATCGGTGCCTGTGTCAGCGGTTCCGTCTTTGAAGGTGTGGCTGTTATGGTTGGGGCTGCGATTATCTGTAGTATTTTTGAAGGTATATATACATTATGAGCTGGTATAAAGAAATATTACACCTCTTTACAAAATTAAGTGACAGATCATTTTGGAATATTGTTGACGGCGGAACCTTTAGAAAGGCTCTGATCAACTTGGTGGCTTCCACCATCATTTTATATTTGGTTACCTATCTTTCACCATTTGTAGTGGCAGACGTAATTTCCGTTACGGGCGTTAAATTTCTGAAAGGATTGCCTCAATTTGATGGGATTACTGCATTAGCAAGTGTTTCTTTTCTCGTGGTTCAAGTCGTATTGGGCGGATGTATCTTATGGCGTTTATTGGACCTTGTCGGTGGCCGAGGTTCTTATAAAGGGGTTGTACAGAATTACATATATGGCCTGTCCTATATGAACGCGTTACGCACGTTGATCATAGTTTTAATTCATTTGATAGGGGTTGTCTTATATACTCTGTCGTGGAGACGATACATAGTTGATGTAGCGTATTTTATCACGACCTTCAGTCAGTATTATGCCGTATTTATCGCTGCGCAAATCATGCGTCGTTATGTAAACTTAGGAATTGCCAAAACCTTTTTGGTTATGTTTATCGTAACGGCACTGTCCATTTCGGTGCTCCAACATTGGAATCAATGGCTTCATACCGTATTGAAATAATATAAATTGACAATACCTGTATATAGATGTACTATAAATCTATACATATGCTGGTATAGCTCAGTTGGTAGAGCGGCTCATTCGTAATGAGTAGGTCGTAGGTTCGAATCCTATTATCAGCTCCACAGCTACTTGATAATTAACAGATTGTAACGCATTATAACAAAGTGTAACAAATGCAGTAGTTATCAAGTAAAATTGAAAGGGGTAAGACTTTGAAGTGTTACGGATTGTAACGCATTATAACAAAGTTTTGCCCCTTTTTTGCCACCTTTTCGCTGCCCCTTTTTATAAAAAATAAACCCATCACAAGTTTAATGTGATGGGTTCGATTTATTTATGGGAAATAGATTTGCCTATAGAATTAATAGCATTGTTCATTTCCTTACGCATTTCATCTGTTACATGAGTATAAACAGCTAATGTAGTGCGTGGCTCATTATGGCCTACACGTTCCATGATCGCTTTTAATGGTACATTTGCTTCTGCAAGGAATGAAATATGAGTGTGTCTAAATGTATGGGTGCTTATATGTTTATGGAAATTAATTTTACGTAGAATTTTATTAACAAAATTTAGATCATAAGGTAGGCCCCCATCAGTTACAAATATATAATCTGTATTAGTAAATTGTCCTTTCCATAATTTACGAGCCTGGTTAGCAGTAAGAAAATAATTAATGATTTGGGAAGCACGATGATCCAATTGAACCTTTCTGATAGAATGTACATTTTTGGGTGGCAATCGTTTGTCCGGGTCTTTTGCACTACCGTACGTGGATAATGTGCCGTTAATATCAATTTCATTTGTAGCTTTATCATAATCCTGTGTACGTAAGGCAACCATTTCACCGAATCTAAGGCCGGTCAAAGATTGGAATTCACACAATAAAGCAACATGGTGATGTGTTTTATCGATAAGTTGAAGGAGCTGTTGTAATTCTGATTTAGTTAAGAATTTAGAACGCTGTTTCTTGATTCGGTCAACATCGGTAGGAGGCTTTTGTATTTCGATATTATCTAGAAAAGAAATATCATAGATGTGGCCCATACGCCTTGCATACTTTAATGATTGCTTGATAAGGCTTACAATGGCACGTGTTGTATTATAGGCGTATTTTGCTGAGATAGTATCAAGCGTAGTTTGAATGATATATGTTGATAATTTAGACAGCAGAATATCTTCCGGAAAACAACGCACAATAATTTTATGTAAGCGATCTAAGGCATAAATAGTAGATGGTTTTTGAAAACTACGTTTAGAGTCAAGATAATTTGAGATAACATCATTAAACAGTATATCTTTATTAACATCGGTATTAGTTAATTCAGCAATCTTATTTTGCAACTCTGCTGATGCGGCCTTATATGCTTGTCTACTATTAGAAGAATAGGTTACGGAAGCACGTTTTGTTTTACCACTATATGGGTCTACATAGCGTTCTAAAAATTTATATTTGGTAACACCAGATTTAGAAATAACGGTTTCAACCCACATAAAAGCACCTCCAATGATAAGTTAAATTACAGGGTACCATATTATAAGTTGGAATTATAAAAAATTCCAACTCAAAAATTAGTAAAAATTTGCGTTGAGTCTTGTGGATAACTAAAAAAAAAGAATTTTTTTGAGTTGAAAGAAGTGGATAACTAAATTTTAAACAAAAATAAGCAAATAATCAGACATAACATAATGATTATGTCGGCTACCAGGAATATCAAATTCATCTAAAATTTCTGCAGCAACCAATGTATTAACAAGATTTCGGGCTGTATTATAAGTAACACCAATAGTTTGAGATAATTTTGTTATAGTTAAAATGGGAGAGGCATAGAATGCATTAAAAACAGCCCTTAAATTCTCCTTATTCCCTTTTAATTTGGTTAATTGTTCATTGTGTTTATCAACTAGTAATAAAACATTTTCAAATTTTTCTCTTCCTACACGTGCTGTTTCAATAACCGCTTGTAAAAAGAATATGATCCAACCAGATAAGTCATTAAAATGGCGGACACGATCTAATGCATCATAGTATTGAATTCTATTTTTTTCTAAATAATTTGAAATATAGAAGCAAGGTTTTGATAGAAGCTTATTACTTAATAAATATAAAGGAATTATTAATCGTCCAACCCGGCCATTTCCATCCAAAAAAGGATGTATAGTTTCAAATTGATAGTGAAGAATGGCAATTTTAATTAAATGAGGAACATATATTTGTTCATTGTGGATAAAATTTTCTAAGTCGCTTAATAAATTATTTAATTCACTTGCTGGTGGCGGAACAAAATTAGCATCAGAAGGCTTATTACCGCCAATCCAATTTTGAGTTGTTCGATATTGACCGGGTGTTTTACGCTCACCACGTACTCCGAATAATAATTTTTCATGGATTTCTTTAATTAAACGGGTGGATATTGGAAAATCATCATTGATAATGCGATTAATACCATGGTTCATTGCAGTAATATAATTTTTTACTTCTTGTTGATCGTCACGCTTTTCAGGAGTTAAATCTTCAATATCTATAAAATCCTCTTCGATTGTAGTTTTTGTTCCCTCGATTTTGCTAGATTTATTGGCTTCTATAGATATATGCATTTGGATATATAACTCTACATTAGGGATGCGATCAGAGTACATTTCTAATTTACCAAGTTCTTGATCTGCAATAGAAAGAAGCATATTGATTTGAGGATTCATCCAAACCCATTCTTTGTTTATATAGGAAGGTATAAAAGACTTAAAATCTCCCATATTTTGATAATAGCCGGATTCAAAGTTTTCAAATTGTGTTGTTTCGGTATTCATAATATTATATCTTTCTGTTTATGATGGAATATATGAATTGTAAGCCCCTATCTAGTAGTAGTTAGATAGGGGCATTTTTTATTTATATTCTATAGATTAACACTAAAATTAAATGTCAAAATCTAACTCATCTTGAACGAAGTTACCAAATGCTTTCTTAAAATTATTCATAAAATCAGGCCAGTTTTTGGAAATTCTCATGATTGCAATGACTTGCATAAGATGATCATGTAAATCACGTTGACCAATATCATTAGTTAAATGTTGATGATGTGTTGCCTCTCTTCGTCCGGTACGTTTATTTTTTATAGGATTTAGTCGCTTTAACTCCTCTAATACTCCAGGTGGTAATTTTTCATAGATTAGTAAGTTTGTGAGTTTACCTACAATTTGAGGACGTTTAACACTCATAGGATTGTAAGACCAACCCTTTAATCTAAATAATTGCTTATAGAATTCATCAGGAAACATTTTAGCCCATTTTAGACGTTCTTCAGATAAATAGGCAGACAAAAGTTTTTGAAGGGCCTCTTGTTCTCTATCGGCTTGATATCCAGTTGCCTCATCAACTAATGCAACAATTCCAATGTGAGCTAGACCACGCATAATAATTTCTGCAGTTTGTGCTTTATCTAATTGATTTGCCATTAGAACACCAGCAGCTCTAGCTTCTAACCAAATATTACAAACAACTGGTAGTGCATCAGCTGTGAATCCAGTTACAATTTTATTGTTACTATTAATATATTCTATGCGAGCAAGGGGGCCATCCAATAAATCCGCATGAATAAAAGGTTTTAGGTTATTTGATGCTAAAAATATTGGTAAAGGGGACCCGCTATTTTTTAATTCTTTTGCTAATAGTCTTGAAGCCCCACTACGACCACCCAAGACAGCATTAGTAATACCTGTTTCGCTTAAAACTCGTGTTCCATCTTCAAGTACTGCACAAGGTATTTCTTTTTTCCCAATTTTAATCTTTCCTTGGTGGGTTGCTTTTAACATGAATTTATACCTCCTTTATATGGGAATTTAACCAGGATACGTTTTTATAATATATTGATCACAAGAATATTGATAAATAGACTTATCAATATTATCTTCCATATGAAGATGAAGTTTTTCCTTAAGTTTAGGTAATGGCTTATCGTATGCCATAATAAAACCTTTGATATATAAAAAAGGCACTATCCGAAGATAGCGCCTTAGTGACCAACGCCCGTAGCATTGAAGTCAATTCACTATCTATAGTATATCATACTTGACACTAAATAATATTAAAATTGTAAGTTATATACTTCTTAGGTTGTATGATAGCCCCTTATCCTACATGTTAGAGGATAAGGGGCATTATTTTGTTTAGTTACATCCGATTTATTTCAATCCAGCTTGTGCTTTCATATCAACATGATTATTAGTAAATGAGATTTGCATATTAGATCCATCGCTATTTTGCCATTGATAGATTTTAAAAACAACTTCACCAGATACCCCTTCAATAGCAGGCATTTTGCTTTCTGCTGAAGGTTGTCCAGGGTCTCCCAAAATATCTTTGACTTGTTCGTATGTCATACCTGTTTGAATTTTATTGTATTTCTCTAAGGTATACTTATTGCTGGTTACACCGCCACAACCACTAGCAACTAAAGATGCTACAATTAAACCTGCTAATAATGTTTTTTTCATAATAAAATCTCCCATTTTAATAATGAAATATATAAAGGTTGCCATTGCAACTCAAACGGCCTATATAAGTGATCTATGATTTTGTTGATGTCAACAAAAAGGCATGAAATCTATAATACATGATGATAAAAGTCGATTTCTTCTAATACATCATCAGTAAGTTCTCTACGTCTTACCATATGTTCAATTAAATTAACATGATGATCTAAGTAAAAATCATCATTAATAATATGCAATAACTCGTGCTTTATTTCGTTACGCATATCTTCAATAGACATATTTTTACGGATATAAATATTGTGTACACCTTCATCTTCCCCAGTTGATGAAATGGCTTTTACATTAGGAATATCACACTCAATAATATTAATAATCAAACTAACAACCCCTAATAGCATTATTTTTTATTTCTAGATTTGATAAATTCAATGTAATTTACTGCCTCTTGCATTTCCTCTTTAGAAATACCTCTTGATGCGGAGAATAACATACGCATTTCTGGACGAGTGCGAAGCATTTCCGCATACTCTGCAGCTTCTGCATCTAAATAGTAACTGTCGGTTTGGTTGGAATTAGTATTGAGTGTAGATTGATGCGGATTTTCCCATCCCATTAAATATGCAGGAGTAGTATTTAATATGTTTGCAAGTGGTTCAAGTATCGTTAATGGTAATTTTTCTATTTCATTACTTTCATATCGATAATAGGTCGCACGAGAAATATTTAATTTTTTAATGATCTCATCTACAGATAAGTTATTCTGTTTGCGTAAACGTTTTATACGCTCATGTATCCTTTCAGTCATAACTTCTCCTCCTTTGAGACAAGTATAGTATAAGTGTATCATATTTGCAACAAATAAATTTAAAAAGTTTAAAATGTTTCAAAAATGAGAAAAAATATCTTGACGAAATATAATGATAGGGATATACTTTAATTAATCTCAAAAATGAGACAAACATCAAGGGAGGTGATGTATATGGATGTACAGGCTTTAAAAGCAAAAATATTAAGTTGTGGGTATAATATTGTAGAGTTTTCTGATAGAGTTGGAATTGATAGAAGCACGTTTTATAGAAGACTTGATAAAGATGGAAACAATTTTACAATAGAAGAGGCATTACGAATTAAAGCGGTACTTTCATTAACTGATTCGGAAGCTTATTCTATTTTTTTATCAAAATAGTCTCAAAAATGAGATTTTTAATGAGGTGATAAAAATGAAACAGGAAAAGTAAAATGCCCCAAATGTAATACAGAAGTGATAGATGGAAATTTCTGTGAACATTGTGAGGCAAGATAAATGTAAATTAAATTGTTAATTGTTTAAGACTGGAAACGAGGTTTAAAAGATGGAAGGGTATACATATGTGTTATTAACACTGGGATTTTTATTTTCAACGTTTATTAACGTTACTGTAGCGGGATTTTTAACAATAAAAATGTTTGGATTTATGGAGAAGAAAATTTTTGAATCAGAGACAGATTTTTTTAAAGCTAAAAGCTAGCTCAGTTAAATAACCGTTGTAGGTAACTATTTCATAATCTGAATAATCAGATAATGGATTATTACAATCAGAAACTATAACTGAATAGAGATTAGTCGCTTTAAATCTAGTAATAGCATCTGAATTTTCTGAATCGACCAAAATACCACCTAAGTTTCTAGTTGGAATTGAAATTAAGCCTAATCGGTCTAGATTTGCTATAGAAATACAGTGTGATTGGTCAAATTCTTTAAAGTTTTCTGACAAATATATATCTGTTATAGATAATGATACATCTGGGGTAGATTTTCTTCTTATAAGACAGCGTAAAAGTGTTGTAGGATTATCAAATTCTGCAAGTATTTTAGCATCAGTAGGATTCATTTGCTTTAATATTTCAATAAATGAATGATGTACTAAATTTCTTTTTCGATCATCCATATCTGCTGTTATTAATTTGGAAAACATTTCTCTAATAGATTCTTCCTCTATGTAGTACTTAGAAGCTTCTATAGCAGGTCCGACAATACTTAATCGTGGTTCAACTAGATGATTTTCAGGAATATTAGCAAAATTTTCTTCAATACTACGTTTGTATTCTAAAAGTGAATGTTCGTGTTTAATAACTTGTTTTTTAGACCAAGTATTTACATAGGCAAAGCAACCATTCCAAATATTTGCTAAGGTTTCACCGGCAGCACTTGTGACAGGGTTTAACACTTTATTTACTGGTTCAGGCAAATTGAGAGTAAGGTTTAAATCCATAAAAATACTTCCTTTCTAGAATGTTTATAGCATTCATAATAATCAAAAGTTAAAAGCAAAGAGGTATTTAATTGAGTAATTAAATAATCATCTATAATAACAATCTATTTTCTAAGGCGATTATAACAACAACTTATTAATAAAAATGAAACAAACATGAAAAGAATATTAAAGGAGAATATCAAAAAGAAAATGGGTAGAAAGAAAAAGATTAAACAACAACCAATATATTACAAACGATACTTACATAATGATGGTGGATATATGGCAATCAAAGTAGAGCCAATTCATCATAAAAAACATTTGATAGAACATAACATATTAACAATAAGAGGGTAACTATATGGATAATATTAGTCCTAAATACGTTCCCATTAGCAAATTAGCTAAAATATGGGGGCGCAGTAAAATGTACATTTATCGGCGGATTGACATAATCCGCAATGAAGGAAAGTTTGACGAAATTTGTATGCAACTTGGACCACAACAAACATTGGTCCATGTAGATAAATTTGAAATGTGGATGCGTTCACAACATATGAAATGGTTAAAGGCATAAGAGTGGTAGATATGGATAAGGTAATTACAGCGATACAGTGGTTATTTGGTGTCATTGTATTTGGTTTATATGGTGGCATTGAATTTGCAGAGTCATGGGGGGATGTTTTGTTTAATGTCATCAACATGATCGCTTACAGTATAGGAATTTATTTACTTCAAAAAATTAAACGAATATGGCTTTATAACAAGAAAATTAAAGAACTAAAAAGGAAACAGTATGCAGCAATTAGATAGTTGGGAGCTATTACCTTACTTAAATAGGAAAAGAGATGATTTAAATAAGGCCCTTACGATTGCCAAAGAGCGAGGCATAGAGTTAGCAGCAGCAGAACGGAAATATAGAGTTGAAAAACGTAAGGCTATATTACAGGCAAAACATAATGGAGAAAAAGTATCTCTAATTATGGAACTGGTAAATGGGGATGAGGTTATCAGCCAATTACGATATGAACGAGATGTAGCTAAAACACTCTATGCCAGTGCTACGGAAGCCATCAATATTTATAAATTGGATTGTAGATTAGTTGAGGCCCAAATAGCTAGGGACTGGGATAAAAATGCTTAAAAGGACACCATTAAGAGCCAAAACAAGACTGGTTTCAAAGAAGCCATTAAGCAAGAAAAGTAGAAATAAGAAAAAGAATGATATGGAGTTGGAGAAAATCCGGCCGAAAGTAATAGAGCGAGACCACGGAAAATGCATTTTATGTGGGGCGCATTATGAAGAGGTCCATCATATCAAATATAGGTCAGCAGGAGGGAAAAATAACATAGAAAATCTATGTTGCTTATGCTGGCATTGCCATAGAATTAAAATTCACGCTGGATCACATCAAAGAGAATACAGAAAAGTTTTACAAACAATACTAAAAGAAAGGCATGGATATGAGTACTAAATGGTATGAGAAAGCACTAAATAATACATGTCCGGAATGTAAAAAAGCAATCAAGCATGCTGTAGTATGTCATAGACATAAACAGTTGATATGCATGGATTGCTGCAGTAATTGCCAATACCTAACAAAGTCTCAAGGTGATTGGCATTGTAATTTTGACAAAGAAAAATGACCGTGTCGGGAAACACGGCCATTAAAGTTATGTGATAACTAAAACCTTACATGTTTAGTATATCACGTATAGTGGGAAAAGTCTAGTAAAATAGCGGTTTGATAGCTATTTTGTGAGACTAGATAGATACATTAACAACTCAACATAAGGTGATAACTAAATGAGAAGAAGAACAACTATAACATCTAAAAATATGATTGAAGTATCAGATCATATTACAGGGAATTCATACTATGGGAAACCAGGAAGAAAAATACGGAGTGAAAGAAAGCAAGTAACACCAGAAGTCATAAGAAAGAATAATTTAAGGATGGCTGAAAAGCAATTGAGGTTACTAATAGATATGAATTTCAAGGCAGATGATTATTATCTAACACTCACATTTAGGAATGAGGAAGATGAATTAGATGCAAAAGAGATGATACGAAAATTCTTTAGAAAGGTAAGAGACTTATTTAATAAGGCGGCGGAAACCTGTAAGTACATTTATGTGATGGAAAAGCAGGGGCGCATACATTTTCATGCATTACTTTCAAGAGGGATTGAACTAACCACTCAATTATTAAAAAAACTATGGCCACATGGTTATACAAAAATTGAGTACTACAGAGGGGAAGCAGAAGATGCTATAGGGTTGGCTAAGTATTTTATGAAGGAGAGAAAATCTGACATTGATCATAATGATGCGCAGATAAGAAAGAAATGGGTATCTAGTACAAATCTTGAAAAGCCGAAAGTAAAGAAAAAGATACTAAAGGCTACAGAGTGGCGTAAAGATATTAAAGTACCTAATGGATACTACTTAGATAAAGATAGTGTTTATGAAGGGGTAAATAATTATGGATTTTCATTTAGAACATATAGGCTAATTCGATTACCTGATTGGAGGGGAGAATATGAACAGAGAAAATCGACTAAGGCCCTGTCCGTTTTGCGGGAATAAAAATATGAGAATTATGACAGGAATAAAAGTAGGAGTAAAACATCATATGGTGGCATGTGATAAATGTGGAGCCGTTACTCATTTTGAAGAATGGCCAATGTATTTGGATTGTGAAAAGGCATGGAATAAAAGGGTAGATAACTAATGGAATATAGAGGACTTGTATTTGTTCCAAGAACAACTGGAGAAGCGATCATAAATGCATATGCAATGAATGCATGGAATGACACAGGGAAGTATATCTATTTTCAAGAGGATGGAATATCAGTAGGGATACATACAACAGATGACGGGATATACATAAATTCATTTATGGATGTAGCTATATGTGCTGCATGGTTAAATGGGGAGATATCAATTACCGAATTAAAAGAGGTAGAAGGTATCTATACAAATAGAACAAATAGAGTAAAGGAGAATAAGCATGAATAATGTTAATCTAATGGGAAATCTAGTGAGGGACCCGGAAGTAAGATATACAAAAACTGGTAGAGCGGTAGCAACATTTACAGTAGCTGCAAGTAATACCTATATTGATGCCAATACAAAGGAAGCAAAAGAACAGACGGCATTTGTAAACTGTGTAGCGTGGGGAACACTGGCAGAAGAAATAGGGAACTTACGGAAAGGGAACAAATGTTTGGTACAGGGAAGAATTCAAACACGATCATATGAAAATCAGAATGGTGAAAAGCGATATGTAACAGAAGTAGTTACAAGTTTTGTAGGGGCCACATTGAATGGGGGCCATAATGAACCATCGAATTTTGACAACTTCAATAATGATGAACAAATCCCCTTTTGATAAGGGCAATGCAGAGATATTGCCAATAGAGAAGAAACGAAATAAGGCCATAGAAAGAGCGGAAAGGTTGATGCGGTAATGGCAAGACCAAAGGATATGTTTTTAAAAGCAAAAACCTGTAAGCATGCAGTAAAGTTTACAGGCAATCAAGGATTGTTTGTAAGAACTACTTGTAAATGCCCAAATAAATTAATGCTGCCGGTGCCGGATAAAAGAGGAATTAGAGTAAAAGTACCTTATATCATGGCTAAGAAGTGCATAAATTGTAACGGGTATATAGATGCTAGAAAAGAAAAGGCAAAGAGAAAATAATGCTAATCACGCTGATGCGGACATTTAGAAAGTAATAGAGTAGCGAGGGGATTCAATTAATGAGTAAGAAACTTATCTATGTAGCCCATCCTTATGGTGGGAAGAAAAGAAATAGAGAAAAGATAGATGTAATCATGAATGAATTAATATTTGCAGATACAGCAAATGATTATGTATCGCCTATCCACAACTATGGATTTGTTTATTTGACAGGCGATGAATACCAAAAGGGGCTAGATATTTGCTTAGGTCTCTTAGGTCATTGCGACATCCTAGTATTATGTGATGGATGGGAACAGAGTAGAGGATGTAAAGGTGAATATGAATATGCTCAAAAGCATGGTAAGGCTGTATTCAAACTAGATGAATGGAAGGCATTGAACAGAATATGAAAGTAGAATTATTTAATGATAATTTTCAGAACTATAAAAGATATGGCATACCTAAGGCACAACTTGTAATAGCCGATATTCCATATAATTTGGGGGGGGGCAGCATATGCCAGCAATCCCATGTGGTATATAGGCGGGAACAATAAGAATGGTGAAAGTAAGAAAGCAGGAAAGGCATTCTTTAATACAGATCATAACTTCAATATTGCAGAATATTTTCATTTCTGTAACCGCCTATTAAAAAAAGAACCAAAAGAGAGGGGCAAGGCTCCATGTATGATTGTGTTCTGTAGCTATGAACAACAATCTATGGTAATCCAATATGCTAAGAAACATGGATTTAAGAATTACATTCCTATTTTTTTCATCAAGAATTATTCGGCACAGGCATTGAAAGCAAATATGAGGGTAGTAGGGGCCACAGAATATGCCTTAATTTTGTACAGGGATAAACTACCTAAGTTTAATAATAATCACAAGATGATATTTAACTGGTTTGAATGGCGTAGGGATAATAAGAATATGATCCCTAAAATTCATCCAACACAAAAGCCTGTATCAGTATTAAAGAGATTGATAGAAATCTTTACTGATGAAGGTGATGTAGTAATAGATCCTGTGGCAGGTAGCGGCACAACATTAAGAGCAGCTATGGAGTTAGGACGTAGTGCATATGGGTTTGAAATATCAAAGGAATTTTACATAAAGGCTAAAGAGGAAATGCTTAGCGATGTAAAAACACAAGGGAATTTATTAGAATATTGTGAATTATAAAGAGGAAATAAATAGATGAAAGAAAAGGTATATGCAGTATTTACTATGTTGGGCGGAGAAAAGGCTATGGTAGGCATATTTACTAAGAAAGAATTAGCAGAAGAATATATAAGAACAGTAAAGAATCATAAAGAATTAGATTTAGAATTTGAAATTGTTGAGTTTAAATTAAATAAAGGATGGTAAAAGTTATGCAAATGAAATGTCATAGGTGTGATAAGTTATTCACACCAGTAAGGTCAGAAAAGCATTGTCCGGATTGTATAGAAGGAAAGCCAATACCAAAGAAGAGAACAGTAGCTGAGGTAAGGGCAGAAATACAAGCGAAGCGTGATGCGGAAGAAGCAAAGAAATATAAGTATGAACGGTACTGTATATGTTGTGGTAAGAAATTCTATACAAATAAAACCAACCGAGTGATATGCAGTGATTATGATTGTGAAGAGAAAATGCGTATAGAACGGTTGCAAACTAATAGAGCAAGATATAGGGCGAATGCAAAACAGAAAAGAGCCAAATAAGGTAGCATAAGGGGCTGTAAGATATGACGGAAGAAGAAATACAAAAGAAATTGGGCCGGCATTTATTTTTAAAGAATATTACCATTCCTAACATAACAATGCATGGAGATGGAAGAGGTAAGGGGCAATATGAAGCAGATCTAATCTACTTCAATCTTAAAGCAAGAGTTATCACTGAAGTAGAAATAAAGATAAGCATTCAAGATTTTAGGGCAGATTTTAAGAAGAAAAGATATCATGATCATTTACATGTAGGATATTTGTATTATGCAATACCACAAGACCTGTATGAAGACCATAAGGATGAAATAGAAAGCTTATTAGGTGATGCGGGGTTAATAGTGGTTAATTTATTTCAAAACAAAGGCGAAGCAGTTAAATACATTAAGAGGGCAAAGAAACGCAAAAATGTAAGGTTGTTGAATGAAAGCGATGTTATGAACTATTTAAGGATTGGTTGTATGAAGTGGGTTAATAGGTGAAAAATTATGGATACAATGGAATGCATCAATAATAATATAGAAGCACAATTAAGAGGAGAAAGAATAAGAAATCTTAACTGGGATAAAGTAGCAGAACATATTGTAAATCATGGCCCTAATATAATGGTATATGCTGGTATTAATGAAGACTGGGAAAATACATGTGGGGTTATATATGATCATGGTGAAGTAATCCATAATGATGCATATGCAACGAGTACATGGGGGACACCAAGCATCTTTACATATGTAGAAGGGAAAAATAAAAAGATAGACGGTAAAGATGGATATTTTATATATGCGGATGAGCATATATATGATTGGACAGAATCGGCATTAAAAGTGGTACAAGGGGAATAAGTACAAGGTACTTGATGCGGGAGGTAGCCATTGACTGAACAGGAACTAATAAGAGAGATAACGACTATTGCGGCTAAAACAGCAATAGAAGAATATAGGAAAGAAATAAGTAAGAATGAAAAGGAAACGGTAGATACTCTTAGACACAATACCATGAAGCTATTCAAACATTACAATAAGTTAAAGACTTATGTAGAGAATAGTATATCTGACTCATCACAAGCTAAAGATTTATGGCTTGATAAATTATTAGGAGAAATGTTTGATGATGATAGCAAGGTAATGGTTAAATCGATAATTAAGAGTAAGGAGCAAACCGAACTCATGATGCGGCATATAGATAACATGATTGATATCTATAATGAACGTTGCAAATGCAGGCGAGTTAATTACTGTGATTGCGTAAGACGATATTATATTGACAATGAATCCTTGCAGAACATTGGCGATTCATTTAATCCTAAAGTCGATGAAAGAACAGTGCAGCGATACATCAAAAGAGGATTGGAAGAGATGTCCATTCTTCTGTGGGGATTAACCGGGATTAAAAATAAATTGTCGTAAAAGTGTCGTGGACGTGTCGTAAAGATAAAGGTATAATGATAGTGTAAATAAATATGGAATGAAGAAGAAATAAAAGGCACCCATTATTAGTGGGTGCCTTTTATGTGGAGATACAAATGAAAAGAGCAAGGCATGAATGCAGGTATCCTGGATGTCATGAATTAACAACAGATAGATATTGTGAAAAGCATAAAGTAAAACAAGATAATACAAGACTATCTGCACATGCTAGAGGGTATACCTCTAAATGGGATAAAGCTAGAAAGGTATTTCTTGCAGAACATCCAACATGTGAATGTGCCGAATGCAAGGCATCAGGAAATCCATTGGCGGCAAATGTAGTGGATCATATCATTCCTCATAGAGGAAATATGAAATTGTTTTGGGATAGGAATAATTGGCAAGCTATGAATAAACGCTGTCATGATAAGAAAACAGCAAGAGAAAATGGCGGTTTTGGTAATATGGTTAAACGATAATGATAAATAGTGAGAATACCCCCCTATTTAAAAATGTTTGAACCTTGAAAACCCAGACCGTGTGGCTCCTTTCTTCGTAAAAAGTTCGTGAAATAAACTATTTCTGAGAAACGAAAATTTTATAGGCAATGAAAAGAGGTGAAAAAGTAGTGGGCCGAAATGCGAAACCTATAGATTTAATAATGGCTGATGGGAATAAACGACATTTAACAAAAGCTGAAATTGAACATAGAAAAAACACAGAAATACGTTTTGGAAATGATAAATTAGTATGTCCAAAACATATAAAAAATAACAAAAATGCATATGCAAAATGGAAAGAATTAATGCGTCTTTATAAAGATTTTAATTTTGTAGCATCCGGAGATGTTGGGATGCTAGGTCGCTACTGTATGGCCTATAGTGAATATCTTGATTTAATTGAACGAAGAGCGATAATCAACCAATTATCAATTAATATTGAAGAACATTATTATATTGAAAAAGAGTTGAAAGATGAAGGAGTCCCTGAAAAACGAATTGAGAAGATGATAGAGAAGTACGAATTTATCTTATCAATAGGTGGACTCATTGCACTTGATAAAGCAATCAATGCAAAGATGGATGCATTGGTTAAAATGGAAGATAGGTTATTCTTGAATCCATTGGCTAAAATTAAAAACGTACCTAAGAAACCGCCAGAGGAAGAAAAAACAGAATTAGATCAGAATGGATTTGGTGATATATGACAATAAAGGAAGAGTTAATACAATATGCTAAAGACTGTATTAATGACACCAAGCATTGTTGCCAGAAACATAGATGGGCATGTGAAAGATTTCTGAGGGATATAAGCCGTGAAGGAACGGATGAATTCCCTTATATCTTTGATGATGCAAAAGCAGAGAGATTTTATAAATGGGCAAGTTTACATAAGCATACTAAAGGCGTGCTAGTAAATACGCCCATTATATTTACACCAATACAGCGGTTTATATTTGGTAACATTTATGGATGGATTCATAAAGATACTGGGTATAGAAGATTTACAAAGGCATATTGGCAAGTGGGAAGAAAAAATGCAAAATCTCAATCATTAGGTCTAGTTGGTGATTATGAATTAATGGCACTTGGTGAAGATAATTCAGAAGTTTATATAGGTGCGACTAAAACACTCCAGGCAAAAATCATTTACAATGAAGTATTGGCAATGCTTAAAAAATCAAGTGCTTTGTTTAAAGGCAAATGGAAAGAAGCATATAGTACGATTGTACATATTAAAAGTAATTCAATAATGCGTGCTTTGTCTAAAGATGATGGAAAAACTGGCGATGGTTTAAATCCACAATGTGGACTGATTGATGAATATCATGCGCATCCAACAGATGAAATATTAGAAGTCATTAAGACAGGTATGATTGCACGGCGACAACCTTTATTATTTATTATTACAACAGCAGGTAATAATTTAGGGGGGCCTTGCTATAGAATTGAATATCCATTAGTAAGTAAAATCCTAAATCCGGATATCGAATTTGATATACCGGATTATTTTTGTATGGTTAATGAATTAGATCGAGATGAAGAAGGGAATCTGATTGATGACATAAACGATGAAGAGTGTTGGATAAAAGCAAATCCAATTGCAGCTACATATGAGGTAGGATTAAAGAATATCAGAAGTAATTATATGTCAGCGATAGAAAGCCCAGAAAAGATGGTGTCATTTATGACTAAGAATATGAATATATGGGTTAAACAATCAGCGCAGTCATATATTGATATGGCAAAATGGAAGGCACGAGGAAGATTAAATGAGGACTTTGAAAACGATTTAGGAATATCACTATATGGATATGATGCATATGTAGGTATTGACGTATCAAAAACAATTGACCTTACAGCTGCTGGGATAGTAATCCCGGTAGATATTAATAACAGTAAGAAATTTATTACTTTAGCACATGGTTTTATACCGGAAGAAACAGTACAAACAAAAGAACGAACAGATAAAATCCCATATAGACTATGGAGTGAAAGAGGATGGCTAACAATTACTCCAGGTGAAATTGTTGATTATCGATTTATGACTAAATGGATTGAAGAAACATTAAATAAATATGGATTAAATATTAAAGATGTTTGTTATGATCCATATAATGCTACTCACTATACCCAAGAATTAGAGTCAAATAAAGGATGGGGAATTGTAGAAATCAGGCAAGGTATTATTACATTGTCAGAACCTACAAAGTCGTTCAGAGCAGAAACATATCAAGGCAATATATTGCACCCAACTAATGATTTATTAGATTGGGCAATTAGTAATGCTGTAACAAAAGTTGATGCTCAAGAAAATATTATGTTAGATAAGGCAAAAAGTACTGAACGTATTGACCCAATAGCAGCCATAATAAATGCATACACAAGGGCAAAAGTAGCAGCTGATGATGATTTAAGTGCATACATAATGAGTGATGAGTTTAGTCTATAGGAGTCGTAATGAAATATATAAAAATAATAGGAAGTATAATTGATGACATGCTATTTACAATAGGGGCCATCTTTTTTTGCATCGGAGGATTTATGATCCATACGATAGTAGGCATATATAGTGTTGCGTTGGCCTCCTGTGTACTTGGGTACATAATTGGAACGGCGTATCATGTTGAAAGAAAAGGAACGAGGGATAGACCATATGGAGAATAGGAAAGGAGATATAACAATTGATACTAAGAAAGTTCATTGAAAAAAGGGATGGCTATATGCAGCCTAATCATGTTGATGCGGATTCAATTATAGATTTCTTAGGAACATCAACAAATAAATTTATGCGGGTAAGTGATGTTATAAAAAACTCAAATGTATTTGCCTGTGTCAGCATCTTGGCAGATGATTTAGCAAAACTTCCAATCCATACATATTATGGAGATGGAGATAGAACAAAAGGGATGAAACATCCTGTAGCAGAATTGTTATATACAAGGCCTAACCATTTAATGAGTGCATTTACATTGAAACAAACATTACAAATGCATGTGGGGTTGTATGGCAATGCCTTCGCATTTATTGACTGGGGAAATGATGGATTTACAAAAGCAATATGGCCATTAGAACCATCATCTACTGCTCCATATTTGGATGTAAAAACTGGGCGATTAACATATCAAACACAAACATTACAAGGTGAAACAATTACATTACAACCATCTGATGTATTGCATTTTAAAACAATGGCTAGAGATGGCATTGTAGGTAAAGCACCATGGAGAACATTGGTTGATGAATTACGAGGGCAGAATTCAACGAAAGAATTTATCAGCAATTTCTACAAGAATGGAACACTAGTGTCAGGTGTATTGCAGACAGATTCAAAAATCAATCAAGAAGCAAAGGATAAGTTGAGGAAAGATTTTGCAAGCCGGTATGCGAGTCCAGATAATGCTGGTAAAACAGTTGTATTGGATATGGGCTTAAAGTTTCAGACCATAGGTATGCAACTTGATCAAGCACAATTTATTGAGACGCAAAAATTTGGGATTAATGAGGTGGCTAAAGTTTACCGGGTACCTCCTCATAAATTAGCACAACTAGATAGAGCAACCTATGCAAATGCGGAAGCAATGGGGCTTGAATATATCAAGTCAACACTGCTTCCTATTTTTATGCAATGGGAACAAGAACTAAACTACAAATTATTTACTAAAATAGAACGGCAACAATATTATGTAAAATTTAATGCTGATGCGGAACTTCGAGGAGATAGTAAGTCTAGGGCTGAATACTACACAAAGATGATTCAGACTGGGGTATACACACTAAATGAAGTGCGAGCCATGGAAGAGCAAAAGCCTATGAATGATGGTATGGGTGATAAGCATTTTATATCTCTAAATTATACGACTACCGATAATTTGGAGAAATTACAACTGGCAAAAATTAAAGCTGGTGAAGACTTAACAGTGAAAGGAGGTGAGGGGAATGGACAAGGAACGGAGGACACTTCAGACCAAGATAGAAATCCGGAAGGTGGAGAATGATAACGGTGAGTTACCATATATCGAAGGTTATGCATTGAAGTTTGGAACCCGGTCAGAAAATATGGGTGGCTTTGTGGAAATGTTATCTAAAAACTGTTTGGACAATACAGACATGAATAATGTCGTTGCTTTGTATAACCATGATGAAAGTTATCCATTGGCACGTAATACTGTGCCATCAGGGGCGGGGTCATTGGAGCTTAAAGTTGATGACACTGGTTTGTATTTTAGATTAACACCAACAGAAACAACATATGCAAAAGATTTAATTACAAATCTTGATGCGGGTGTTGTAGGTCAATGCTCATTTGCATTTTCATTGGCTCCAAGTGGTTCTGAATGGATATGGGATGAAGATGATAATGTATACATTCGAACAATTACGGCGATCAAACGATTATGGGATGTTTCGATTGTTACGACACCGGCATATCCAGATACAGAAGCAGATACGGCAAAACGTGATTTGGAAGAGTTCAAGAGGACTCAACAAAATGAACTAGATGAAGTTCGAAAACGTAAATTAGCAATTGAATTGGAATTATTGGAGGGATAAACAATGAACGAAAAAGAACGTGAATTACGCCAAAAGATGGCAGCAAAAAATGAAGAAATCCGTGGCCTGATGAATGAAGGTAAACTGGATGATGCGGAGCAAGCAACAGAAGAATTGCGCCGCTTAAAACGTGAATTACAAGTAGAAATTACATTGGGTGAAAACAGTGTAGATACTGTACCACCAGAAGCACGTCAACATCAAAATCATGATAATGATATTGATGTAAATCAAATCATGGCTCGTGCTTTGCGTGGCAATCAATTATCTAAAGAAGAAAATGAAGTATTGGTGCGTGCTAGCACACTGAATGAAGGAACGGGTAAAGATGGTGGGTTTATTGTTCCTAAAGATGTACAGACAGCTATTAATGAATTGAAACGAACATTAAATCCATTGGATGAATTAGTACGTGTTGAAAAGGTTGCCACTATGAGTGGGGAGCGAACTTATGAAAAGCTTTCTACCATGACAGCATTCCCAAATGTAGCTGAACTGGCAAACATTGCAAATTTGGAAACTCCGGAATTTAATCGTATTGAATACAAAGTTCAAAAATATGCAGGAATTTTACCGATTTCTAGTGAACTATTGGCGGATACAGACCAAAACTTATTGGAATATTTGTATCGTTGGTTGGCTAAAAAGGATACAATTACTCGTAATACGGAAATTGTTAAATTAATCAATACGCTTACGAAAAAACCAATTACAGGTATTGATGGGTTAAAAGACATTTTAAATGTGGATTTAGATCCAGCAATTGCGTTGTCTTCGGTGATTTTAACTAACCAAGATGGTTATAACTATCTTGATAAATTGAAAGATACACAAGGTCATTATTTATTGCAACCTAACCCATTAAATCCAACTGAGAAAATGTTAAGCGGTGTTGTGGTTAAAGTGGCAAGTAATAAAGTATTACCTACAGATACTACTGGTAGCGGGAAAAATGCACCAGTAATTGTTGGGGATTTAACAGAAGCAATTACATTGTTTGACCGTGAAGCAATTACATTGTTAGGTACAAACATTGGGGGTAACGCGTTCGTAACAGATGGATATAATATCCGTGGTACACTTCGTTTTGATACAAAAGTAGTAGATAATGAAGCGGCTGTATTTGGGCAGTTGAAATTAGCATAAGGTAATTGCTATGCAAAAGTTACTGGATCATGTAAAAGAATATTTACGGGTAGACAGTAATGATGAAAATACAGTAATTGAAAATTATATTGAAGCAGCAAAAACATATATAGAGAACGGCACAGGAAAAGCATTTGACGAAAATAATAGTCAAATGCTTTTAGTCGTTAATATGTTATGTGGGCATTGGTATGATAATCGGAATGTAGTAGGCGGTGGTGGTGAACTACCGTTTACTATTACTTCATTATTACTGCAGATTGAACATAAGAAAGAGGGGTAGCAAATGAAAGTAAAAGTATTGCATCCAACAATCATTGATAGCCAATGGCTTCAAATTGATGACGTAGTAGACATTGAAATCGAAACAGCACAACCATATGTAGAATTGGGATTAATTGAAGCTGTTGATGAAGAAACAATTATACAGTCAAATAACAATAATGACGGTGATGAAAACACATCGGATGATGAAACAAATGATGACGGTGGTAAAGGTCCTAAGTCCGGTAAAGGTAAGTAATCATGTTACGGATTGGATCTATGAAGAACCGGATAGAAATATTACGGCAGACCATAGAGCCGGATGGACAAGGTGGTTTAAAAAAAGAAAAACCACGTAGAATTGCCACGGTATGGGCCGCTATTTTAAAACCAAGATTTTGGGATGGTGATAGTGGGAAAGGTCCTACTACAGCAATTACACAAGGTATACAGATACGACCGTTAAAAGCAATTGATACTGATTGTATTATTAGGTACCGTAATACAAATTATGAAATATTAGACATAGAGTATAATACGGACTCTTATATATTGACATGTCAGGCAATCAAGAAACGGTAGGTAACTATGGCATTTGTAAAAGCTGATATATCTAATGCCACTTATAAGGCAATGCGAGATATTCACAATTATAATTCTGAAACACAAGAACGAATTAAAGAAGTTACAAGGAATAAAACGCATGAAGTATTAACTGTGGCAATTCAATTGGCACCTTATATAACCGGTAAATTTAAAGGAACAATAAGGGAAGAAATTAAAACACATAGTCAAGGTATCTATGGACGGGTATTCACAAATTCACCGGTAGCACATTTAATTGAATTTGGGACAAAGGGGCATGTAGTAATGCCTAAAAAGAAAAAAGCATTGGCGCCAGGAGCGGCTGGATGGTTTATGACTAATGCTACAATTCCTGCAATATCTGCAAAGCCATTTATGAAACCGGCTATGGATAAGGTTCGTCCAACGATTGAAGGCGCAATTAAGGTGGCAATAAAGAAATGAAGATAAAAACTATTCCATTTAATGCTGTACAAAAAGCATTTTATAAACTGCTGTCAGAAGGACAGACGGCCCCTGTATATGATCGTATACCTGCAGGGGATGAAGAAATGCCGTATATTTGGCTGGGTGAGTTTCATGGTGTACCTGTGGAAGATAATAAAACACATACAGTACATAGAATTAGTCAGCAAATAGATATATGGAGTAATCAACCTGGTAAGAAAGAGGTTAATGAAATTCTGAATGATGTAGCTACATTAGTTAGACATTACCAATTACCACTTGAAGGGTTTAAACAGGTTGGTGATGCTCATATATCTTTATATCAGGCAATAGGGGAACGATACGAAGATAAGACTAGTGCTTATCATGGAATCATGATGATTGAGTACACAATTGAAGAAATTGATTAGGAGGTAATTAATATGGCATTAACACAAGAGCAAATTACAGCACTACCAGTGGCACCTAGTGATACAAAGGCGGTAGCTGGTAAAGATACGTTATTGTATATTGCATCTAAACAAACACCATTAACATGGTTATTGGTTGGTGGTCAAAAGAACTCACCACTTAAAGAACAGGCAGATTCCTTGGATGGTTCTGATAAATCTAGTGGTGGATGGAAAAAAGGCATCCCTGGTATGAAATCTTGGAGCATCGAATATGATGGTCTATATGTGTTAAATGATAATGCAGTGGATATCTTGCGCTATTCCTTCCGTGAAGGTAAGGCTGTGTATGTTCGTGTAGAATATCCGGATGGTTCTTACAAACAAGGATGGGCGAATGTAACATCTTTTGAAGATAACAACTCTTCTGATGCAATTCAAACATTAAAGGTATCCTTGACAGGGTATGGCGCAATTAGCGATTTGATTGCGATTGGTGAAGTTAAAATCACATCTCCTACAGCTGCATTCTCTAAGGCAGCTACAGCAGATAAAACTGTAGCTGTAACACCAACAGACATTACAATTCGTACTGTAACCGATGATACTGGTACTGTATTGGTATTCGGAAAAGACTACGAATTTGCAGAAGGTACATTAACTTTGAAAAAGGAATACCTTAAAAATATGACAGTAGGTAACCATGTACTTGAAGCAAAATTTGCAGCAAAGACAATTCCTATCACAGTAACTGTAACAGCATAATTTTGTAATACAAAGGGCGGGTTAAAACCCGCCCTATTTATATAAGGAGATAAAAATGAAAGAACAGACTACATTGACCGTCAATGGGGAAAAATATGAATTATTGTATACACTTGGTATTATGCGACAGATTGAACGAACATTAGGGTGTTCGTTGATTTCAATTCTAACAAGATTTGATGGCAACGCACAGGAACGAGTAGGCATTGATTTCATTATGGCAAACTTGCAATATGCGGTAGTTGGTGGCTTATCGGAAGATGAAGCATATGATCTCATCGATAAATATTGTGAAGGTGAAGGCACACTAGATACATTGGCAGGGTTCCTAATGATGGCGTTATATAATACTGGTTTTTTTATCCCAAAGCTACCAGAAGAAGTGGAAGCACAGGTGGAGGAACAGAAAAAGAAGTAGCCTCCATTGAAGAATGGATTAGAACTGTAGAACCAATTGCATATGGACCATTACATCTATTGCCTGATGCTCTTGAAAATCTAACTATGAAAGAGTTCTATTTGTTACTTGATGGCCATTATGCCCGTAAAAAAGAAGAGGACTATAAGCAAGCATATTTCACATATTGGATGCTTGCTCCAAACTTAGGGAGAGAAAGCAAAATTACAGTAGATGATATCTTCAATCCATTGCATCAAGATATGGTAAAGGATAAGGAAAGCGAAAAAGAGGAGCTATTACGTACATTTAATTTATAAAGAAAGGAGGTGGAATGATGGGAACAACCATAGCAGATTTAGAGGTTAGGATAGGTGCGGATAGTAATCAGTTTAAACAAGAACTACAGAAAGTAGAAACGCAGGTAGGGAAAGCATTTAATGTAAACCCAATTAATGAGTTCTCTACAAGTGTAGATAGTGTAACGGGTCGTGTAGGTAGTTTGGTTAGTAAGTTTACAGCTATAGCAGGAATTATGGCCGGAGGATTTGGACTAACATCCATGATTGAAGGTTCTGTGAAAGCTGGCGAAGCAGTTTACCAATTATCTCAACGGTACCAGATCACAACTAAAGAAGCATCTGAAATGAACCGAATTCTAAAAATTACAGGTTCTGATGCGGATACAGCAGCTAAAACAATTATGCGATTGGATAAAGCGTTATCCGGAAATAGTAATGAAGGTAAGAAAGCCCAAGAAACACTAAAACTATTTGGTGTTTCATTAACTGATACTAATGGTAAGATGTTACCAATTAATCAACAATTGGCGGAGTTAGCCAAAGGATATAAAGCGGCTGCTGATGCGGGATATGGGCAGGAATATGTGATGAATACCCTTGGTGTTCGTGGTCTTGCTTTAATTTCTGTATTGCAGAATTACAATGAAGCGGCGGAAGTTGCTAGTAAAGTCAAAGGAATTGGTCTAAATCCAGAAGAAATGCATAAAGCATCTCTTCAATTGAAAGAGATGGAATTGCAGTTTGGACAACTTAAACTAGCGAGTGGCGCAGCCATTACACCATTAGTAATGGAATTATTACCACAATTACTACCGTATTTGCAAGAATCGGCAGTATGGATTAATAAAAATAAAAATGAGATTGCAAGCACGGCTAAAACATTAGTTCAGATTGTAGCATTGTATGAAAGCATTAAGATTGCTAAAAAAGCAGCGGCGGCAGTTAATGCAGTAGTATCAACTGTGAAAAATTCGCAAGGCTCAATGGGGTTAGATACGGCTGAATTAACAAGAGCGCAAGAAGTACAGATTAATAAAGCCCTTAGAGATAATGAACGTGTATATGCACAAATGCGAAGAGAAGCGATTAAAACAGCTAATCAACAAAAGTTATCTGCAGAAGAAACGAGTGCATTTTTAGCGCAGGAATTTAGCAAGATTAGTATTAAGGCAACGCAATCAGCAGAGCAAATTCGAGCGGCTATGACTATTGGGTTTCAAAGCGCACGAGCAGAAGCGGCAGAAAGTTCAATTGCAGTTAATAGATCCATATTATCTACAGGCGTAGCAGCAGAAGAATCAGCAAATCTACATGTAGCGGCTAATGTTCGTAAAGTAGAAAGTGATATGGCTGTAGTAGCCAGTCAAGGTAAAGTAGGTGTAGCTGCAACGGTTGCAGGCACAAAAGCCGTAGAAGCTAGTGCAACAGCAACAGCAGCGGCAACAGCAAATATTGAAAAGAATGCAGTGTTAGCAGCAAGCTATGAAGGTGTCGGTGTAAGAGCCACAACAGCAGGAGAGGTAGCAGTTAGTGCGGCAGGTAGAGCATTAGGGGCCGTTACTACATTAACACGTGCAGTATGGGGGCTTGCTGGTGGATGGCTAGGTGTAGCGACAGCCGTAGGATTTGCATTATATTCTATGGGACAAGCAAATAAAGCAGAAGCAGAATTCCAACACGCTAATGAAGTTACCTTGATGGATAAGGGAAAGAAATATCATCTTGCAAAAAATAAAGATGGTAAAGTTGTTTATGCAAATGATAGTGCTGGTTATGTAGAGGTTCCAGAACGACTAAGGAAAAAATATGAATCTTATGTAGCTGCTCAAAAGAAAGCCAGTGCAGATGCGGCATTAGGTGATATTAAAGCAGAACAAGCTAAAATGCAAGCTGAGCTAGCTACACAAATGCAAAGCATATCAAATATTGGAGATTCTATAAATAAAACATCAACTACTACGACTCATAAAGATGCATCAAGTGCAGCCGAAACAGTTAGGTTCATGATTAATCAAGGCATTGATCCACGTATAGCATTTGGTATGGCTGGTGGAAATATGCTTGAATCAGGCGGAAATACAAAGAACTTAAATGCAAAGGCTGTAAATCCAAATGGGGGAGCATTCGGTATTCAACAATGGTTGTTAGATAGAAAAGAAGACTTATTTAACTTTGCCAAACAGAATCATTCAGATCCATATGATATTCATACTCAACAAGCGTTTCAGGTATATGAAATGCTATATGGGAAAGAAAAGGATAATTATAAGAAGGCATTAGCAGAACTTGGAAATAGTCAAGATGTAGGATTAGCGGCTAAGTTAGTTGACAAATGGATAACACGTTCAGAAGGAACGGAAGATATTAGGTCTCAAAAGGCAGCCAATGCACAATTACTTTATAAAGATATGAAGGGTGAAGGGGGCCTTACTGGGGCTGATATATTACGCCGTCAAAAATCAATTGATGATGCTAAAAAGGATTTAAAGAATTTAGAAGGTGAATTAAAGCAAAGTATCACCGGAGAAATTGGTACATCTTATGAAAGTGAAATTCAAAAGATTGAAGAGGATGTACGGAAAAAATCTGAAGCAATCAAGAAGATTAAAGATGTAAGTGATACGATTGATACCTCAAATGCTGAAAAGCTATTAGATCAGTTTAAAACTGTTGAAGTAGATAAAGTAAATAAAAAGCTACAGGAACAACGGGATAAATTAAAACTGGATACAGCTAAGACTAATGCAGAGATCTTAGGAAACTATAAAGATTTAGCTGAAAAGCAATTTATAGTATCTAAAAGCGAACTAGATAGAGAGCGAGAAGAGCGCTTAAAATCAGTTGCAAAACAAAAGGATGATGCGGAAGCTAAAGCACAGGTTGAAGAGTGGTATACAGCCAAATATAAAGCCTTAGTAACAGAACGTGAAACGGCAGAGCGTGAGTCATATGATAAAGCTGTTAAATTAGCAATTAGCCGACATGATACAAATAGACTCCAACAATTAACAAGTTCAAAAGATGCAAAGCAATATAGGGATTGGGAAGGCGATACAGCCAAACTACAGACATTCTATAAGCTTTGGGAACAAGGTAATATGTCAATGTCAGCTGCTACAGCAGAGGCGGCAGAGTCATTTGCTAGTGGATTATCCTCAATCTTTTCAAATCTAGCGACAGATATTACAAGCGTAAAAGATTTAACCACAAATATGGGGAAATTAATTCTTAGTACAGTAGTAAATATCATTGCTAAGATAGCGGCTGCAAGATTAGCGGCAGCATTGTTAGGGCAGTCATTGGGCGTAGGAGCACCAAGTGTTGCTAGTGGGGGTAATGTACAAACATTAACAATGCAGGGGTTTGTAAATAGTGCCATTGCTAGAATGCCCAATATGCCTACATATAAGTTTGCAAGCGGTGGTGTAATTACTGCTCCAGTAATGTCATTAATGGGGGAAGGTAAAGATCATGAGGCTGTATTACCTTTAAACCAAAATACATTTGCTAGTCTTGGGCGTAATATTGCGAGCACCATAGGCGGGGGACCGGTTATGGTGAATGTAAATAATTATACCAACAGTAAGGTTACAGTTACGGAAGAGACATCAACCGGTGATATGAAAACACAAATTGTAAATATTGTGATTGAAGAAATTGCTAGTAACCGAAATGGAAGCCAAGATATTTTGAAACAATTAATAGGAGGTAGGCGATAATGTATGTGTTTCCTACAGATATTCCGGAGCCAATCATACCGGCCGCATCGAATTCCGGAAGTACTTATACGGAAGTACTAACAGATAGTACAATCACATCCACTACGGATGCCAACTATAAAATCACACGGCCGAGAACAACAAGGGTTATTGGAAGCTGGACATATACATGGCTAGGACTTAGCGATGAAAATTACGAAAAGTTGAAAGCGTTTTGGAAAAAGGTTAGAACATCAGAAAAGTTTGAATTTAAGAATTATACTGATGGGAAAACATATAGATGTAGATTCGTAGATAAGTTTAGTTTCCGATTGGATTATCCTGTTGGATGGTATGGATCATTACAATTTGAGGAGGTGTAACAAATGCTAAGATGGCCTGCTACGGCAATTATTGAAAAGAATAAATTAGCAAGTGATGCCCCTTTCTTAGTATTGGTTAAAATGATCCATTCAGAATTAACAGAGCCAATATGCTTGGTTAGAAATACAGAAAGTATTACATGGGATGGTAAACAGTGGCAAGCATATCCTATGAATTTTGACATCAATACAATTGATGGGCAAACAGAACCTAAGTTAAGTTGGACTGTATCTAACTGTGCTGGAACATTGCAACAGTATATACAAAAATTCAAAGGGTTTACGGATGCGGAAGTAACAATATATGTTGTACATGCAAATATGCTAGATAATACAGAGCCGTTACAAGCCTTTGAATTTACTGTTACAACGACTCAATACGATGAGGAATGGGTAACATTTATACTAGGGGCATCACCGGAAACAGTAGTTAAGTTTCCAACTCATATTTATATGGCTCATTATTGTCCATATAGATTTAAATCAGTTAGATGTGGGTATGCCGGAGGTAAAGAGCCTTGCAATAATACATTAGAAACATGTAGAATACCATCACGATTTGGGGGAGAGGAAGGCATGAATGGAAACAATGTTTAATTATGATGATCTAATAGGCATTCCATTTGTAGATGGGGGCCGAGATATAACAGGCTTAGATTGTTGGGGCCTTGCGTTGGAATTATTTAAACGACAAGGCTATATTATTCATGACTATTCTATATCTTCGGAAGAGGCACATGTAATATCAGATACTATGCAACATGATTTGAATGAGATGTGGCAAAAAATAGAAGAGCCTAAAATAGGATGCTTGGTGATTATTCGACTGGCAGAAAATGAATGGGCGAACCATTGTGGCGTTTATATTGGTGATGGTCATTTTATTCACGCCTATTGTCATGAAACAGGGGTAGTAATTGATAGAGTTCGTAAATGGAAGTCAAGAATACTAGGTTTCTATATTCCAACAGAAAGGGTATTATATAATGATTGAAATTGTTGAAATAAAGAATCCGTTTGAACCGAATAAAAAGGAACGAAAAAAGGTAGAGTGTACAGATGGTACACTCTATTCTTATTTAGATCCAACAGATAAAGATGTGTACCTAAATGGAATACTTGTATTAGACCCTGTAAATTGTTTTCCACAAGATGGAAATCAAATTGTAGTAACCCCACATATTGGTAAAAGTCTAAAGGGGATACTTGGTATGGTGGCTATGATAGCACTAGCCGTTTATGCTCCTGCATTAGCTGCAAAGTGGCTACCTGCAACAGCTAGTAAATTAGCAATCGGACTCATGACAGGGGCCATTACAATGGTTGGTGGCAAACTGATAAATAGCATGCTTCGATTAAACCAGATAGGTAGTACATCAGAAAATTCACAAAGCACATCTTATGGATGGTCATTGCCAAGTGTACAGACATATGAAGGTGGTGTGATTGCAGAAACATATGGGGAATGTATTCCAACCCCTCAATTATTAATGTGTCATGTAGAAACCACAAATACAGATGATCAAGATAAAAATGTTCAATATTTAAATCTCTTGTATTGTGGTGGATGGGGTCCTGTGGATAGTATTAACAATATCCGTATCGGAACAACCCCCATAGAAAACTTTACAGATGTTCAGATTGAAACAAGGTTAGGCGAAAATAATCAAGAGCCGATATCATTCTTTCCAACTACTGTATTAGACCAATCAATAGGTCTTGAGTGTGCTGAAAATAAACCATTAATTAGAACAACAGATACTAAGAAAGCTAAGAAGTTAGAGGTAACAGTTGAATTTCCAAATGGCTTATACAAGGTAAATGATAAAGGGGATTATGATAAGAATACAGCCGAGTTTCAAATTCTGTATAGGAAAACGGGTACAGCGGAATGGAAAGATTTTAGCGGCGATGATAGTAATCACATTGTTAAATCAAACGGAAGATTATCAAATATAGTTACAAATGTACAATCCATAGGTAATGCAGCACCATTGGAGGTATGGACATTAGTAACAGCTAAGGGCAAAGACACTGTAAGTGTAACGGGGAGTATAAGCGGCAAGAAAAAAGATGCTAAGTATGGTGAGCATTATGACAATGGCATAATATCCTTTGATTTGAAGAGACGAGAAGTCTTTATGAAAAGAGAAGGTACCATAACCATTACAGTACAGAAGTCTAGATTTAGTTTAACGAAAGCAACCAGTCAAGCTGTGCGCAGATCATATCAATTTGAAATGCCAGAGGCAGGACAATATGATATTAAGGTTGTAGGTACTAAGTTACCAACGACAACAAGAGCAACGGCTTATATGACATGGTCAACGTTATCAAGTTTTATTATGGATAGCGCATATAGTAGACCAGGTAAGGTATTAATTGGACTACGGATAAAGGCAACTAATCAATTATCCGGAGGCATTCCAAATGTAAATTGGAGGCAAACAAGAAATACGGTGCATGTATTTGATTGGGACACAGGAACATATGTTGAAAAAGATGCAAAGAACCCTATATGGGCAGCATATGATATGTTACATAACTGTAAACGACTGTATAACATCAATACAAATGTTGAAGAATATGTAGTTGAAGGTGTACCGGCTAATAATTTTAAACAGTATTGGGATGAATGGAAAAGTGCGGCGGCTTATGCAGATGAAGAAGTATCTATGATTAGTGGAGAAAAAGAACAAAGGTTTAGATTTGATGCGGTTATGGATACGACACAGACCAGATGGGAAGCAGCACAAAAGGCTGCAACATCAGGACGAGCTACAATATTAAGACATGGTACACAATATGGCATAGTAGTGGATAGACCAAGTAACATTGTGCAGGTATTTGGAGAAGGGCAAATAGTAAAGTCATCTTTTAAAGGTGAATATTCATCTAGGGACGATAGGGCCCGTTCAGTAGAAATTACGTACAATGATACAGATAATGACTACAAAAATACTGTATTTATGGTGCGAAGTCCAAACTATGCAAACGATTTAAGGAAGAATGATAACACAGCTAAATTGTCATTGTTTGGTGTAACAAGGCGTTCACAAGCATACAGAGAAGGAATGTATCTAATGGCTACGAATGAGCGACAGTTACAGACTGTTACATTTGGTACAGATATAGGCGGTATGGTGTGTGAATATGGCGATGTTATAGGTATCAATCATGCGGTTCCTCAATTTGGAGATGCTAGCGGCCGTATTGTAAAAGCAGAAGGCAATACAGTCGTATTGGATAAATTTGTTGTATTGAAACCGAATAAAAATCATAGCATTATGATTCGGTTAGAAGATGACAGTATTATTACAAAGCAAATACAAGCGGTAACAGAGGAAATAAATACAGATACAATTACTGTAATTGGTGAATTTTCACAACAAGAATTACCTAAACGATATGATCCATATATGCTCGGTGAAGCAAATAAGGAAGTCAAACCATTTAGAATTACAAAAATCACAAAGAATGGAGATAATCAAGTAACGATAACAGCCACAGAATATGATGCGGCTGTATATGAACTTGATTATAGTCGGTATCCTGTAATTGATTATGCCAAGGTAGAAAAAGAATTATCGGTAAAGGATATTCAGCTAACCAAAATTGTAAACACATTAAAAGATGGGACTGTATTATGTGATATCAAAGTTGACTGGGTATTGCCAATTAGTAATCAATGTAAACAAGTACAGGTATATTACAAACGTACAAATGAAGAAACATATACTTTGCTAAATATATTCAGTGGAAATGAAACATCAGCGGTCATTAGATCAGTGCTTACAACACAAAATTATGTAGTCCGTATCATATGTTTGAACGATTTAGGCATTGCCGGACCTGGAATAGAAAAAACTATATATATTGCTGGTAAGGAAACAGCACCTGCAGGAGTAAAACAATTCACAGTCACACAGGATGTTGTAAATAGTAGTATTCTACATCTGCAATGGGCGCCTAATCAGGAGCCTGACATATATGGCTATCGTTTATATGATAATGCCGGTAAGGAACTTGTAAATTATATAGGAGCCACAAATTATACGTTTTTTGCAACCGAAAGTAAGACATATACATTTGGGATTAAAGCAATTAATACATCCGGAATTGAATCTGAAACCGCCACAAAGGTAAGTATTCAAATTACAATTTCAGAGGGAAGTATAGCAGTACCTGACAAAGTTGATTCGGCAAGTATTGAATTAACAAAAAATGGGGTATTACTAGAATGGACACCAATCACAAATACATACATCGATTTCTATGAAGTTAGAAGTAATAGTAATACAGGTGATTTACAAGGATTAATTGTAAAATCAAATTCAATTCGAGAGATCATACAACTTAAAAACAGAAAAGGTACATTATTAATTTATGGACATAATCCAGTAAAAGGATATGGACAAGGCCTCAATGTATCTTATGATTTCAAACAATTAGATGCGCCAGTAGTAACATCTATGAATATGGTTAAAGGATTTGCGTTATTGGTATCTAATATGCCAAGCACAGCGAATAGTATTCGATTTTATATTGTAGGTTCTGCAAAAACAGATATTTTAAACTCTACAGGTAATATGATTACATATACTGGTGCTGCAGATATTTATCGTGTAAAAGCAGCATTTATAGATGCTGTAGGTGAAGGAGTCCAATCAAATGAAATTTTAGTTACTATTTCGGCAACAATAGACCCAGCATTGTTGGATAAGGAACGTTTGGGAATTAACGACATCGATCGCCGAATAGCCGCCCTTGATAAAGGGACGTCAGGGGTTCTAGATTATGCAAAAGCCGTTGCCTTGATGTCACGGTCACCGCAATTAATGGAAGACCCTACATTTAAGACTAAGGCTGAATTGGTAACGTATGCCAAGGATGGACAACAAGTAATACAAAAATTTGCGGCTCCATCGCCCAAATGGGGTGATATTAATACAGGCGGCAGGATGTGCGGCATATTAACAGGAGACACAAAATATACAGCTATCGGATACGGAGGGTTCAAAATCACACCTGGTGGGAAACCACTAGAGGGGCAATTAAATAATACTTATATTGTCCGCATGGTGGCAAAAGTTAAATCTGATATTTCTTTATATTTGAATAACAATCATCTTGGTCGTGGTGATACGCCGACTGGATTCCTGACCTCCAACAAAGGCTCAGACAAACCGCAAGAGTATATATTCTTTTGGAAATATGGGAATGAGTGGAATCCGCAAAATACAGATGGGCGTGACTGCGGATATGTGTATTTTAAAAGTGATAACGGCAAAAACAACAGTCCAAACTTTATCGCATGGATTTACAAACTCGAAGTATATGCTGTAGACGGATATGATGACAGCGTCGCTAATATCAAGACCTCAATCACTCAACTGCAAGGAGCTATTGATTTAAGGGTTAATAACCTTGATAACAAGATGAGTACTCGCATTACTCAACTCGATAATGCGATTAAATCGCAAGTCATCGACGGCGATAAGGTCATGAGCGCCATAACTCAATACAAGGGTGGCACCCGTATTGACGGTAAGCTACTACACGTAACAGGTCAATCGTTATTTGATGACAATATCATCACGAACAAAATGCTACAGGCAAACTCGATTGACGCCACCAAGTTAAGAGTTGATAGTTTATCCACTATCTCAGCATATATCGGTGGCACTCTCAGAGGCGGCAAGTTAGTCGGCACAGAAATCGAGAACGAAAGCGGCACTTTTAGAGTTGACAACAACGGTAACATTACAGGCTCCCATATCAACGGTGGATTAATTACCGGTGCAACAATCCGAGGTGTTAACATAGAGGGTCAATCTATATACAATGCCGGCTACAAGGTTAAGAGTCTCGATGTGCGAACATATGAAGTTGCTCATGGAGATTATACGCCGATCCCCGACGGATACAGCGAGGAACAATGTGTATTTGTACCAATATCGTACAAGATTAGTAATGGTAGACCAGCGATGCGAGAGGGCCCAAATATTGATTATTATACACGGTATTCGCCTAGTTTCCCAATATACACTTCTGATGACAGTAAGGTAGGGTTAATGGGCGCTCGTAGGGCATATGTCGCCAGGACATTCTCAAATGACGTCTCGCGAAATTTAAAAACAGGGTGGATATATGTATTAGTAATCGCTAGACAATAAAGGGAGGTGCGTACATGAAAGAATACGATTTTAATTTACATATAGGCCAAGACTACGGATTGACCTATGTCATTGAAGGCGGCGGCCCATATGACGGCTGCACCGCTATTATGAAGATTAGGCGAAAGCCTGACACGGTAGCCATACTTACCGTTGATGGGGTGATAGAGGGTAACCGCATCACATTCCGCATCAACGGCAATGACACAGTTAATAAGGTGGATGCTAAGGACGTTCATCAGTACGACGCGTTCATTTATAACGATGAACATAGTATAAAATTGGGTTTCGGCGAAGTTAATATCATTCAAGATATTGCACGTCATTAATGAAAGGGGATTATTATCATGGCAGAAGAATTAAACATTAATGTAACAGGTATTAACTTACCTCCACTCAAGGTAGAGGGGACATTTACTGTGCCCGCTATTAATATATTAGGTCAAAATGGGAAAAGCGCCTATGAATTGTGGTTGGAATCAGGCCATTCCGGAACACGCGAGGACTTTATCAATTCCTTAAAAGGTCAAGATGGCCGCGACGGTAACAATGGATTACCAGGTAAAGATGCCTCTGCACAAGGTGCATATGAAATGTTGATGGGGATGAACGTGTATTGCGAGAATGCAACGTTGGATGAAGTCCTAAAAGGTCTTATTCGTGGCTTGGGTGATGTGATTAAAAAGCCGTTCAAACCACTCGAATTTGACCGACCTGAAAGGGGACAAACATATATCAACGTATATGGAACACCACATTTTAAAGCGGCGATACTCGGTAAGGGAGCTGCATTTGGTGTTAATATTGGTGATGATGGTAGAGGTCGATTAGACCTGGATAAGCCTTTCGCGTCCGATGACATCGAACTCGAATATTTCAATATGTTGGGCAGCATAGTGGGAACTTACAGAATATCCGGATACAGTGGCGATAAAACAACGCTATCTAAAGGCGATGTAACTGATTTAAATACAACAGAAATTAACTTCCCAGAGGTAACGACAGTAGAGGCTGAGTCGTTATCTAATTTAAAAGAAGTGTCCACAATCATATTGCCTAAGGTTACAAGAATAGGAAAGAATGCATTTGATGAAAATTTGCCGCTTAACTTAATGCGAATCCCGTTGTACGTGCTTGACCAAGATTCTCCCGTTCTCGAGTTAATAGGCTTCAGAATTGGCGCAGAATTATATATCTCTGAAAAGTCTGATGTGAACGCACTATATTCTCTTTGGAATAAACAAAATTATTATTTAAAAATATATAACGGCGACGGGACTAAGAAGTTTGATCCTAAAACCAAAACTTGGGTACCGGTTCAATAAGGAGGTAGCGAATGGATGAAATCAGAATACTTCTGATGGATGCAGGCATTCCTCCTTACTTTGCGGATATAGGCTTTTGGGTGACCCTCTTGGGGGTCATCTGGGCCGCCCTTAGAGGGTCATTCCGGGCGATGGTGTGGTTCCTTGAACACACATCGATAGCAGAGGTTAAACGTCAACTTGATGATCATGTCGGCCGTAAGTTATCTAAGCAAAGGGAATATTATGATGACCGCATGACCGATGCTATTAATAGCATCGGTAAATTAACGGAAAGCAATCAGGATATTCTAAGGCAATTAGTGAAGTTGGAGGAACGAGATGATGCCATATTTCACCGCCTGGATGCATTGGAGACGACAACGCAAACGCTAAATGCGGAGTTAATGCATATTCAATTACTCAATAACATCCCAATTAAGAGGAGTATCACCATCCCGAATGACGGAGGTGAAAGCCTTGGATAAGATGAAAGTAATTAATAAAGTTAAAACTATATATAGTTCAATCCGAATCGCTAATATTCACCCTACTTTAGTATGGGGGGCAAGAGTAATTATTCTTGTCATGCTAACACCAATTATATTGGCAACCATGACTTATGCCATTTCATTTTATTTAGGAGAAATATCTAGCGCAAACGATAAGATCATAACAATGGGAGCATTCTTAATTGACCATATGTTTGGTGCTCCAGGCGTGATTGTATCACTCACAGGATTATTATGGCTTAGCGTTGATAGGGATAATAATGGTATCCCAGATAAATTAGAACAGGAGGATAAACGATGAAAGTATTTATTAATCCAGGGCATGATATCGACTTAGATAGCGGCGCAGTAAATCCTAATACTGGACGTCGTGAATGCGACGTGGCTCGTGATGCGGGTAAATTATTAGCAGGATATCTACAAGCAGCAGGATGCGACGTTCGAACTCTGCAAAATGACGATTTAGGCTTTGTGTGCGCCGAATCCAATGAATGGGGAGCGGATATATTCGTATCGCTCCATTGTAATGCTTGCGAGAGCCACATGGCACGCGGTACCGAGACATTGTTCAAATCGTTCAACGGTCAGCAACTGGCGAACGACATCCAATCGCAAATCATCCGTAGCATTGATACCGTGGATCGCGGCGTTAAGGAACGTCAAGATTTATGGGTACTAAATGGCACGGATGCAACAGCCGTGTTAGTTGAAATGGCATTCATTGATAATGATGATGACATTGCCATGCTAAATAATGATTTAGATACCATCGTTCGTGCAATTGCAAGGGGCATCACGGATTACGCAGGAGGGGTATGATGTATGACAAAATCAAAGTATTACTTAATCACCCTATTTACCGCTATATTATTGTCTGTGGTATTGGGATCCTCGCCTGCCTTTGCCTCGGATACATCTTCTATCAACCAAACGGAACCGACTATCAGCGTGCCCGTGAGTCAGTGGAACGAATTGAAAAGCAACAACGAGAAAGCCTTGAACTTAATCGAAGTATCCAACGTTCCATTGAACGAAGCACAGACCTTAGTCGTGAAGCAGCGACAAGAATTGAACGAAGCCAAGAATACAATCGACAAATTAACGACCGAATTGAGCAAGGCAAAAGCGGACTTAGTGAAGCAAGAGGTTACCTTGAACGTAATGCAGAACTCTTTGACCGAATTGAAAGGTCAAATAGAGAACGACAAGAAAACAATCAAACGTCTACGGATGCAACGCAACCTATCACAGATGATAGGGGGCGGAGCAATAATCGGAATTGCGATACGCAGATAGCGAGGTGATCCAATATCTACGGATTGCATGGTAAGCAATCATTAATCATCAATTAGAAGTCAATATTTAAAGGGGCTATCATTGTAGAGTCATTCTACTTTGATAGCCCTTTATTTTGTATTGGCTGTTAGTCTGTATATATTTTGTTTACGAGTTGAAATTCATGATTTTTTCATGTATGATTAAGATAATTTTATTAGATATACGCGGCTGTATAAAATCGGTAGGGTATAACAAGAAGGTGAGTGCTATGGTAGGAGATACACAACGCTTTGTAGATACAGATAGAACAGCAACAGAAATTGCTACATGGTTTTTACAAAGAAATGCATATGACAGAAAAAATAATTTAGATGTGGAAGGTATTTCTAATTTAAAATTACAGAAGCTATTGTATTATGCATATGGTTGTTTTTTAGCGCTATATGGGGAACGTTTATTCCATGACTATTTGTTGGCATGGCAACATGGACCTGTAGTAGCTCAAGTTTACGAAGATTATAAAAGCAATGGTGCAAATTCTATTACAAATATTGATACTAGATTAGTAGAGTTTGATCAAAAAATCATAGATGTATTGGAATTTGTATATAGTGAATTTGGTAAGTACACGGCATGGGCATTAAGAAATATGACTCATGAAGAAACTCCGTGGAAAGAGACTCCACGCTCTAATGTTATTGAAGATGATTTGATTTTTAATTATTTTAGTGAGAACTACATTGAAGCTTAAAGGGAAAACACAAATAACACCTAAATTCTCTGAAGAGATAGCTGAAAAGTGTAGAGTTCCTAATTCAAAAATTATGCTTTCTTTTGGGTGTGTAACGAGTAATAAAAAATATAATTTTGGATATTTTAAAAAAGACATCAGAAAAAATCTAAATACAAGAGAAGCTTTAGATGAACTATTAGAAAAGATAACATCTCTGACGTGGGCTGAGGCTAGTAATCTAAGTAAATCTGAGATAGGTGGATTTGAACTAATCCCATTTGAACAAATGACACCGATTCAGATTAAGAATTTAGATATTACTAAAGACACTGGCATTTACACATTTCGATTTAATTCTAATACTTGTCGACTTTGTGGTATTAAGGATAAATACTGTAATGTCTTATATATTATTGCTTATGATTTTTGTTTTAAGTTATATAATCATGGAAGTTAAAAAGAGGCTGAAATTAAATAGCCACTTTTTTGCCCCTTTATCAGCATTTACATATAAATAAGTACTGATTTTATAGTAAAACTTAAGATATATCTATTATCAGCTCCAAACTAAAATAACAGCAAGGCCATTTGTCCTTGCGGTTATTTTTTTACATCGATGGCATAGTGCGCATCGGTATTAAAAATATACATTCTGTTCTATAAGCCTAGGAATAAATAATCTCGAGGCTAAACTGTGGCTTGGTTATATTTTACGCGTCGTAGTTTTGCAGCAGCAGTTCTACATTATCTTCGTCGTATTCGATTTGTTGGGACCATCTGGCGACTTGTTGCAGCGGCTTACCGTTGATGGCACCGGTCATCAGGATATACTCCGTGCCGTCTTTTGCATAATCGAGCAAAGCTTCCAAGGAATGGTCGGCGAGCATATCGATTTGGCGATACAGAATATATTGATAGACTTTATTGAAAAATGTCGCATCATATTGTGTTTTACCGTCAGCTTTTACATAGTTCGTAACCGTATCAACTAAGGTTGATATATGGGCAGAAAGGTCGTTTAACTGGACTGTCCATTTTGCATCGATCGGTTCTGTCGTTTTGTAGAGACTCAACAGGCTCGCATAATAGTCTGCGCTCGGTGTCGGTGTATATTGTAAAAGTTCAGGCTCTAAGTCAAGTCCGAGCAGCTGAAACACATTTAATAACGTTATTGTCTCATCCGTATCGAATTCGTTGTCGTCGTCCTCGATGGTAAATTGTAAGGCGTCTCGCTCCAACAGTTTGACGGAGGCCTCACAGGCAAGACCTACGCCGCAAAGCTCCAAGTCCTCGATATATTTATAGAATCTCGGATGCATGTGACATGTTTCGCAGAGGCCTTCTTCGCCGAGTTCTAAGACGACTCTGCATAAACCTTGTTCGTTTAGTAACGGACAATATGGTTCTTTATCGGTAAAGACAAAGTGGCTGCCGTCATCGTCGACGGTTATGGCGCTACGCAAGCTTTCACCAAGAGGCCCGGGCATCGCCTGATAACGCCGGGCGGTGGCCTCATCGATGTCGATAGTCCACAGTTGGCAGCATGTATTTTCGCATTCGTCGGCCTTGCATTGAAATGTATGGTAAATGGTTGGATAAATAGAAATCATAAATGCTCACTTGTAAAGAGATAATAATACTATATGCATTGTATCACGGGCGATAATTTTACGCATCGAAAATTATTATGTTTGAAACTGATGAATATAGTGTATAATTGTAATATATAGTGTATAGATACATGTGCTTTATGTATGGAGGAACTTATGAAATCTTTATTTGTAAAAGGTAGTTTAGTTTTAGCGTTAGCCGCTGCGTTCGGCATGCCGAATGTGGTATCGGCGAAATTGGTGCCGGTTCAGCCGACCGTACAGGTCGTTGATGAAAGTCATGCGGCCATTGTAGGGGCCAACGGTTTGTTGAATGCATTTATTCAGAATCATCCTGATGCGGCCATCACGGAAATCTCCTTTGATGCCGATGGGGGACAGATCAAGTACGAAGTGGATGGCTTCAATGAAAGCGGAAAATATGAGCTCATATATATTTATGCGACCAATCAGATCTTTGAAAAACGAGACGGGGATTATCGCAAGTCGCTAAATAAGAAGGCCTTTAATCCTCGCCAGATCCTACCGCCTGCAGCGGTCGTGAATTTCGCGTTTGCCCAGACTAAAGGTCGCGCTGTAAGCCTTAACAGCTGGTCCGTACATAACGAACACCGTAAACCGGTTTACAAGGTTGTATTCGGAACCGATGATTCTCATGAGGTAGCGGTGCGCATAGATGCTATGACCGGTAAATTGTTATCCGTTAAATTTGATGATTAATATGTAATTGTACAGCAGCTCCAATGTCGGATGTATTTGGAAGCTGCTGTTTTTTGTTGTCAGAAATTTTTACGACATTTTTGTGAACATTTACTCATGAATGATATAACCTGCTGTGATGAGAATGATGCTATCAAGGTCTCTGCCCCGTAAATAAGGGAACAGAGGCCTTTTGTACAGTGTTCATATAGGACTTAAATGGAAACGGAAAATACTGAAGTTTTCTGAAAATTATCGATAAATTCATTTTGCTTTCACCGATATGGAGCGAAATTTGAACCCTTCTACATTTTGAGTTCATAGACCCTCTGTAACATGGGTACCAGTTCAACGAAAGAGAACGACGAAACAGAAGGAGGATATCATGAAGAAGTCTATTTTAAGAAATAGTATAGCCTTAGCAGTAGCAGGTGTATTCGGTGCTACCGTAGCGGTGACTGCGGCAGACGTAACACCGGTACCGGTAACTCAACAACA
This sequence comes from Veillonella denticariosi JCM 15641, assembly GCF_002959855.1. Classification (GTDB taxonomy): domain Bacteria; phylum Bacillota; class Negativicutes; order Veillonellales; family Veillonellaceae; genus Veillonella; species Veillonella denticariosi. The sequence continues at coordinate 238,703 of NZ_PPDB01000001.1, forward strand.
AGAGGAAACCACATCTGTTGCTCCTATGGACCCGACTCCGGTACCGACTGCAACGAAGGGAACCGTTGCTGCCGCTAGTGCCGCAACTCCTGCAGCTCCTGTACCTGCGATAGATACTGCAACAGCGGCGAAAGCTCCTGGCCAAACGAAGGTAGTTCGTGCATCCAACAGAACAGTTGACGCTGTTGATGCCGATACAACAGGATTAAAAGCTGAGAAGGTAACAAAAGCTGACAAGGCTGATAAAGTGATGAAAGCCGACAAAGGTGACAAAGCGATTAAAGGTGATAAGGGCGATAAAGCAATCAAACCGATAGATGCGAAAAAGTCCGTAAAACCTGAAAAAGCCGATCCTATTAAAGGTGAAAAAAATGTCGCTAAAAAAGATGGTAAACAAGTGACGACGAAGAATGTGAAATCTCCGGCTCAACCGTCCGGTGTAGTTGATGAAAACAGCGTATTCGTAGTAGGTGCTAACCAGCTATTAGATCAATTTGAAACTAAATACGGTAACTCCAAGATTACCAATGTATCTTTCAAAGCAGAAAACAAAACAGCTGTCTATGAAGTAGAAGGTTTCAATACAAGTGGTGCACATTCCATGAAATTAGATGTAGCTACAGGTAATGTTACAGAAGGCCCTGCAAAGGCTTATGACAAATCCATGGATACAGCTGCTATCGATCCGGGTACCATTTTACCTCCGCATGTAGCTATCAATGCCGCTTATGAACAAACAGGCAATGTAGCGACCGGCATCGATTCCTGGTCCGTAGCTAATAAGAACGGAACTCCTTTGTATAATATCCAATTCCATGATGCACAGAATAAACCTGTAAATATCACATTGGATGCGAAAACAGGGAAAGCTGTGAAATAAGCTTTCCTGGGGCTGTCCCTATGCTGTTGTGAAGAACTCTGAGACACACAGAAAAAACACTATACACACAAGACACACACATAATACACAACACACACATGCGCCCCCTGGATAGGATAGACAAACATTGACTCTCTCCTATGCCGTCTATTGTTCAGGGGGCCCCCTTATGAATTCGATTCCTTTCCATTCATAAGTTATACACTATATAATACTCTCTCACAATAAGAACGTAACTTACTTCACGGTAAAACACGTATAGGGAACAGCAGAAAAAGGCTCGTCCATAACGGACGGGCCTTTTTCTGTAGTTTATCTTTTCTGTTATATATATTGCCGAGGTACTCGTTCCGAGAATCCGCAGAAGATTTCGTACGGGATTGTCGATGCGAGGGCCGCAATTTCAAGGGCGGAGATGCTTTCGTGACCCTGTGAGCCGAGCAAAACCACCTTATCCCCCGGTTTAACGGTAATCGTATTCGGTACGGATACCATGAACTGGTCCATACAGATACGTCCCACTACAGGGCAACGGGTGCCGTGAATGAGAACGGTGCCTCGGTTTGAAAGACTGCGCGGATAGCCATCCGCATAACCGACGGGGATAGTTGCAATCGTCATCGGTTCCGGCGTTACATACGTGGAGCCGTAGCCGATACCTTCGCCCGCATCGAGGTGCTGTACGTGTACGACCTCGCTGTGAAAGGAGAGAACCGGTTTTAGTCCTAAACGATTCGGTACATCAAGGGACGGCATGATGCCGTACTGGATGATACCGGGGCGTGCATCCGTAAATAGACTGTCCTTTACAGACAAGAGGCCCGCGCTGTTGGCGAGGGAAAAACGATATTCCGCATCAGGACGGAATACACGAATTTCATCGACCATCTTGTGAAATTTTTCCGTCTGACTGTGTGCATGTGTCTGATCCGCCGCATCGGCGTTGCTCATATGTGAAAAGAATCCATCAACAGCCAGATTTGGATATTGTTCCACCTCTTTGATGAAATCGACGGCATTTTCGGGACGGATACCGATGCGATGCATGCCTGTGTCGACGGCGACAGCGACGTTGATAATCATATCGTGATTGTCCGCCACCTGATTAAGTGCCGCTAAATCGGTGGATTCGCATACGGCGGGGATGGAATTTGTATCTGCGATGACTTCAAAGGATTGCGGCCTTGTGAGCCCTAATAGATAAATTGGGACCATGATACCCGCATGGCGCAACGGAATGGCCTCTTCCGGAATGGCCACCGCTAAGGACTCGTAGCCTTCTTCGACGGCGATACGGCCCATCATAACGCTGCCGTGGCCGTAGCCGTTGGCTTTGATGACCGCCGTAGAGGTACTCCACTCCGGTAAGCTGTCTTTAATTTTACGCAAGTTCTCGCGAACGAGACTTGTATTGATGGTTAAATAGGTAGGTCTCATGGTCTTCCTCAATTCTATGTAACATTACTTTTATTGTATAACTTTTAAGGAATTACACAATACTTTTATGAAAGAAATTTATAATTTCTATGTAGTATAATTAATATATATGATATTACAAGTTTTCTATAATTGTATAAGAATTTGAGGAGGCTCTCATGAACGAACGCGTGGTAGTGGTAAATGCCAGTAAAATGAATTACGATAAGGCATTAGATTTTTCCATATTATCCAATGATGTACAGGTTTATGATAATAGTACAAATGCTGAACTTATTGAACGGATTCAAGGTGCTCGTGTCGTTGTTACAAAAGAAATACCAGTAGATGCTGATTTGCTTTCAAAGTTCCCTGACACTGTGAAACTCATTGTAGAAGCGGGAACAGGCTATAATAATATCGACCTTAACGCGGCGAAAGAAAAGGGCATCACCGTATGTAATATTCCGGCCTATAGCACGGAACGCGTCGCACATACGGTGATTATGATGATTCTTAATTTTGCATCCACCATGCAGCAGCAGATTGCGATGCTTGCGAAGGGGGACCGCAGCAATTTTACAAAATATCTACAGGTGAGCCATACAGAAGTTAATGGTAAAACGTTAGGTGTTATCGGTGCCGGTCACATCGGTATGGAAGTGGTAAAAGTGGCGAAAGCTCTAGGTATGAATATTCTTATTCATACACGCACACCCAAGGCTGATGGCGACGGTATTCGTTATGTGAGTCTTGATGAATTACTGGCTAATAGTGATTATATTACATTACACTGCCCATTGAATGACCAGACTAAATATCTTATTAATAAAGAAACAATCTCTAAGATGAAGCCTAATGCGGTCATTGTGAATACTGGTCGAGGTCCCCTTATAAATGAAGCGGACCTCTGTGAAGCATTAGCGGCTAAACGCATTGGCGGTGCCGGCCTTGATGTGCAGGAGGTGGAGCCGCCTGCAGAGGATAGTCCGTTATATACGTTAGATAATGTGATTATTACGCCACATATGGGCTGGAAGGGCCTTGAAACTCGTCAGCGTCTCGTGGGTATCATCCGAGATAATGTACAGGCTTTCTTCAAAGGCGAACCGATTAATGTAGTATCTAAATAAACGCAATAAGAGCCGTCCCCGGTTGTATGGGGGCGGCTCTATTGATTAGGTAGGGCAATATCATAGATCAAGTCCTAGTATATATGTGTATATATATCAAGGGAGGTAGTTATCCTCAAACTTGATTATGATTGTTGTTGTGTTTTGATGGGATTCCACCAATGGCGACGATAGGCCTTGATGCCTTCCAATACTGTTTTTGATGCCTGTGCAGCCATATCCTTTGTTGCGGCGGGTATGCCTTCAAGACGATAGTCAATACCTAGTTCCTTGTATTTGGCAACTCCCATAACGTGGTAGGGGAGACAGTCAACAGCTTGTAAATTCTTCAGGGACCCTAGATAAAATCCTAGCCGATAGTGTCGATCGGCATTATCCGTAATGGTCGGAACCACTACGTGGCGAACCCAAATCGGAACTTCCACGTCAGCCGTCAATCTGGCAAACCCGAGTATGGGCTCCAACGGTTTACCCGTTAACCATAGATGCTTGGCTGGATCGATTTCTTTCAGATCTAGGATGACGAGACTGGTGACACTGAGCAATTTACGGTAGGCCACCTCCTGGTGGGGATCAAAACAGATTCCACTTGTATCTAAACAGGTATGGACGTCTCTTTCACGGAAATATGTGAAAAGCTCGATAACAAAATCAATTTGCATGAGAGCTTCCCCACCGGTGACGGTGATACCCCCATTAGTATAAAATTGGCGGTTACGTTCGAACTGATCCCATAATTCCTGAACGGTCATGAATTTAGCGTCCGCGCTGTCCTCATTCCATGTGTCAGGATTATGACAATAAGCACAGCGCATGGGACATCCTTGCAGGAAAACCACCATGCGCATGCCCGGACCGTCAACCGTACCCATCGTTTCAACCGAATGAATACGTCCTGTCATAGAAAACCTCGATTAAATACGTTGGTGGAAGGTACGGGAAATAACTTCGTCCTGTTGTTGTTTTGTCAATTTGTTAAAGTGCACCGCATAACCGGATACACGGATCGTCAATTGAGGATACAACTCAGGATGTTTTTGGGCGTCTAACAATGTTTCGCGAGTAAACACGTTGACGTTCAAATGATGGCCGCCCTTTTGGGAATAACCATCCAATAACTCTACCAAGTTATCAACTTGTTGGTTGCTCATGGGTATAACCTCCTTTCAACCAAGACTAACACTCGTATCGATGCCGGTGAAAGCAGTTCGATACCGTGGAAGATATTATTTATCTTCCTCTATAGTAACATTTGGCTCACTGCATGCGAAATTTGTATTGGCGTTAGGCAGTTGAGAAGGGTCTAACTCAATATCGAAATCGCTCAGGGAAACAAATGTTTCACCAGATTTACCTAATGCGTCCGGAATGATGGAGAAAGTATTGGAGATACCGTCAGAGCAATCACGCCATGGCATTTTAGCTACGGATGCCAACGAGGATACGGCGCCGTGAGAGTCACGACCGTGCATAGGGTTAGCACCCGGAGCGAAAGCTTCACCTGCTTTACGACCGTCCGGAGTCGAACCTGTTGCGGTACCGTATACGACGTTGGAGGTAATTGTTAACAAGCTCATAGTAGGAACGGATTGACGATAGGTAGGATGTTTGCGGATCTTGTTCATGAATGTGGAAACAACCATAGCCGCTAAACTATCTACACGGTCATCATCGTTACCGTATTTAGGGAAGTCGCCTTCCGTTTCAAAATCGACGGCGATGCCGTTTTCATCTCGAATAGGTTTTACTTTAGCATATTTAATAGCGGACAGGGAATCGGCCACGACTGAAAGTCCGGCAATACCGGTAGCGAACCAACGTGTTACCTTGCGGTCATGTAACGCCATTTCCAATTTTTCATAGGCGTATTTATCATGCATATAATGGATGATGTTCAAAGCGTTTACATATACGCCAGCAAGCCATTCCATCATGTCGTCGAATTTTTCCCACACTTCGTCAAAGTCGAGGTATTCCGATGTGATAGGGCGATATTTAGGCCCAATCTGCTTTTTAAGCTTTTCGTCTACGCCGCCGTTGATAGCGTACAGTAAGCATTTTGCAAGGTTGGAACGAGCTCCGAAGAACTGCATCTCCTTACCGATGCGCATTGGAGATACGCAACATGCGATGGCGTAGTCATCGCCGGAGTTAGGACGCATCAATTCGTCATTTTCATATTGAATAGAAGATGTGGCGATGGACAACTTCGCGCAGAAACGGCGGAAGCCGATCGGCATGCGAGGGGACCACAGTACGGTGAGATTCGGTTCCGGTGCAGGTCCCAGGTTTTGCAATGTATGTAAGTAACGGAAGGACATCTTGGAAACCAACGTACGACCGTCGGTACCCATACCGCCGATGGATTCAGTAGTCCATACAGGATCACCGGTAAACAAGTTATTGTATTCATGGATACGTGCGAAACGTACCATGCGCAATTTCATGATGAAATGGTCTACGAATTCCTGGATTTGTTCCTCTGTATATGTGCCGTTGCGAAGGTCGCGTTCCGCATAGATATCGAGGAATGTGGAGTTACGTCCGATGGACATAGCCGCACCGTTTTGTTCCTTAACGGCACCGAGGTAGCCGAAGTAAATCCATTGCATCGCTTCGCGTACATCCTTCGCCGGTTCGGAAATGTCGTAGCCGTAGGAGGCCGCCATCTCTTTTAATTCTTTCAGAGAACGGATCTGATCCTTGATTTCTTCGCGATCGCGGATGACATCCTCCAGCATATCACCCATGGTGATAGCAAATTCTTGATTTTTTTCTTCGATGAGGTAATCTACGCCGTAAAGAGCGATACGGCGATAGTCGCCGATGATACGCCCACGGCTATACGCATCAGGTAGGCCTGTTACGATATGTGCCGTACGAGCTGCACGCATTTCCGGTGTATATACGTCGAATACACCGTCATTGTGAGTCTTGCGATGTGTTTTGAAGAAGGCTTCCGTTTGCGGATCCATTTTAAAACCGTATTCTTCGATGGCGGATTTTGCCGTACGCAAACCACCATATGGGAACATAGCGCGTTTTAAAGGTTTGTCCGTTTGTAAACCGACGATGGTTTCAAGATCCTTGTCGATATATCCTGGCGCGTGCGCAGTGATGTGGGTTGCCACGGAAGTGTCGGCATCAAGCATGCCGCCTTTTTCGCGTTCTTCTTCGTAAAGCTTCAGTACCTGGTTCCACAATTTTGTGGTTCGTTCTGTAGGACCGGCAAGAAAGGAGTCGTCCCCTTCATAGGGGATATAATTTCTCTGAATAAAGTCACGTACGTCAATGGCTTTATCCCACACACCTGTGTTAAAATCTTTCCATGCAGTATGTTGCATCTTGCACCTCCATAAATGGATATAAGTATAGATTTCTATGCCTATAGTGTACAATGTTTGTAACAATTCCACAATGAATAGATGATATAGATTTTCAATACATACTATGCAATTTTGTGAAGTATCTTATAAAGTTTCATAATCTGAAGTGTTTAATTTTGCTTATATATAGCTGTTCGTATGAGATTTTGCTTTGTGCGATCTCATTTAATGTATATATGATAATATGAAATTGCGTATCAATATTATTAAGAGGGTTGATAATTTGATTATAGAGGCTGAATAAGGATTTTTTAATAGTATGGTCGGATAGTTTTTATTTGTGTACTATTCAGGCGGCACTTTATATCTTGTACAGAATCAGCCTGTAAGTCTTTATAAATGCACGCATATTGGAATGCTACGGAACGTTGCCAGCCAGGAAAACAAGCGTTTCTTTTCTTCACTGACATCATATACTATACTCTGAGCAGCTCTTGTTGAAGAGTAACTGATATTGCCTAAAATAGGAGGTCACATTATGGATTTTAATGAAAAATTACGGGAGTATAGAAAACAATCTGGATTATCTCAGGGGAAATTAGCAGAAACACTTAATGTGTCGAGACAGGCCATAACAAAGTGGGAATCGGGCAATGGAATGCCGGATATTTCAAATTTAAAGGCCCTTTCAGCTGTATTCAATGTCTCTGTGGATGAATTGCTTTCAGAAGAAGCGGTTAAACCTCGATATCCTTATGAAAGCATCGTAGAATATGATATCGATGAGATAAAGCATTTCGATATTAAACTGGGATCTGTTAATCACGTAAAAATGAGAGCTGGAGAGGGTGAGAAGATAAAGGTTCAACTGGTCAGTGATACTATTGAAGATTTGACGGAACTGGTGAAAGTAAAAATCGATGATATCAAAAGGCGTATCGATGTGGATGTAAATCGTTCCAAATCCTTATCTGAGGAGATTGTAAAAGAACATCTGTCGATTTTTATAAATTTGCCTGAAAAATATATGGGAGATACGGAGCTGGCGACCCATTGTGAAAAACTGGAGCTGTTTGATATTATTAGTGAAAAGTTTGAGCTGGACGGAGCGGCTAAAGAAATTTATATTGCCGGCGGTAACAGTCATATAGAGCTGGATAATAACTCTCCAATGGAAATATATGTATCGGATTATACGGGGCGAATTGATGTGAATCAGATATCGGCGAAATCTCGTCTGTATGTCCCTCATGATTATGCTTTCAAAGCGGTGAAAAAAGGTATTCGCACTAAATTGCTCTTTGAAGAACGTGCAAATCTTGTAGACGCTTTTTCCGTGTCTGAATCAGAAAATCAAATTGAAATTAATGGAATCAATAGTGAACTTACGATAGTCAAGTTAAGTGAATAGTTGCGTTAATCACATGGACATTCCTGCAGCATAGTTTTCATAAAGTTTTTTATAGTATCCGTTAAGCGCCATGAGTTCATCATGTGTGCCTTGTTCTACAATGGTGCCGTTCTCTACGACTAGTAGAGAATCGGCATTTTTTATTGTGGATAAGCGATGGGCGATAACGATACTGGTTCGACCTTTGAGGAGGGTGTTCATCGCTTTTTGAACCTCTATCTCGGTACGGGTATCTACGTTAGCCGTTGCCTCATCAAGGATGAGTATACCGGGGTCTGCCAAGAAGGCACGGGCGATTGTAATCAACTGGCGTTGGCCTTGAGATAGATCATCGCCACCTCGGTTGAGCACCGTATCATATCCGTTTGGCAAGGTACGGATAAAGTGATCCGCCATGGCAAGTTTTGCTACATATTCGATTTCTTCTCGCGTAGCATTTGGCTTGCCGTAACCAATATTATCGGCGATAGTGCCTGTGAATATCCAGGCATCTTGTAATACCATGCCCACCGTATTATGTAAGCTTTCACGAGATACATCGCGAATATCCACGCCATCGATGGTGATGCGGCCATTCATAATGTCGTAGAAGCGCATGATAAGGTTAACCAAGGTGGATTTACCGGCCCCGGTTGGCCCTACGATAGCCACCATGGAACCGCCAGGGATGTGGATGTTAATATCCTTCATAAACACATTGGACGGTGAATAGCCGAAATCGACATGTTCAAAATCGATTGTGCCTGTATGAGTCTGATTACCCGGTTTTGGAGACATCATAGGTGAGTTGCTGGTAACCGTTTCTGTATCAGTTCTGGAGACGTTATCGAATAATGTCAGTTCTCCATCGTCAATCTCAGACGGTGTATCAATGACTTCGTAAATACGGCCTAAGGCCGCAGCGGTTTCTTGAAATTTCGTCATAATATAGGAACTACGGGACAGAGGATCGGATACCTGGCCTACATAAAGGAAGAATGCCTGAATGTCACCGATTGAAATAGAACCGCGTAACACCATGAGTCCACCTTGAATGGCGACGAGGCAATAGGTGAATTGATTTAGAAATTTTACGAGCGGTTCTACAAGCTGACTGGTAAAGGCAGCGTTTCGCATACTTTTGAATAGGTTGTTGTTCAATTCATTTATCTGACCCGTTGTAGTCTCTTCTAGACCAAAGGTCTGAATAATCGGTTTGCCTATAACAATTTCTTCAATGCCGCTGTTGAAAGCTCCCAATGCATTCTGATTTCTAAGATAGATGCGGCGGGCTCGTTTAGATAGCCACGTTAAACATACGATACCGATACATATAATGACGATGATGGATGCTCCTAAAATAGGGCTGATCCAGAGCATCATAGCCGTGGCGCCGATGATACCGATAATGGCGGATATGAGGCCCGGCACACCTTCACCTATTGTTTCCGCAACGGTATCTAAATCAGATGTGAGGCGGCTTAATAGGTCTCCTCGTCGGTGATCGTGAAAGTATTCAATTGGCAATGAATATAAATGAGTACTCATACGTGTACGTAATGCTAATACTGTTTTGGAACCGATGGAGGCCATCATATATTCGCCGCAGTATGTAAATAATGCATGACCGCTGTAGATGGCGATGAGCCGGAGAATGATGGTATCTATCGAAGATATAATTGTATTAATATCTTGATCCGTTTTCAAACCGCTGACGATAGCATCTACAATTTTACCGAGTAAAACCGGAGCGGAGACTTCAAACATGGCTGCAGCGATAAGCGCTAAGACGAGTAGAGATAGCCAGCCCCATTGGCTCTTAGAATCGATCAGGAAGCGACGCAATGGATTCATGCTGTCACCTCCTGAGATGCTAAAATCTGTTGATATACAGTAGATGTACCTGCTAGTTCATCATGTGTGCCATAGCCTGCAACTTGACCTCGGTTGATGATTAAGATGTGGTCCGCTTTTTTGGCAGCGCTTACCTTTTGTTCTACTGAGATAAGTGCGGGATGATTGTCCTTTTGTAACTCTTCATGTAATGCTGTTCGAACAGCGCGCTCCGTAGTGTCATCGAGGGCGGAGAAACTATCATCGAAAATAAACAGATCTGGCTTGCGGACAAGGGCTCTGGCCATAGCAAGACGCTGGCGTTGGCCACCGGATAGATTTGTATCGCCTTGTGACACTATATACTGGTAACCACCTTCAAGGCGACTGATAAATTCGTCCGCCTTAGATAATCGGCATGCATTTTCTATATCTTGAATTGAAATATCTTGGTCTGGTGCGGCACCGTAACGTACATTCATATCGATAGTGCCTGTAAATAAGTAGGCTGTTTGCGGCACATAACCGATACGTGCACGCAAGTCGTCTACATTCCACTGGTAGATGGATTTACCTTTGAAGAGAATATCTCCGGATTCAATGGAGAATAGGCGAGGAATGAGATTTGTAATCGTACTTTTACCTGAACCGATATCGCCCATGATGGCTAATGTTTCACCGTGATGAACGGTAAAGGAAATATTTTCTAGCGCAGGTGATTCCGCATTATCGTAGCGGAACGTAACATTGCGGAACTCGAGCAATGGTGTATCCTGGGTTGCGGTTGCGGTTGCGGTTGCGGTTGCGGTTGCGGTTGCGGTTGCGGTTGCGGTTGATGGGGGTGTCTCATAACTTTGTCGCGTATGTTGCATCGATTTTGAGGTATTAGATTTTTCATCATCAGTGTGATAGGGCTCTGGAAATGTATTCGAATTTTCGTGTTCTAACAACTCTCGAATACGGGTATAGCATACGATAGCTTCAGGAATATCGATGGTTACGAAAATAGCCATGAGCATACTCAATAAAATGAGGTTGGCGTATTCGATAACGGCCATGATATCACCTACCTGCAGGGAGCCCATGCTTACGTTGTAGCCTCCGAGCCATAGGATGGCTACGGTACTCATATTAAACAGGATCAATATGGTAGGTAAACCTATGGCAAAGGTTTGGCGCAATCGTTTGTTGAGTTGTGCTGTTTCTGTAAAAATACAGATTTCTTTATCGTTCTCATAGGTCCGTCTGTTGAAAGCTCGTATGACAGGCATGCCCACAATATGATCGCGTACCATGTCTGTAATATCATCTAATTTTATCTGTATCGCTTTGATGAGCGGTAAAGCTCGGCTTTCAATAAAGATAATGGTGAGTATCATGCAAGCCATAACGACGAGGATGACGAGGCCCAGTTGCCAGCTTTTATAGAATGTAAGACCGAGACCGACACAAATCATGAGCGGCATTGGGAGAATCATATTTAATCCTTCTCCCAGGACGGATTGAATCTTTTCTACGTCTCGGCTTGTTCGCATGAGTATGGTACCGGTGCCAAAATGTGTGAAGTTTCGTAGTGAAAAGTATTGTAAGGCTGTTACCAAATCATTGCGTATGTCCTTACCTATAGCGGCAGAAATATGAGCACTCATTGCTACGCTTAGAATTGCAGATAATACTGTTAAGAGCGCGACGATGAGCATATTCATGCTGGAGCTTGTAATCATTTCCAGGTCGCCGCGGAGTACGCCGTCATTGATGATAGATGCTGTTAATGTCGGTATATATAATGTGCCTGCCACATTGAGTAAAGATAATATCGATATTGTAATTATGGGGACCCGTAAGGGTTTTATATAATGGAAAAATGGTTTCATATAGAGCCTTTCGACATAATGCAGTTTAAAAGAGTACCTTTTATTATATTGCATAAAATTTAAATTAGCTAGAGATATATAATTACTCACAGTTTAGTATCTGTTAATAACTATTATGCTTTGAGATATGCGCTCTATCCTACGTAAGTCGCTAGATAGACATATGCCGGCTTATTTTTATCTAAAATGGTAAGACTTGACAAATCTAATAAAATCAATATATTGATAGTGTAATGGTAAGTATCCAAACTGTACTTTCTGTTGGAGGTGTTTTTTTATGTCCACAAAGTCTATAACCGGCACAGGTTTATTATTGGCCGTTGCTTTACTGGCGCAAAGCTTGCGTCTTATTTTCCCGTTTATTCCTAATACGGTGAGCATGTTCCTCATCGGAACGATTACGTCGGCTACATTTGTATTGGCGACATGGCGTTACGGTTGGAAAAACGGCCTCGTTATAGCCTGGATTGCACCGGTGGTGGCTTACTTGCAAGGTATGTTACCGTTTCCGCCGTTTATCCTGATCACGGGGCTTGGCACGTCGGCCTATGTATTTGCCGTTTACTGGTTACAGCATAAACCCAAGATATTACTTGTCGTCGTAGGTGCCATTGTGAAAGCGGGGGTACTCTTTGGCGGATACTCGATGTTCTTTTCGTTATTCTCATTCCCTGAAAAGAGCGTTAACACCATGTTGTTCGTAGCTAGTTGGCCTCAGCTTGTCACAGCGTCATTGGGAATTATACTGGCTTTGATTGTTATGAAACGAGCTCGTCTTAGTTTCTAGTTATGACAACCCATTCAAAATAGATATGACTTTTAAGGGCGCTCATCACCGATGAACGCCCATTTTTGTTGACCTTACTCGCAGTCTACTTTTATAATTAACATATTGTATACGAATATGAGGAGTTGATTGGAATGAAGTTTAATACGAAATGCGTTCATGGCGGCGGCAAACCGGATAGTACGGGTGCGATTTCCCCTGCAATTTATATGTCCAGTACATTTTCCCATCCCGGATTAGGGGATACAACAGGATATCAATATACGCGTGAGTCGAATCCCACACGGAATCGATTGGAACAATTGATCGCCGGTCTTGAGGAAGGTACGGATGCATTGGCGTTTTCCTCGGGGATGGCGGCGGTGGACGCTGTATTCCATTTATTCTCTTTCGGAGACCACATCATATTAGGGGATGACCTGTATGGCGGCTCCATCCGCATGTTTACAAATATTTATGAACAGAACGGCATTGAATTTACCTATGTGGGGACGTCCGATCTTGATGCTGTGAAAGCAGCTTTCAAACCGAATACGAAGGCGGTATATATTGAAACGCCGACAAATCCGATGATGGAAATCACCGATATTCGCGCATTGTGTGCGATGGCACATGAACGAAATGCACTGGTTATCATCGACAATACATTTTTGAGCCCTTATTTCCAGAAGCCGTTGACCTTGGGTGCGGATATCGTGATTCATAGCGGAACAAAATTCATCGGCGGTCATCATGATGTTATTTCGGGATTTACGATTGTGAAAGATGATGAAATCGCGGCAAAGTTGCGGCTGATTTATAAAACGGTAGGCGCCTGCTTATCCGCTATGGACAGCTGGCTCGTTATTCGCGGTGTAAAAACATTGGCGCTTCGTATGGAACAGCATCAGAAAAATGCCATTGCCATTGCACAATGGCTTAAAAACGAACCGAAGGTGACCAAGGTATTGTTCCCGGGGCTTCCTGAACATCCGGGGTATGAAATCAATAAATCACAGACAACAGGTTTTGGCGGTATGTTGTCCTTCGAGGTAGATAGTGAAGAAACGGCGAAGACCGTCTTAGAAGGTATCGAGTTGATTCAATTTGCTGAAAGTCTCGGCGGGACGGAATCTCTGTTGACATATCCAGTAACGCAGACACATCCGGATTTAAAGCCGGAGGATGCGGAGCGTAAAGGCATTACACGTCGATTGTTGCGGTTGTCTGTGGGGATTGAAGATACGGATGATCTGATTGCTGATTTAGCGCAAGCTTTTAAAAAGTAAAAGGAGTTTAGATGGGACGATATAATTTTGATCAAATCTTGGATAGAACTCATACGAAGTCGCTAAAGTACGATTTCGCTGTGCAGCGGGGAAAACCGGCGGATATCCTACCGTTTTGGGTGGCGGATATGGACTTTGAGATACCTTCAGAGTTGAAACAAATTTTGTTGGACCGTGTAAATCATGGCGTATTTGGATATACGGATACGGATGATTCATATTGGAATGTGTTGGAGCACTGGTTTACATCTCGTTTTAACTGGACTCCTCAAGCTAAATGGCTTGTGAAGACGCCGGGAATCGTGTTCGCCTTGGCAATGGCAGTTCGCGCTTTCACAAAGGAAGGGGACGGTGTCCTCATCAATCAACCGGTGTATTATCCTTTCAGTATGGTTATTGATGATAATGATCGACGGCTCATCAATGTACCTCTTATAAAAGGTGATGAAAAATATACCATCGATTTTGAGGGTATTGAGCGCGCTATCGTTGAGGAACATGTTACGTTATTCCTCTTGTGTAATCCTCACAATCCGGTGGGACGCGTATGGACTAAAGAGGAATTAAGACGTCTTGGCGATATCTGTATCAGATATAATGTGATTATTGTGAGTGATGAAATTCACGCTGATTTTGTGTGGAACGGTCATACACATCGCGTATTTGCCGGACTGGGTGAAGTGTATGCGGAGCATTGTATTGTATGTACGGCGCCGAGTAAAACCTTTAACATTGCAGGCTTGCAGGTGAGCAATATTTTTATTCCGAATGATTCGTTGCGCCGACGTTTTATCAAGGAAATCGATCGTGTCGGTTACAGTCAGTTAAATACGATGGGCATTGTTGCCTGTGAAGGAGCGTATAAGGTTGGGGCCCCTTGGCTTGATGAATTGAAGGAATATATTCAAGGGAATATTCAATTTACTATCGATTATTTTGAAAGCTATATGCCTAAGATTCACATGTATAGACCCGAAGGGACCTATCTCATGTGGTTCGATTGTTCTCAACTGCCACTTAGCCCTGCAGAACGGGACGAATGGATCGTGAATGATGCAAAACTGTGGTTTGATACAGGATCCATGTTCGGGGTTGACGGCGAGAACTTTGAGCGGATTAATGTAGCCTGTCCGAGAAAGACCTTGGAACAAGGCCTCGATGTATTGCGAAGAGCTTATGAGAAAAAAGGTTTTTAAATTGTATAAAGCCTAGGGGTGATATTATGCCTATTAAAGTGATAAAAAATTTGCCGGCTATTACGAAGTTAGCTCAGGAAAATATTTTCGTTATGGATACGGAGCGAGCGGAAAATCAACAGATTCGTCCTCTTCATATTCTGCTTGTCAATTTGATGCCTACTAAGGAAATTACGGAAACGCAGATCTTGCGTGCTCTCAGTAACAGCCCGTTGCAGGTAAATCTGACATTGCTACATACGGCATCGAGGAAATCTAAAAATACGGATGAAGAATATTTGGAAACATTTTATCGAACCTTTGATGAAGTGAAGGATGAGTTTTTTGACGGTATGATTATTACTGGCGCCCCTGTAGAACTGATGCCTTTTGAAGAGGTGGATTATTGGTCTGAACTCGTAGAAATTATGGACTGGGGTGAAGAACACGTTTATTCCACCTTTTATATTTGCTGGGGGGCACAGGCCGGTCTTTATCATCATTTCGGTATCAATAAATTCGTCATGGATGAAAAGCTGTTCGGTGTGTATGAGCATGATATTTATAATGATCAACCTGTATTAATGCGCGGATTTGATGAAAAATTCTGGATGCCTCATTCCCGTCATACGACGGTATCGTTGCAGCAGATTAAGGATAATCGTGAATTGGAATTATTGGCCGGATCTGAACCGACCGGTGCCGCTATAGTCCGTAGTCTTGATAATAAACATATTTTTGTGTTCGGTCATGCCGAGTATGATTGGGATACCCTTAATCGGGAATATGTGCGGGATATCAAAAAAGGTTTGAAAATTGATGTACCGGAAAATTATTTTCCCGATGATGATCCAAAACAGCGGCCTGTTGTGCGTTGGCGTTCGGTGAGCACATTGCTGTTTACGAATTGGCTCAATTACTATGTATATCAGGAAACACCGTATATTATTGAACAAATACAGAAAATGAAGTTTGAGCGCGATAAAAATTTAGGCGCCTATATTTAATCTTATAGAATGTTAGGAGTCCCTGAACGGGCTTCAAAGCCTCCAAGGCCATCCACCTCGCTACGCGAGGCCGCCAAGTCGTTTTGAAACCCGTTCAGGGGCTTTTTTATTTTAGGAATAAAATAGACGCCTACATATTATCGATTGGGGAATCGGAAAGTCGTTTTTGAGAAGCCATTGGTTTTAATTTTGTGTCTTTTAACTATAGGTACCTAAAATTCTCAGAGGTATAAGAGGGTGTCAGGGAGTGCCCCATAGTTTTAAGTTATGGAGAAGGTGCTGTAAAAAATAGTAGACATAATTTTTAAAGCATAGTACTATACTGGGTATAAAAACAGATGAGATAGTTATCACATATAAAGGAGTTGTTACGATGAGCAAACAATACAGATTTGAAACTTTACAATTACATGCGGGTCATACGGTAGATCCTACAGGTTCTCGGGCGGTGCCGATTTATCAGACTACATCTTTCGTGTTTAAGGATGCGGAGGAAGCGGCAGGCCGATTTGCGTTAACAAATCCGGGCGCAATTTACAGTCGTCTCGGCAATCCTACGACGGATGTGCTGGATGCTCGCGTGGCACAACTCGAAGGTGGTGCAGGCGGTATTGCGGTAGCATCCGGTTCCGCAGCGGCTACTTATGCTATTCAAAACGTAGCGGGCACAGGTGATAATATTGTGGCTGCCTCCACATTGTACGGCGGTACATATAATCTGTTTACTGCAACATTACCTCGCTTCGGTATCACTACAAAGTTTGTTAATTCGGATAATTTAGATGAATTTGATGCGGCTATCGATGATAATACAAAGGCCGTATATATTGAAACAATCGGTAACCCCGGTATCAATTTGATTGACGTGCAGGCGGTAGCGGATATCGCTCACAAACACGGCGTAATCTTAATCGTAGATAATACATTTGCATCTCCATACTTGTTCCGTCCGCTTGAACACGGTGCAGACGTAGTTATTCATTCGGCGACTAAATACCTTGGTGGTCACGGTACGACCTTGGCGGGTATTATCGTAGAGTCCGGTAAATTTGATTATAAAGCATCCGGGCGCTATCCTGGCTTTGTGGAAGGGGATGAACATTATAACGGTTTAGTGTACGGTGATTTGCCGATTCCTTTCACCGTGAAAGTCCGCACTCAGTTATTGCGTGATACAGGCGCCTGCATTACCCCGTTGGCATCCTGGCAAATCCTACAAGGCATTGAAACATTATCCTTGCGCGTGGAACGTCATGTGGAAAACACTCGTAAAGTCGTAGAATTCTTGAGTAAACATCCTAAAGTATCCTGGATCAATTATCCTGAGTTAAAGGACAGTAAATATAAAGCCTTGGCGGATAAATACTTCCCTAAAGGAATCGGTGCTGTCTTTACATTCGGCGTAAAAGGCGGCAAGGAAGCGGGCATCAAATTTGTTGATGCATTGGATATTTTCTCCAACCTGGCAAATGTGGCGGATGCGAAATCTCTTGTTATTCATCCGGCATCTACTACACATGCTCAGCTTAACGAAGAGCAACAGAAATCTGCCGGTGTTACACCTGATATGATTCGTTTATCCGTAGGCCTTGAAAATATTGATGATATCATCGAAGATTTGGCACAAGCTTTGGATAAAGTATAATTGAATGTAATAAAAGAACCTTGGATCAATGATCCAAGGTTCTTTTTGAAAGGGAGTATAGTGTTATTTGACTTACGGTGTGTGGACATAAGTCAAATGTTTGTCTACATGTACGTAGACTTAGAGAGCCTGTGGTGTGTGTCACAGGTTGTTAGTGTGTGAGAGAGTGTATCCAAAGGATACAGTGTGTATAGTATGTGTGTTATATATAGTGTTTGTCCAGGAGAGTGGTTAGGGTCTGAATTGCTCCCCTAGACTTTAAATTGGAATTAGTATTTAGTGTTTTTTACTTTTGCACTCAATACTTGGCCGGAAGTAGCATCGACTTTTACTTCAGCGTTTTTACCGCCGCCAGTAGTCATGTCGAATTCGTATACTACTCTGCCGCCTTCGCGTTCAACAGTCCATTCCATTGTTTGGAAATCGCTACCTACTTTTTCGATAGCTTTAGTTTCCGCTACTTCCGGAATGATAATGTTTTGAACGTTGAAAGTTTTGTTAGATTTGGAAGAGCCATATTTTTTAGCTTCTTTTGAAATGACTTGGCCGGACGCTTCATCAACCTTTAATTCAACTTCTCGGTTGCCGGAGAAGCCTTCTACTTCATAGTAAGGGTTGTGTTTTGCGTCATAGGAAATCGATTTCACTGTAGCATTAGGGAAATATTGGTGGAATGTCGTTACGGCACCCATGTAATCAACAGAGGAATTCTGTTGGTTGGAAGGAGTTACACTGCCGACACCGTCCCAATTGCTGCGGTTATTGTATGCGCCATGATTTGCGGCACTAACTGCACCGGCCAATAATACTGTACTAACACCTAATGCACATAATACCTTTGATAATTTCTTAACATTTTTCATAGTAATGCCTCCTGAATACCAAAAATCAAGGTAATATATTACGGTTTTGTAAAAGTAGATTTTGTTCAATCTACTGATACATAATTTAATGGCGTTGAATGAAAATAAGATGAAGTAACGGGAAATTTTGTATAAATATCTCCATATCTTTTAGTTATTACTGATACCTAATTTTCCTGATAATGATATATTGAATACTATATATAAATAATACATTATAACAAGTCCTGTTATTAACGATTTTATAACTGAATATTACTATAGTCAACCGAAATCGATAGAAGTGTAGTTGACAATTAAAAATACAAGTGATTTAATACAAATAGTTAGTAGTTTGTTTAGCACATAGTTTTCATGATGTACATCGATGACAAGTGAAGACGTGCGCTGGATCGGTTGTATTTTTTTACACTGAAGTCGTTAATGGAGGTATATCATGAGTTCTACCGTTTCGAAACCATCTAAAATCAGTACACGTCAGCTGACCATGACAGCCTTATTTGTGGCGTTGATTGCAGTAGGGGCCTTTATACGGGTGCCGTTGCCGAATTGTCCTTTCACATTGCAGATTCTGTTTACTACCTTGGCCGGCATTGTCCTCGGTAGCCGTTTAGGTGCTATCAGCGTAGGAATTTATATTGCTTTAGGACTCATCGGGGTGCCTGTTTTTACATCCGGTGGTGGTCCCGGATATGTTTTGCAACCTACATTCGGATACCTGATAGGATTTATGATCGGTGCCTATGCTGTAGGCCGTATTGCAGAATCCATGCAGGTGTTATCCTTTAAACGGTTGTTGGTAGGGGCCATTATTAATCTATTTATTGTGTATGGTCTCGGTATGATTTATTTATACTTCATTATGAACTTCTATCTCGGCAAACCGATTGGTGTTGAAGCTGTTATCCTTACATGTTTCTTGATCCCGGTAGGCCCCGATTTATTCTTGTGTGCTGTGGCCGCATCCCTTGGAAAACGAATTGTGAAAGAATTGCAGTTCTGAGATAAAATTTAATTATGGCTTTTAGATAGAATCTGATCGCGATTATTCCGTTCATTAAAATAAACCGCCTCTAAGACTCTGCCTGGCCGATAATGTGCCGGCAGATTGCTTTAGAGGTGGTTTATTTTTTATGGATATACGTAACCTAGAATCGGTTCCGCTGCTTTCACTTTTTGAATTTCTATATACGGTTGTTGTCGTCCATGGAAGTCCCGCGTGGATACTTTACCTTCAATAGATACCCATTGATCGTTCTGGAAGCTGTCTCCATTTTCTTTATGGACTGTCATTCCCACCGGTGCTATATCGGCGATACAACAGGTCATCGCCATACGGGATAGGGTGAATTCATTATTTTTTAACGTATTGTCATCGCGGTTTACATAGCCGGTCATATATACGGTATAGTCTTTATACTGTTCGGCGTTAGAACCCATTTTGACAATCGTCTGATAGAAATTATCCGAGTTCAAAACGATTTCTTTTTTATCTTTTGAAATTCCCGGCTCTTTACTTTCATTATTAATCGTAATGACCTCACCTATATCGTCGCTGCTGAAATCAAAATTATTGGTGTCGTCATTGATGCGAGCGGAGCCTTGAACTTGTGCGGTAGGAACGAGAACAGGCGGCACGATGAGCAGCATCAGAGGAATGACGATAGGTACAACAGTACGCCAATTGTGTTTGTACCGGCGTTGAGGGGCCCATGCGACGGTGACGATACCCCCTAGGATAAGAGCGATTCCGCTGAGGGCGAGCAATAACTCATAGCGCGGAGCCACATAGTTTAAATAACGACCTGTCACGATGAGATAGATACAGGCAATACCCAGCGTGGCATAGAGCAGACCTTTCACGATGGAAAAGCGATCTCTGGTTGATAGTTCTGAAAACATATAATCATCTCCTTAATGATGCAGAACCGATACTATATAATAACTATTGATATAGAAAATTTATTGGTATTTTCTGATATAAAAGATTACTGAATTAACTTTAGAAATAACAGTGCTGTAAGACCGGTTGTAATGACGAGGGTCAATGCGAGACGCCATATGAACGCGGCCGGAACGTATTGTCGTAGCAGGTATACATTTTTTATATCCATCATAGGGCCTAAGATGAGAAAGCCCATGACGGCGCCCAGTGGAAAGAGTCCGCTTAAGGTCTTCCCGATGATGGCGTCCGATGTGGAGCATACGGAGAATAGAAATGCTGCCAATAATAGTACCGGAATAGTCGCTATATCCGGTAATGTGATGCCTGCACTGAGTAGAAGCGGTTTGCCGTAAACCTGAAAGACGGCTACGATAGCGGCAGCGATGGAAAAATATAACAATAATTGTGTAAATTCGCGCTCCATATGAAGTAATAGGATCTTGGGAGATACAGCTGATTGCCTGAATATTCTTTTGGTTAAAGAATGTTTTTTTATTGTAGTGCCGGTATTGTCGTTATGAACGGTTTCTTGAATACCTGATGGGGCGAAAGAAAGACTCAAGGCTTCGTATATGAAGTTCTGGCCGTTCTGTTTTGAACCCTTTAGCTCTGACAGTGCGGGCGGGCGGTATCGAAATGATAACGCCACGATGAGTGCTACGCCGAGGCCGAGCAAAATACGCCATACAGTTATCATCGGATTATCCGGAAATGCATACCATGTGGACAGTATGGTGATCGGATTGATGATAGGGCTGGCGAGCATGAATAAAATCGCTACCGATAGAGGTACGCCCCGATCAATTAACGCCTTGAACAAAGGTATTATAGCGCAGTCGCAGACGGGTAAAACGAGTCCGCTCATCATGGCCGTGCCGTAGCTTTTCCATGAATGGCCGCCTAAAAGTTTTAATAATATGCGTTGAGGCACGAAAAAACGTATGCCTGTAGCTGCAATGGTCCCTAACAATAGAAACGGTATGGCTTCAATGATAAGTCCTGTTATTATGGCGAAACATTGATGAACGGAATAGGGGACATCGTGCCGGAAAACGGTGACTATCAGGATATAAGCGGTAAGGGCCATAATGAGCAGGTTCGGAATCAGGCCCCATGTGTTTTTTCTGCATAGCCGTTCCACATCTTTTGCTGTCGGCCTTATGATGATGTGGGCATCCGGATTATAAGAATGCAGCATATCATCATGTTGATCCGACTCAGTAATGATAATGTCGGCGCTGTAAAGCTGGCTTTCAGCATTGGCACCTAAGGCGGGCAGCATCGTGGATATAAATGCGTCGCTACAAAGGTACAGTACTTTTTCTATGCGTACCTTGTCGCGTAAATTTTTACTGTATAACAGGGCTTCTAATTGGTGAAAGCCGAGCATGCCGTTCCATTCGATCCATAATTCTTTCGGTTGTACCTTGTCGAGGTAGGTTGCGATTGTTTTACTGATATCTATATAAGATTTCTGTTGGAACGGATTGATGGCACTTAATCGGTCGGGATCCAATACGAGCGGCTCTTTGATAAGTTTGGTGGAGCCTTCCTCGGCAGAAATGAGGGCGGTGCCGCCCAGCTTCTTACGATGCTGTAACTGTTCATTGATAAGCGTACTTTTACCGGACCCTATGAAGCCCATGACAATATAAACGGAAATCATGATTCACACACTTCGTTGTGGACCATGGGTACATTAAAATCGGTACCGATAACGACGAGACTGTAATCGGTGGACTCTGTCGGGCTCAGCGTACAGTAATGAGTACCGTACTGGATTTCACGAGGCCCATCTGCCGTCGGGACAATGCCCTTGGCGCGCAATACCGTATCGGGCATTCCTTCCATGATGGTTTTCCACTGCAGCGTGGTGAGATTACGTAAATTCCTGTATGTATGGCTCATAAAGTGATGATGATCATGCAGCGTTTCCTCATTGTGACCGTGGTGGAGCCGATTGATATAGTCCCGTAATGTCAATGTATCCCAAGGTTCTTCGTGAATCGGTGTGTGTGGTGCCAATTCGTCAATCATGTGTTTTGTTATGTCCGTTTGTCGACTGTCTGCGGTATGACTCAGGAATATGGCATCACTATGCGTGATTTGATCCTTGAAGAAGAGCCCGAAGTTTTTAATGAACATCGGTGCCTGCATGGCATCGACCGTAGTTATGGCTGCATGGACATATGCCTTTTCGGCGATATCCTCGTCTTCACAGGTCTGTAGAATTTCGCTGAGTTTGCTTACACCGGATGGTTCGATATATATGATATCGATAGAGTCGTCTTTGATGATGTCGAGCAGGAGGGCTTCCCGAAAGTTTCCCTGCAAGCTGCAACAGATGCAACCTGATGTGACTTCCTGTACGGTGGCGCCCGTTTGTGCCAGGTGGACCGCATCGAGGCTGGTTTCGCCGAAATCGTTTTCTATAATAAGGACTTTATCAGTCGTTTTGTGTTCTTTTAGGATATGTTGTAAAAATGTTGTTTTCCCGGAGCCGAGAAAACCGGATATGATGACAATGGGAATCATATGCACCTCCTGAATAATGTAAACACAGTATACACCCATAGAATAACATATAAAATACTCCTATGGGTATATGCATACTTATGAATGACATGATGGTAAAAGTGTTTATCTAAAATATAATAATTATATGCTTTATATGAGTATATTGGTATATATTCAATGATTTCATAAATATTTGTATAGAAAAAGGCGTATGCCTCATCATGTATATATGAATGCATACGCCTGTATGAATAAATATTTAATTATATAATTATTGCAATTTTGCCAATAATGCTTTGAGGTAAATGAATACACGTTCCACAGATGGGAGAAATACTCGTTCTTGAGGTGTGTGTGGACTAACGATGGTAGGGCCGAAACTGATCATTTGTGTTTTTGGTAAAACACCTTTTAACAGACCGCATTCGAGTCCGGCATGAATCGCATTTACATTCGCCGGTGTATCGGACATTTCGTTATATAAGGAGATAGCCTGTTCTTCCAGTTTTGATCCTTTATCGTATTCCCATGCAGGATACCCGCCGGTGCGAGTAGCGGATACACCGAGGGCGCTGGCTAACAATAACATTTTCTTCGCTAAATAATCGAGACTGTTACCGTTGGAACTGCGGATGGAAATCAATACCTCAATGGTATGAGTATTTTCGCGAACGATGGCGATATTGTCCGATGTTTCCACGAGGTTCGGAATGGTTTTGCTCATGGAATGAACGCCGTCTTCAGCGAGGTATACATAGGAGAGGAGGGCTTCCGACGTGTCATCCGCATAGACTACCTTTGGTGCAGGAATGTCCTCAATGAAAAATTTGAGGTCCGGATCCTGTACGGAGTACTCATTTTGATATTGTTTTTCCTGGAACTCCAACAATGTTTTGATGGCTTCCACATCTTCGGAACGGACGGAGAATTCCGCTACGGCTTTTGACGGGATGGCATTATGTTTTACGCCGCCCGTGAAAGAAGCTAAATTGATAGAATATTGTTTTTGTAAATCATAGAGGACACGTGCTAAGACCTGGTTGGCATTAGCGCGCTGCTCAATGATTTCGATGCCCGAGTGACCGCCTTTAAGTCCCGTTACGGCAAGGGATAAGCCCGCATCATATCCTTGCAGATTGTTTTCCCGCAAGAGGGGAATGCTCACATGTATATGACAACCGCCCGCGCAACTTACGGTGAAGTCATGCTCTATTTCCGTATCGAGGTTGAGCAGATAATCGCCTGTGACCTGTCCTTCTTTAATGGCGAAGGCGCCGTCCATACCTGTTTCTTCATTTGTGGTAAATAGTAACTGCATAGGACCGTGTTGCTGTGCATCGTCTTCGATAACGGCGAGCATCATCGCCGCGCCGATGCCGTTATCAGCACCTAGCGTGGTGTGGTCGGCGTGCATCCATTCGCCTTCGATGATGTTAGCGATAGGATCTTTTGAAAAGTCGTGGCTTGAGTCGTGGTCTTTTACACAGACCATGTCGATATGGCCTTGTAAGATAACGGATGGACGATTTTCATAGCCCGGGGAAGCCGGTTTTTTTATGACTACATTGTAAAGGTCGTCTTGCTGTACTTCAAGACCTAAGTTTTTTGCAAAGTTTACAATATAATCGCTGATAGCCTTTTCGTTGCCTGATTCACGAGGAATTTGGCTCATGTCTTTAAAAATTTCTAATACTCGTTTGGCTTGAACGATTGTTTCCATAGTGGTACCTCTCATTCTTATTTCAGTATGAATAAACATCAGTATACGGCTGAGCTATATTGAAAGATACAGTAAATCTTTTCAGTGGATAATATACTGCACTTTATACTTACTTTCACAAAGCCGAAATGATTTATACGATAGTATATATTGTATATATATAGTTATATCATAAGAATGATTATTAGCATAGTTTACCATTGAATGAATGATTTATAATGATGGCGGTATATATGAGCGTAATAAGTGAATCAGGTTGCATATGCATGAATTGGATATCATAAAAATTAAGCATATAACATAATATGAATCATCCAATCATAATTATACTGGTTATATGCCGATTATAATGTATAATAAACGTATACGTGAGATTTGAATTATCGGTGCGTACTTATATCTATTGCATAGCAGAAGGTTGGTGAACTGATGCAGCACGAACGTCGTAATATCAGTATGTTTATGGATTTTTATGAAATGACCATGGCTCATGGTTATTATAGAAAACAGGCGAATACGGATCGGGTCGCTTTCGATGTGTTCTTTCGTCGTAATCCGGATAAGGGCGGCTTTGCTATTTTTGGCGGATTGGAGCAGATTGTTGAATATATTTTAAATTTGCATTTTGATGAATGTGACATTGCTTATTTTAGGGAACAGGGCATATTCAGTGAAGAATTTTTATCATATCTGAAAGATTTTTCTTTCACCGGCGATGTGTATGCGTTTCCTGAAGGCTCCATCATTTATCCTAATGAACCGGTTATAACTGTCGTGGCACCTCTCATCGATGCACAGATTATAGAAACTGCCGTATTGGCGATGATGAATCACGAGTCGCTTATAGCGACAAAAGCAAACCGTATTGTCCGTGCTGCGGACAGGCGCATCGTTTCGGATTTCGGAGCCCGGCGCGCTCATAATGTGGATGCCGCCGTATACGGTGCACGGGCTGCTTACATCGGAGGGGTTCATTCTACGGCAACTGTCCTCGCGGGACAGCAATTCGGTATTCCCGTCAGCGGGACCATGGCCCATAGCTGGGTGATGTACTATGATTCTGAATATGAGGCCTTTAAAGCCTACGCGGAACTATATCCGGATAATGCGATATTCCTTGTCGATACGTATGATGTGTTAAATTCCGGTGTACCGAATGCCATCAGGGTGGCAAAGGACGTGTTAGAGCCTATGGGCCATCGGTTGAAAGGCATTCGCCTCGATTCGGGGGATTTGGCGTATCTGGCGAAACAGGCGCGGCGAATTCTTGATGATGCGGGCCTTACGGACTGTAAAATCGTGGCATCCAACAGCCTTGACGAATATACGATTACATCGTTGTTGAGTCAGGACGGCCCTATCGATATGTTCGGTGTAGGGGAACGACTTATCACATCTAAGAGTGATCCCGTATTCGGCGCCGTGTATAAAATTGTAGGCATTGAAAAAAACGGTCGTTGGGAACCTCGTATCAAGGTATCCGAGTCCGTTGAGAAGATTACGAATCCGGGACTAAAAAAGGTGTATCGCGTATATAATGAGCAGGGCCGTGCTATTGCGGAATTATTGACGTTGCCCGAGGAAGTGCCGAATACGGAAAAACCGTATCGCTATATCGATCCTGAGCAACCGTGGCGCGAGTTGTACTTTGAGCATTGTACGTTTAAAGAGATGCAGCAACTCGTTATTAAAGACGGAAAGCTGTTAATCGATTTACCGTCGTTGACGGAAATTCGCGCGTATGTTCAAAAACAGCTGCATGATGAAATCTGGCAGGAAGAACAGCGCTTTGAAAATCCGCATCGTCACTATCTAGATATGAGTCCTGATTACTATCATATGAAGATGGATTTACTCAATCGTATTGGCCGTAAGAAATAGGAGGTCTTATGTTAAAAGATGCAGAGGCTACGAAGAAGGCTCTGATTCAATGGATCAGAGATTACTTTCAGCAGAACGGACCTCAGTGTAGTGCCGTAGTAGGCATTTCAGGGGGGAAAGACTCGACGATTGTGGCGGCGCTCTGTAAAGAGGCCCTCGGTGCGAATCGCGTCGTGGGGGTTCTCATGCCGAACGGCGTGCAGTCCGATATCGACGATGCGAGAGCGGTGGTGAAGCACTTGGACATTCCCTATGTAGTGGTGAATATCGGAGAGTCCTATAAAGCATTGACATCTGCGATTGTTAAGGGCGAACATTTCAGCTCTGTTACGAAACGGACGGAATTATCTAGGGATGCCTTGATTAATATGCCGCCCCGATTGCGCATGGCCACGTTGTATGCCATAGGGCAGAATTTGCCGAATGGAGCGCGCATTGCCAATACTTGTAACGGTTCGGAGGACTATGTGGGATACTCTACAAAATTCGGGGACAGCGCGGGGGATTTCAGTCCGCTGGCTCACCTGGTAGTGGAGGAGGTCCGTCAAATAGGGCGTCTGCTGGATATTCCGGCGTATTTGGTGGATAAAATACCGAGTGACGGCCTTAGCGGACAATCCGACGAGGATAAGCTGGGATTTACCTATGCCGTTTTAGATCGATATATTCGGAGCGGTGATATCGATGATATAGAAACAAAGGAACGTATTGATTATCTGAACCGTATTAACCGACATAAATTGGAATTGATGCCGGCTTTCAATCCCTTTGAAAAGTAGTTATATAGATGGTAATCATGGAGGAATTATGGATACTAAAATTGCCTTAATCGCTACCGGAGGTACTATTGCCGGTCAAGGAGCGTCAGATACGGATTTGACAGGGTATACACCGGGGGTTTTAGGACTTGATGAAATCCTTGCCTCTGTACCGGGTACAAAACCGTATGGCCCTTATGCATATACGCAGTTCAGCAATATTGAAAGTTCGGATATTACCGTTAAAGACTGGATTAAATTGGCAAAAGTGGTGCAGCGTCTGGTAAACCGGGATGATATCAGCGGGGTTGTTATCACACATGGTACGGACAGCATGGAGGAAACGGCGTATTTCCTCAATTTGACTGTACATACGGATAAACCTGTTGTGATTACCGGTTCCATGCGACCGGCAGGGGCTATCAGTGCTGATGGACCTATTAATCTGTTGCAGGCCATTCAGGTTGCACGCACGTCGGAATCTATAGGTAAAGGTGTTTTAGTCGTACTCAACGGATATATTGACGGTGCTCGTGACGTGTCAAAGCGGAATACGACCAATGTAGCAACCTTTGACAGTCCGTTAGTGGGGCATCTGGGCATAGTTCAGGATGGTAAGGCATATTATTATAGAACGTCTACGCGTCGTCATACGAATCAATCTATATTTGATGTGACCGATTGTGAAGAATTGCCGCGCGTGGTTATCTTGACTTGCTATGGCGGCATGGATGATATGGTGCCGCTCAGCGTGGTTGCGACTAATCCGGACGGACTCATTCTGGTCGGTCTCGGACATGGTACGATTCCTCAAAATGTGCGGCAGATTACGCAAAACCTGTCCTTTCCGATTGTGCGTGCGTCCAGGACGGGCAGCGGAATGGTATCCGCCGTGCCGCAAGATGCAGTGGCAGGTTATTTGGTGAGTGACACTTTGAGTCCACAAAAGGCACGTATCTTATTGATGTTAGGTCTTACGAAAACAAAACACCTGAAAACATTACAAGAATATTTTCATGAATATTAATTTGAAATTCATTTTATAGATTCATAATATATCTGACAGTTTTATATGCAATAAACCGTACATCTCAATCGCCTAGATGTACGGTTTTTTCTTAGTATATATTCAGTTGGTTTGATGTATTCATGAATTGCCTGCAGTTGTTTATAAATTCACCTTCAGTTATTCATGAATCTATCTTCAGTTATTCGTTAATCGGAATTAGTAGAAATTAAATCCGTTCCGTTCTGTAAGGCTCGTTGCACGCCTACGTAGACGGCTTTGGCCAAGGTGTCGCCAAAGAGCGAAAAGGATCCCGCATCGGTTAAAATATCTCCGTTTGTATCGATGGTGAGAATGATTCCGTCTGTTGACGTGCCTGTAGCGGAGGTAAAATGTTCTTGCGTAATGGCATCCGGTATATCTTCGTTGATAAATGGATGGCGACGTACGCTTTCTATGCGCCAATCCTGTATAGCTGCCGTCTTGGCTTCGGTGATGGTCATGATCGCTTTTACCATGGCGCTATCCGTCAGCGCCTTGTTTGTAAAAATCAGGATATTAATTGTTCCGGGCGTTGTGAATACGCCGTTTTTTTCTTCGTAGCAATATCCTGTGCCTGCGCGGTGGGCCGTTTTGTCATACCCGGCGGTTACGATTGTTTCGACGATGGTGTCGCGTTCCTCTATTTTTGCATACGCGTGGTAAATCATATCGGCCGACGTGAGCAGCGCGGTACTGAAATGGACGGGTGTGTCGATATGTTCGAATTCACGGGCTAAATAATTTGATACGGATCCGCCGGGCAAATCCTTTTCTGTTTCGATCTGGTATGTCAGTTGCTGATTCCGTACGGCCAATGTATGATGAAAACCGCCGTTTAAGTGCCCGCTAGATAGGGAATAGTGAATGTCATCGAATAAAACGGTTACTGAATTGATTTCTTTTGTTATGTGACCACCTGTGGCGAGTTTGTCCGGTGCTTCGTATGGATTGGTAAACATGGTGGGCTCCCTGTAGTTTCATAATCATTTGAAATTGTGTATTATAAATGATATATTAAGTAGATATTATTTTTAAATAGACATATTTAAGTTAAATGAAAGATAATTTATTTGGATATGTATATTAATAGTTATGATTATATGAATATTTTATTATATGTGGCATTATATCATACTTTTACAATAAGTTTGGTATACTAAACGATAGATTAAGGAGATTTGTATGACTGACGTTTGGATGACATTATCATCATTGGTGTTTCATGATGAAAGTACGATTTTACATCTAAAGGACTGGTTTTTTAATCAGGCCGGAAATATTCTGATAGCCCTTATTGTATTTTTGGTAGGTCGTTATATAATTCATTGGATCCAGCGCGTGGCGGAGCGTGTTATGACGCGTGCCGATTATGACCCGGCGGCGATGAGCTTTGTCAGCCAGATGGTTTATTATGTGTTATTGGTGGGACTCATTTTGATTTGTATTAATCAACTCGGCGTTCCTACGACGAACTTTATTGCCGCTTTCGGTGCCTTCGGTTTAGGTATCGGCTTGGCGTTGCAGAATAACTTGGCAAACTTAGCATCGGGGCTTCTGATTTTACTGTTCAAACCGTTTCGTGCGGGACACTACATTTCTGTAGGAGATATTGAGGGGAATGTACAGGCTATTCAGTTCATGAATACCATCATCATTACAAAGGATCAAAAACGCGTGTATATTCCGAATTCCCAGATGACATCGCAACCGGTAACGAATTTTTCGTATATGCGTGAGCGTATGATTCCTTTTGTATTTGATATTAGCTACAACAATAATCATCATGATGCTATTCAACTTTTAAAAGATATTTTTTCTGCAGATAAACGTATTCTTAACAGCAAATCTATGGAAATCGGCATCAAGGAATTTGGTAACAACTCCGTTCGTATAGCCGCTTTCGCTCGTGTTAACACCAGCAATTATCTTGATGTATTTTATGATATTATGTCCGATGTTAAAGATGCTTTTGATGAACATGGTATCGAAATTCCATATCCGCAACGTGTAGTATATATGCAACATGTAGATTCATCTGTCGGTGAAAGCGTTAAAATGGTAGGGAAGGGTTCAGACACCAAATCGATGAAAAAAAACAGATGATTCGGGAAAATAAAAGCGGATTTATTGTAAAGATGATTTTGCAAGAGTATTTAGTTCAATTTCCAGATATAGAATTGTTTTATAATTAACTGTTCTGAAACGATGACTTGAGTAGAAAGAGAGAAGTATGTTTACGATTATAAAACGAATGGTTTTTACAGCTATCTGCATAGGGGCTTTTTTAGCTGTCACTGCAGGTACAGGCAATACGGCTGCTGCGGCAGCAATTTCACCACCGTCGACCATCGGTGAGGCGGTAGTCCTCATTGATGCGGATACGAAAGAGGTTTTATTTGCGAAGAATCCTAATAAATGGATGCATCCGGCGAGTACCACGAAGATGGTGACGCTTTTGACCGCTCTTGAGTTGAAGGGGACTCATCTCGATGAACTGGCGACAATCAGCAACTATGCGACGAGTATGGAGGAATCCAACCTGGGTGTACGTGTAGGTGATCAGATTACGTTGGAGGCTGTCCTTGAAGGTATGATGGTTGCCAGCGGCAATGATGCGGCCGTTGTGGTCGCGGAAAATGTGAGCGGTTCTGTGGAAAAGTTTGCCGCTGATATGAACCGCATCGCCGTGAAGGCGGGCGCGAAGAACAGTCGCTTCCTGAATCCGCATGGATTAACACAGGTGGGGCATCACTCTACGGCTCTTGATTTGGCACGTATCGCCGCATACGGAATGAAGTATCAGATGTTCCGCGATAAGGTTGCGAATGATTATTATAAGGTGCCGTATCAAAATCGCAACCCTGAGACGATTCGCACGACAAATATTTTTATTCGTAACAAATATCCCGGTGCAAACGGGATTAAGACTGGATATACGCAGGCGGCCGGTGAATGTCTAATCGCTTCGGCGACGCGTAACGGACATACCATGATTGTGGTTATGCTCAACGATGATAACCGGTGGAACGAAGCGATGCAGTTTTTGGATTACGGCTTTAAACTTCGCGGCGTTATATAATGATGTAATTAAAGCCGGATAATTATTTATATAGGCGTGTAATTTTTTATATAGTTAGTAGGCCTATAATTATTAATGTCTAGTTGTGTCTTTACTGATTTATTGTCGCAGATGTAAAGTAGATCCTATAATGTAGGAGGATGTATGAGTTCGTTTTTTGCATTTTTAAAACGCATGCGTTTCATCAATCGATGGAGTCTCATGCGCAATACGGAAACGGAAAATATTCAGGAGCATAGCTTAGAAGTGGCTATGGTGGCTCATAATTTGGCGGCTTTAAAAAATGAATACTTCGGTGGCGAGTTAGATATCAACAAGGTGGCTGTTATCGCCATGTATCACGAAGTGAGTGAAATCTTCACTGGTGATATGCCGACACCGATTAAATATTTCGATCCCAAACTGCGTGCACTGTATGGTGAAATTGAAACATTGGCGCAGGAGAAAATGCTGACCACGTTGCCGGAACAATTACAATCCGTGTATCGTCCGATTATCGTCGATGCCGAATCCAGCCCTGAATGGATTATTGTGAAAGCAGCGGATATTATTTCGGCATATATGAAATGCGTAACCGAGTTAAAAGCGGGAAATGATGAATTCAAGGAAGCTCATGATACGATTCTTGTAAAGCTAAAAAATCTAAATATGCCTGAAGTCGATATGTTTCTTGAACTCTATCTGCCGGCATTAGGAAAGTCGTTGGATGAGCTGAATTATTACGAAATTAAATAAGGTGTATCCATATAGTAAAGACCGTATCGGACTTATTGGCCGATACGGTCTTTATGTTTTTTGGAATCGATGATTTCATGATTTCGAATAAGAATTTTCTTTCCGCGCCATGAGAATGCACGATGGCCGAATTTTGCTTTGAACTCCTTGTTGGTTAAAGATTTGAGTTCCGATGTATCGACTACAGGTTCAATAGATTGGAATTCCACGATCGGTGTGGTGGGGAGATTCTTATTGTGCGGACATACTTCTTGACATACATCACAACCGAATATGAGAGGCGTTTTGCCGATAATAGCCCGTTCTGTATCGGTAAGATCTCCCTTTTTTTGCGTTAAGTAGCTTTTACATGTGGCATAGCTGAACCCATTATTTCCTAAACATTGCCCAAGACAGGACGTGATACATCGATTACAGCCGATGCAGGACTCCGTTGAGGGCATATCCGGTTCCAGTTTCAGTGTGGTGAGTACCGTGCCGATGACGATATAGGATCCCCAGGTGGGATTGATAAAGCATTTGTTCCTGCCGTAAAAGCCGAGTCCCGCCAGATATGCCATGTATCGGTCCGCTAAGGGGGACGTATCGCAGTGAATAGAAAACTGTGCGGACGGTTCTAATATGCTCAGTTCGTTGACAAGTCGTGTCAAATAGTCGTTTATGACCAGGTGATAGTCTTTTGCCCATGTATAACGTGATACATTGGCAGGCCCTGTATAGTTTACATAATAGGGGAATAAGCATACGATGGCACTATGGGGCTCAAAATCTTTGGGACCCCTTGTACGCTCCGCAACATCTGCTGCGGTAAAAGGACATGGATTGCTTTCATAGAGAATATTTTTGGCATCGGCTGGAAGCGGCCACGGAGCGATTCCTACGATTGGAATATGTAATTCTTTGCAAATTTTTTGTAAATTTATAGAGTTAATCATAGATTTAGTGGCGAATCCTTGATAGAATAAATATATATAGACGAGATGATTCCATAGGTCATCCTCGAGTTTGGCGACTGCCGTGCTCGCTAGGCTGTCGCTTCTTGTAGTTTTAGTATTAGTATACCATTGAGAGGACAGGTTATGTTAGCATTTATGAAGGTTTTACAACCGAAGACGGTGGAAGAGGCTTATGAATTAGCCGTAAAAAACAAGACTGCTCCTATGCTGGCGGGCGGTTGCTGGTTGCGTTTAGGTCGTCGTACGTGGCCTGCTGTCATTGATATGGCAGGTCTTGACCTACTACGCTATGTGAAAGAAGAAGATAACGAATTTGTTATCGGTGCCATGGCTACACAAGGAGATGTGGAGCGTTTTGAACCGTTACAAAAATTTTGTGGCGGTGTTGTAGTAAAAGGTGTAAAGGAAATTCTTGGAATTCAGTTTCGCAATATGGCCACTATGGGCGGGTCTGTTGCAAGTAAATTTGGATTTTCCGATATTATCCCCGCATTGTTGGCGGTTCATGCGGATATCGTCACCTTTAAAGGTGGACGTATGTCTATGCAGGACTATATGAATTATAGGGAGCGAGATATTCTCGTAGAAATTCGTATTCCTAAGGTAGAGGTATCTGTTGCCATCGAGGCATTGCGTATTTCCCGCGGAGATTTTCCAATCTTGACGGGAGCCATTCGCCGTGATGATAAAGGCGTTGAATTGTATATCGGCACGAGACCGGGCGTCCCTCAGTTAGCACCTAAAGCGAGTGCGGTGCTTTCAGAAAAAGGCGCAGCCGGCGTAAAAGAAGCGGCATTGCTCGCCTCGGAAGAATTAGTATACCAGAAGAATTCACATGCATCCAAGGAATATCGTATGGAAATGGTGAAAGCTATGGTTCAGCGTTTGTCCGGGGAGGTGCTGCAATAATGGAATTGTTACTAAATATCAATAATAAAAACGTTACTGTTAATGTAGCGACTGATGAAATGTTGCTAGATACATTGCGCAATCTAGGTTATTTCAGCGTACGTTGCGGCTGTGATACGACGAATTGCGGACTGTGTACCGTATGGGTGGATGATGAAATCACCTTGTCCTGTGCATATCCTACATTCCGTGCATCGGGACATAAAATTACCACATTGGAAGGTTTGCAGGAAGAGGCCGAACTGTTGGCATCCTGTCTTGCCAGTGAAGGGGCGGATCAATGTGGTTTCTGCACGACGGGTATGATGATGAGTGCGATTGCTTTGAAACGTAGAAATCCAAAGGCTAATGATGATGAAATTCGCGAATATCTCATCGGCAATCTTTGCCGCTGTACCGGTTATGAAGCACAACTTCGAGGGGTTCGTAAATTCTTAGAAGGAGGTCTATGATGAAGCAGCACATTGGTAAATCTTACGATAAAGTCGATGCAAAAGGTATTTTGACGGGCAAGCCGTCCTATACGCGCGATTTTGTGCCGAAGGATGCACTTATTATTAAGGCTCTTCGCAGCCCTCATGCGCAGGCGCGTATAAAGTCTATCGATACATCAAAGGCTAAGCTGATTCCGGGCGTGGAAGCCATCTTTACCTATGAAGATGTACCGAATACAAGATATACATTGGCGGGTCAGACGTATCCGGAACCGTCTGCATATGATGCACTCATCTTGGATCCTGTAGTCCGTTACGTCGGTGATGAGGTGGCCCTTATTGTGGCTAAGGATGAAGCGACAGCATTAAAGGCGATGCCTCTTATCAAGGTGGAGTATGATGTGCAGACACCGGTTCTCGACATGCATACGGCTATAGATCATGAAACAATCGTCCATCCGGAGGATGATATTCACAATAATATTCCTGTAGGTCAGGATTATAAACGCAATATTTGCGTATCCTATCATAAACGTGTCGGAGATATCGAGGCGGAACTTGTAAAATGCGATTATGTGGTGGAAGGAACTTATTTTGACCAGGCGACACGTCAGACGTCGATGGAAACGTTTAACAGTTTTGGCTATATTGACGCATTAGGACGTATTGTCATCGTATCATCTACGCAGATTGTATTCCATGTGCGTCGTCACATTGCACATGCTCTCGGAATTCCTGCATCGAAGGTGCGCGTTATCAAGCCTCGTATCGGCGGCGGTTTCGGTTCTAAGCAAACGGCGTGTACCGAATTGATGACCGCCTTTGTGACATGGAAACTAAAGAAACCTTGTTATCTCCTGTACGACCGTACAGAGGCACAGACGTGTTCCACGACTCGTCATGCTCGTGAGTGGAAGATTCGCGTAGGAGCTACGAAGGACGGTATTATCAAGGTTATTGATATGGATTCCATCACGGCTGCAGGCGCTCATGCGACACATTGTTTCACGACGACCACGGCCGGGGAACATAAATCCGTTCCACTTTACAATAAAGCGACGGCGGTTCACTATGGTACCGAAGGTGTGTACACAAACCATACGCCGGGCGGTGCGTTCCGTGGTTATGGTGCTACAGAGGCATTGTGGCCTTTGGAATGTGCAGTCAATCAGTTGGCCGATAAAATGGGCATGGATCCGGCGGAATTACGCCAAAAGAATCTGATTGCCGCAGGCGAACAGAGCATAGTATATGCACCTGATGAATATCTTGATTCCGGTCTTTTCCAGGATACGGTAAATCGAGTAAAAGAAATGGCCCGATGGGATGAACGGCCTCATTCCTGGGATATCGATGAACGGTATCGAGGCGGCCTCGGTATGGCTTTAGCTTTACAGGGATCCGGTGTTGCCAATATCGATGTGGCTTCCGTAGAAGTTCGTCTTGGCGATGACGGGAACTATATATTGTATACCGGTTCTTCCGATATGGGTACGGGTTCTAATACCGTATTGAGCCAGATGGCGTGTGAAGTTATCGGTTGTCCTATGGAATATATGACGGTTATTGAATCCGATACGGATATTGTACCGTTCGATCCCGGCTCTTATGCATCCAGTACAACCTATGTAACGGGTACGGCCACAAAAATGGCAGCGGAAGAGTTACGCAACAAGATTATTGAAAAGTTTGCGACGTTCTTTGAAACAGATGTTGATAATATTGACTTCGACGGTGTTGTAGCCACCACAAAGGACGGTTCCAAGAAGATGGATATTCATGAATTGGCGCCGAAGTTAGTGGTGGGGCCTAAAGCGGAACAGTTATCCGGTTCTGCTACATGGGGCAGCCATACATCACCACCTCCGTTCATGGCATCCATTGCGGAAGTGAAGGTCGATAAACAGACAGGTAAAGTAATTCCTCTTCACTTCTACTCCTGTATTGATTGCGGAACCGTTATCAATCCTAAATTGGCGCGCGTTCAAGTTGAAGGCGGTGTAGTTCAGGCGATAGGCATGGCATTGTATGAAGATGTGCGGTATTCTTCTAACGGTCGTTTGGAAACGAATAATCTCATGACGTATAAAATACCGACCCGCCAGGATATAGGGGAACTTCATACGGACTTTGTGGAGTCCTATGAACCGACAGGCGGATTTGGTGCAAAATCAATCGGCGAAGTCGTTATAAACACGGGATGTCCTGCTATTCAACATGCCATTAAAAATGCTGTCGGTGCCGATATACGCACATTGCCTATGACACCGGAGAAGGTATTTATGGGAATGGACGAGAAATATAAAGCATAGCTGTTTCTGTTCGCTTTCTAAGGAGGCCTGGTTCTATGAATGAACAAACATCGTATTGGAATCGTTTGGTACAGCCGGGGATCGTCGCCCTCGTAGGGGCCGGCGGTAAGACGACAGTATTATCCAAGCTGGTGGAATATGGCAGGTTGAAAGGTCAACCGATGGTGGTTACCACCACGACGCGTCTTTATGAATCACAGGTGGCTCATTATGAACCGATTTATACAACGGATATTAATGAAGCCGATGAATATTGTACGGAACGTATTTTGCGCGGCTATTGCGGTGCGTGGTTTTCGGGCATTACGGGAACCAAGGTGGACTCCTTAGATTGCGATTTTATCGATGGACTTTCACGGTTACATCCTAATTGGCAAATCGTCGTAGAGGCGGACGGTGCGAAGGAAAAATGGCTGAAAGCGCCGAAGACGACGGAACCGGTTATACCGTCATTGACAAAGACCACCATAGGGCTCGTTAATTTACAGATGTTGGGGACAAGTCTCGATGATGAACATGTTCATAACATCGAGCTCGTTCAGGATATCGTAAAACGTGATATGGGCGCTATCGTGACGCCGCGTATGCTTGCGGACATCGTGC
This sequence comes from Veillonella denticariosi JCM 15641, assembly GCF_002959855.1. Taxonomy (GTDB): domain Bacteria; phylum Bacillota; class Negativicutes; order Veillonellales; family Veillonellaceae; genus Veillonella; species Veillonella denticariosi. Next base: position 276,197 of record NZ_PPDB01000001.1, read on the forward strand.
TGCATAAGCAGGGGCTGTTCCAGTATAGTCGAGGCAAGAAAGTTTTGTTCTGTACCGGTTACGATACGGTGCAACATCGCATTATCGACGACTTTATCGATCAAATCGTAGACAGTGATATTTCCGCCATCATCCTGGCCGACGGATATAAGGCGAGTTGTGAAATCCGTCGTATTATTCAATGCCGGTAGGTAATTATGACTGCTGTGAAAGATGATTGCGTGACCGCTTTTAAAGCGGTGAAGGAATCTATAGATCGTGAACCTCTGCATATAGGTATTGTCTTGTTAGCGGGCGGTCAATCAAAGCGTATGGGATGTAATAAGCTGTTACTACCGTGGCGAAATAAGACCGTTATTGATGCGGTTTGTGAGGCGCTCCGATCAGGTTGGGACGGGGTTGATATATTGCCTCTGACGGATTGCAAGCGGCCCTTTGTGGCCATAACCGGCGATGATCATGACAAGCTGGCACCTATCGTAAGCCGCTATGGCTTTGAGGCGATTCAAAATACTCGTCCTGAACAGGGGCAGGGGGTATCCATTGCCATGGGGGTACGTCATCTATTGGATTTGACGCCGATACCCCTTGACGGCATCCTATGTTCCGTAGGGGATCAGCCTTTATTGACGGGGCCTGTCGTAGGACAGATTATAGAGGCGTTCGAAGAGTATGCTGATCCCAAAACAATTGTCGTACCTCATTACGGGGCGGCATACCGGTCGGGAAACCCCGTACTGTTCGGATCTTATTGGTTTTCGGCATTACAGCAAATTGATGGTGATCAAGGCGGAAAAACCATTATTCGCGGTATCGGTAAGGATCATGTGGTGAAGGTCTGGATTAGTGATGATATCGGGGTCGATATCGATACACCTGATGATTTTAAGCATTTGCAAGGTCGTGAAAGCGAGACATTATGAAACCATTAGTGCTTATGCGTGGAGGCGGTGATATCGCTTCCGGCGCTGTATATAGATTGAAACGGGCCGGCTATCCCGTTGTCATTAATGAAATAGCTATTCCTACGATGATTCGTCGCGAGGTCTGCTACGGTAATGCAGTACATCGCGGTGAGATGATTCTGGAGCGATATGTGGCGCGCCATGTGTCCATTGAGGAAATACCGGAGATGTTGGCGAATGATGTGATTCCCGTTGTGACCTCTCCTTATGAAGACTTGCTGGCTACACTACATCCTCCCATCGTGGTGGATGCTATTTTGAGCAAGAAAAATTTAGGCACTAACAAATCCGATGCGGAACTCGTGGTCGGTGTGGGTCCCGGATTTACCGCCGGTTATGATGTGGATGTGGTTATTGAAACGATGCGCGGTCACTGGTTGGGACGCTGTATCTATGACGGACCGGCTCAGCCGAATACGGGTATTCCCGGCGATGTAGGCGGCTTTACCCATGAACGGGTAATTCATGCTCCGAAAGCTGGTTTGTTTACGGCGAAGCGTCATATAGGGGACTCCGTACAGGCTAATGAAGTGATCGGTTATGTTGACGATGAACCGGTTCGTGCAAAGATTACAGGTATTCTCCGGGGAATTTTAAAGAGCGGGCTCATCGTATCGGATCATTTCAAGTTGGCTGATGTCGATGCCCGTTGCGAAGAATCTCATTGTTATAGTATTTCGGATAAATCCCTTGCCGTCGGTGGAGGCGTACTGGAAGCTGTAACCGCCTGGGACTATGAAAGGAATCAAGATGGAAACGATTTATGACGTAATGAAAAATCGGTTACATGCGACCGAAACCACCTTGATGGTTACGGTTCTGTCAGGACCGCGACAAGGTGATAAAACTATTTATGCGGAGGATGGCAGTGTTCTTTACGGGACGGCTATCGAAGGCTTTACCGTAGACAAGGCAAAACTGAATGCTCTTTGCATGGTCGGTGAGATGGAATGCTTCGTGCAACCTGTGGAAAATGATCCGTCCGTTCTCGTGTTGGGGGCGGGGCATGTGAGCCGTGCTATTACAGACCTGCTTTTATTCATCGGATGTCGCGTTACTGTTGTGGACGATCGTCCCGAATATGTGGTCCCTGAATTTTTCGATGAACGCGTCATCCGTAAGTGTTTGCCGCTGGAAAATTTTAAGAATGATTTGCCTCTTGATGAATACAACGGCTTTATCATCGTTACGAGAGCCCATGAATACGATAATATCTGTCTTGAGCAATTGCGCGATTATCTTCCTGCCTATATGGGCGTAATGGGCAGTCAGAAACGCATTCATTATGCGTTTGAAGTATTGCGGGAACAGGGCTGGACGCAGGAGGAACTCGATATGATTTACGCTCCTATCGGTCTCGATTTAGGTGCGCAAACACCCGAGGAAATCGCTCTGTCCATCGTCAGTGAATATTTAGCAGTAGTACGTGGAAAAAAGGGCGGCTCATTGCGGAAAGGTAGAGTGAACCATGAATCGTGAGTTTGTTGAATATCTCAGTGCTCGTCAGAATGAAACATTAGCGGTGGCTACGATCCTGTTTACTCGCGGTTCTACGCCACGTAAAGCGGGAACGTCGATGGTGGTATTCCCTGACGGATCCATCTTCGGTACGATCGGCGGCGGTCGTGCGGAGAATGAAATTCGCCTCAGTGCCGTCGATTCCCTGAAGAAAAAGGAAACTCATCGTCGCATCGAAGTTCGACTTGACGATGATGCGGCCGTTAAGGAAGGCATGGTCTGCGGCGGCGAGATGGATGTATGGATTGAAACTCAGAATATTTAAATTTGAACGTTTCTAAATTTACAGTGCTTTCAAAATACGATAAAATATAAGGTACAGTCATATGATAAGGCTGTACCTTATTATTTTGTATAAGGAGTTATGAATATGCATTTTGACGCACTTATACATACCTTTAGGTTCCTTGATATCGTCGATATTTTAACGGTTGCTATCGGTATTTACTATATGTATAAACTGCTTAAAGATACACGGGCCGTATCTCTCCTGAAGGGCCTTGTCATCTTGGCGGTATTGAATTTATTGAGTCATCTGTTAAATCTGTATGTAATTAACTGGATTTTACAACAAGGGATGACGGTACTTCTCTTCGCGTTGCCTGTCGTATTCCAGCCGGAATTGCGTCGTGCCCTTGAACAGTTGGGGCGGGGGCGAATTTTCAGTAAGGCTCAAAACGTGAACGAAGAGGAAATGGATATGGCCATCAATGAAGTAATGGCGGCGGCTCGCGTCATGTCCCGTGAACATACGGGGGCGCTCATCGTATTTGAACGCGAGGTGGGTTTGAACGATTTCGTCGATACGGGGATTCTCATAGACGCCGTATTGAGTCGTGAGCTCATAAAAAATATATTCGTTCCCAGTACACCGCTTCATGATGGTGCCTTGATTATTCGGGACGGGCGTATCCGTGCGGCCGGATGTCTGTTGCCGTTAACTGAGGATCGCACATTGAGTACGGAGCTGGGAACTCGTCACCGCGCTGCAATCGGCTTATCCGAACAGACCGATGCGGTCGTTGTCGTCGTCAGTGAGGAAACGGGGACCATTTCGTACACATATGGCGGACATATTTATCGTCATTTACCGGAAGACCAGATTAAAGAGGCTTTGCGTACCTTTATGGAACGCCCTCGTCAAACCATTACAAGCATGTGGAAATGGAGGGCGAAAAAATGATGATTCATTTGAAACGCAACTGGGTTGCGAAATTACTGTCCATTTTGGCTGCAATCGTCATGTGGTTCTTCATCATGAGAGATCAAAACCCTGTGATGGAGGTTACCTATAATGTGCCGATTCAAGTTCAAAATTTAGAATCAAATTATATCATCGAGGATGCACCGGCATCGGCTCGCGTGGTCTTGAGCGGACCTCGAGATACGATTATTACGATGAAAGCCGATGTTCTCAAGGCTTATATCGACGCCTCCGGAGTAAAGCCGGGTCAGAATAATGTGACTATAACTTTCACCCCGCCGGCGGGTATGACGCTTGTGGAGGTTAAACCGGATAATATCACTATCAATGTTGATGAATATGCGGAACGAAAATTACCTGTTGAAATTGTGCCGCTAGGTAAATTCTCCGATGATGTGGCGTTGAAGTCCGTGACGATTGTTCCGAAAGAGGTGACCGTATCGGGCCGCAAACAGCAGGTCAATGCGGCTGCAAAGGTTGTCATGAAGGTAAACCTTACGGGACAAACTAAAAATTTCAGCAGCGTAGGCGCTCTTGAAGCATGGGATAACAGCGGTAATGTATTGGATGTGCATGTCAATCCGGCACAGGGGCAGGCACAATATGAATTGAATTTATTGCGCAAGGATAAGGCTGTACCGATAAACGTACCGACCACGGGAACCGTAGCTGATGGCTATGAGGTCAAATCTATTACACAATCTCCGTCTCAGCTGACGATTACGGGACGTGAGGAAATTGTGGATAGCGTGAATGAAATTCAAACGGAGCCGATTGATATATCCGGTGTGAATACACCGATACAGGGCACATATAATCTAGTATTGCCGAACGGTATTAGCAGTAATGTCTCGACGGTGCGTATTAAAATAGATGTTCAGAAGAAAGAAAATACGTAATGTAGGGACTTAAAAATAATCCATGAGGACCGTTGTTCTCATGGATTATTTACGATAGGTACATAAATGATCAGAATAATAAATCTCCGCGTGGCCGTTACGGTCAAGTCGGATATCAAAGATGTTGTAGAAAAGAAATATCCAGCGCTGCGCGGTACGATTCAAACAATTCATGTCGTACGCCGTGCCGTCGATGCTCGTAAGAAACCGAATATCGTATTTGTGTACACTTTGTTTATAGAGGTGAAGCACGAGGCGCAGGTTATGAGAAAATTGGGGAAACAGAAGGATGTATCCCTGTTTCATGCGGAAGAACCGGAACCGATTGTGATCGGTTCCGTACCTCTGGCTCATCGTCCCGTTGTTATGGGCTTCGGGCCCGCAGGAATGCTGGCCGCTTTTTATCTTGCCCGTGAAGGGTATCGGCCCATCGTTTTTGAACGGGGGCAAGATGTGGATACGCGCAGTATGGACGTGGAAACATTCTGGAAACAGGGGCTGTTTAAACCGGAATCCAATGTGCAATTCGGTGAAGGCGGTGCCGGTACATTCTCGGATGGCAAGTTGACGACGCGCATCACTCACCCTAGGCTCCATGAAATCTCCAAATATTTTGTTGAATTCGGGGCTCCTGAGGAAATTTTGTACAAGCATAAACCTCACGTAGGGACCGATAAATTGCGGACCATGGTGAAAGCCATGCGCGAACGCATCATCGAATGGGGCGGTGAGGTGCGTTTCGGGGCGAAGATAACGGATTTATTTATTGAAAATAATTGTATTGTAGGCGTTGAAGTCAATCACAATCAACGCATCGATACGACTGTTGTTCTGTCCGGCGTCGGACATAGTGCCCGCGATACCTATGAAATGCTTCATAAACGTCATGTTGAAATGACTGCAAAGCCTTTTGCTATCGGTGTTCGTATCGAGCATGATCAGTCGATTATCGATCAGTCGCAATACGGTGTGGAGCCGGCCAGCTTGGGCCTTGGTGCAGCGGAATATTCCCTGGTGTATCACGATAAGGAATCAGGCCGCACCGCATACAGCTTCTGTATGTGTCCCGGCGGTCAGGTGGTGGCCTCCGCATCCGAAGAGGGCGGCGTCGTAACGAATGGTATGAGCTTATACGCCCGCGACAGCGGTGTAGCGAACAGCGCCATCGTCGTGAATGTGGGACCAGACGATTTCGGAACACATCCCCTTGACGGTGTTGCCTTTCAGCGTGAATGGGAGCGAAAAGCGTTTAACTTGGGCGGGTCCAATTTTCATGCACCGGCTCAGACGGTGGGGCAATTCTTAGGGCTTTCACAGGCTCCGACCGTAGCGGACAGCGTATACAGTTATGAACCAGGTGTAGTGAACTGCGATTTGCACGAGTGCCTGCCGGACTATGTGACGTCCGTTCTTGAGAAGGCTTTGCCGTATTGGGGGCGCCGTATTCATGGCTTTGACGATCCGAAGGTGTGCATGACGGGGGTGGAAACCCGCACGTCCGCACCGCTTCGCATAGGGCGCAATGAGGAGCGTGTATCGCCTACGGTGGGAGGCTTCTACCCTATGGGGGAAGGCGCCGGTTATGCAGGCGGTATCATGAGCGCCGCCCTCGACGGCGCCGAAACGGCAATTCTCTGTATGGCTAAATATGCCAGACCGTCAATTGACAATTAGGATGGCAGGTAAATTATTAACCTGGCTTGATGAATGTGTATTCATAGGAAAACAATGATTTAGAGTTATTCTATATGTGATATATTGTGATATAATACACAACAGCAATTATAGGTGGTTTTGTGAAAGCTTTCACAAAATCTTGGAGGAGGAAAATTATGGCTCGATTATTTGGTACAGACGGTGTGCGCGGAGTAGTCAACGAGTTTTTGACACCTGAGTTGGCATATCATTTGGGACGTGCAGCGGGCACTTATTTCAGTAAAGAAAAGGCACATCCTACATTTTTGATCGGTCGCGATACGCGTATTTCCGGCTCTATGCTGGAAAGTTCGTTGGCTGCAGGCATTTGTTCCGTCGGCGGCAATGTGGTTATCGCCGGTGTTATACCGACTCCTGCCGTGGCGTACCTCGTGCAACAACAAGGCTTTGACGCCGGGGCTGTTATTTCCGCATCTCACAATCCATATCCGGATAACGGTATCAAATTCTTTGACGGCAGCGGGTTTAAATTACCTGATGAAGTGGAAGATCAATTAGAAACCTATGTATACCAAAGTGCGAACAATGAATTGCCCCGTCCGACCGGTGATGGTATAGGCCGCATTGAACATAATAGCAATTTGGCGCATTTTTATGCTCATTTTGTACGTCATACCATCAATACGTCCTTAGATGGTATGACCATCGTGTATGACGGTGCGAACGGCGCCGCATCCAGCGTGGGGCCTGAAATTTTAGCGGGCCTCGGTGCAAAGGTTATCAATATCAATGTTAATCCGGACGGACTTAATATCAACCATCACTGCGGATCCACTCATATCGAGGGTTTGCAGGTGGCGGTACAGCAACATCACGCCGATTTAGGCATCGCTAATGACGGTGATGCGGACCGTTGCCTTTTGGTGGATGAAAAGGGCCAAGTGCTGGACGGCGATCAAATTATGCTGTTATGCGCCCTTAAACTGAAAGAAGAGGGAAAACTCAAAGATGATACTGTTGTAGGTACGGTAATGAGTAATATCGGCTTTCATAAAGCGGCGGAGGAATTGGGTATGAAAACCGTATCCACTGCTGTCGGTGACCGCTATGTGCTTGAATATATGCGCGAACATGATTTATCTATCGGCGGCGAACAGTCAGGTCATGTTATCTTCCTCGACCATAATACGACCGGTGACGGCATGTTGACGGCGGTACAGGTGGCGGCCCTTGTGAAAGAAAAGGGAAAACCGCTTTCCGAATTGGCGGGGATCATGACGAAATATCCGCAGGTACTTGTGAACGTACGGGTTGCCACAAAGACCGGCTGGGAAGATAATGATCTCATCAAAGCCGCTATCGTAACAGCTGAGGGTGAACTCGGCGACGAAGGCCGCGTGCTTGTACGCGCATCCGGTACGGAACCGTTGATTCGCGTCATGGCGGAAGGCCCCGATCAGGAAGCATTACAGTCCCTATGTCAGGAAATTGCCGATATCATCGGTAGAGAACAGGGGTTAGCGTAAACTTCATATAAAACTAGAATGCCCCCTATATATGTACCTTTGCTCCGCCCTGCGTAAAGTCGCTGCAGGTACATATATAGGGGGCTTATAGATGATTGATATTTAAGTTTGAATTTGAATAATCTTTTTATCCTAGGATATTTTAATTTAAAAGGATGATATTATGAAAATAATCGGTTTAATTGGAGGAATGAGCTGGGAAAGCACGATTACGTACTACCAGGTATTGAATGAAACAATCAAGCAAGTTTTGGGAGGGTTACATTCGGCAAAATGTATTTTATACAGCGTTGATTTTGAAGAAATAGAAAAGTGCCAGGCGAATGGTGATTGGGACAGAAGTGCTGAAATTTTATCCGATGCGGCACAGTCTCTTGAAAAGGCCGGTGCCGATTATATTGTTATATGCACGAATACAATGCATAAAGTGGCGGATGAAATAAAAAGACATATTCACATTCCTCTTCTTCATATTGCGGAAATGACTGCAGTAGAGTTAGAAAAATCAGGTATTACAAAGGTAGGTCTACTTGGTACTAAGTACACGATGCAACAAGATTTTTATAAATGTATCTTAGAAAATAGGGGTATTCATGTTGTTATTCCTAACGAAGAGCAAGTCGAACTTGTGAATGATATTATATACAATGAACTGTGTTTAGGTGTTATTTCTAATAAATCTAAACAACAATACTTAAATATTATTGGTGATTTGGTAAAATCTGGTGTGCAAGGTGTTATTTTAGGCTGTACTGAAATTGGACTGCTTGTTAAACAGGATGATACGGATATACCGTTATTTGATACTACATTGATACATGCAAAAAATGCGGCGTTGATTTCTATTGACAAGGCATAAAAATAAAAGCAACGTACTAAATGAACTGTACCTTCAAAGATTATGATCAATTTTGGAGGTGCAATTTATAAATGACGTTGCTTTTTGTTTTTATATTACTGTTTATCCGCTACAACTAGTTTGTATCCGTTAAGGCTTATATTAGCCCCTGTGGTATCTTCATTTTCAATGGATGTTACATAGCTGTCGCCCGTGAGTACCCAACTGGAATCTTTGCTGAGTTTTACGGTTATGTTTTTAGATGCATTGTCGGGATTAATCGCGCCGACGAGGCTTGATCCGTTTGTCATGTCCAATGCGACGGAACTGATGGAATCCGCTAAGATATTACCGTTCAAAGCCTGGTTGCTTGTTCGGAGTTTGAGATGTCCGCCGTTTTCGCCAGCCTTACCCCAGCGAGTGTCGGCTGCGGCTTTCACCAAGGTCGTCGTATTCGGCATGGAGATCGCATTATTCGCCAAGTCCGCTTCGGCAGTGGTGTTGTTTACATAGAGAAATGCGCCGGTGGACAGGGTGGTAAGGGTATTGTTTTCCGCCTTGAGTCGGGCAATGCCGCTTTCAGCATCACCGGAGAAACTTTGGTAAAGCATAAAGCCGTTATCCTTATAGCCTGTTACCGTTGAGTTTGTGAGGGTAATGGAATTTTTCCCTTCCACGACACCGATTTCACTATTTCTCGCTTCACCGTTTATATTGTTCGCCGTAATATTGCCTGTTGAGTAGATTACAGGACTGCCTGAGCCTGATGTGGTGAGTTTCGCCGAATCCGCATTGATAGTGCCTTCGCCGCGATCTGTGGCCAGCGTTGCGGAATGATCCCCTTCGGTGGTGATGGTAAGGTCTTTGCCGTTTACGGTTCCTTTATAGGTCGCATCAAGGCCGCGTGACGAATTGCCTTTTGTGTGGATATTTGCATTTTCCACGTTGATAATGGAGCCTTCGCCGGTTGCGAAGAGGGCGTTGGAGCCGTTTGCATTGGAGGTAATATTGCTGTCCTTAATGTTGATTTGACTGCCCTCTATGCCTAGGACAATCGCATTTTGACCGCGGAAATTACTGTTGTCATTGCTCGTCGTGTTGCCGGTTTTGTCCAATTCGCTACCTATAACATTGATGGTCGCACCGTTTTTACCGATGAGGGCATTCTGATCCGCTGTCGTGCTTGTTATGAATTCGTGGGACACGGTCTGATTTTCCGTGATTACGGATGTACCTGTGAAAGTACTCGGATTCGCTTCGGCTTGCGGTGCATTCGGCATACCTTCCGGTGGATTTCCCGGAGGCGGATTGCCGTTTGGAGGTGTATTTGCCGGAATGGATTCTGCATTGGATTGAGTCGTTGGCATCTGCTGTTGTTGTGTGACCATGTTGGAAACGGTTGGACTCTGTTCAACTGTTTCCGCAAAGGTCGGCGCAAAGGCCAAGGCGGATAATGCTGCACCGAATACGGCGGGAATCACCCAGCGACGCAGTTTGGCATAACTGCGCTTGTTTTTATAGGATACTTTATTCTTTTTTGTTGTATTTTTTTGTGCATTCTTAACCATAATAGACTCCTTTATATGACCACTTACATAAATTAGTAGTCACCAAACTTCAATCAAGGAAATGCAATAAAATATAATTGCATAAAATTAAGAATGATAGGAGTATATTAGAGAAGGATGAAAGGGCGATGAAATGATACCGATGCTTGAACTTCATCCCTACTTTCACGTATAATATAATTCGGTATATATTTATACCGATAGGTCTGCCGTATCCTAAAGAAAGGAGTCCCGTAATTCGTAAAGGCGAATAGCGCAGGTACCCGACGAAGGCAGTCGTTCGGGTCGACGAGGTGAAGGGTTATCGAATCATCAGCGGATGCTCTTCCGGCCTCTCAGGTCGTAACAAGTAAAGCAAAGCCAATCGGTGACGATTGAACAAAGGTTACTTGAAAGAGATGTTTAACAGAATGAATTATGAACCATAAGGGCTCTGTGCCCTATAGGAGGAAACACATATGTGCGGTATCGTTGGATACATTGGCTTTAATCAAGCATCAGATTTTTTATTGGACGGTATGGCAAAATTGGAATACCGCGGTTATGATTCCGCCGGTATCGCTGTTATCGGTCCTGAAAATGTTATTAAAATTCAAAAAAAGGTAGGCCGTCTCTCCAATTTAGAGACTATTGTGAAAGCGGATCCTAATGAAGGCACTGTAGGTATCGGACATACTCGTTGGGCTACACATGGTCGTCCATCCGATATGAACGCGCATCCTCATGCATCTGAAGATGGTAAATTTGCCGTTGTACATAACGGTATTATTGAAAATTATATGCCTTTAAAAGAGGAACTCATCGCAAAAGGATATCATTTCAAATCTGAAACGGATACAGAGGTGGTTGCACATTTATTGGAGGACATGTACGATGGCGATTTTGTCGGTACTGTTCGTCGTATGTTGAATCGTGTAGACGGTGCGTATGCTCTCGAAATCATCTGTGCCGATGAACCGGACAAAATCATTTGTACAAAGAAAGAAAATCCTTTGGTTATCGGCCTCGGCAAAGGGGAAAATTTCGTTGCTTCCGATATTCCGGCTATTATCAACTACACACGCGATACATATATCTTGAATGACGGTGAACTCGCTATCGTTACACGTGATAATGTGGCCGTATTTGACCGTGAGGGCAACGCTGTCGACAAAGAGGTATTCCACGTTAACTGGAATGCTGAAGCAGCTGAAAAGGGCGGTTATGAACACTTCATGTTGAAGGAAATTCACGATCAGCCTAAGGCCGTGCGCGATACGTTCGGCACTCATATTTCCGAGGATGGCAAAACGGCGGTATTTGATGAACTTAACTGGACTGCGGACGATGTGGCGTCTTTCAACAAAATCCTCATCGTTGCGTGCGGCACCGCATACCATGCAGGTCTTGTGACGAAACAATATATTGAAAGCTTGGCGCGGATTCCCGTAAGCGTTGAAATCGCGTCCGAGTACCGCTATAGTAATCCGTTGACTGACGACAAAACATTGTGTATCGTAATCAGTCAATCCGGTGAAACATCCGATACATTGGCCGCGTTGAAAGAAGCGAAACGCCTTGGTGCAAAATCGTTGGCTATCACAAATGTGGTGGGTTCCAGCATTTCCCGTGAAGCGGATAACACCGTTTACACATGGGCGGGGCCTGAAATTTCCGTGGCATCCACAAAAGCCTATACTACACAACTTGTAGCGGGACTTTTATTTGCGGTATATCTCGGTCAATTAAACGGTAAAATGGATGCTCGGTTAGGGATGGATATTTTAAGCGGTATTAAAGAATTACCGAACTTGATTCACGAAATTTTTGAAGTGGATGAGGATATGAAAGCATTCGCTAAGCATTACGGCTTTAAATCCGATGCGTTCTTCCTGGGCCGTGCCATCGATTATGCGGTAGCTATGGAAGGGGCTTTGAAATTAAAAGAAATTTCTTATATTCATGCGGAAGCCTATGCAGGCGGCGAATTGAAACACGGGACATTGGCCCTCATCGAGGAAGGCGTACCTGTTATCGCTTTGGCGACACAGGAAGATGTATACGATAAGATGATCAGCAACATTCGCGAAGTAAAAGCTCGTGAAGCTATCGTTATCGGTATCGGCATGAAGGGTGACGACGAGTTGTCCAAACATGTGGATCATACGATTTATGTACCTCGTGCGAATAAGTTTATCGCACCTATCCTGGCGGTTGTGCCGTTGCAATTATTGGCATATTATGCGGCGATTACACGCGGTGCGGACGTGGATAAACCTCGTAATCTCGCAAAATCCGTAACAGTAGAGTAATATACATGACCAACAGGGCTTAAGTCCTGTTGGTTTGTTCACTATAGGGAGTTTATTATGGCAGTTATATTTTCCGGCATCCAGCCGAGTGGGGAATTAACACTGGGCAATTATTTGGGGGCCTTACGTAATTTTTTAGACTATCAAGATACAGATGAATGCTACTATTGTATCGTTAACCAACATGCGATTACCGTGCCGCAGGACCCGAAGGAGCTATTTCAAAATACTCGTAATCTGGCGGCCTTGTACCTTGCTGTCGGACTCGATCCGAAGAAGGTGACATTGTTCGTTCAATCCGAAGTGCCCGAGCACGTTAAACTCGGTTGGGTTATGCAATCCATCAGCTATGTAGGTGAATTGGAACGCATGACGCAGTACAAGGACAAGTCTCAAAAGCAGGGGGATTCCATCCCGACCGCATTGCTTACGTATCCGCCGTTGATGGCGGCGGATATCCTGCTATATGGTACAAACTATGTGCCTGTCGGCGATGACCAGAAGCAGCATCTTGAGTTGACCCGTAACTTGGCGGAACGTTTTAACCGTCGTTTCGGGGAAACCTTTGTGATTCCTGAAATCAAGGTCGGTGAAGGGGGCGCTCGCGTCATGAGTCTGCAGGAACCGACGAAGAAGATGAGCAAGTCCGATGATAATCAGAATGCGACGATTCGTCTGCTTGATGCGCCGGATCAGATCGTGAAGAAATTGAAACGGGCTCAAACGGATTCGGACAATGCCGTTCGTTATGACAAGGATAATAAGCCGGGAATTTCCAACTTGATGGGCATTTACCGCGCTATTACGAAGGATAGCTATGAAGCAATCGAAGATATGTATGCCGGCAAGGGTTACGGCGTATTTAAGTCCGATATTGCCGACTTACTGGTGGCAACACTTGAACCGATTCAGCAGCGTTACAATGAATTGATTACGAGTTCCGAGCTCGATACAATTCTTGATGAAGGTGCTGAAAAGGCACATGCCAAGGCTAGTCGTATGTACCGTAAGGTCGAACAGGCTATGGGTTTGTGCCGCAAATAAAATCATATATTAAACTTTACTATCCGTGAGGCAAACCATGACGAAAAAAGAGGCGATGGAACGCTTTTCATCAGGAAACGTACAACAGAGCATAGAAATACATCGGTGGGTACAGTGGATCGGTCGTACCCTCGGCGTGTTGGGGTGCGTGCTTTTGGTGCGCTATATGCCGTCCGAATGGGCTGCGCGTTTGTGGTACTATCTACTGCTGCTTTGCATATTGTGGTGGCTCCATGGATTAGGTGAAAGCATCGCTTTCATCTGTGAAAAGGGCCTCGTGTTAAAACGTAGGCCTCTTTCTTTTAGAGAGTACTTTCACAGTCTGTTTAATGGGGATGAGTACTATGTATTTGTCGATTATGAGCATATCATCGGGTTTACCGAAGCGTGGCGTGAACTGCAGGCTATGAATCAGCATGGCGGAATTTATGTGATTCCTTTGGATATACAACTCGTATCGTACAAGGATAAAATGGCCATGATGGATGCGATTCACAGAAATTCTTCAAATTAGTTATTTACAACTTTAATGAACTAAAGTATAATACATTCATCAGATAAATTAATTCGTAGTGAAGGTGGTCTATGTGCCCCGTGGAGGATAATGATGAATTGGAAAAAAGTGATAGCGACAGGTCTTGCAGCGGTATCTATGATGGCTTTCATAAGCGGCTGCGGCAGCGATACGAAAACGAATAACGGCGAACTGCCTAAAAAGGTTGTTATCGGTTTGGATGATAGCTTCCCGCCTATGGGTTTTAAAGATGAAAAGGGTGAAATCGTAGGTTTTGATATCGATATGGCAAAAGAAGCGGCTAAACGTGCCGGTATGGATGTAGAATTCAAAGCCATCGACTGGTCCAGTAAGGAAGCGGAACTGAAATCAAAGAAAATCGATGCATTATGGAATGGGCTAACCATCACTCCGGATCGCGAAAAAAATATCGCCTTCTCCAATCCGTATATGAAGGATAAACAATACATCATCGTTCGTAATGACGATGATTCTGTCAAGGCTAAATCTGATTTAGCGGGTAAGGTGATAGGCGTACAACAGGCCAGCACCGGTGAACAGGCATTGAAAGATGATCCAAGCGGTAAAACCGTTAAAGATATTAAATCCTATGCGGACTTCGTAAGTGCATTTATGGATCTTGGCATCGGACGTGTCGATGCGGTTATCGCTGACGGGGTGGTTGCCCGTTACTTGATGACAAAAGAACCGGGTAAATACAAAATCGTAGAAGGTACCGATTATGGTGTTGATGACTTTGCCGTAGGTTTCCGCAAAGAAGACACTGCATTGCGTGAAAAAATCAATGGTATTTTGGCAGAAATGAAAAAAGACGGTACTGCCGATAAGTTCGCTGAAAAATGGTTGGGTTCCGGTGCGGACTTGGATAAGAGCGATGCTAAATAGCACGATTCGTGATATACTAATAATGCTATGGTCAGCCTGTACAACTGATAATTAAAGAACGAAATGTACACTAGAGAAGTGGCCGGAAAAGCCTCTTCTCTAGTCGTGTTTTGAAGGAGTATTTAATGGATTATTTATTGCAGATTATCCCTACTATCGCGGATGGGTTGAAGGTAACCGTATCGCTGTTCTTTGTGGTATGGGTTTTATCGATTCCGGGAGGTATTTTACTCGCATTGTTGCGTTTGTCAAAACTGCCGTTGGTGGATAAAATCGTTGAAGCCTTCGTGTATTTGATGCGTGGCACACCGTTGATGTTACAAATTTTATTCATGTATTATGCTTTGCCAATCATCACGGACGGCGCTATTCAGATGGATGATGCAACAGCGGCCGTTATCACATTTGTGCTGAATTATGCCGCCTATCTCTGTGAAATTTTCCGCGGTGGCATTCAGTCTATTTCCCGTGGCCAATATGAAGGGGCGAAGGTTCTCGGCTTTACCTATGCACAAACTATGCGTACCATCATACTCCCGCAGATGTTCAAGCGCGTTCTGCCTCCGTTGGCCAATGAAACCATCAATTTATTGAAGGACACATCCCTCGTGTACGTCTTGGCGATGAATGATATTCTGCGTATTACTAAGTCCATTGTGCAGCGGGATTTCGATATTTCCGCCTTCATTGTGGCGGCCGTGTTCTATTTGATCTTTACCTTTATTTTGACGAATATCTTCAACTACTTGGAAAAACGATTTGCCGTATATGAAGATTAATCTGTTTCTGTAGTAGTCTGTTGTAGATGAGTTCCTGGATGATTTTATGTAAGTTGTTATGTGCATAGTGTATGCATAGCACATGTACTTCCCGTGTATATAAACTCGTATATATGAACCCGATTAATTAAGAGGTAGTTATGACATTTGTAAATATGGAGCGCATCGAAAAGCGCTTTAACAATCAGCCTGTATTGCGCGACGTGTCGCTCAGGATGGATCGAGGGGAAATCGTATCCATCATCGGTCCTTCCGGTTCCGGTAAATCCACCTTTTTGCGATGTTTGGGGCAACTTGAAACCATCGATGGCGGATCTATTACTGTTGATGGAACCGTTCTTGCGAGCACTGATGAAAGCGGCGTCGTAAAATATGCGGATTCTCAGACTCAACATGATTTACTGTTGCGTATGGGCATGGTATTTCAATCGTTTAACTTATTCCCGCACATGACGGTGCTCGACAATATCATGATTGCTCCGCATATGGTTAAAGGCATGAAAAAAGAAGATATACTGCCGATTGCTGAACGATTGCTGAACAAGGTCGGCTTGTGGGAGAAGCGTGATATGTACCCGTCCCGTTTATCTGGCGGTCAACAGCAGCGCGTGGCTATCGCCCGCGCTTTGGCGATGAATCCTGAAATCATGCTCTTTGATGAACCGACATCGGCCCTTGATCCGGAGTTGACCGGAGAGGTATTGAAAACGATAAAACAACTGGCGGATGACCACATGACGATGATCATCGTCACCCATGAAATGAATTTTGCCCGCGAAGTATCGGACCGCGTTATCTTCATGGCGGACGGTGTCATTCAAGAGGAAGGCTCGCCGGAACAAATTTTTACGAATCCTCAGTCTCCAAGAACTAAGGCTTTCTTGGATAATATGTTATAAGGAGAAGCTATGAAACTACGTTTAACCGCAGCGTTTATGGTTGTGACAGCACTTGTGGGGCCATTGGCCATGGCAGCAGATACGGAAGCGACGCCTCATGCTATTGTGGAATCGCAAAAGGATTCGGCATCTATTTTGCCGGCTCAATATAAGTCGTATGCGACAAAGATGAATACGGTTGTAAAGGATTATAAAAACGGATATACTTTCACCATTCCGTGGCGTGTTTCCGACGGCGTCATGGTGGATATGGATGTGCGCAGTGAAAGCGGGCATATTCAGGGGTATTCTTTTAACTTGGCGGGACCGACCCAGGAAGATTCGTATACGGTTTCTTTCACGAAGCGTAACAACACGCCACAGGACGGTGTATCTCAGAAGGAATGGAACACGACTTGGTACGGTGTGCCGATCAAGGGCTTGAGCAATGAGCAATATCTCAGCATTTGGCGTCAACACAGCGATGTATTTGATGCGAATGATATCGAGGGCGGTTTTTTCGCTAAAAAAGGTGCTACAGCGGCCCGTTGGAACCGGACTACGCCGAAATCCTATGCGGAGATGACCTCTACGGAGTCTGTTCAATCCGTTTTTGAAGCGGAGTTTATCATGGATAAGGATCCGACTCATCGATATAATTTGGCCAGCACCTATCCTCCGTTCCAAAAGGACTTTATGGAACAGGGATTGCTCGAAACGACGATACCGTCATTTGAGTTATTGAATCGCAAGAGCGGCTCGGGCACCATTAAAGGCGTACAGAAAATGCTCGCCGGTACAAGTGATATCAACGTGGTGGAAGGAATTAAATTTACATATCCGAAGGGCTTTACACGGATTAACGAAAAGGGAAAAATAGCATTTGCCAAGAACAACGTGAGACTCGATATTGAGTCTTTCACAATTCCTGTACAGGCGGTCAGCTCGGGTGTGCCGACGATGATGGGAAAACAGATGCTGGGCGATTACTATGTGAAACAGCTGGTGGAGGTGAATAAGGCCACGATTTCACGGTATGAAACGCATATCGTAGACGGAAACGTGATGTTCTACATTGCGGGACATATGAAGAATCCGAATACGGCCGATACATCCGCAGCGGCACAGGTATCCTTCGGAGCGACTATCATTCTCGGCAATGAAGGCAATGTGGCCGTGGCACGCATGATCGGACCTGCAGGCGTAACATTGGCGACGCCTGAATTTATCGACATTTTGGACGGCTTTAAATTGACTACGACATTGAATACAAACCAATCATCGCAAGTATTGTAAGATCATATTACGTATTATGATATGCAGAAATTTGTATTATTTGCATAATTTTTAAGAATCTGTGCTATAATGAGTATAAATCCTCAGAAAAAAAGAGGAGTTTTCCTTGCTTGTCTAGAATATAGTAATATAGGCTAAACAATCTTTGATCATATCCCCTTTGAGGGATTAGAAATAGGAGGGGTTATTATGGTTACCTACAAAACTATTGTCGTACCTACAGACGGCTCTGAAAATGCTAAGCGCGCATTGGAACATGCTCTCGCTGTAGCGGATCGCAACCACGCTGAATTGATTGTTGTTCACGTTGCTAATATTGTGTCTGCTATTTCCAATTTTGATCAAACTCCGATTTCCGGTGGTTATGTGTCCGAACAAATCGCTGAGGACATGGAGGAAACCGGCAAGGAAATCTTGAATGATGTGGTGAAAGAAATCCCTGCAGGCGTTAAGGTTAAAAGTGTATTTGAAGTCGGTTCTCCTGGACCTGCATTGCTCGCTGTGGCAAAAAAATACAATGCGGACCTTATCGTAATGGGCAGCCGTGGTCTCGGACCATTGAAAGGCTTATTTATGGGTAGTGTAAGTAGCTATGTGACTAGCCATTCTACATGTCCTGTACTAATCATTAAATAATTATCGTCATAAGATGTTATAAATGAATTACATAAAAAGGCTTTGTTCTATGAACAAAGTCTTTTTTTATGTATAATATACCTATAATACATAGAAAGGGGATACCGATGGGGGACACAAAAGAATCTTTAATCAAGTTAGCGGAACTATTTAAAATCCTTGGTGATCCGACACGCCTTACAATAGTGGAATTATTGTTGGATAATGAAATGTGCGTCAATCATATTGCGGAGACGATGGGGATGGGACAATCAGCCATATCTCATCAGCTGCGCGTGTTGCGTCAGGCTCGACTTGTTACATATCGTAAAGAAGGCAAGACCGTGTATTATTCACTCGATGATGATCACGTTGAAGGTCTCGTGCGAATGGGTATGGAACATGTGGCGCATCAATAGCGTTCAATTTAAGGTCGCTTTTAAATATAGAAGATTGATATGTAAAATCTTTGAATACAGCATATAAAAACACATCTCGTCGTTTGTACGAGATGTGTTTTGTATTATTTCAATTCATAGGATTAAATTTGCAACACGTTTTGTCCTATAACCCCGTTTTGTGCTATAATCCTGTTTTTTGTTAATATAACGGAAATAAATAATATGCCAATGTGATAAATATAGGCATGGTCACAGCCGATAGAATGGTAGATCCCATGACGACCTGTGTCGCATATTCCGGATTGTTTTTCATTTCGATAGCGATGAGGGCCATATTGATGGCGCTCGGTACGCTGTAGGTGATGACGAGGGTCTGCGCCGCAATGGGATGCATCGGGCCGTAGAACAGGATAAAGCAGATCGTTACAGCTGCCGCGAGGAGCGGGCTCACGATGAGCCGCAGGCTGCTCGCCAATAAAACATCGGATTTGAAGAAATTCAGCGGTGTTCTATTGATCTGTACGCCTAAAGCGAGCATCGCGATACCTACAAAGGCTTGTGCGAATATCGTGAGAGGTGCATAGGCGAAGATATTGTGCAAGTCGTAAGGTAGCAGTTTGCATAAGAGAGCTAGGGGCACAGCGTAGACCATGGGCATGTGAAATACGACTCTAAGTGCATCATGTGAGCTCAAGCGGCCCGCACCGGCCTGGTAGAACCCGAAGGTGTTGCTCGTGATGGTTTGAATGACCATGATCGATACTACGCTTAGAATACCGAGCTCCGCATAGGGGGTAGCACCGTCGACGACATAAGGGACATTGCTGAATACGAAGAGCGCAAGTGCTACCCCCATATTACCGCAGTTATTGAACATAACGCAGTTTTTTAGGGTCGCTATCTTGGCGATATCGTATCCGTTTAGACGGCCGACGATACCCGAAATAATATAGTTCAGTATGAGGACACAGATGGCACAAAGCACGATTTCCAATGTGCTCCACGAAAACTTGGCTTCATATAAGGCTTTAAAGACAAAGGCCGGTAACAGTATATAGAAATTGAGTTTGCTCAGTGTGTATAAATCGAGTTTAAATTTTCTATCTAATACATAACCCATGCCGATGAGCATAAATATAGGGACCATGGAATTGATAAAAATATGGCCTATTAATTCGAATAAATTCATCATCTCACCTGAAATTTCTTTATTGATAGGATATAAAATATGACGCTTTGAGCATGAATATATACATTTGTTATACAGGTTTAGCGCATATAGATATTATAATATTTTCTATTATTATCATACCATAGTACGTATATTTTGGGATCCTAAATTTTATCCATTATTCATGCTTATCATATACATTACTAGCATTTATGCATAGTAGTGTGAAAGTATACAGTCAAAGAGAAATTTTTATAGTATAATATGAGTATATCGTATGTTCAGTATTTTGTATGAGTATTACCGTTGAAGATACCATGGCTTTCATAGAATGGAGCGATATGGGATATGCAGGAGGAATCATGAAGAAAATTCTAGTACTGTTAATGAGTATTTGCATGATTGTGTTTTTGGCAGGTTGCGGTAATGACAGCAGTAAAACTGCAGACTCAGCGAAGCCGAGTACATCCGAAAAGATTACGGTTCAAGCGGCGGCGAGTCTCAAAGGGGCCCTTACCGAATTGGCAGATACGTATAAGAAGGACCATCATTTAGCGGACGATCAGATTGCTATTAACTTTGCAGGCTCCGGTACATTGCGTCAACAAATTGAACAGGGCGCACCGGCAAGTCTATTTATTTCTGCGGACGAAAAAAATATGAAAATGTTACAGGAAAAGGACCTTGTAACTGATGTGAAACCGTTCGTTACAAATGAATTAGTTCTCGTTGTGCCGAAAGGTCAACCTCAAATCAGTTTGGATCAAATCACGACGGTGAAGCGTATTGTGTTGGGTAATCCTGAAACGGTGCCGGCCGGCAACTACGGTAAACAGGTATTAACAAAGATGGGCATATGGGATCAGGTGGAACCGAATGTAGTATACGCAAAAGATGTTAAAGCTGTAACGGCATCTATCAGTCAGGGCGCGGGGGATGCAGGTTTTATTTATAAAACGGATGCTATCGCGGCAGGCGATGCGGTGCAAATCGCGGCGGTAACACCTGCGGATTCTCATGACCCTGTTATCTACCCGATCGGTATCATTAAGAAGTATGATAACGCATTGGCAAAAGACTTCTATCAATATGTGATGAGCGATGAAGGTAAAAAGGTATTGGAAAAATACGGTTTCTCTACCGAAAAATAAATTTAAAACGCTAGCTTTGAAGGCTAGCGTTTTATTATGATAGAATGAACATAATGAATTATGTATTTTAAGAAAGGGGGCAACTATGAGTCCTTTATGGTTGTCTATCTGGGTGGCAGGTGTTGCCCTCGTGTTTGTTATCATCGGCGGTCTGATTACCTGTTTCTTGATGAATCAATGTCGCTGGAACGGCGTTGCTATTATTGATGCGATTCTCACATTGCCTCTTGTGCTTCCTCCTGTGGTTGTAGGCTTTGCGCTGCTTATGATATTTACGCCCGGTTATGCTTTCGGTGCATGGCTTGAAAGCCACGGTTTGGGCGTCGTCTTTTCCGCGGCCGGTGCCGTTGTGGCATCTTCTGTTATCGCTTTTCCGTTGTTTTATCAGACGGTGCGTTCCGCATTGCAGTCCGTGGATCATAACATGGAGGATGTGGCGCGTACATTGGGGGCATCAGAATTGCGTATCTTCTTTACCATATCGATTCCGTTGGCCTGGAAAGGCATTTTGACAGGCAGTATTCTCGCTTTTTGTCGTGCCATGGGCGAGTTCGGGGCAACCATTCTGATTGCCGGCAATATTCCGGGGCTCACACGCACTATGCCGCTTGCGATTTACTCCTATGTAGAAGCGGGGCAGTATATGGACGCCTTTGAACTGGTTATTTATATCTGTGTACTTACATTGGCTTTATTGAGCGGTATTCATATCCTTACAAAGGGAACTTTATTCCGTCAAATCGATCATAATTAGGGAGGGGACTATGATAACTTTTTCTTTTTCCGTAGTCAGACCTTCCGTTATTGTGAAAGCTGACGGCGTTTTATCGAATGGAATCACGGTTTTGACGGGGCAATCCGGCAGCGGTAAAAGTACTTTCATTAAGTGCATCGCAGGCCTTGTGAAGCCTACGACGGGTATCGTTCGTTATGATGCAATCCCCTGGGTGGATAGAGACAGAAAAATTTGGGTGCCGGCTCAAGATCGTCAAGTAGGATACATGCCGCAAGGGAATATCGTATTTCCTCATTTGTCGGTGGAAAATAACATCAAGTACAGTAAACGCGGAACGCCTGAAATGTGTGAGCGTTTATTGGCGCGACTGGGTCTTGAAAAGTACCGTCATACAAAGGCAGGGCAGTTATCCGGCGGCGAGCAGCAGCGAGTCGCATTGGGACGCGCTCTTTACTCGAAACCGACAATACTGTTGTTGGATGAACCGTTATCGGCGCTCGACTGGACTCTACGAAAACATGTGCGGGAGGATTTGGTATCCATTATCCGAGAATGGGATGTGCCGTGTGTATGGGTGACTCATGACGAGAGTGAAGCCGCAACGGTAGGCGATCGTCATTGGATTTGTGAAGGGGGGCACATTGTTATACCGGGAAATGGATAGCCTTATATAGCATGCAGGCGTCGCATTGAACGGCAACAATTATTTTGTTGTATATAACATAAATGCATTGAATTTAACATATGTTATTGCATATGACGTATAATAATGCTATAAATAGAGTATAAAAATATATTGCCACTAGGGGTGCTTTTGCTGAGATTGAGTATTCAAAACCCTAGACCTGATCCGGATAATACCGGCGTAGGAAAGTGGAGTGATACAGAATGCATAATTAGACCATTCCATTTTGGATGGTCTTTTTTTATCGGTTATTAAAGCACTCGGAGTGGGGGATGAATGAAGATATAGGAGGTATTATGAAACTGCATACTGCATTGTCTATAGCCGGCACGGACCCGAGCGGCGGGGCGGGCATTATGGCTGATTTAAAATCCTTTCAGAGTCGTCATGTTTACGGTATGGCCGTTGTAACCTCTGTAGTCGCGCAGAATACGACAGGCATTCATCATGTGGAACATGTGTCTCTTGAAAGTATTGAACAACAGCTGCACGACGTTTATTCGGATATTGAGCCGCAAGCGGTCAAGACGGGGATGATCGCCTTACCGGAGATGATGGATGTAATCTATCCCTATTTGAATCAATCTATTCCGTATGTAATGGATCCCGTCATGATTGCTACCAGCGGAGACAGACTTGTGTCCGATGAAGCGATTAATTTTCTGAAAACGAAGCTTATCCCGTTGGCCAGTGTTGTAACGCCGAATCGCAGTGAGGCGGAGGTCCTGGCGGATATGGCTATTTCCTGTGAAAGTGACATCGCTACGGCGGCAAAGCGTATATTATCGGACATGGGACCGCAGGTTGTCGTTATCAAGGGTGGACATATAGGAAGAGATGCGACGGACTATGCTTTCACAAAAACGGGGGAGGTCCGCTGCTGGACGAGCCCGAAATACGATACGATTCATACGCATGGTACGGGGTGTACCTTTTCGGCGATCATTACGGCGGAACTCGCTAAGGGGCGTGATGTGATGGATGCGATCGGTATCGCAAAGGAGTATATTTCGCTTGCCATTAAGCATAATCCGGGGCTGGGGCATGGTTGCGGTCCTGTTAATCATATGGCGATGAAACAATAGGAGTAAGCGATGACTAGAATTATAGAGGTGAGTGATGAGAAAACAGGAAAATCCGTATATGGGTGGCCGTATATGGCCGGAATTACATATATTAAAGGAATTGCGAACAAAAAATCCCCTTGTAATCTGTATTACTAATGATGTGGTTAAGGCATTTACCGCTAACGGGTTATTGGCTGCAGGGGCTTCTCCGATGATGAGTGAATGTGTGGATGATTTGGAAGACCTCATTGTTCACGCATCGGCCATGCTCATCAATATCGGAACGGTAACGCCGGATAAATTTGATTATTATAAATCCGCTTTGCGTTTGGCAAAACAGCATCGTGTCCCGGTCGTACTGGATCCCGTCGGTTGTCACGCCGGAGCTTATCGTTTATCCGTTACAATGGATTTATTGAGGACTCAAGGTATATCCTTGCTACGGGGCAATCAAAGTGAGATTAAAGCTGTTTATGAAGCCCTTTGTGACGATAAACATGCGTCACTGCCCGGTAGCGGAAAAGGTGTCGATGGCGGACAGGTTGATGATATTTCTTCTGTAACATATAATGTATCTCGATTACTTCATTGTCCTGTCGTTGCCACGGGAGAGATTGATTATGTGTCTGACGGTACACGTGTTTACAGCGTTTCTCACGGACATTCTCTGATGACATCCGTGACGGGAACCGGCTGTTTACTCGGGGCTGTACTAGCGGCTTTTTTGAGCATTGCCCGGACTGTTTCAAGCCGGTTCTCTCAGGCGGAATTTTTAGCGTATGTTCTGGCTTATTACGATATTGCCGGTGAAAGGGCCGCTGAATCATGCGGTATGGTGCCGGGCAATTTCAGCATGGCTTTCATCGATGAACTGTATACGATGGATGATACGGTGCTGAATGAGGTCGATGTAATGCGATCCGTAGTAGTACCTGAACAGTTGAAGGTGTATTTCATATGCGGTACACAGGATGTAGGTTATAGGGCAGATACATTACTGGAAACCGTTGAGGACGCATGTAGGGGCGGTGTGACCTGCTTTCAGTATCGAGAAAAAGGGAGCAGTACTTTAAGTGGAAGCGATAAGTTTTTAATGTCACAGAAACTGAAAGATATTTGCGCTGCCTATAATGTGCTTTATATCGTTAATGACGATGTGGAGCTTGCCGTGGCTGTCGGTGCGGATGGCGTTCATGTGGGACAGGAGGACATGAACCTGGAGTCTGTTCGCAACCATATGGGACATAAGGTTGTGGGCATTTCAATTCACTCACGGGAAGAACTGAAGCAGACAGATATCTGTTTTGCTGACTATGCAGGAATCGGTCCTGTGTATCCGACGGGCAGTAAAGCTGATGCGCAAGCGCCATGTGGGCCTGCGCGGATTGGAGAATTGCAGCGTGCAGGCTTATCGTTGCCGATTGTAGGAATTGGAGGCATTACACTGGATAATGCTAAGGAAGTTTTACATGGCGGTGCATACGGTGTGGCGGTCATTTCGGCTATAGCCGGTGCGGATGATCCTTGTGAGACGGCACAACAGTTGACACAAATCTTCAAAGATAAATAGGAAGCAAAATAAAACAGTTAGAGCGCGACAAAGGTAAAAAAAAGACGATGACCGGAGTCATCGTCTTTTGTATTTTAAGGAAGTTGTCAGTGCATACTGAATAGAGGTTGTCTGCACCTGCAATTTTATAAAATCTGTACTTACAGATTAGATGGATTCTACATAACGGTGGAAGAATGCTTGTGGATGTGCACAAACTGGGCACACTTTAGGAGCTTCTTCACCAACATGGATGTAACCGCAGTTAGCGCAAATCCATGCTACCGGTTGATCGTTGTGGAATACTTTATTCCCGGAAACTCGAGCTGCTAATGCAAGGTAACGTTGTTCATGGTGAGCTTCAATTTTGCCAACTTCGCGCATTTGGAAAGCGATTTTAGCAAAGCCTTCTTTTTCGGCTTCGTCAGCGAATTCTTTATACATTGTAGTGTGTTCATAGTTTTCGCCTGCAGCAGCGTCGCGAAGGTTAGCTTCGATATCGGAAGATACATCGCCACCATGAAGCGCTTTGAACCATAATTTAGCATGTGCGGATTCGTTATGAGCTGTTTCTTCGAAATAATCAGCGATTTCGTTCATGCCAGCTTTACGAGCAGCGGATGCGTAGAAAGTATATTTTTGGAATGCTTGAGATTCGCCTGCGAATGCAGCTTGAAGATTTTTTTCAGTATTAGAGCCTTTTAATTCTGCCATGTTCATTTCTCCTTTGTACTTACAGTTTTCTTAGAATGTTACTTAACGTTTTATTTTCATAACCACTTGGTTGTGAAAGCAATACATGTAGGAATACTTATTCCTTGCATTAAATGACTACTTAAGTTTAGATAAAATAGAATACTTATTCTGAAAGTTTTATCGACGACTTCGTCATAGTTAAGAATACCTATTCTTTAGTGAAAGAGGCACTTGCCTGTTCATGTAATCAGTACTTACTTAACTCATCTGTTTAGCACTTGCTGATGTAACAGTTTTATATACAATGGTCTATCCGTATACTTAACGAATAATCATTGTTGACTATATTGTAACATACTAAATGAGAAATGCAAGTGTTTTTACAAAATTTATTTCGAAAAAAATCTAAATGATAAATGTTATCAATGTAGTATTTGCGCCGAAAAATAAAGGTTGATAAGTGAGGACGTTACATGAAATAGAGAAAATGATATTGAGAATGATAGCCGAATAAAAAATCATTATTGTTTAGATATGACTCCGGAGTTTCTTATAACTGGTATTCAAATTCATATTCTAGTTTAGAGTTCGATAATTGTGCTTCATATACTTTCACCTATATATGCATTTGGATTTTAGGTATAATAAGTATATAAATACTATATATCGTATAAGGAGGCATCATGGCGTTTGTGAGATATTATGTGGGCGATGTGGTACAGATGAAAAAGTCGCATCCCTGCGGCAGCGATCAATGGGAAATCAGGCGAATTGGCACGGATTTTCTTATCGTATGCAACGGTTGCGGACATCAACTGCTGATGCCGCGTCCGAAGTTTGAAAAAGCGGTTAAGAAAATCGTATCGCGTTTACCGGAAAATGAATAGGAGGTGGTCCTATGGTTCGACTCACTGATTATGTAACAAGCGGAGGCTGTGCATGTAAGATCGGTCCTTACATTTTAAATCGCGTCCTTAAAGCTGTAATGCCCGTTACAAATGAGCATGTATTGGCGGATATGACCGGCGCGGATGATGCGGGGGTTTATAAACTATCCGAATCATTGGCATTGGTGCAGACCTTGGATTTCTTTACGCCCGTTGTCAATGATCCGACTTTATTCGGAAAAATTGCGGCCGCTAATGCCTTAAGTGATGTGTATGCTATGGGCGGCACACCGTTGACGGCGATGAATATCGTGGGTTTTCCCGTGCCTTTGGTGGAACAGGGGGTGCTGACGGATGTGCTTAATGGTGCGGCGGCGATTGTAGCCGAGTCCGGAGCGGCTATTGTGGGCGGTCACAGCATAGAGAACAAGGAGCCTATATTCGGCATGTCCGTGACAGGTCAAGTGAATCCTAATAACATCTGGAAAAATAAAGGTGCTCAAGCGGGCGATGTGCTGGTTTTAACGAAACGGATCGGAACGGGCATCATGAATAACGCTTTGAAAGGGGATCTTTTTCCGACGGGAACGGCACAGGCTGTAACGAGTATGAGTACGTTGAATCGCATGGCGGCGGAGGTGGCGCACGCGTTTACGGTTCATGCTTGTACTGATGTGACAGGCTTCAGTCTTATGGGGCATTCCGTTGAAATGGCGAGTGCTTCTGATGTGACGATTCATATCAAGGCACTTGATATTCCGCTTTTTGACGATGTTGTGGAGGCTGCTCAAATGGGACTTGTACCGGCTGCATCATACGGTAATCGCAAGGCTATAACTGATGTGCAGGTCGATGCGGAACTTGATCCGGTGTGGATGGATATCCTGTTTGATCCTCAAACGTCGGGCGGTTTGCTATTCGCTGTTCCTGAACGTGAGGGAACAGCCTTAGTTGAAGCACTACATGAGGCGGATATAGACTGTGCCTGTATTGTAGGAACCGTTGAAAGCTTCAGCGGACTTTCGGTCCGCGTAACGGCATAATCGAATAAATAGGTAATATACAATAATTGTTTAACTATTTATATTTTGTATCTATAATTAAGTATATTAAGTATCATCTGTAGATTGTGGATACTTTTACAAAATATATTGAGATATAGATAAGAGGTGTACGATGAGCAAAAAAAATGAATTGACCGTAGATGTGCGTGGCAGTTTGTGCCCGAAACCTGTTATTGAAACCAAAAAAGTGAGCGATGCTAATCCTGATGCGGTTATTACGACTGTTGTAGACAACGAGGTGAGTCGCGATAATGTAGAAAAGTTCGGTAAATCTCGCGGTTATGGCGTGGTCATTCGTCAAGATGGTAAGGATTTTTATCTCACCATGACACCCGGCGAAAATGGCACCGGCGGTGGACAAACTGTCTGTGCGCCTATGAATTATGGGAATCGCGTTATCCTTATGACAAAGGATTATCTCGGTGAAGGCAGCGAGGAACTGGGTCGCAATTTGATGAAAACATTCTGGGTGTGCATGGTTGAGGCCGATGTAAAACCATCTAAAATCTGCTTTATCAATAGCGGTGTTAAGATGGTGACAAATGATTCCGTTCATTTAGAGAATATTAAAAAGCTGGCTGACGCCGGTGTTGAAATTGCGGCATGTGGTATCTGTCTCGATTACTTCGGCATTAAAGACCAGCTTGGCGTGGGTAGTATTACTAATATGTATGCTATTACTGACTCCATTCTGGGGGATAATATTGTAAAGCTATAATAAAAGCTAAAATAAATGGCATTAGAGGGCAACGGAACTATAGCGTAAGGTTAATATAGATCGGCTGTGTACTTTATAATGTAAAACTGCAATCTGATCTTTTGGCGGGCTTTAAGATTCTTATAAAAGAATTTCTATCAAGGAGGTGAGGTATTGGAAAATAAAAAGTTACTCGTCGTATTTACGTCATATTACTTTGGGGATAAGGCGGATAAGGTTCTATCCGAACTCAATGTGCCTCATCAACTGATGGCGACGCCGCCGGAGTTGCATGATATGTGCGGCCTATCCATTGAAATAGAACCGGATATCGCGGATCATGTAAAAACTATATTAAAAGAGCACCGCATCAGTACATCCGGGCTGTTCTGGTATGAAAAAGGTGAATTGGCGGTGCCGTATAAGGTGTAGCAGATTTAGGCTTTTAACGATGAGTATCGAGCTACAGCTAAATATATAGTCACATAGTTACTTTTTTGTAACTATGTGACTTTTTTGTGCGTTCTTGTTAGAAAGTTTAATAGAGGTTATACTGACATCATCAGCTGACGAAATTAATGATTTTGATAAATATAAAGGAGCTTATTATGAGTACTAAAATGAACGCTATTACTTGACAAAAGAATTACATCAGGCAAAGCCGAATCCTATGATTAATGGACATCAGGATTGGCTGGACGGGTTAGTGCATGCTGCTAAAAGCTTTCACAAATAGGAGAAATAGTTTGTCGGTCAGAGCGGCTCGTGATACTATTAAATAAGAAATGGTTATGAATGCGCGTGAGGAGGTGGCTATGGAAGAAAAACAATTTAACTGCCCTGTTGAAGCTTCATTGAGCGTCGTAGGCGGTAAATATAAGTCTATTATTTTATTTCATTTAATGACGGAAGGTACGTTGCGATTTAATGAAATACAGAAGTTGATTCCTCAGGCCACGATAAAAATGCTTTCACAGCAGTTGAAAGACCTGGAAGGTGAAGGGGTTATCCATAAGGAAATTTATCCTGTAGTGCCGCCTAAGACGGAATATAGTATGACTGAATTCGGTGAAACATTGCGGCCTATTATCATGGCTATGTGTGACTGGGGAAGAACCTATAAACAGGATATGATAAAGTGATTTCAGATTATTTTATGTATTAAATAAGGAGATACAAATGAGTAAATATGAAATAGAAACAGTAAAACTGCAAGCACCTAAATTTGACCGTAAGGATCTGGAATATGCCATGACGTATCGATATGCGTGCAAGAAGTTTGATCCGTCTAAAAAAATATCTGATGAAGATTGGAATGCCATTTTGCAGGCCGCACGCTTGGCGCCGACATCCCTTGGTTTTGAACCGTTCCAATTGTTGGTGATTCAAAATCCTGAAATCAGAGAAAAAATGAAGGGTTATGGTTGGGGGATTCAGGCAGGTCTCGAAGCCAGTCATTTTGTAGTGATCCTGGCACGCAAGAAGATTGATTTGGAATTTGATTCTCCTTATATTCGTCATATTCAAGAAGAAGTCAAACAGTTACCTGCTGAAATTGATGCGGCATATCGTGATTTCTATGCAGGGTTTACTACGGAAGATTACAAAACCTTTGAGTCTGAACGCGCTGCATTCGACTGGACATCTAAACAAGCTTATATCGTAATGGCGAACATGTTGACGATGGCCGCGTATGAAGGCCTCGATTCCTGTCCGTTAGAAGGTTTTAACCAGGATAAGATGACTGCATTCTTGGGTGATGAACTCGGTTTGTTTGATACAAAACACTTCGGTATTGCCGTAATGGCGGCCTTTGGCTATCGTGATGAAGAACCTCATCGTAATAAGACGCGTCGCACGATGGATGAAATCGTAAGAGTGATTTGATTGCGTTCCTATACTTAAACTGAAACCTTTCATTTAATTTTTAATTGTAGAATGATATAATATAAAATATATTGATATGTTTATAAATTTATATAGATATCTTAAGTGTTTAATGTTAAACATATAAATAACTAAAACGTTTTAGGCTGGATGTATAAATTATATGTTTAAATGAAAGGAGTCATAATCATGGCTTTAGATGAAAAATTTGACCAAGCTAAAGGTGCATTGAAAGAGAATGCAGGTAAATTAACCGGTGACAAAAAAATGCAAGCGGAAGGTGCTGTAGAAAATACAGCGGCAAAAGTTAAAGATGTTGCTAAAGATGTTACTGAAGATCTTAAAAAAGCGACTGAAGACATTAAGGATGCCGTAGATGGTGCAATCAGCGGTGTCAAAAATGTTTTAAATAAAAATGACAAATAAATTTATATAAAAGGCTATTACATAGCAATAAAAAACCAGTAAATCCTGTGATTTACTGGTTTTTGTTATTATAAATTTGTTTATACATTGAAACGGAAATGTGTTACGTCGCCGTCCTTCATGACGTAATCTTTGCCTTCCAGGCGTACAAGTCCTTTTTCCTTAGCGGCGTTCTGACTGCCGCAAGCTTGTAAGTCATCAAAGGATACAATTTCAGCACGGATAAAGCCTTTTTCGATGTCGGAGTGGATTTTACCGGCCGCCTGTGGAGCTTTTGTACCGTTTACGATGGTCCAGGCACGAGCCTCCATTTCGCCGGCCGTGAAGTAATTGATGAGGCCTAAGAGAGCATAGCTTGCTTTGATGAGTTTAGTCAAACCGGATTCGGAAAGACCGAGGTCCTCTAAGAATGCAGCGGCTTCTTCATCGGATAATTCGGCGATTTCGGATTCGATACGGGCGGATACGACTACGATGCCGGATCCTTCCGCTTTTGCGTATTCCTCCACGCGTTTTACGTACTCGTTAGCGGAGTAATCGGATACTTCGTCTTCGGATATATTGGCCACATAGAGGGATGGCTTAGCCGTGAGCAAAGTCAATTCCTTGATCATATCCAATTCGTCTTCGTCGAGACCTTGGGCACGAACCGGCTTTGCCTCTCCGAGACCTTCGATGATGCGTTCCAACAATGGTAGTTCGGCACGAGCTTCTTTATCGCCGGATTTAGCGATTTTTTCGATGCGTTGCTTCCGTTTTTCTACGGATTCGAGGTCGGCCAGGCACAGTTCGGTATTGATGATTTCAATATCGCGAATCGGATCGATAGAACCCGATACATGTGTGATGTTAGGGTCGTCGAAACAACGGATTACCTGTGCAATCGCATCCACTTGACGAATGTGACTGAGGAATTTGTTGCCCAGACCTTCGCCCTTAGATGCGCCCGCTACGAGTCCTGCAATATCTACGAAGCGCATCGCTGCGGGCAGGATACGTTTGGAACCGAACATGTCCGCCAATACTTGTAGACGATCGTCAGGCACGTCTACAACGCCCACATTCGGCTCGATTGTGCAGAACGGATAATTCGCCGCTTCCGCACCGGCCTTGGTAATTGCGTTGAATAATGTACTTTTACCGACATTTGGGAGTCCTACAATGCCTACTTCTAAATTTGTGCTCATGGTACCACCTTTGATATACATAATACATAATGCCACATGGAATATGTGGACGATTTCGTTCATTGTGAAGGCTTATAGCAATGATTCGTTACAAACCTTATCAAATAAATATTATATCATACTAATACGATGGAGTTGCTCTATAAATTTAGAATAGATTATTTAGAAGTGCTATAAAGAAGTGCTATAATATAAATAGAGTTAAATATGTTACCTCAAGAAATTTGATAAGTTCATATTAAAATATAGGATTAATATAGATTTTTATTCGCCGTAACTATATAGATATAATTTATAGGTGTATATATTAATAGGGTATAGAATGTATCCAATTATGTTAATATATATTTCTAAAACTATATTGTGAAAGCTAATAGGAAAGGAAGTTAAGTATGTTTTCCAAACTATTTGATAGTTTCTTAGTCCATTATTTAGAACGTTTCAATGATCATTGTTTTACCGTAAAAATTGGAGATAATGAATATACGATCGGTGACGGAGAATCCGAGTTTACCGTCATCGTTAATCGCGATATTCCAAAGAAGGATTTGTTAATATCCGCAGAACTCGCCCTAGGTGAAGCGTATATGCGTAAAGATATCGAAATTGAAGGGGATTTATTTAAAGCGCTTTGTGTAGTCCTTGGTCATGTAGGAAAGGACTCTATCAATCGGAAGGTACTTAGCTCGCTCTTTAATGCAGGTCTTAAAAAGAAAGATCAAAAACAACAAGTATCTTCTCATTATGATTTAGGCAATGAATTCTATAAATTATGGCTTGATGAAACCATGAGCTATTCCTGTGCGTATTTTAAGCATGACGATGATAGTCTCAAAGATGCGCAATATCAAAAGGTTCATCATATTCTCGATAAATTATACTTAAAAGAGGGAATGACCTTGCTTGATATCGGTTGTGGATGGGGATTCCTTCTCATTGAGGCGGCCCGTAAATACGGTGTTAAGGGCTATGGGTGTACTCTGTCCGAAGAACAATGGAAAAAGGGGCAGGAACGCATCAAAGAATATGGCCTTGAAGGACAGGTTGAGATTGAGCTTATAGATTATCGCGACGTAGCGGCTTCCGGGCGTACCTTTGACCGCATTGTCAGCATCGGCATGCTTGAACATGTAGGACGTCCCAATTTTCCTCTGTATATGGAGGACGCTTCGGACATGCTTAAAAACGGCGGTTTATTCCTGCTCCATTACATCAGTGATCCTTCTGAAAAGGAAACAAGTGCCTGGATTCGTAAATATATCTTCCCGGGCGGATGTTTGCCGTCCCTTCGCGAAATGGTCAGTCTCGCTTATGACTATGATATGAATGTCATCG
Source organism: Veillonella denticariosi JCM 15641 (assembly GCF_002959855.1). GTDB lineage: Bacteria > Bacillota > Negativicutes > Veillonellales > Veillonellaceae > Veillonella > Veillonella denticariosi. The sequence continues at coordinate 309,633 of NZ_PPDB01000001.1, forward strand.
ATGTTGAAAGTTTACGGTATCACTATTATAAGACTTTAATGCATTGGTATAACAATTTTCAAGGCGTCCGTGAGCAAGTAGAAGCGAAACGGGGCAGTGAATTCGTACGTATGTGGGATCTGTATCTTTGCGGATGTGCGGCAGGTTTCTACATCGGTAATATGGACTTGCATCAAATTCTGATGACAAAAGGTGTTACGAACGAGTTGCCGTTAACACGTTGGTATTAAGTAAGCGTAAAAAGAGGTTTATAGGATAAAAAAAGAGACCATCTTAGGGAGGTCTCTTTTAATATGTATGAAAAAAGATCCTCATCTATTTAACTCGATGAGGACCTTTTTTATTATAGAGAATGTGCTCTTAATTCTTCGGCAGATTGTGTGGAAATCCAAGCCGGTGGAATATCGAATACGGTGTAGCAACCTGTGCCGCCGTGTTTAGCGAGGCGATAGATACCGCGTGCGTAGGCAACGAGAACGGAGCCTGTGAATTCAGGGTTGGAGTCAAGTTTTAAGGAGTACTCGACAACGTGACGTGTGCCGTCTGTGCTTTCACCGGAGCGAAGAACAAAACCGCCATGTGGAATTCCCTTATGGTCACGATCGAGTTCCTCTTGAGAGATGAAGTGAACCACGGTTTCATAGCCTACGAAATAGTTTTCCATAGTTTTGATTTCGTTTTCAATTTTTGATTTGTCCGCATCAGGGGCAGCCACTACGTAGCAGTCGCGAAGGTGCCCCTTGTATGCGTCAACCTCAGGTGTTTCACCGTTGCGGATCGCTTCGAGATATTCCTCTTTAGGGCATGTGTATTGACGAGCATCAACGACGCCTTCGATACGGCGAATTGCATCGGAGTGTCCTTGCGATACGCCGCGGCCCCAGAATGTGTAGGATTTGCCTTTCGGCAAGATGCTTTCAGCATATACACGTTGCAAGGAGAACATACCCGGATCCCAACCGCAGGAAATCAATGTAGCTGTTTTAGCCTCTTTAGCCACCTTGTCTACATTGGCGAAGTGTTCAGGAATACGTGCGTGAGTATCGAAAGAATCGATACAGTTGAAGTATTTGGATACCATCGGTGTCTGTTCGATAAGGTCCGTTGCGCTGCCGCCGCAAAGAACCATAACATCGATTTTCCCTTTGAAGTTAGGTAGATCTTCCATTGTATAGGTCGGAATACCGGAAACAGTTTTAAGACCTTTTCGGCGAGAGAATACGCCAACAAGTTCCATGTCCGGTTGTAATTTAACAGATGCTTCTACGCCACGGCCCAAATTGCCGTAGCCGACGATGCCGATACGAATATTCATATTAGCCTCCTATATATAATTAAAGTAAATTCCATTGAATATTATAGCATAGAATGAGTGCTTTTAATAATATTCTATAGAATATTATTAGAGGATATTTAAAGGTATAATCGCCTAATTATATTTTGCACAACTATATCGATACATAGCGCCTGGTTATGGATTAAAAAGAAAACATCATATGTCCAAGAATTGACACATACACCCTCTGGACGGATAGAATAAAAGTAGATATTTATTGTGTGTACGTTTGAGGAGGTCAGCACATGAAAAGGACTACATATATTGCCGTTATAGCGGCATTGCTTATTACGGGTGCCAGCGCAGATGTTATGGTATCGGCTACGACGATTACGAGTCATACGGACGGTAAATCCATCGGACTTAATTTGTGGGGAGAGACGCGGCACTATACGGATGATGTGACTGTAGATGTATCGGGGATGGGCGTGAATGGTACAAAATACCATAACAATGTAACGGCTATTTATGCGCTTGATGGAACGCAGGTGGCATTGGATAAAAATGTAACGATAAAGGTTAAAAATCCTGCTCCGGCTGAAAGCGGAGCTCAGCGAAGACCTGATTTAGCGCATTATTATATGAGCGGTATCTATGCCGGCTATGGCGGTCTGACCAGTGACGGCAATAATGACGATACTCGCGTTAACGTAAAAGGAAATGCCGATATAGATGTGGTCGGTGTCGGTTTACAGGCAAATAAAGACGGATATATTCGCGTTCTCGGCGGTGCAGATGTTAAAACACATCCGCTGGATACTTCGGATACATATTCCGCACTTTCAGAGGAAGGTTTTGTTTACGTGAATACCGGGATGGATGGTTTGCATCCGGGGAAAAATGATGTGAAGATGTACGGTAATGTAGGGTTTATTAATAAGAATTACGGCATTGAAGTGAATCCTCATAATCATGGATCCGAAATTTCTTTGGGGTTAACAACGCCTAATTCTAAATTGGTTGGCGGTGTACTTAATGAATTTGATGAAAGTAATAACAATCCATATCATGGCGGTTTAAGATTATATTTGCAGAATGGTGCTACGTGGCGCAATGAATGGTTAGGGGCGGAACGTGTATATCCGACACAAGGTCGTCCGGATACGGCAAATTATTTGTATACGGGCAGTAAAGTGGAGCACTTTATAGGCGGTGCGGATGAGGCGAGTCGCGGTATTATTCAGCCGGTGGATGAAAGACCTATAACGATCAATAATTACAAAGGCCATGCTGTGGCGGATTATTTGAAGGGCGCTCCGGCCATGAAAAACGGGAAAGGCGACATCATTGTCAATCATGCCGATACAGGTTCGGCTCTTATTATGCACAGTTCCTCAGGCGCTCTGAATGAATCCGGTGATTTTAAATCGGCGAATTTCAGGGAAGTATTGAATCGTTTGGCCAACAAACTGGTATATGCCGGCTATACTAAAGGGGAACGCAATCTGTCCACTACGGTACAGGTCGATGAAGGCATTATCAGTCCGACGGTGACCGCTAATCTTGGAACCGAAGGGTATGATGTAAACGGCAGAGCTTATGTATCTGATAAAACATCGATGACGACCCGTGAAAGTGAATTGGTTTCAGGGGCTAAAAGTGCGTTAGCTTCTTCTGTTATGCAGATGAGGGCCGATACGAATGATTTGCAACGTCGTCTCGGGGATGTGCGTATCAATCCGGCTGCACATGGTGTTTGGGGCAAATATATTGGCGGTAAGTCTAAAATGACAGATGATGCCTATGTAAATCAAACGTACAACATGGCACAGGTGGGCTATGATACGCTTCATGGTGACTGGACAGTCGGTGGCGCTTTATTGTATGGCACGAGCAATAGTGACTATGCGCAAGGCTCCGGCTCAGGTAAAACAGCGGGCTTAGCTCTATATGGTGCAAAACAGTTTACCGATGGCCGTTACGTAGATGTGATTGGTAAGGTAAATCGTTTGAAAAATGACTTCACCGTTCGAAATAGTTTAGGCACTACATTAAGCGGTGATTACCATAATATAGGGGCGTCCTTGAGTGTTGAATATGGTAAACGGATTAAGAAGGACAATGGTTTTTATATCGATCCTAATGCGGAGTTGTCGTTCAGCCGTTTGTCCGGTAAAAGCTTTGATGCTCGAACTGACGCGGGCAGCAACGTACATATTGATTCTGATGCGGTTAATTCCGTTATCGGCCGCGTCGGTGTAGGCATCGGCAAGGAAAATAAGAATAGCAATATCTTCCTTAAGGCTGCGTTAGCCCATGAGTTTTCCGGTAAAATGAATGCTACATACAGTACGGCCGGAGAAGCGACAACAAGGAGTGAAGTAAATTTAAAAGATACATGGCTTGACCTTGAACTCGGAGGTTCCTGGAGTGTACGTCCGAACACATATGTATACGGGACTTTCACCAAAAACTTTGGTGCTAAGGTAGATAATTCCTATCGCGTGGATGCGGGGATACGGCATAGCTTCTAATTGGTTTATGAGGATACTTTTAATTAAAAGTAGTCGTCATTAATTAAAATAAGTGTCGTAAACTAAATATGGGCATTATCAAGTAAATATTAAAGTCCTAAATGATATGAAAAGACCGGGTACATCTCATTCGAATAAATGGAGATGTACCCGGTCTTTCTATGTATATAGTTATTTGTGCATTTTGAACGATGATCGGACTGTTGAATGATTATCAGAACTGTAAAGTTTTGATTCTTTCAACAGCGCGAATCGTATTTTCACGACTGCCGAAGGATGTTAAACGAAGGTAGCCTTCGCCGTGAGGTCCGAAGCCGGAACCCGGTGTAGATACGATTTGAACCTTTTCAAGCAAGATGTCGAATAATTCCCAGCTGGTCATATTTTCAGGGGTTTTAAGCCAAATATATGGTGCATCGACACCGCCGTATACAGTGAGGCCGATAGATTCGAGGCCCTCCTTGATGATGCGGGCGTTTTCTTTGTAGTATGCAATGTTTGCGCGTGTCTGTTCGCGGCCTTCTTTTGTATAAACCGCTTCGGCGCCGCGTTGAATAATATAAGGAACCCCGTTGAATTTCGTACATTGACGGCGATTCCACATAGGATTGAGCGCTTGACGTTCACCGGCTTTAGTTTTCCCGGTTACTTCTTTCGGTACTACTGCATAGGCACAACGTGTACCGGTGAAGCCGGCCGTTTTGGAGAAGGAACGGAACTCGATAGCCACCTCACGAGCACCTTCGATTTCATAGATGGAGTGAACCGTATCGTCCGTACTGATGAAAGCTTCATAGGCGGAGTCAAACATCAGGATTACATCGTTTTCTTTACACCAGTTGATCCATTCAGCTAAACGCGTGCGACTTAACACCGTGCCCGTTGGATTATTAGGGGAGCAGAGGTATACGATGTCTACGTGCTCTGTTGGAAACTCAGGAGAGAAATTATTTTCAGTGGAGGTAGGCAGGTACACAACCTTTTGGAAAATACCGTCCACCGCTTCGCCGGTGCGGCCGCCCATAACGTTGGAATCAAGATAAACCGGATATACCGGATCGGTGATGGCGATGATATTGTCTTCGCTGAATAATTCCTGGATATTACCGACATCAGATTTAGCACCGTCGGATACGAAAACTTCATCCGGAGCGATTTCGATGCCTAATGGTTTATAATCGCCGTCGATGATTGCTTGGCGAAGGAAATCATAGCCTTGTTCGGGACCATAGCCGCGGAATGTTTCCGCTTTTCCCATTTCCTGAACGGCTTTACTCATTGCATCGATTACAGCCGGTACGAGCGGCAATGTAACATCGCCGATACCGAGACGGATAATATCCGCATCCGGATGAGCCGTTTGGTAGTCACTTACCTTTTTAGCGATATCGGCAAATAAATAAGAACCTTGTAGGTTTAAATAGTTTTCATTAATATTGGCCATGAGGACTCCTTTTCTGTGATTGGGATTTTATATCATGTATAGTTTATATAGTAAATTATATAGAATAATGGTGCAATAGTTTTCTATAGAATCTTGCGTAGTTTTTGCTACGCTTTTTATTATATTCTTAGCTTTGGTATAATGAGGATGTATAGTTATTAAATTGTGGTTCTGTGTGCATATGAAAGTGGTGACTTTATGCTGACGATTAGCAATAAAGGATGGCTTTTTATTTCTATATTAAGTGCCTTAATGGCGTTTACATCATTATCTACGGATATTTATTTGCCTGCTATGCCTGCAATGGGGCGAGATCTCAATGGTGATGCGGAGCTTACGTTGACCGGTTTCTTAATAGGTTTTGCGTTGGCACAGCTTTTCTGGGGCGCCGTTAGCGATAAAATTGGTCGTAAGAAACCGCTTATAATTGGGATAGTTTTATTCATTATCGGTTCTGTAGGATGTGCATTGAGTTCATCTATGCTGGAGTTACTTGCTTGGCGAGTATTCCAGGCGTTTGGTGCCTGTGTAGGGCCTATGTTATCTCGTGCTATGATTCGAGATCTTTACGGTCGGACCGAGGCGGCTAAGATGTTGTCGACCCTTGCCATTGTCATGGCGATTGCGCCTATTGTGGGGCCGATGCTGGCGGGGCATTTGCTTCTGTGGTATACCTGGCATGCTATATTCTGGCTATTGGTCGGAATCGGTATAGTGATGCTCGTGGCGGTGGCTGTATTACCTGAAACACATCCCCGGGAGAAACGCAGCAAGCGTTCTATCAGCCATACATATATAAATTATTGGATTTTATTACGCAATAAGGGTTTTATGAAATATACACTCTGTGTGAGTTCATTTTATATTGCCATTTATGCGTTTTTAACAGGCTCTCCATACGTATATATTGACGTATATCAAGTCCCGACCGAATATTTCGGATATCTGTTTGCTGTTAATATTATCGGTGTTATGTTGTTGAGCGCTATTAATCGCCGTATCGTCAGTGCTATACGCCTCGATCGATTATTGCGGTATGCTACTCTGTTTGCCGCTTTTTGCGTATCAGTTGTGATGGGATTGATGCTTTTAGGATATCATTCACTGTGGTTAATCGTTATCGGTTGTTTTTTATTTTTCTCCATGAATGGGATTATCGCAGCGGTTACGAATGCATTGGCATTAGATCGTGCCGGTAAAATGGCCGGATCAGGGGCTGCTTTATTGGGGGCTATGCAATATGGCAGCGGTATCGTATCATCTTTGATGTTGACCTTCCTGCCGAACGATTCGGCATATCCGATGATGGGAATCATCGCTATATTTGTTATTCTCTGTGCTGTAATAGCTTATCCGGAGGATGAACGATACAGTAGAATATAATTTTTATGAAAGCAGGGGCTATAAATAAACTGCCGCCAAGAGCCAAGAATTGGATACATTTTTAGGAGATGCAGTTCAAAATGTGTCCTTGCTTTCATCATATTTTTAGGTTATAATAGTAAGGCTTATTGATGGTAAGCACTTCCTACCCCTATGTGTCGATAGGGGCATTAGTCCGAAAGAGGAGGTGATTTTGTATGAACAAATACGAAGTCATGTTTATTGTGAAACCAGCTGAAGAAGAGGCAACTAACGCTGTTATTGAAAAAGTAGAAGCTTTAATTGCTCGTGTAGGCGGCACAGTAGAAAAGGTAGATCGTTGGGGCAAGAAACGTCTTGCTTACGCGGTGAAGAAATTCACTGACGGTTTTTATGTATTGATTAACTTTGAAGCAGATCCTGCTGAAATCAAAGAAATCGATCGTGTAATAAAAATCAACGATGAAGTCCTAAGACATTTAATTGTAAAACACGACGCATAATTAAAGCCTGGAGGAAAACATGAACTCTGTACAAATTCTAGGTAATTTAGCTCGTGACCCTGAAGTCCGTTATACCAAAACAGGTCGTGCGGTGGCAACTTTCACAGTGGCTGCAACGAATACCTATATTGATTCCACAACGAATGAGACGAAAGAACAGACTGCTTTCATCAACTGCGTTGCGTGGGGTAAACTTGGTGAAGCGGCAGGTAATCTTCGTAAAGGCAACCGTTGCTTTGTAGAAGGTCGCTTGCAGACTCGTTCCTACGAGACTCAGGATGGTCAAAAGCGGTACGTTACCGAAGTGGTAGCGAACTTTGTGGGCCAATCCCTTGATATGAATACTAATTCTTTCGATGGTGGGTCCAATTTTGATAGTTTCAGTACAGGCGGCGATGACGAAAACATCCCGTTCTAGTGTCAGGGACTCCTACTAATTCGAAAAGGAGGATTCGCAATGAGAAGAGATAGAGGCAGAAAGCCAAGAAGAAAAGTATGCGTTTTCTGTGCAGACCATATCGATCAAATCGACTATAAAGATGTTGCTAAACTTCGTCGTTTTACGACTGAACGCGGTAAAATCTTACCTCGTCGTATTTCCGGTACTTGCGCAAAACATCAACGCAAATTGACTACATCTATCAAACGTGCACGTGCAATCGCTTTATTGCCATTCACTGCTGAATAATTGATAAATTAAAGCGGTACAACCAATCGGTTGTACCGCTTTTTTTACGCGCTTAATAGGTATAAGTAATCATCAGTTACACCAAGCACGTAAATATAAATGTAAAATTATCTAGAAATAATAAACTGTCTGATAGCTTCTTGCTATAACTGTAATGCATAGTACATATACCGTTTCTTTATCTGTCGAAAAATGCATGATATATGGAGGTAATAAATATTCAATAATGTCGATATAAATATATATAGATCGTTTTTATAGAATTAGATGAATTATGGTATTTAATATGATTAATCTGTATAAAGAGATTTAACCTAAAATGCATAGAATATTAGAATTATGCATTAAATTCATATTATAATACAAATATATAGAATGCTGTAAAGTTCAGTAAAAAGGTGGTGAGTATGTGGGATTTTTGAAAAAAGATATATCCCGGCGCCAATTTATTGGTGGCGCTTTAGCTTTAGCCGCAGCTTCCGCAGTACCCTCGTTTATACGCGGTGCGTATAAACCGACACAGACTGATTCACTTCAAGTGTGGACCTGTGGAGGGCTGTCGGAGGCTTTTTTAGATTTAAATCAAGTCTATACGATGCATACCGGACATAATATTCAGTACACAGGTGCTTTTGCGGGGGCGATCGGTAAATCCCTGATGGACGGAAAGAGTCGCACCGAGATTTTTGGCGCTCGCGGTTTAGAATTGGCGAAAACTATGCGCAAGAAGGGTGTAAGTATCGCCTTTGAACCGCTATGTTTTACAGACTATGTTATCGTGACACCGAAAGGAAATCCTGCGGGGATAAGAGATTTGCAGGATATGGCTGAGCCGGGTGTCCGGGTCATGTTGCCGCTGGGGGCATCACCGCCCGGCAGTGCTTCCGTAAAGGGGATTATGAAATTATCCGGCTTGACAGAGGGCATTATGAAAAACATGGTATCTGAAAATGCCTGTGTTATCTCTATGATGTGCGACCTTATAGAGGGGAAAGGGGACGTATCCATTATTGAAAAACGGCTCACTACACATGACCGTTTTAAGGATCGCATCGAATATTTCCCGATATCACCACAATTCGTGCCGCCGGCACCGTTGACTTTCACCATTAACACGATGAAATATGTGCAGGATCGTGCATTAGCATCGGATTATATTGAGTTTACACGCTCCAGGGAAGGGCAACAAATCCTTGAAAATCACGGGTTTACATCTGTTCATAGTGCGAGAGGTCTCGATTTGATAGAAAGGTTCGGTGTAAAAGATGTGTAATCAATGTCATGCATCCACAAGCTGTACTGTTCAATCCGAAAATGCCTGTGCATCCAGATCGGTAAAAAAACTATCCATATGGCGCCGTATCGTGCAGTTTATATTTCTTTTTATTATGGGCAAATGGGTGTATTACGGAGTGTTCCGCTGTCCTTATATCGTGCCTTTCGTCAACTGTGAAAGCTGCTCCATGATTACCTGCTGGGGGCGAATTACAGCGTATTTCTATGCATGGTGGATTATCATCCTGATTATGGCAGTCCTCTTTGGCCGTGCTTTTTGCAGTTGGTTCTGTCCAAGTGGATGGGTAAATCAAATGCTGGGGAAACTTTCAATAAGCAAATGGAAAAATCGAAAGTCCTATATGCGCTTATTCCAGCTGGGGATGGTGATTATGGTTGTATTAGGCGCTATCGTATATTTCAAATACGGCAATCCCCGCATTATGATACCGATACGGACGAGTGATGAATATTTTAATGCAGTCATTTTATCTATGCAGTTCTCAGAATGGTATTGGGCTGCCCGTACCATTACGGTGGTATCCATTATCGCCGCATCCCTTATTATTGCTAATGTATGGTGCAGATTTGTATGTCCTGTAGGGGGCATCATGGAACTGATTCGTAAGATTTCTATCTTCAGAGTCTATAAAACTGATGCTTGTGATAACTGTGATGCGTGCCTGCGCATCTGTGAAATGGGAACTCGCCCCGATGAAATGAACTGTACTAACTGTGGTGATTGTTTGCATGTATGTCATAAGAATGCCATTAAGTTCGGACGGAAAGGTTGAGTATGAAAGAGATTCAAGGACAAAGTTTCTTGCAAAATCATCCGTGTTACAACAAGGATGCCGCGGCCAACTGGGGACGATTACATTTGCCGGTAGCACCGAATTGTAACATTCGATGTAATTATTGTAATCGCATGTACGATTGTGCCAATGAAAATCGTCCGGGCGTGACACAACATATATATACGCCTCAAGAGGCTGTATCTTTTGTGCGGAAGGTATTTGATGCGCGTCGAGATATTTCCGTTGTCGGTATTGCTGGACCCGGAGATCCCATGTGTGATGCGGATAAGACCCTCGAAACATTTCGTCTCGTGAAACGTGAAATCCCTCATGTGATGTTGTGTTTATCCAGTAATGGTCTTGCCGTTCCGGATTATATTGACGCTATTCATGATTTAGGAATTACTCATGTGACGATTACGGTAAATGCTATCGACCCGGTCGTGGCGAGCCATATGTATTCCATGGTGTGCTATGATGATACGATTTATAGAGGTATTGAGGGGGCTCGTATTTTATTGGAACGTCAGGCTGAAAGTATCAGAAAATTAAAGGAACGAAATTTTATCGTCAAAATTAATACGGTGGTTGTACCGGAAGTCAACATGGATCATGTACCGGCTATCGCTAAACAGGCGGAAGAGTGGGGTGTCGACCTGATGAATTGTATCGCCATGATTCCCGTACATGATACATTCTTTGCGAATCATCGGAGTCCGACGAAGGATGAAATTGATAATATACGCCGGTTCATTCGACACTATGTGCCTCAGATGACACATTGCAATCGGTGTCGTGCCGATGCAATAGGACGACTACGCGAGGCATAGGGCAAATTATATATTTCCGGAGGGGGAGATGTATTTACTAAAAATGAAATGTTTTGGACGAAAAAAAGGCTATATATAATATATAACCTTTAGATTATTTAAGTATTCGTAATTATGCGCAGTGCGGACAGTGTTTTTGCTACATCTTCCTGGGTATTGGCATAGCCGAAGGAGAAACGCACGGTTCCTTTGGGATAGGTCCCCAGTGTTTTGTGCGCTCGCGGTGCACAATGAAGCCCCACACGAGTCATGATGTGATGGATTGATTCGAGCTCGTAGGCTACGGTGGCCGGATCCATATTGTCTACGGTGATTGACACGACGGCTGTCCTGTCCTGTGTATCCTGTTTACCGATGATATGAATGCCCTTTATCGCTTGTAATCCTGCGAGAAATGTTTTGGTTAGAGCCATTTCATGGTTGTGAATTGATTCTATTCCTCGAGACTCTATAAATCTAAGTCCTTCGTTGAGGCCGATAATGCCGGGCAAGTTCAACGTGCCCGCTTCAAAGGCGTCAGGCATCGTGGTCGGCATGGTTTCCAAGTGCGAAAAACTGCCGGTACCGCCCGCTATAAGTGCGATGAGTTGATTTGCCATATCTTTTGTCATTACAATACCGCCGACACCTTGCGGACCGAGTAATCCTTTATGTCCTGTAAAACAGAGTGCGTCAATGTGTGATGCTTTCACATCGATAGGCAGTGTGCCCGCTGTCTGAGCACTATCGACGATGAAATGTAAATTATGGCGTTTGCATATTTCGCCGATTTCCGCAATAGGTTGTACGGTGCCGCATACATTAGAGGCGTGATTGATGATGATAGCCACCGTTTTGGGCTGAATGAGATTCTGTATTGCAGGGAGGTCGATAGATCCTGTTGTATCGCAAGGAATGACATCAAATGTGATGCCATCTGCAAGCAATTGGGTCAGAGGCCTCATAACGGCATTATGTTCCATCGAGCTGACGAGTACATGGTCCCCCTGCTTGAGCAGTCCCTTAATGACCATGTTGAGGCTCATCGTAACATTCTGTGTAAAGATAACATGGGACGGATCGCAGCCGTTGAATAGATGATGTAGACGTTCACGTGTCGTATAGATGATATCCTCTACATCATAAGCGAGAGTGTAGGAGCCTCGGTTGATATTGATACCCCGGTTTGTAATATAGTTTGCCATAGCGTTCGCTACGGTCGGCGCTTTGGGAAATGTCGTACAGGCATTGTCCAGATAAATATAGTTCATAGGCAATCTCCATGAATGATAATGTATATTTATGGTTATTATATCATGCTTATATATTTTTATTCTGGTGGATTCATATAGTTTGGTTTTGTTGTATAGGTAAGCGGAAAGGAGTTTATTATGAATGGGTTTCATGAGAAACGGACGTTGATTATTTCAGGTCTTATTATCGGGGCAATTGCAGGCTTTCTGGTGTTGGCAGGTAATCCTGCTAATATGGGATTTTGTATCGCCTGCTTTATTCGTGATACCGTTGGTAGTCTTGGTCTGCACCGGGCTGCACCGGTACAGTATATTCGCCCTGAAGTCATCGGGCTTATATTAGGCGCTTATGCATTATCCATTATTCGGGGGGAACATCAGAGCAAGGGCGGTTCGTCGCCTATCATTCGATTTATTCTCGGCTTTTTTGTCATGATCGGTTCCTTGATGTTTCTCGGGTGTCCTCTTCGCATGATTTTGCGCCTGGGCGGAGGCGATTTAAATGCTATTTTCGGTATTCTCGGCTTTGCCGGAGGTGTCGGTATCGGAACGATTTTTTTAAAGCGCGGATATTCATTGCAACGTACCTATGCGTTGAGTAAACTGGAATCAGCCATGATGCCTGCCATCCAAGTGGCTTTGCTGATTCTCCTTGTGGCTGCACCGGCATTTATCCTCTTTAGTCAAAAAGGTCCCGGCTCAATGCATGCACCTTGGCTTATTTCCTTGGTCGCAGGTCTGGTTGTAGGCGGCCTTGCTCAATTAAGCCGGCTTTGCACCGTTGGTGGCTTCCGTGATTTATTCTTGTTCAAAAAATCTATTCTTATCTTTGGTTATTTAGCTGTTCTCATTGGTGTATTCGTTGTAAATATCAGCTTTGGTAATTTCCATCTCGGCTTTGAAAACCAACCGATTGCACATACAGATGGATTGTGGAACTTCCTGGGTATGGCGCTTGCAGGTTTCTGCAGTGTATTGCTTGGCGGTTGCCCGTTGCGTCAACTTATCATGACCGGTGAAGGTAATTCCGATTCCGCTGTTACAGTACTTGGCCTTGCGGCAGGGGCTGCATTTGCACATAATTTTGGCCTTGCCGCATCCGGTGCAGGGCCTACATTGAATGGTCAGATTGCTGTAGGTGTTGGATTTATAGTAGCACTCATCATTGCTATATTTAATACAAAACGCGCTAATGCTTAGATTGTAGCAGTTTGGACTTTATGTGATATGATTAATGTATAGTTGATATTTGTAATCTATAATTCCATTTGTTAAATTACCTAGAATTGAGTATCTATGAAATATATTGCTACTTTTTATTCCCATTTCGGTGCGATTCGATTTAAACGTGAGGCCCCTGAGGGGGTAACCGATATAGAACTACGTCCTGTACCGCGCGATCTGAGTTCGTCCTGTGGAACCAGTGCCTCCTTTGATGCTGGTGAAAGTTTTACGTTTACAGATGATCCGACCGGTGAGATTGAACAAATCGTATCTGTAACCGATACAGGCTATACTATTATTTACGAAAGTCATAATAAATGATTTAAAAGAGGAGTCATCTTAATGCGATGGCTCCTCTTATGGTGTACGAATCTATATTTTTTAGGTGTCTCTCCGTTTTAATCTCCTTAATCTGATGCTCTATTAATGATAATAATATACATATATTCATCAAAAACTATACATAATAAATTATAATTGTATGAGTTTTCGAATGTTAAGAATTGGTAATGGTTTTTAAAATGCTGTAAGTCCGCATAAAGATTGATTTGATGACAGTTCTCGATTGTTATTAAATTTATAATTTTGTTATAATTGTTAAAAATTTATAGTTTTTTTGGAACTGGGACTATAAAAATTAGATGAAGTATTATATAATAATACCTACAGTATGTATTATAGTAAGAATAATTGTTGTTAATGTATGTAACTACAGTATTATTGCTTGATAAATCTATATAACATTAATGGTAAGGGAGATTGCAGGACGTTGAAACGAGTATTAACCTTAACATTAGCCTTGGCTATCGTTGCCGGTGGCTATATGTTCGAGGCTAATGGGGCGGGTGAGCAGGTATCGAAGCAGGCACCGCCTATCTCAGAAATAAATACATATACACCGAAAGAGCTTAATGCAAGACAAAAGGATTTGGTGTCGATTGGTCGGTATACGGCAAATGGGGATCAAGCTTCTTTGAAACAAACTATTACATCTGCTATAGAAAGCGGTACATTGACACCTCAAGAGGTAAGTATTGCAATTCGTCAATTGTATTCCGCTGCGGGGTTGAAGCAGATGAATACAGCTCTTGCCACCTTTGCGGAATTGCGTGAAGAACGCCCTGAATTTGGGGATGATTATGAAAAATTGGTGCCGAAGCGTACAGGATTGGGTGCCCTTTTGGGGAATGGCACCACTGTAGCGGGGACACTGGAAAAAACTAAGAACGATGAGGATAAGAATGCAGTGCAGTATAATACGTTCCGCATGAAAAAACCGAAACCTCAGAACCGCAATCGCTCCCGTTTAGGTAAATTAGATCGTGAACTGGTAGCGGCTGCAGCATTGGGAACCCGCGTTGGTAAAAACAATTTATTTACCACTGCTGAGAAGAGTCTATCTGAATTAGGGCTTAGCAAGTATCAAATAGAAAATCTTGAAAGCATGATTTTTAACTAGTCTTAGACCTGCTTCTACGGAAGCAGGTCTTTTTGTGCTTAGAATAGGATTGACGTTTATATCCCCCTTTTCTATAATTAAAAAGATAGGTATATGACCTACTTAAATAGATATAAACGATGTAAATAAACGTAAGGAGATAATATGCGCCTTCGAAGAAAACCGTGGATTGATGAGGCTATCCACGAATATGATTCTCATATTATTTTGTCCGGACAGGCGGACCATAAAGGAAAGTGGCGAGACCTTTTTTCACATTCTGAACGGCCTCTCTATATGGAACTTGGAACGGGAAAAGGTCGCTTTATCGCAGGCATGTCAGAGGCTTATCCGGATGCGAATTTTGTGGGCTTTGAGGTACAAATCGGCGTTATTTATTATGCGGCACGAAAAATTTTTGAAGCTAAGCGGGATAATGCGAAAGTATCTTTGTTTGATATTGCCGGTATTGAAGATATTGTAGCACCGGGCGAGGTAGACAGATTTTACATTAACTTCTGTGACCCATGGCCTAAGGCGAAACACGCAAAACGTCGACTCACATATCATACGTTCCTGGATCGATATGCGCGCCTTTTAAAAGACGGCGGAGAGGTGCATTTTAAGACGGATAATGAAGGCTTGTTTATGTTTTCTCTTGAGGAATTCAAGGCCTGCGGCTGGGAACTTAAAAATGTAACCTATGATTTGCATAGTACCGACTTACCGAATGTAAAAACTGAGTACGAAGAGAAATTCAGTGCAAAAGGGCAGCCGATTTTCCGTTTGGAAGCGATTAAACCGAAAGTCATAAAGGAGGTTTAATATGGAATCTCCAAATAAAGGCATCAGTCGTTGGGGGTCGCTTTTCAAAAATGACCTGCAAGGCATGTTATTGCCTATATTGATTATTACGATTATAGGTAGTATTAATATTTTTAGTGCCACCTATATCAGCTCTATTTCCGATAATACGGGGTTGCTAGGATATTTTCCAAGACATCTTGCATATCTGATTTTATCTATAATAATGGGGATTCTTTTGTATCGTTATGATTATAGACGATTGCAGAAGCAACATATTCTGCAACGAATCATGGTGATTACGGCTATCAGTCTGATCATTGTTTTTGCGATGGGGACCGTTATCAATGGCGCTCGACGTTGGATTGTCATAGGGCCTATATCCATTCAGCCGTCGGAGTTTGCTAAACTGGCGGCCATCATATGGACATCGGCAAAATTGAGTACGATGAAGTGGAAACGCCCCAGATTTAAATCCCCTCTTCCTGATGTAGGCGGTTATTTAATCGAGCGATTGCGTTATATGCTGCCGACATTGGGGTGGCCGATCATTTTTGGCTTGTTGACGATTCTTCAACCTGATATGGGTACAATGGTACTCATTCTAGGGTTTTCTTTTATCTTGATTTACTTAGCCGGATTTGACGGGAAGTTCTTTGGCGGTGCTTTTGTAGTAGCGGCTTTCCTTGGATTTTTATTAGCGCGATCTTCGCCGTACCGTTGGGAGCGTATACAATCCTGGTTTGATCCGTGGCCTCATGCTCAGGATATGGGCTATCAGACGGTACAGGGCTTGTTGGCTGTCGGCTCCGGAGGCCTTTTCGGTGAAGGCTTCATGCAAGGTACGTCTAAGTATTTTTATCTGCCCGAAGCGCATACGGACTTTGCGTTTGCCGTGTGGGCTCAAGAGATGGGCTTTGCCGGTGCCGTATTTGTAGTTTTACTGGTAGCCGTTTTCACATATTTTGGATTCCGCATTGCTAACAAATCGCGCGATACATTCGGCAAATGGTTAGCGATGGGGATTACATTGCTCATCAGTGGTCAGGCATTCTTTAATATTGCCATGGTCTGTGGGATCATGCCTGTTACGGGGGTACCGTTGCCGTTTGTCAGCTATGGCGGTTCATCTTTATTGATGAATTTTATGGCTGTCGGGATTTTGGCCAGCATCGGACGCCGTAATGTGGAAGGCGTGAAACAGGTCGGTACACCGGATGCATTACCGTCATTGCGGGAGGAAACGCAGAGCCGCTTCAGACCGCGAACGGTGAAAAATTCAGGGGAAACAGCGTTTCCGGGACCTTTTAAACCGAGCGAAAGTCGTAAGCGACCTGTTCGGACCCGCAAGCGTCCTGATGGTCGTTAATATATAGTGTTATATAACATGTTGTGTATAGACTGAGTGATATGATTTAATCTGTCGCTTACTTTTAAAATCAATCCAGTTCCTGTTGTTGTGTGAGGAAAAACGATGAACGATTACATTGATATTCAAGAACGCCCGTCCTGGGGGAAAATGTTACCCCTTAGCTTTCAACATTTATTTGCCATGTTTGGTTCTACCGTGCTTGTTCCGTATTTACTGAAAGTAGATCCGGCAACGGCGCTGTTTATGAACGGCATCGGTACATTATTATACCTGTTCGTGTGTAAAGGACGTATCCCTGCATACCTCGGCTCCAGCTTTGCGTTTATTGCGCCTGTAGGCGCCGTATTAGCGGCGGGATTAGGCTATGAAGCGGCGAAGGGTGCCTTTGTTGTATTCGGTCTGTCCTTTGTGATTTTGTCCTTTCTGGTCAGATATATCGGAACGCGTTGGATTGATAAGCTTTTTCCACCGGCTGCGATGGGGGCCATCGTTGCTATCATCGGCCTCGAACTGGCGCCGGTTGCCATGGGAATGTCCGGCCTCATCGGAGATCAGAACCTCGGGATGAGTCATAGTCAAGCCATCATCGTTTCTATGTTCTCATTGGTTGTAACATTGCTCGGTACGGTTGTGTTCAGAGGGTTTCTTGCGGTCATTCCGGTTCTTATCGGTGTTGTGGCCGGATATATTCTGTCCGCCTTTATGGGTGTTGTGGATTTTTCCGGCGTAGAGGCGGCACCATGGTTCTCGTTGCCGCAGTTCTACGGTATGCCTGTCTTTGATATCAATGCGATTATCATGATTATGCCGGCACTTTTCGTTGTATTTGCGGAACATGTAGGCCATCTGGTGGTTACCAGTAACATTGTAGGAAAGGACTTGATGAAGGAACCGGGTTTGCAACGGTCTTTGTTGGGGGACGGCTTAGCTAACATCTTATCCGGCTTTTTCGGTGCCACTCCGAATACGACATACGGTGAAAATATCGGGGTTCTCGCTATTACTCGATGCTTCAGCGTCTGGGTGATAGGCGGAGCGGCCGTACTGGCGATGATTGTTTCCTTCGTAGGTAAGGTGGCTGCCTTAATTCATGCGATTCCGGTACCGGTTATGGGCGGCGTATCGATTCTGCTATTCGGCATTATCGCCGCATCCGGATTGCGCATGCTCGTTGAGCGCAAGGTGGATTATACGAATCCCGTTAATATGATTCTTACATCCGTTATTCTCGTCGTAGGTCTTAGCGGTGCGGAACTCGTTGTGGGACCGATTGTGCTGAAAGGTATGGGCCTTGCTACAGTGGTAGGTATGGCGATGAGTATCATCTTATTGATTTTGCAGAAAACGGGTATCGGTAATGATCAGCTTAAGAAAACTGATGTATAAAAATTGTTTTTAAACATAATTTGATGTACAATCAATATAACAGAACAATGTATTATAAATATAATTAAACATTGAATGTACAGTATATCGATAAATTAATATCTATACGCGACAAAACGACTGCTTTTATCATATGTATGATGGTGAAAGTAGTCGTTTTTTATTTGTAAATTATCGTTCGTATTGTATAATAGACATATAAGTTGTGTAAAATTAATTAAAGAGAGGAGGCTCTATGGAGTTTTTAATATGGATGGTCATAGGGATAGCTCTGATGGCTGTAGAATTGGTCGTACCCGGCGGAATTTTAGGAATCATCGGATACTGTTTCTTCCTGTGGGGTGTTTATGTGGCGCTAGGGGAAGGAACGACAGCACTCTATGCAGTATTGGCGTTGACCGCACTTTTAATCGTATTATTAGTGGTATTTTTTAATCATTTTGAAAAAACTTGGCTCGGTCGGCTCTTTACCCTAGGGCAGCGATCGACCGCGAAAGCCGGTTATATATCTAATGATGTACAGGCCGATTTAGTCGGTAAGACCGGTGTGGCGCACACTACATTGCGTCCTGCAGGAATTGCAAAAATCGATGATACCTTGGTAGATGTCGTTACCGAGGGGGATTTTATCGATGAGGGCACACCTATTGTGGTGCTTCGTGTAGTGGGAGGACGGAATATCGTAAGAAAACAGGGATGATATTTAAAAGATTCTCAGTTTGTTTTATTAGTGATATTTTTTATGAGTAAATTATTATCTAATATTCGCAAAATTCGCTAAAAAATTTAGGTTAAAAATTTTTCAGGCTGTTTTATGATTCTATGGAGGTAATTATGGATATAGGTATTTTAATTTTGATTCCCATTCTGGTCATCGGGATTATGGTATTTTTATATGTAGTTCCGTTGGGACTATGGGTGTCCGCACTCGCAGCGGGCGTTAATGTGGGTATTTTTACCCTTGTAGGGATGCGGTTGCGTCGCGTTAATCCATCTCAGATCGTAATGCCTCTCATCAAGGCGAACAAAGCAGGCCTTGATGTGAATGTAAACCAACTGGAAGCACATTACCTTGCAGGCGGTGATGTTGACCGTGTTGTAGATGCGTTGATTGCCGCTGAACGTGCATCGATCCCATTGACCTTTGAACGTTCCGCCGCTATCGACCTCGCCGGACGTGATGTGTTGGAAGCCGTTCAGATGTCCGTTAATCCTAAGGTTATCGAAACGCCGATTATTTCCGCAGTGGCGAAAAACGGTATCGAATTGAAAGTTCGCGCTCGTGTAACGGTGCGTGCCAATATTGACCGCCTCGTTGGTGGTGCCGGTGAAGCTACGATTATCGCCCGTGTAGGTGAAGGTATTGTAACTACGGTAGGTTCCTCTGAAGAACATACGGATGTTTTGGAAAATCCGGATCACATCTCACGTACCGTATTGGGTAAAGGTCTTGATGCGGGTACAGCATTTGAAATCTTGTCCATCGACATTGCGGACGTGGACGTAGGACGTAATATCGGTGCGCAGTTACAAACTGATCAGGCTGAAGCTGATAAGAAAATCGCTCAGGCCCGCGCCGAAGAACGCCGTGCTATGGCGGTTGCTACAGAGCAGGAAATGCGTGCTAAAACACAAGACATGCAGGCTAAGGTTGTGGAAGCGCAGGCAGAGGTGCCAAGAGCATTGGCGGAAGCTTTCAGAAACGGCAATTTAGGTGTTATGGATTACTATAATATGAATAATATTATCGCCGATACTAAAATGCGTGAAAATTTAGCGGATGGTGAATAGGAGCGGTTATGGACTCTATCTTGTCTACAGTGCTATCGATTTTTGAGCATAACCCGGTATTTGCGCTTATGATTATCGGATATGTCTTATTTTCCTTTTTGAAGAATTCAAAATCTAAGGATTCTCAGGATTCTGATGAAGAAGCGTACACTTCGTATTCAAACTCTGAAGAGATGACGTGGGAGGATATGGAAAAAGAGTACGGCATTTCTATAGAGCGCAAGGAAGCCTCCTCAGAACCTGATGTGGAGAGGACGGTTGAACGTGCTGCCGAAGAGCAGGCGACTTCCTTTAAAACTACAACTCAGGAGCCTGAAACTGTAGAATCACAGAAAACGGTTGCAAAGCCTGTGCAAGATAAGCCTACAGGCTCATCAAATCCTATAGGAACAGCTACAGGAACTGCTGGAGGATCTGTCGAGGGTCCTACGTTGCAGGAGCGCTTGGCGGCCTTTAAACGTGATAAAGCAGGAAAAATAGGTAAAGTTCTGGCTGATAATATAGGCGTGACTGCATCATCAATAACAAAGCCGAAGGTTAATAAAAAGCATCTCTCTGTAAGAGAGGGGATGAAATGGTCTTTCATTTTAGGAAAACCGAAAGCTCTTGAACGCAGATATCGCTGATTTTATCGTGGCTTAGGGTTATTATATAATTACATATTTAAAGAGGTTCCTATTGGTCACCCCTGTGACTGATGGGAACCTCTTATTTATTGTATTTTAGGTGTATAGCTTTCATAATACAGGGGAGAGGAGTTCGTTTATGAGAGAAGGTGTCTTTATGTATCGAAATGTGCGTGTCATTCCGCGTCGGTTATTATATGAATTGTATGTAGAGAAGAAATGGAGTTTGAGAGATTTGGCGGAATACTTTCAGTGTAGCGTAGATACGATTGAACGTCGCATGAAGGCGTATCAGATTCCTCGGCGACCTCTGAAAAAAGAAATCAATATGAGACATGTTCAATCCCTGTATGAAACGGGGCGGTGGTCTCTCTGTGCCTTGGCGAAACTGTATGGCGTGTCGGTCACAACGATGGCTAATCGCATGCGTGAACATGGACTTTTGTGTTCCACATCTCATAGCCCTGTATCGATGGATGTAGTGAAAATATGTAAGGCCTATGAAAGTGGTAATAGTACGGATTATATTGCACGGATTTATGGACTGTCACGGTGGAAGGTGCTGCATGTATTGCGTCATATGGGCCTTTCGGTAAGGCGGAACAGGCACAAGTCGGATCGGGTGGATGAGATGGCGTACCTTTATACACATCATTGTATGAGCACTGATGATATCGCCCTTGCGTATGGCGTAAAGGGCGCGACGGTTGCCGTATATTTGAGAGAATACGGTATTACCCTTCGTTCAAATAGATTGGACCTTGATGAAAATCGCATACGCACATTGCGCGGAGAAGGCCTAGGGGTCAGGCGTATAGCCCAAATGATGGGATGTTCGGCTTCGGCGGTGAGAAAACGGCTGGAACGTAATTATTCGACATATAATCATTAGGTACGCTATCGTATATCCTTGATGTAATGAGGCAGATACTATATACTTAAATTTATACAACGATGGGAGGATTATTATGCTTGAAATTATATCTGCTTTTGTACCTTTTTTATTACTCGGGTTTATTGCAGCCGGACTGTCTCGTTTATCAGGGGTAGCTCTATCGATGATTATTGTTCCGACTATATTGATTTGGGGTGCTGCACCGGTGGACGTAATCGCGTTTATGTTGTTGTTCGTGGTATACAACAACTTTACGACGGAAACACAGGATATACGACTTGATTATAAGGATTTGGTTCTGTTTCCTAAATGGCGTATTTGCATTCCGTTCATTTTAACCTTGGTTATTACGTTCTTCCTTCTCCCTGCTGCAGGACTTGCCTTTTTTATGGCTTGTTTTGTTTTAGAGATGGTGGCGACTGTATATAAACGGATTCCTGAAAATCAACGTCCTCAGGTTTATCGCGTGATAGTATTGGCTGTTTTAAGTGCCGTTGTGACAGCGGTAGGGGCTTATGCAGGACCTCAAATTCCGAGTGAATACTACTTTATCTGTGCCGGTGCGGCTATTTTGGTAATCACCGCTTTTGCCTGGTACGCAGGCAATCATCGTGATGCTTTTAAAAGTACATGGGAATTTATCTGGGTTGATTTTAATGTACTCCTCGGTATGTTCGGCGTTGAAGCATCGAATTACCCGGAAGGGATTAAGCGTTCCTTTACAAGCCCGATGACCCGTATGTTGCCGATGCTTACTGTTGTAGGCGGATATGCGGGTCTTATGGTTGTTTTTGCGGTATACGGTATGTTCTCCATTCCGTCGTTAATCACCGCTATCGGTAGCGCTATCGGTATTCGTTTCTTCGGACTGTATGAATTCCCGAGAACCGGCGGCTTTTCGTATCTACCTATCGGGTTTGCGGTAATGGCGGTAATATGTTTGTACCTCGTATATCCGGAACCTGTCGGTTTTGATTATATTAATGAGCTTGTTTCCAAGCCTTTAGGACAATAGTTCTTAGTGTGATATTATTCATTGGATTATTTAGCACTGTTGGGTGCATAATGGATGTTGAAAGGAGTTGATGCCGTATGGCAGAAGTAATTGAAACGAGACCGTTTCCTCCGTTTTTACCGCCTCAAGCGACGGTTATGATGATGGGAACATTTCCTCCCGCTGCGGAGAAACGGGCTATGGAGTTTCACTATCCAAATTTTCAGAATGATATGTGGCGCGTATTTGGCCTTGTTTTCTTTGGTGAGAAAGATCATTTCAGAAAAGGTGAAGAAAAGGCGATGGATCCTGAAAAAATTAAACAGTTTTTAGATGAAAAAGGGATTGCTTCTTGTCCGACTGTGTATAAAGCGATTCGTGAGCATGGTAATGCATCCGACGCATTTCTTGATGTGGTGGAAACAGTTAATTTGGGAGACGTGCTTAAACAAATTCCTGATTGCAAACATATCGGTACTACAGGCGGTAAGGCGACGGAAATCCTATTGAGCCTTTTGCCTGAGAAGGTGAAATTGCCGAAGACAGGAGAAACGATTCCCTTTGTATACGATGGTCGCGAATTGACATTAACCCGATTGCCGTCGACATCGAGAGCCTATCCGTTAAGTTTGGTGAAAAAGGCTGACGCTTATAAGAATTTCTTTCGTCAGTGCGGATTAACAACAAAATAATCATAAGAAATACCTTTGAAAACAGTTTCACCTGGTCTGTAAGATGAGAATAGTAAGACTCAGGATGTATTTTCAAAGGTATTTTTATGTCTGCTACAACGTTGCAGGAATATATGTGATTTGTTATCGATCAAATTTGTTGAATGAGTTGAATTATCAAAAAATAATATGAGAATTTAAATACTTATAGTATGAATATAATAAAAGATTTATAGAATTATTTATAAATAAAATTAATAACAAAAATAACTTTTTAATTCTTGCTTTTTGTCGCGAGAGGTCTATAATTAACCATTGTCATCACATGGTTGACAATTACGTGAGAATTGGAGTTGATATTATGGATAAGGCTAAAGAGGCCTTATGGACGAAGGCGTTTGTCCTCGATACGGTGATTAATTTTCTTGTATTTTTAATTTATTATTTATTGATTGTTATTATTGCGGTTGTTGCAAAAGATACACTTCATGCTACTGCGAGTCAGGCCGGCTTGGCTGTAGGCATTTATATTATCGGTACCGTTGTGGCACGACTCTTGGCAGGGCGCTTTATCAGTATTCTCGGATGTCGTAAAATGCTCTATGTAGGACTTTTGATTTATCTGGCATCTACAGCGATGTACTTTTATACACCGAATCTTTTGATTCTTGATAGCGTACGATTCTTGAACGGTTTTGCTTACGGTATTACATCTACGGCGACGAGTACTATCGTGGCCGCTATTATTCCTATGTCCCGTCGCGGGGAAGGTATCAATTATTACGGGCTGTCTACATCTCTCGCTGCCGCGGTAGGTCCATTCCTCGGGATTCTCATGCTTCACACCGTCGGATATGATTTTATTATTGCCTTCTGTGTGGCCCTCATTATTCTTTGTGTGATCGGGGCGGTTATCATGAAATTTAAAGAACCGAATCTTGCCATTGAGTCTGAAAGCCATAAGGGTATCAGAATTTCCGATTATATTGAGCCTCGTATGAATTCTATCAGCCTCGTGTCCGTGTTGGTGGGGTTTGCTTACTCCGGTGTTATCGGTTTTATGGCATCCTATACGCGTGAGATTAATCTCATTATGGCGGGCACGTTCTTCTTTGTTGTATACGCTGTGGTCATTACCATCACACGCCCTTTACTGGGTCTCCTCTTTGATATGAAAGGGGAAAACTTCGTATTGTATCCTTGTTTTATCTCGTTGGCATTCGGTATCTTTTTGTTGAGTATCGCCGATTCTACGTGGATTGTATTGTTGTCCGCCGTATTCGTCGGCCTCGGTTATGGTACATTCATGTCCAACGGACAGGCGGTAACCGTTAAAATCGTACCGGTTCATCGTATCGGCGTGGCTACATCTACTTATTTTATCGCTCTTGATATGGGGCTCGGTTTCGGGCCATATATACTCGGTGGGGTGAAAGAAATGGTTGGATATACCAGTATGTTCCAACTTACCGTTGTGGTAGCTCTCGTGGCATTTGTTGCGTATTATTTTCTATACGGTCGTCTTGTGGGAACCGATAATGATCTTTCTTTGAAAGCTCGTGCCGAAGAAGAGGAAATTAAAAATCGTAAACGTTCGGCAGAAAAAGTTTAATCGCTTATTAGAATAGGTCTAATAACGTATAGATAATATTTTTAATATGTTCGGCAAATAAGTATTTGGAAATTTAATTGCTTATATTGCGATGTATATAATGAAAGCCCTCTGTCCTGTTCGGGATAGAGGGCTTTGTTATTGCTGTTTAGTTTGGGTGTAGTGTTATAAAATTTTTTCCTATACTATTTATCCTAACGCTTATGTTTATGGTGTATATACATAGTTATGGCAGGTGCAAATTATTTATCAATATTTACGATGTTGACGATAACCTCCACAGCTTTTTTCATGTCATCGATGCAGGCGAATTCATGGCGACCGTGAAGGTTTTCCACACCTGTAAAGATATTCGGCGTAGGAATGCCCATGAAGGAAATTTTTGAGCCGTCCGTACCGCCCCGGATAGGGTCGCAAAGCGGAGTAATACCGGCTTTTTCCATAGCCGCTTTGGCTACGTTCACGCATTCCATATTGTCCTTGATGATATCGTACATATTGTAATATTGATCTTTGACAGAGACTTCGCAGACTTCACGGCCGTAAATATCGTTTAGCGTTTGACCTGCCTGTATAAAGAAAGCTTTTTTCGTTTCAAATAACTGTTTGTCGTGGTCGCGGATGATATAGTTCATTTTGCCTGTGTCGACTTGCGTTTCCATGCTCATGAGCATGAAGAATCCCTGACGTCCTGCTGTGTGCTCAGGAACCGCTGCACCCGGTAGAAGCGCATCAAACTGCATGGCTAATTTAGCACAGTTTATCATGATACCCTTGGCAGTGCCTGTATGAACGGATACGCCTTTGAGGATAACGGTTCCGCCGGCGGCGTTAAATGTTTCGTATTCAAGCTGCCCCAGGCTTTCACCATCGATTGTGTATGCGTAGTCTACAGGAAATTGAGATACATCGAAATGGTCGGCGCCGGTGCCGATTTCCTCGTCGGGACCGAAGGCGCACATGATCTTACCATGCTTGATTTCCGGATGAGCCACGAGATAGGAGAGAGCCTCCATGATTTCACAGATGCCCGCCTTATCGTCGCCGCCGAGCAATGTGAGCCCGTCTGTTACAACTAAGGATTTGCCGATGTAATTTTTAAGATTCGGAAAGTCCGCACGACGCGTGAAAATCTGATGCTCTTCATTGAGGCAGATATCGTTGCCGTCGTAGTTTTCGATGATGCGCGGCTTGATATTTTCCGCATTGTAGTCCGCTGTATCCATGTGCGCGATAAAGCCGATAGCAGGGGCCGGCTCATCCGTATTGGCATTGAGGGTTCCGATAACAAATCCGTTGTCACGATTATAGATGACTTCGTTAAGACCGATAGCTTTCAAATCCGGCACCAGTACATTGGTGGCAAAATCCACCTGCGTTTGTGTGCTTGGGATGGTCGTACTGTCCTCGTTGGACCGTGTATTTATACTCGTATACCGTACAAAACGTTCAATCATTGGTTCCATAATGAGCCTCCTTGTAAGTAAACATACGTGTTATACATATCAGTATTTGTTATGCCGTTACATAATAAAGATGTTTAATATACTTTCATTGTAGAACAGAGGCGGAGAAAATGCAAAATATATTGAAATATAAAGTGTAAAAATATTCCTGTTATGCATATAAAGTAATTGAATCATGTATAATGCCGTGATAGTATAAAGGTGAATAGATATACGATTCTATTAATGTTATGTGAGGAGGTTTTACCATGTCGGACGAAATTCGTTCAATTCCGCCCGTAGAACCTGTGTTGGATCCTAAGAAGGACTATACGGAAATCAATTCTTATGTAGTATTCTGGGGCCTGTTCTACGCGGCAATTTTTACACTGGCCGTAGGGTATCTATGCTTGAA
This sequence comes from Veillonella denticariosi JCM 15641, assembly GCF_002959855.1. Lineage (GTDB taxonomy): Bacteria > Bacillota > Negativicutes > Veillonellales > Veillonellaceae > Veillonella > Veillonella denticariosi. The sequence continues at coordinate 336,247 of NZ_PPDB01000001.1, forward strand.
AATCGGTCAAACTGTAGATGCCTTTGCACCGGTATCCGTGCTCGCTATGGGGACGGCGGTTATCTTGAAACGGAAAAATGCTTTTGCTGAAACCGTTCATATTCAAGCGATTGCCAGCTCCAGTACGAACACATTGGCAGGGGCCATGTTCTTTCTGCCGGCGCTCTATATTTGGGGCGTAACGGATGTATCCTTTGCACAAATGGCGATTCCTATTATACTTGGTGGTGTACTAGGTGTTCTATTATGCGTTATGTTCCGTCGCTATTTCGTAGAGGAAATGCATTATGTATATCCGTTCCCAAGTGGTCGTGCCGCTGCGGAAGTGTTGATGAGTAATGAAGGTAGCAGGGCAAAACTCATGATCGGTTCCGGTCTTGTCGCTTTGCTGTATGATTTTATCCTCAACAGTTTAGGGTGGTGGCAAGAGGTTATTCGCACCATGAGCTTTAAATGGGGGTCTATCTTAGCGGATAAGACGAAAATATCTGCCGCGGTCGATACGGATGCTGCATTGCTCGGGTTAGGTTACTTTACGGGGCTTCGTTATGCGGCTATCATCGCTGCCGGCTCCTTCTTCTCCTGGTTTGTATGCATCCCGATTGTCTATTTCTTGGCACCGGAACATGTGATGCACATCAACGGACAGGAGGTCCTTTTAGGGGATGCGCCTATTCGTAAGGTCTTCCTTGATTATGTACGTCATATCGGTATCGGTATGCTTGCTATGGCCGGTATTATCGGACTTTTAACGATGTCCAAGGTCGTGGCCAGCGTCGTTAAAAATGCGGTTCTCGATATTTTCAGCTCCAAGACGGTGGATGTTAATTTGCTTCGCACGCAACGCGACGTGCCTACGTCTTGGATCGGTGCGGGTATCCTGTTATGTACGGTTTTATTTGCCGCATATTTCCATGTGATGTATGCTGAAAGCTTCGCTCAAACAATTGTAGCGTTTCTTATTGTTCTCATCATGTCCTTCCTGTTGGCAGTAGTAGGCATCAGCTCTATCGCTTATACAGGGACGGAACCGGTTTCAGGGATGACGATTTTTATGATTATCATCTCCGCTGTATGTTTGACAGCAGCAGGTATGACCGGTAAAGTTGGTATGGTTGCGGTCCTCATGATGGCATCCTTTATCGGTACGACCATCGGTATGGCCGGCAACTTCATGTCCGAACTAAAAGTGGCGCATATGACGGGTGCAACACCTAAGAAAATGGAGCAATGGCAAATCGTTGGTACCATCCTTTGCGCCGTTCTTTCCGTCGGTGTTATGATTCTCTTGAACGATGCATACGGATTCGTAGGGGACCATGCTCTTAATGCTCCGCAAGCGAACGCTATGGCTGCCATTATTGAACCGATGATGACGGGCGGTAGTGCTCAGTGGCCTTTATATATGGCCGGTGCATTCTTTGCCGTTATCTTGTGGATGATAAAGGTTCCGCCTTTGGCATTTGCCCTCGGTACATATTTGCCGATGGAAATCAATACGCCTCTACTTATCGGCGGTTTGATTTCCTACCTTGTACAAAATAGTACAAAAGATAAAGCGTTAGCTGATCTTCGTTTCTCTAAAGGCAGTACAATCGCATCCGGTCTTGTTGCCGGTGGTGCAATCGGATCCCTATTCAGTGCGGTTCTTCGCATTGCCGGGGTCAATGTATTTGCTGAAACATGGGTGGAAACACCGGAAGCTACATATCTTGGTATTGTAATGTATTTGTTATTATGTACATTCCTTTATAAGGTCGCTATGTACATAAAAGAGAAAAAAGTAGCAAAATAGAGTCGTCATAGATTGCGAATATCTTTCATTCATAAAAGAACTCCTTTTGAGATTTTTCAACGGGAGTTCTTTTTCTTGCGAAAATAAGTGCATTATTAGATATTTCGATTCATAGCTAATTCAGGTTATCGATAAGGAAATATAGATAAGGGCACGTAGCTGATTTGATGTGTTGCTAAGTGCATTCTGCTGTATAGTTAACGCAGCTTTTAGCCATCATTTCAGGTATCTGGATATTTCAGTTGAGCCTCGGTCATAGTTATAAGTTATATTGTCTTAAAACCTATTTTTATAGTCGGGATTATTGACCTCGTATATATACGATGATATGATATGTATATATTACCCCTATAGGTATATCGATTTCGTGCATATCTTTATTAATGGGGGTTAATTCTGTTAGAGGTATAGAATGAGATTTACAAAATTTGGAGCACTGCTGTGTGCTTTCACAATCGCCGGCAGTTTATTTATCGCCGGCTGTGGCAGTAATACAAGCAATCATGATAAGGTTTGGCGTGTAGGGACGGATGCGACATATGCGCCATTCGGATTTAAAGAAAAGAATACGGGCAAACTGGATGGATTTGATATTGATATAATTAATGCTATCGCGAAGGAAGAAGGCGTGGAGGCGGAGATTCAGAATTTGAATTTTGATGCCTTGTTACCGGCATTGCAAAGTAATACCTTGGACATCGCTATTTCAGATATGACTATCTCCGAGGAGCGTGCTAAGTCCGTAGATTTCAGTAATCCGTATTATATTGCCGGTAATGGACTGGTTGTGAATATGGATAATACAAATATCAAAAGTTTTAAGGATTTGGAAGGAAAGCGTATCGGTGTATCCATCGGATCTACGGGTGCCGAAATTGCCCGTAAAATTCCGAATGCACAAGTGCGTGAGTTTAATCTCATTGTCGATGCGTTTTTAGAATTGCAGAACCGGGGCGTAGACGTTGTAATTAACGATACGCCTGTTAATGAATATTATGTGATGAATAAAGGGCAGGGAATCGCTAAAGTAACGGGTGAAGATTATGAAGCGGCACCGCTCGGCATCGCTGTGAAAAAGGGGAATGGCGAATTACTAAATAAAATTAATGATGGACTTGCGAAGATCAAAGCGAACGGTAAGTATCGTGAGATTTATAAGAAGTGGTTCGGCAAGGAGCCTCCGGCAGAAGATTTGAAATAGATATTTGTATAGTAGAATCTTGAGGTTGATAGCGGTCAATGTATAGTTTGAGAAGCGCATCTCGTGCTATGAGATATGGTTGGAATGGGTGATGTAATGGCTAGACGAAGTGCATTTTTAGATATTATTGAGGAGAGGGGACAACTCGTGCTGGACGGCGCTTTTGGTACCGAGCTGGAACGCCATGGCTGTGATATTCATGATGAACTGTGGTCATCCAAAATGCTCATCGAAAATCCGGATATTATCAAAAAGGTGCATATCTCGTATTTGGCGGCCGGGGCGGATATTATTGAAAGCTCCGGCTATCAAGCTACCGTAGCGGGGTTTAAGGCTCATGGGTATGGAACGGAAGAGGCCCTGGATCTTGTAAAGTTATCCGTCCGTCTTGCCGTACAAGCGCGAAATGAGTTTATAGAAGCAAAGGCGAGCGGAGCTCTTACATTAAGGGGGATTAAGCTCGGCGAAAAAACTGCTGATGGGGTTCGGTATTATTCGGAAGGAGCCTTGCCTAAACCTTTGGTAGCCGCTTCTGTAGGTCCCTATGGGGCCTTTCTCGCAGACGGCTCCGAATATCGTGGCGATTATGGGGTACAAACGGAATATCTTGAGGTGTTCCATATTCCTCGTCTTGCACTTTTTTGCGAAGAGAATCCTGATGTACTCGCATGTGAAACAGTACCGTCTTATGATGAAGCTATTGCTATTGCAAGGGCTTTATCGGATCCGTTTACGACAAGAGGAATTCCCGCGTGGATATCCTTCTCCTGTAAGGATGAGCATCACATCTCCAGCGGAGAAACGATTATTAAATGTGCCGACATGATTGATAAGGTACGTCCTGTAACGGGTCTTGGTATAAATTGCACGGCACCTGAGTATGTGGAATCGTTGATCAAAGATATTCGCTCTGTCACGGATAAACCCGTCGTAGTTTATCCGAATCTCGGTGAAACCTATGACGGTGTTACTAAAACCTGGTCCGGAGGTCAAACCTCATTTATTGATTATGTTGATACCTGGCGAAAGGCAGGGGCAAATATTATCGGTGGTTGCTGTAGGACGAATCCTGAAATTATTGAAAGTATAGCAACGAGAATACATAAAAGTAAGACCCTAGGTTAAACCTAGGGTCTTATTTGCTTTGGCGGAGAGACAGGGATTTGAACCCTGGGTACGGTATAACCGCACACATGATTTCCAATCATGCTCCTTCAGCCGCTCGGACACCTCTCCATGTATTCTGTTGTTTTACAGCTACTCAAATAGTATACGAAAAAGGGATGTCCATGTCAAGGAAAAAATAGAAGATTCATCCGGTTTTCTGATCCATAAATATATGATGAATACGGTTAGATCCGGTGAATTTATAATATAAAAGCCACCCTCGATGGGGTGGCTTTTACTGTTATCCGGATATTATTGTACATCCTTGATATCTGCTGCATCGATGGATGCTTTGATATCGTCCGCCATCTTCTCGATTAACGGAAGATCTTCGTCTTTCAAAGAGGATTTGATATCGAGCGGTTCAGATATGATTTCTATATCTTTGAAATCATTTTCAAAGTGAGCCACCATCATTTTCATCGCAGCGGATGCCCAAGAATGGTTGCCGATGATGGATACTTTGTGATTTTGGAAGTTGAGCGCTTTCAATTCATGGATGAAGTTTTCCATGGTGAGGTACAGATTCAAGTTGTACGTAGGCGCGATAGTTACCAAATTTGTATATTTCCATGCATCAGCGATGATGTAGGACGCGTTAGTTTTGGATACATCGTAGATTTTGATGTCCGGAATACCGCGTTTCGCTAATTGTTTTGCCAATTGCTGTGCAATATCGCGGGTGTTGCCGTACATGGAGCCGAAGGCGATAACAACGCCTTTTTTCTCAGCCGTATAGCTGGACCAGTGCATATATTTTTGCAGGATATACTGGATTGTTTCCGGTGTGCGCCAGATCGGGCCATGAAGCGGTGCAATACGTTTGATTTCAAGAGCGGATACTTTACGGATCGCATTTTGCACTTGAGGACCGTATTTACCGACGATGTTGGTGTAGTAACGGCGAGCTTCTTCCTCATAGGTCGCAACAAAATCGGTCTGGTCCGCAAAAATGTTGCCGTTAATGGTGCCGAATGTACCGAATGCATCGGCGGAGAACAAGGTGCCTGTAGATTTTTCGTATGTACATGTTACTTCTGGCCAGTGAACCATAGGCATCGTATAGGATACGAGTGTATGCTTGCCGAGACAGATTTCGTCGCCTTCTTTTACCAGATAGTAATTATCAGGCATCGGCGTGCGATAAAATTGCTCGAACATACGGAATGTAGTTGCGTTACCGACCAATTTACAATTTGGATAGCGTTGTAATGTTTCGAGTAATGTCTGGCAATGATCCGGTTCCATGTGGTTTACCACGATGTAATCGAGTTCGCGGCCATTTAGAAGGTGAGTCAAGTTGTCAAAGTATTCTTCGCGGATTTCTGCATCCACGCTGTCTACAACACAAGTTTTCTCATCGTCGATGAAATAGCTGTTGTAGCTTACGCCGTTCGGGATGGGGAATAAGTTTTCAAAACGTTCAGTCGTCCAGTCATTACTACCGATCCAGTAGATATGATGAGTCATTTTCTGAGCACAATGCATAATAAAATCCTTTCTTCACTCACATTTGTATACATATAGATTCACGTGAATCATCATGATTGTAAATTATATTGACACTTTATAATACTAATATTTTCGAAAAAAATCAATATGATAACTTTTGGAATACTGATTTTTCGATTGATTTCGGGCCGATATATGAGTAAGACAGCTTTCAACAGGCGGCATAAAAGTCATTAATATGGTTATAACTGTAAGGATATAGCCTACTCAAAAGAGCAGGCTATGAATCACATATTTATTATTTGAAATATTTTACGCCGGATGTGAATATAGGTAGTTCCAAATTGCCCGGAATGTTTTTGCTGATATCCGCGCCACAACGTTCGGAGTGAGCCATTTTACCGAATACGCGGCCGTCAGGACTGTAAATGCCCTCGATGGCGGCTACGGATTGATTCGGATTGAACCGGCTGTCCATGGAGGCAATACCGTTAAAGTCGACGTATTGTGTGGCAATCTGACCGGTTTTATTGAATTCCAATACCTGTTGAGGAGAGGCGATGAAGCGACCTTCACCATGAGAAATAGGTACAGTGTAGATTTCTCCGGCTTTCGCTTCGCTCATCCATGGTGATTTTGTAGAAATTACCTTTGTATGAACCATGCGGGATATATGGCGACCGATCGTATTGTAGGTCAATGTAGGATGATCTGCCGTCAATGTTTCAATATGTCCGCCCGGTAATAAGCCTAATTTAATGAGTGCCTGAAATCCGTTACAGATGCCGAGTACCAAACCGTCTTGCTTGTACAGGAGATTTTCAAGGCCTTCCGCAAGGTATGGATTGCGGAAGAGGGTGGCCATAAATTTACCGGATCCGTCCGGTTCGTCTCCGGCACTGAAGCCGCCGGGGAACATGAGAATCTGCGATTGAGCTAATTTCCCTTTAATCACATCGATGGATTCTTTGAGCTGTTCCGGGGTCTGGTTTCTGATGATGACGATGTCCGTATCGGCACCGGCCCGTTCAAAAGCACGGGCTGAATCGTATTCGCAGTTCGTACCCGGGAATACAGGGATAAGTACCTTCGGTTTTGCCCCTAAGGATGTGCTGCGAGGCTTCGCGTGTTGATCGTGAATATAGGCTACGGCTTCACCCGTACCGTTTTTTGCATACATAGGGAAGATATCATTTAATGGAGCTTCGTATGCTGCTTGGACCTCTTTAAGCGATACGGATTGACCGTTCCACTCGATAACCGGATCGGATTGTGTGACACCGATAACTTTTAAATCCAATAGTTCTAGCAGGTGGTTGACTGCTTTGATATCCACCTCTGCAATGAAAGCGCCAAGGGCCGGTTGGAAAAGAACTCGTTCGGCGTATTTGTCAAACTTCACACCGATATTGTTGCCGAGGGCCATTTTGGTAACGGCTTCGGGAATACCGCCATGGTCAACAACATAGGCTGAGTAAATGCGACCTTTTTCTATTTCTTCCTGTAAGATATCGCAGTTTTCCTTGAAGCGATCCCAGTCCGGCGTATCGTTATAGGTTCGAGGCACATCGAAGAATACTAGGCGATGATCTGCGCCTTTTAAGTCCTGACTTATAATATTTTTGGCGGATGTCGTATCTACCGCAAAGGATACGAGTGTAGGAGGGACCGTGAGATCCATAAAGGTTCCGCTCATGGAGTCCTTGCCGCCTATGGCACCGATTTCCAGTTCTTTTTGCGCCTTGTAAGCACCTAAGAGAGCTGATACCGGTTTACCCCAGGATTCTGCTGTCGTAAGATGCTCGAAATACTCCTGTAATGTAAGATATGCGCTTTTGCGATTGCCGCCGAGGGCTACGAGTTTGGCAACTGATAAGAGTACAGCGTACTGCGCTCCATGATATGGACTCCAGTCCGATAATTCCGGCACGAATCCGTGAGTCATGATGCTGGCAGTCGTCGTTTCGCCATGAAGAACCGGTAATTTTGCTACCATGCCCTGGGTCGGCGTTTTCTGGAATTTACCGCCGAATGGCATGAGTACCGTGTTGGCACCTACGGTGCTGTCAAAACATTCGACAAGTCCCTGCTGTGATGCCGTGTTTAAATCGGATACGGCGGCGAGCCATTGCTCCTTAAAGTTGTCCACACTGGCGGAACCGCGACGGAAATAGGATTTTTCGTCAGGTGTGGTTACGATGGCGGTCTGTTGCTGTTTTGCTCCGTTCGTATTGAGGAAGTCACGGCTAATGTCGACGATAGTTTCGCCCTTCCAGTTCATGATGAGGCGATTCGTATCTGTTACATCGGCGACGACTGTGCATTCAAGATTTTCCTCATCGCAGAACTTTTTGAACCGGTCTATATCGGAAGGGGCGATGACGCAAGCCATGCGCTCTTGAGATTCGGAAATAGCAAGTTCCGTACCGTCAAGTCCGGCATATTTTTTAGGTACTGAGTCCAGATTGATGGTGACACCGTCCGTTAATTCTCCGATGGCTACGGATACGCCGCCTGCACCGAAGTCGTTACAGCGTTTGATGAGTGTCGTTACTTCTGGGCGGCGGAATAGGCGTTGGATTTTACGCTCCGTGAGGGCGTTCCCTTTTTGCACCTCCGCACCGCAAGTTGCGAGAGATTCCGTGGTGTGTTCCTTAGAGGAACCGGTTGCACCGCCGCAACCGTCACGACCTGTTTTCCCGCCCAACAGAACGATGACATCACCTGCGACGGGTTCCTCGCGGCGTACCTGATTGCGTGGAGCGGCACCGATAACGGCGCCGATTTCCATGCGTTTCGCTACATAGCCGGGATGGTAGTATTCTTTTACTTCACCTGTGGCGAGACCGATCTGATTGCCGTATGAGGAATAGCCGCGAGCTGCTTCGCGGGTGATTTTCTTCTGCGGTAATTTACCTTTCAATGTATCTTCCAGGCTTGTGTGCGGGTCGCCGGCTCCGGTTACGCGCATAGCCTGATATACATAGGCGCGACCGCTCAACGGATCGCGGATACATCCGCCGAGACATGTGGCGGCACCGCCGAACGGTTCGATTTCAGTCGGATGATTGTGTGTTTCGTTTTTAAATAAGAGGAGCCATTCCTCGGTCGTACCGTTCACGTCTACGGGTACGATAATCGTGCATGCGTTGATTTCCTCCGATTCGTCCAGATTCGTCAAGCCGCCTGCATGACGCAATTCCTTTACGGCCAGGGTAGCCATATCCATGAGAGAACGAGCCTTTGTTTTCGATACATATAATTTGTTGCGGCCGTTTATATACTCTTCGAGGGCTTCCTTGATAGGGCCGGTGAAACGATTATCCTCGATGGTGATATCCGTCAATTCCGTCATAAATGTAGTATGACGACAATGGTCGGACCAGTAGGTATCGAAGAGGCGAATTTCCGTAATCGTCGGGTTTCTACGCTCCACATCGGTGTATTGCTGGCGGATTAATTGAAGATCCGCTACGGTCATGGCAAGACCGTAGTTGTCGATGAGGGACTTTAAATCGTCATCGCTCATCTCTGTGAAACCGTCGATGGTCGCCACCGGATTCGGTTCCTCAAGGTCGAGGGCCAATGTGCTCAGCATATCGAGGCTTGCTTCGCGGGAGTCCACGGGATTGATGTAGTAGGCTTTAATCGCCTGTTTTTGTGCTTCCGTGAAAGTTCCCTCTATGGCATATACACGGGCGCAACGCACGATGTGTCCCGATGTAAGGGTGAGCATGGAGATGCATTGCTCCGCACTGTCCGCTCGTTGATCGTATTGCCCCGGTACATATTCAACAGCGAATACGAGGCCGTCTATAGACGGTAATGTATCCATGATTGTATCTACCGGCGGTTCGGAGAAAATAAGATTTTTGGCTTTTCCCAGGTCCTTTTCGGATAGATGCTCGATATCATAACGTTCATAGATTGTTACCGCGGTAGCCGGCAAGGATAACTCCTGCTGTAAGGTGTGTAACATACGTTCTGATTCTTGATTGAAAGATTCTCGTTTCGTTACGAATAAGCGTTGAATAGCCATTGTAGCCTCCTCAAATGTATAAATTCCGTTTATGGAGTTGACAAAATAAGTATAATCGGTCTAGACTTATAAGTAAAGATAATCTTATTAATGAAAAGATTAGAATTTCTAATAAATGTGAAAAATTCATGAAGGTCATAAGACCTGAAGTTCATGAAGAACTCTACGCGATTGCTGAGCATTTTGCTAGATAAGCTGAGCATCCTGCCAGATAAAGAGTTTTGATTGACGTATGTATTAATTTATACAAAGTTCCATTATTAGTATATAACAGAGGTGAATAAAATGGCAGTATCTGCAGATTTATACAGAACTTTTTTAGGTGTCGGTTTGTATTTATCTTTTTCTCGTGCAGCGAAGGAACTCGGAGTGTCTCAGTCCGCCATCAGTCAAAGTATTAAACAGTTGGAAGGGGAACTCAATATGCCCCTTTTCGTGAGGACTACAAAATCCGTAGGCTTTACACCGGAAGGCAAGGAACTTTTTGATACGGTGGCAAAGGCGTTTTCCATTTTGGATAATGGCGTTACTCAACTGCAGGAACGTGTGAATCAGGCTTATGAAAGTTTAAATCTGGCAGCTACGGATACTTTGTGCCGTCATTTTCTGTTGCCCTACTTTCATAAGTGGCAGTTACAGGAAAGCGAAATCGGTTTGCATATCATCAATAAACCGTCACCGGACTGTGTGCAGCTGGTGCTCGATAAGGAAGCGCAGTTAGCCGTGGTCAATGATTACGAAGGATTGCGGGAAAATCCTCAGCTGGAGGTGACCACTCTAGCGACAATTCAAGATGTTTTTGTAGGCGGTCATGAATATAAAGGGGCCGGATTCTTTGATCAGGGGCGCCTTCTGAATGAACCGATGCTTTTACTGCAAAAGGGAACTGCAAGTCGAACATTCTTTGATGAAGTGACTCATGGTGCATGCCGCAAGCCTCGTTTTGAACTGGGCAGCGTCGATGTGTTGCTGGACCTCGTGGAAATCAACATGGGGATTGCTATGTTGCCGAGTCATGTGGTACAGGAAAAAATGCAGGAAGGCGCTATCGTACGTATTGATACGGATATCCCTGTGCCGACTCGCGATATCGTCCTCGTACGCTCCCGACTGGTGCCGCAATCGGAAGGAGCTGCACGATTTACGGCGCTGCTTGTAAATAAGGAAAGTAATCGGGATAAAATTTTATAAATCATATACTTTATACTAATTATGCTGGACTGCATTTCAAACTTCTCGCGAGGAGTTTGAAATGCAGTTTATATTTTGATAAAGTATAGTTTTATTTTTAAATAATATATGAAATGTGCTTTCAATATATATTGACCCTGAGCCCCTATTTACGTTAAAATTTAAAGATAGTTATACGGAGGTATAAGCACATGGAATTATTAAAGCAACGCATTCGAGATGAGGGCATCGTCCTCAATAATCGCGTGTTAAAAGTAGATGGATTTTTGAATCATCAAATCGATCCGCATTTGTTCAAAGCCATCGGAAAGGAAATTGCAGATCGCTATCGTGACGCGGGGGTACAACGGATTGTCACCATAGAAGCATCGGGTATCGCATTAGCATTGATGGCCGCATTGGAACTCGATGTACCGTTGGTATTTGCGCGCAAGAAAAAATCGATTCTCATGGTGGATGAGGTATATCATTCCGTTGTCTATTCCTATACAAAGGAAGAAAACTATGAAATCACGATTTCCAAAAAGTTCTTGCCTGCCGGTGAAAAGGTATTGATTATCGATGATTTCTTGGCATCCGGTGAAGCCGCTATGGGGCTGGCTAAATTGGTGCAGGAAGCAGGTGATGAAGTGGTAGGTATGGCGATTGCCATCGAAAAATCCTTTCAGCCGGGACGTGAACGCCTTGAAAATGCGGGATTCCGTGTAGAGTCGTTAGTGCGTATCAAAGAATTCAAGGATAATGGTTGTGTATTTTTAGAAGACTGATGTGTGTGTGGTCTTGTTATTAGTTGTAGAGGGTATTATGAATCACAAAGCAGAAAAATTTGATTTACTTGTAGCAGATCTTGAAAAAGGCGGTAACGGTTGGTTTCTTAAGGAGGAATTGACCGATGACTTAAATACAGTTGTATATCACGGTCGTTTAGATGTGCATGAAAACAGCCTGCCTGTGTTTATCGTAGTGGATGATTCCGCATTTTCCTATGTGCGTGTAGCGATTACGACGACATCTGTTGCAAAAGATATGATTCCTTCCGTGTTAGAAGAATTGAATACATTAAATCAGGAATATAAAGTATCTAAATATTATGTAAGCAATGAAGACGGTAATATATATATGGATATTTCCGTTCCTACATTGGATGAACAGTTTGACCCTAGCGTACTGGTGAATATCTTATTAGGTGTAATCCAACCTCACTTGGATGAGGTACATCAAGGTATTCTAAAGGTAGCGGGCATAGTTAAATAGAGGTCGTTATGAATCCGAAAGCACTAGCCTTTGACAAATTTATGAAAGAAGAGCAGATAACGTCTTTTGAACGCAAGGATTTTGAAGATGAAGACGGTACTGTCGTATATCGTTCGTACATCAAATCTCCGTTGTGGGATATGCCGTTATTTGTGATCTTAGATAATAGTATTTACAGCGTTATCCGTTTGGTTTTGGGCCCTGAAAAGGTGACAGCTCAGAATATGACTGCCTTAAATGCGCTTATCAACCGTGAAAATGCAACGTATAAGAATTATAAACTTTATATTGACGAGCAGGATTCCAGTTTATATCTGGACTGCGTATATATGTGTGCTGATGATGCTTTCGAGCCTACCTTGATGTATGCGTTGATGTCATCTATCGTGGATTATATTCCCGAATCTGTAGGTGAATTGAAAAGCGCTTTTGAAAGTACGGCGCATTAGAACATGATGTAGCTGGTTTATAAATATATAGCTGCTGATGTATAAAAGAATATATCGTTCGGAAATTAAATAAAAGAGACAATCGATTCAATAAATCGACTGTCTCTTTTTTGTATACTGGAAACTATATGATAAATATGATTATATCCTGTCATAAAAGACTTTGATGACACTGTTTCAATCGAAGTGAAGTATCTGATTTATTATGTGGATTCTTCATGGATCTTATTTCTTAATCATTCGATTGTTCGATATATTATGAACAATAACAAAAACTTATATATTAATTATTCGAAAAAGTATTGACCGAAGGTTTTGTGAGTGTTACAATTTAGCTACCAAAAGGAGGTAGCACCATGAAACACTTTTATCAACAATTAACAAGTGAATCTTCGGAGGCTATCCGTGCGCATTTGACCCGGTCTGTTCAGGCTGGGCTTTTTTATTAGGAGGTTATATGAAGGTCGGTATCATCATGGGCAGCAAGTCCGATTTGGACATAATGAAGAAGGCATCTGCCGTATTGGATGAATTTAATATTCCCTATGAAATGGTTATTGCTTCGGCTCATCGTACGCCGGAGGCTGTGCGGTCCTTCGTAACACGCCTCGAAGCGGAAAGCGCTATCGCCTTTATTGCCGGTGCCGGTGCGGCGGCTCATTTACCGGGGGTTGTGGCAAGCTTTACAACGCTTCCCGTTATCGGTATTCCTCTTAATGCGACGGCTCTTAAGGGCGTCGACTCATTACTTGCCATCGTTCAGATGCCGTCCGGTATGCCTGTGGCGACGATGGCTGTGGACGGGGCTAAAAATGCGGCTCTCTTTGCGGTACAGATCGGTGCCGCTTTCAATAAAGAATTAAAAGAACGATACGAGCAATATCGAAAGGATATGGCGGATAAAGTGTTAGCGGACAATGAGGCATTGCAGAGCGAACTCGGTAAATGATGTCGATTCAGACTGTATCGTCCGCTGCGAGGTAATATATCTCACGATGAATACTTCGGAATTTTCGGAATTAAAGTTTTTAATATTAACAGTTTCAGCATTTATTCCGGTTAAAATAGATCATTCATAATTTACGGCAAAGGAGATCATCATGGCTAACATCGAACTGGACAAATTGACATTATTGTATGAAGGTAAAGCGAAACAGGTGTATCAGACAGATAATAAAGATGAATACATTGTACATTATAAGGATGATGCCACCGCATTTAACGGCGAAAAACATGACACGATTCTAGGTAAGGGCGTATTGAACAATAAGATTTCCTCGTTCTTCTTTGAACTGCTAAAAAAAGAAGGTGTACCGACTCATTTTATCCGTCGTGAAGATGACCGCAATCAATTGGTACTTACCTTAGATATCATTCCATTAGAAGTTATTATTCGTAACATTGCAGCGGGCTCCATGGCGAAACGCTTCGGCATCGAAGAAGGAACACCTTTACAACATCCGATTCTAGAATTCTGTTATAAAAACGATGAATTAGGCGATCCTTTTGCCAATGAATCGCAGATTACGGCGCTCGGATGGGCTACGCAGGAAGAACTTGATACGATTTCTACCATCACTTTAAAAGTAAATGATATTTTAAAGAAATTTTTGGCTACAAAAAATGTAACCCTTGTAGATTTTAAAGTGGAATTCGGCAGACATAACGGCGAAGTGCTTTTAGGGGATGAAATTTCTCCTGATACATGCCGTTTCTGGGACGCTACAACGGGTGACAAGCTTGATAAAGACCGTTTCCGTCGCGATCTCGGCAATGTTGAAGAAGCCTATAAGGAGATGTTGTTCCGCCTCACAGGCGAGCGTGCTTAATCGGAGTGACTCATGAATTACGATCCTATTTTTGACAAGTGGCATGAAGAATGCGGTGTGTTCGGCATCTTTGATCATACCGTAGATGTGGCTCGTTATGTGTACTGGGGTTTGTTTGCGTTACAACATCGGGGGCAGGAAAGCGCCGGTATCGCCGTTACGGATGGGCACGATGTGGAATTGAAAAAGGGCATGGGTCTTTTGACGGAGGCTATTAAGGAATTGCCGACCTTGCCGAGTTATATGGGAACCGGTCATGTCAGGTATTCCACGACGGGCTCCAATAATCCTCGCAATATTCAACCATTGGTTATTCATTATCAGGGCGGACAGATTGCGGTGGCTCACAATGGTAATTTGACGAATGCCCTTACTATCCGCAAGCGCCTTGAAGCGGACGGTTCGATCTTTCAGACGACCATGGATTCGGAGGTTATCGTAAATTTAATTGCCCGGTCCAAGGCTGCCACACAGGTAGAACGCATCGCCGATGCGGCGCGTCAAATCGAGGGGGCTTTTTCGTTGGTTATTACCACAAATGATTCTCTTGTGGGCCTTCGCGATCCGCAGGGATTCAGACCTCTCTGCTTAGGCAAGACCGAGAACGGATATGTACTGTCTAGTGAAAGCTGCGCTTTTGACGCGATTAAGGCGGAGTTTATACGCCATATCGATCCGGGTGAAATGGTCATTATCGATGATAGCGGTGTACGCAGCACTATCTATGCGGAGCCCGAAAAAATCGATAAAAAGCTATGCGTTTTTGAATATATTTATTTCGCCCGCTCCGACAGTCATATCGACGGTCAGTCGGTGTATGAAGCGCGTATCAACATGGGGCGTGAATTATATAATGAAACAAAATATGATGCGGATATTGTCATGTCCATCCCCGATTCGGGAACGACCGCCGCATTAGGATATGCAAGAGCCTCCGGAATTCCTTTCGCGGAAGGTCTCATTAAAAATCGTTACAGCGGACGTACATTTATCAAACCGAATCAGGAGGAACGTGAGCTGGCGGTGCGCATGAAACTCAACGCATTGCCTCATGTCGTCAGCGGAAAGCGTATCGTTCTCATCGATGATTCCATCGTGCGAGGTACTA
The DNA here is from genome assembly GCF_002959855.1 of Veillonella denticariosi JCM 15641. Lineage (GTDB taxonomy): Bacteria > Bacillota > Negativicutes > Veillonellales > Veillonellaceae > Veillonella > Veillonella denticariosi. Next base: position 351,732 of record NZ_PPDB01000001.1, read on the forward strand.
CGAGCGGACTCATCGTTAAAATGTTAAAAGAGGCGGGCGCCAAAGAAGTTTACATGTGCGTCAGCTCTCCCACCATTGAGTACTCCTGCCATTACGGCATCGATACGTCGGTCAGAAAAGAACTCATTGCAGCGACTCATACGGTGGATGAGATTAAGAGCTATATTCATGCGGATAAGTTACATTATTTATCCCGTGAGGGGCTCTGTCGCGCTGTTTCGGGCGTAGGCGCAAAAGATTTATGTTTCGCCTGCTTCAATGGTGATTACAGTGTTGCGGTTCCGTCGGAACAGGAGGAAGGGGTCAAATATGTGCTCGAATAAAACCAGTTTAACCTATCGTGACGCCGGTGTTGATATCGATGCGGGAAACCGCGCCGTGGAATTGATGAAGGAATCCGTAAAGCGCACTTATACTCTCGGGGTAGTAGGAGATTTAGGAGGCTTTGGAGGCCTGTACTCCTTGGCGGGGCACAGCATGACGGATCCCATGCTCGTATCCGGTACTGATGGGGTAGGGACGAAATTACGACTCGCCATCATGATGGATAAACACGATACAATCGGTCAGGATTGTGTGGCGATGAGTGTGAACGATATCCTCGTTCAGGGGGCGACGCCTCTATTTTTCCTCGATTACATTGCAGTGGGCAAGTTGGACCCGGTGAAAGTCGCGGATATTGTGCGCGGTGTAGCGCGGGCATGCGAGGAATCAGGCTGTGCTCTATTGGGTGGTGAAACAGCCGAGATGGCGGGATTCTACGATAATGATGATTATGATGTGGCCGGCTTTGCTGTGGGAATCGTTGATCGACCTAAACTTATTACCGGTGAACATATCGCGGAGGGAGATATCATTTTGGGATTGCCTTCGTCCGGTGTTCACTCAAATGGATTTTCATTGGTTCGTAAAATCGTATTTGAACATAAGAAATTCTCCATCGATACCAGAATTCCTGAGTTCGGCAAAACCTTGGGTGAGGAGTTATTGACGCCGACACGGCTGTATCCGAAGGCTGTATTGCCGCTCCTAGAGAAAAATCTGCTCAAAGGGATGGTTCATATTACGGGTGGCGGCTTTTATGAAAATATTCCTCGCATTCTGCCTAAAGGCATAACGGCTCATATTGATGTCAGTACATGGCCTCGCCTGCCGGTATTTACAAAACTGCAGGAGTGGGGTAATGTGGCATGGCCTGAAATGTACCGTACTTTCAATATGGGAATCGGCATGATTCTCGTCGTGTCACCTGAACAGGCGGACGTAGTGAAAGCGGATCTTGCGAAACGGAATGAAGCGGTTTATGAAATCGGCCGTGTCGTTAATGGTGACGGCCCTGTAGTTCTCAAAGGGGCTGAATTTGATGCATGAGACTGATGATATCGGCGCTATCGCTATTGTGAGCAATAGCGTCGGCAGTATCACGACCGATGTAGGGAACGGTGGTATGGGTAATAAAGTTGTGAAGAAGAGACTGGCCCTTTTTGCCAGCGGTCGCGGTTCTAACGGAGAGGCTCTTTATAAGGCCATGTGTGACGACTATATTAACGGGACATTCGTTGTAATTATTACGGACCATCATGATGCGGGGATTGTACAGCGTGCGGACGGGTGGGGGATTCCCATTGTCGTCATAGAACGGTCGGATTATGATTCCAAGGCGGATTTTGAGGCCGCTCAATTAGAGGCCCTCGCGCCTTATGGGGTGGACGGGATCGTACTCGCCGGATATATGCGTATCCTCGGACGTCAGTTAATCGACAGCTATGAGTATCGGATTTTAAATATTCATCCCGCTTTATTGCCGTCCTTTCCGGGTCTGCATGGACATCGACAGGCTATTGATGCGGGCGTAAAGGTAACGGGATGTACCGTTCATTTTGTAGATGCCGGTATGGATACGGGGCCCATTATTATGCAGAATACGGTGCCTGTATTGCCCGATGATACGGAGGATACGTTGAGTGAACGGTTATTGCCCGTAGAACATGCTACATACGTTGAGGCATTGCGGTTATTTTGTGCTGATAAGCTTTCTGTTGAGGGGCGCATCGTACGCAATGAAGAATAAGATTGTCATTCTGTGCGAAAACAGAGGTTGGGAGGATATATGATTAAGAATGCACTTTTAAGTGTATCCGATAAAACGGGAATTATAGATTTTGCAAAGGGATTAGCTGAGTTAGGCGTCACCATTTACTCTACAGGCGGTACATTGAAAGTCATCGCTGATGCAGGTATCCCTGTAAAGTCTGTTGAATCCTTGACGGGCTTTCCAGAAATGATGGACGGTCGCGTGAAAACATTACATCCAAAGGTGCATGGCGGTATTTTGGCTATTCGCGATAATAAAGAGCATCAGCAGGCGATGGCGGAACATGGTATTGAACCTATCGATTTGGTGGCGGTCAACTTGTATCCGTTCCGGGAAACCATTGCAAAACCCGATGTATCGCTGGAGGAGGCTATTGAGAACATCGATATCGGCGGTCCTACAATGGTACGGTCGGCTGCGAAAAATCACGCATATGTAGGGATTGTGGTCAATCCGAATCACTACGATGAAGTTCTTCACATGTTAAAGACAGACGGTGAATTGTCAAAAAAATATCGTTTCGCTTTGGCGAAGGAAGCCTTTGCACATACGGCGGCTTATGATGTAGCTATTGCTAATTACATGAGCACTATTCTGAAAGAAGGTCCTACACCGCCTGAATATTTAAGTGCTTATGAAAAGGTGACCGATCTCCGGTATGGTGAAAATCCCCATCAACGGGCTGCTTTCTATAGTGAAATCGGTACGGCTCATGGTATGGGGGCATTAAAGCAGTTACACGGCAAGGAGTTGTCTTATAATAATATTGTGGATATGGAAGCGGCCTGGAATATGGTGTGGGAATTTACGGAGCCCGCGGCCTGTATCATTAAACACACGAATCCATGCGGAGCCGCTACGGCAGATACATTGAAGGATGCTTATGTATCGGCTTATGAAGCGGATTCCGTTTCGGCCTTTGGCGGTATCGTTGCACTTAATCGCGAAGTGGACGGCCCGACGGCGGAGGAAATGAGTCATATCTTTTTAGAAGTTATCATGGCGCCTGCTTTCAAAGAGGAAGCATTGACCATTTTAGAAGCAAAAAAGAATATACGCCTCATCGAATTGTCGAAACCGGAATCGGGGCAAGTGACGGTAAAGAAAGTTTCCGGCGGTTTATTGGTGCAAACGGAGGATGATATCGTTGAGGACCGCGCAAATTATAGAGTGGTGACGAAGGTGCAGCCTACGGAGGCGCAGTGGAAGGCTCTTGAATTTGCGTGGAAGATGGTAAAGCATGTGAAATCAAATGCCATACTCATTTCCAATGAGCATCATACATTGGGCGTCGGTGCGGGACAGATGAATCGCGTCGGCTCCGCTAATATCGCACTGGAACAGGCGGGTGAGGCGGCTCATGGTGCCGTTATGGCATCGGATGCGTTTTTCCCGTTCGGCGATACCGTTGAAGCGGCGGCGAAACATGGTATTGCGGCGATTATCCAGCCCGGCGGATCCATTCGGGATGAGGAATCCATCAAGGCTGCCGACGAAGCGGGCATAGCCATGGTATTTACCGGCATTCGTCATTTTAAACATTGATATAGGAACATGGAATGCAGTATTGCCAGAGTATATATTCATTTTAATATATTTTAGTTATGAAACTTGGCGCATTAGGCGCCGGACGGAGGACTCTATGAAAGTATGTGTCATCGGCAGTGGTGGCCGCGAGCATGCCTTGGCTTGGCGCCTCTCTATCAGCCCCAGTGTAACGAAGGTATACGCTGTTCCCGGCAGTGCGGCCATGTCCGGTTGTGCCGAGTTGGTAGGAATCGACTGGAAGCAAACAGAACACTTGATTCAGTTTCTGAAAGATAATCAGGTGGACCTTGTCGTCATTGGTCCTGAAGCCCCGCTTGTGGCAGGGCTTAGCGATAGTTTGTGCAGCGCAGGTATTCCCGTGTTCGGTCCGTCCAAGGCGGCGGCTCAACTGGAAGGTTCCAAGGTCTTTGCGAAGGAGCTGATGAAACGCTATGATATTCCGACCGCTGCATATGGCGTATTTTCCGACGTTGAATCCGCAAAGTCATTTATTGATGATACGGGGGCGCCCATCGTAGTGAAGGCCGACGGTCTCGCTGCGGGCAAGGGCGTCGTTGTAGCCATGACCGTGGACGAAGCGTATGCAGCCGTGGAGGATATGCTCAGCGGTAATCGTTTCGGTGAGGCCGGGCATACCGTGGTTATAGAGGAATTCATGGTCGGTGAAGAGGCGAGCTTGCTCGCATTTGTGGACGGCGAGACGGTGGTTCCCATGATTGCATCTCAAGATCACAAGCGCATCTTTGACGGCGATAAAGGTCCTAATACAGGCGGTATGGGGACCTATGCTCCCGCTCCGGTTCTGACCGATGAACTTCGGGATGAGGCGATGCGGACAATTTTAAATCCCGTTGTAAAAGCATTGGCTGATGAAGGTATGCCGTATGTGGGATGTCTGTATGCGGGACTCATGATTACCGATGAAGGTCCGAAGGTGGTCGAGTTCAATGCGCGTTTCGGCGATCCTGAAACACAAGTGGTATTGCCTTTACTGGACAGCGATTTAGGCGAAATTATGATGTCCTGTGCCAAGGGTACATTGAAGGCGGAAGAGGTGCGGTGGAAACAATCATCCGCTGCCTGCGTCATCCTTGCATCGAAAGGCTATCCGGAAACATCTTCGAAAGGTGATGTGATTAAGGGGGATATCGAACCCTATGATACGACTATCGTATTCCATTCCGGTACAAAGCTCGTCGACCATCAGTATGTGACCGATGGCGGTCGCGTTCTGGGCGTCGTGGGACTCGGGAAGGATCTTCAGACGGCTCTGGACCGAGCCTATGGACGAATAGAGCATATTTCCTTTGACGGTATGCAATACCGTAAGGATATCGGTGCTAAAGCTTTCAAATAAATAATTCTCTACATCGTGGAATTGCGCATGACCCTTCCGGTGGTAAAGTGAAATAACCTTATCATTGGGAGGGTCTATGCTATGTGTCATGGCCGGAGTGGAGGATTGTTTTATTTCTTATTTATGATATAATGAAAACGTGAAAGAGCCCGTCAACGTGCTAGGGCGTTAGGCTCATATCAAAAATGTAGAAACTTTTAACGATGACGCCTGACGTGTAAGAGGACTAAATCTTTTATACGTTAGGCGTTTTATATGATGAATATCTGATTACATAAATAGCGATAAGCGATATACGATTATGATATATAATAAAGAACCGTTGGAACTGAATAGCCCCGTAGCTTTTTGGCTCAATTTTCCGAATGAGGAACGCGTGTTTTGGGTGGATCGTCAAAGTGACCGTATCGTTGTCGGTGCCAAGCGCTTGGCGACGGTTCTCGATGACGAAGACCGTAAACGGTATGCCTATGTATTTTATGGGGATACTTTTTTTGATGCCTCGAATGATCCTAAATGGGAGGGGATGGGGCACGAGATGATTGCTTTCACCCATTACTATATTGTGGAAAACGGGGAATCTTTTTACCTATATGCGGGGGAACCGGCAGTTATCGAGGACGTACCGGTGCCGCGCGTACGTCATGAGTATGTGGAAACGAGTGATGATAGAGCCGACTGGGACCGTTTGATGAATGCTATCGGTGAAAGCATTGCGCATGGAAAAACGACAAAGGTCGTTGCATCCCGCGAGGTTCAGTTTACGAGTCCGGAACCTTTTAATGTGGCAAGCATTTTGGCTAATTTGGCGGATAATAATCCAAATTGTTTTATTTTCGGGTATGAAAAGGATGGTCGCACATTTTTAGGCGCTTCGCCGGAGATTCTGGTGCGCCATCGAGGTAGCGAAATCTTGAGCTATGCGTTGGCCGGAACAGCGCCGAAGGATGGCCCAAATGCGTGGACAAAGGAACAGTTGCTTACAGATTCTAAGAATTTGCTTGAGCACAATATCGTACGGGACCGGATTCTGAATACCATGAAAGACATTACGCCTCATGTATCGGTAGGGGAAACGGGCATTATGGAGCTGGCTCATCTATACCACTTACGCACCATCATTACCGCTACAGATTCGACGAAGTCCTTGGTCGAATGGGCGAAATTGCTGCATCCTACACCGGCCCTCGGCGGTGAACCGCGGGAGCAGGCGCTTGCTCTGTTACAGAAATATGAAACCCATGAGCGAGGTATGTATGCGGCGCCATTCGGTTTTATGAAAGACATGGGGGATGGCATCGTCGTCGTGGCCATTCGGTCGGCTCTCGTTATAGGTAATGCCCTGTATGCCTACGCCGGTTGCGGTGTCGTAGGCGACTCCGATGCAGATGCGGAGTATGAGGAAACTAACAATAAAATGAGAACCATATTAGATGCATTATAAATTTCTCGTAGTTATGGCTGGTCAGCATGCGAAAAGCCTCCAAGGCCACCTACTTCGCTTCGCGAAGCCGCCAAGTCGTTTTTCTCATGCTAACCAGCCTTTTGACTAATTTATAATGCATTTTTTGAACCACACCTTACCAAAGGAAAAGTGAAAGGAATCGAAATGAACGAATATATTGCAGCCCTCGTAGACGAACTGCATCGACTCGGCGTACGGCATGTCGTATTTAGTCCGGGATCGCGTTCTACGACGATGGCCATGCTTTTTAAGGAGCATAAAGGCTTTGAAACATATATGAATATTGACGAACGGTCGGCTGCTTTTATGGCCTTAGGTATTGCAAAGGCTCATAAGAAGCCGGCTGTACTGGTGTGCACATCAGGTTCTGCGGTGGCTCATTATTTACCGGCTGTTCTGGAGGCTCAATATAGTGGCGTTCCGCTTATTATTTTGTCCGCCGATCGACCTCATACATTACAACATATGGGGGCTCCGCAGACGATAGACCAGCAAAAGCTTTTCGGTACGGCTGTCAATTATTATGAGGAACTATCTGTACCTCGTGAGGAACATTTCTATACGTATCCGCGTCAGGTGGCGCGCAAGGCGTGTATGAAAGCAATGGACCTGAAGCGCGGCCCGGTACATATTAATGTACCTCTCTTTGAGCCGTTGGTACCTGATTTTGATAGAAAGCACTTTGAGGCGGGGCGCATGGAACAATCGTTTTCACTGGTGACCGGTATGTTGCAGCCGAGTGCAATTCAGCCCGTTTACGAGGCGCTTTTGAACAAGAAGGTTATCGTCTTGGCAGGCCCGGCTTGGGGCCTTGACGAAGAAATGGCTATTTTGGAATTGGCGCATATGCTTAAAGCGCCTATTCTTGCAGATCCGCTATCAAATATGCGCCGCATCGATGATGAGCATATCATCACCTCTTATGATGCATTCTTGGCCGATGAAAATCGTCGTGATGCATTGCAACCGGATTGTATTTTACAAATCGGTCAGATGATTGTATCCAAGCGTGTTCAACAATGGATAGGGACTATGGACGAGACGACGATTATATCGGTGAGTCCTACTATGGATTATACGAATCCTATGGGAAATACGACCATGTATATTCAGTCGACAGCACAAGGTTTGATGAACGGCTTGAAGCGATATGTTGTTGAATTGCATTCTGTCGGTGCAGCGAATGCTACTGATATGACGCGTATTTCGATCGGTGCAGCGAATACATTTACCGGGACAGAGAACATTGCTGATGGTTGCGATCAAACGTTTGATACCTCTATCGATGAGTACCTTGCTGCATGGATTGATACGGAATCATACAGTCGTAATCAATTGGATGCGGTGGCGAAGGAATCGGAATTATTCGAAGGTCGAACCATCTATATGTTACAACGATTCATGCCGAAGGACGGTCAAATCATGAGTGCCAACAGCATGAGCGTCCGCGATATGGATTACTTCTGGGCCGGTGGGCGCAGTGATGCGGATGTATACGGAAATCGCGGTACCAACGGAATCGACGGGACCGTGTCGACCGCATTAGGCCTGTCCACGAACGGAAAGACGACCGTATTACTGACGGGGGATTTGTCGTTCTTTCACGATTTGAACGGTCTTGCCATCGCAAAGACACATGAGCTGAATCTCACCATCGTCCTTCATAACAACGATGGGGGCGGCATTTTCCAATACTTGCCCCAAAAAGGCACGGAGCATTTTGATTATTTATTTAACACGTCGCAAGGTATTGACTATAGTGGTCTTGCCACATTATACGGTGTTGATTATGTGCGCGTTCGGAATAATGACGATTTAGAGGCGGCGTTCGCACAGTATATCGGTCAGTCGGGGGTACATATCATTGAAATTCCAACATCCAAGGAAGGAAGTCGAGAGTTGCATAAGAAATATCGGATCCACTGATATGCAACGCATGTATATAGACTTAGGGTCCTATCGATACGGCTTGACTATTGTCGGCACCGGTGAGCCGCTGGTATGTCTTCACGGATTTTCCGAGTCCGGATATACATGGAACGGGATTACACTGCCGGGGTATCGCATGATTCGCATCGATACGATCGGTCACGGTGATTCTGATGTTCCCGATGACGAGATGGCCTATACGATTCCCGTTATGCTGGAGGATTTGCATACGGTTCTGTATCATGTGGCCGGTGAAAGCTATCATCTGATGGGGTACTCCATGGGGGCGAGATTAGCCTTGCTCTATACATTGCAATATGAGTCGGAGGTCAAACGCCTCATTTTAGAGAGCGGTTCCGTCGGCATTGCCGAGGATTCTGGACGTGAGGCGCGAAGACGAACTGATGAAGAGTTGGCTAAACGTATTGAAACTCACGATGGGGCGTGGTTTGCGGAGCATTGGGCGCAAGCGCCGATTTTTGCATCACAACAGCGACTTTCACAGAAGCAACGGGAACTCATATATCGTAGACGTGCACATAACAGTCCGAATGCGTTAGCCGCTACATTGCGTGGATCGGGACAAGGTGTCATGCCCTATGTGGGAGATGATTTGAAAAAATTATCCGTCTCCGGACTATATGTGAGTGGCGCGTTGGACATAAAATATACTACAATAGGAAGAGATGGGTTCGGCACGATGTCGAACTTTCACCATGTCATCGTCGAAGGGGCGGGGCATAATGTGCACATAGAGCAGCCGCGCGCATTTGAGCAGGTGGTGCTGAATTTTTTAGATGAGAAAGGTTACATCCATGAGTAAATTTGATTGGAAAGTACTAGATCGTAATTACGAAGACGTTATTTATGAGACTTATAACGGTATTGCAAAGATTACTATCAATCGTCCGCAGGTGCGCAACGCGTTCCGTCCGAAAACGGTTATGGAATTGATTGATGCGTTTACGGTGGCCCGTGAAGATAACGAAGTGGGCGTCATTGTATTGACAGGTGCAAACCACGGACAAGGGGAAGACAAAGAAGCGTTTTGCTCCGGTGGTGACCAAAGCGTGCGCGGTCACGGCGGTTATGTAGGTGAAGATAATGTGCCGCGCCTTAATGTTCTGGATCTGCAGCGTTTGATCCGCGTTATTCCTAAACCTGTTATCGCCATGGTAAACGGCTACGCTATCGGTGGCGGTCATGTATTGCATATCGTGTGCGACCTTACCATCGCCTCCGAAAATGCAAAGTTCGGACAGACTGGTCCTCGTGTAGGTTCTTTTGATGCCGGTTACGGTGCGGGCTATTTGGCGCGCATGATCGGTCATAAACGGGCCCGTGAAGTTTGGTTCCTCTGTCGTCAATACACGGCTGCACAGGCTTATGAAATGGGTATGGTCAACTGCGTTGTGCCGTTCGATAAACTCGAAGAAGAAACGGTCCAATGGTGTAGCGAAATCCTTGAATTATCTCCTATGGCGTTGCGTATGTTGAAGGGAGCCTTCAATGCGGATACGGACGGCCTTGCGGGCTTACAACAATTCGCAGGGGATGCGACGTTGATGTATTATACTATCGATGAAGCTAAGGAAGGTCGCGATGCGTTTAAGGAAAAACGCAAACCTAATTTTAAACAATTTCCTAAGTTCCCTTAATGAAATAATGCATGAGGTGAGAGCCGTTCGGTATGAGGTGATATGTTTCGGCTCCCGCTGATGTGTTTTGCTGATACGATTCGCATAGAGCGCCTCCTTGTGGGGCGCCTTTCTTTTACATATGGTTTTGCATTGATGATGTGATGAAAGGTAATATGATGGAGTGGTTACGTTACGGTGCTCGGCACTATCCCAATCGCATATGTATGAATGGGTATACCTACGAGGAGATATGCCGAGGGGTGATCTATGCAGCTCGTAGCCTGGAATCTCTAGATGCGTCGAGAATCGCTGTCTTATCCGATAATTCCGTGACGATGGCAATCTATATTTTGGCGGCTATGCTGGCTCATAAAGAGGTCCTCTTATTGAATGTACATCTTAAGACGAACGAGATTGAGGCTCAACTGTCACAACTAGGTGTTACGACTGTATTGCACAGCATTGAGCGACGTTATCAGGTGCCGGACTCCGCTATTTCTGTTGCGTTTGAATCGTGTGAAAGTATCATTTCAGCCCCTGTGATAGAGGATACGTTTGACTGGACCTTTAACGATATGGATGTTGCGGCCATTATGAATACGAGTGCCACGACGGGGCAGTTTAAGTCCGTTCCCTTGCGTTGGGGACAGATTCGTGCCCATGTAAAGGCGTCCCGATCTGTGTTAGGTGTGACCGATGAAGATAACTGGCTCATGGTGCTGCCGCTATTTCACGTAAGCGGCTTATCGATTCTGATGCGGTCCTTGTATAACGGCACGGCCGTTACGGTATTGCCGAAATATGATGAGGATAAGGTCCTTGATCTCATCAATCGTAATCGGATCAATATGATGTCATTGGTGCCTACCATTCTGACTCACTTGGAGCCGAGAATTCAACATCATAACTTACGCGTCATCTTACTGGGCGGTGAATTTATTCCGCAGTCCCTTATTGAATCCTGCGTAAAAAAGAATTTGCCGATTTATAAGACCTACGGAATGACAGAAACTTTTAGTCAAAGTGTGACGTTTTCTGTGCTGGATCATCCTGATAAATCTGAGTCCGTGGGATTGCCGTTGCCGGGCATGACGGTACGCATTGTTGATGCCGATGAAGAGGGAATCGGTGAAATTCATCTGAAAGGCTCTATGGTCATGAGCGGTTATATCAATCGTGAACCTATCGATGGTGATTTTAATACGGATGATATCGGCTATGTTGATGAGGACGGCTTTGTATATATCCTGAATCGACGTAAAGACCTCATCATTTCCGGCGGTGAAAATATTTATCCGAAAGAAATCGAGGACTTACTCTACACATTGGATGCCGTAAAAGAATGCGCCGTAGTACCTATGCCACATTCGAAATGGGGTCAGGTGCCTGCACTCTTCTTGGCTTTTAATGATAATCAGAACCTTGGAAAAGATGAGATACTTGCCTTTTTGGGAGACCGTTTAGCGAAATACAAGATTCCTCAATATGTGCAGGTGATGGATTCTTTACCGAGAAACGGAACGGGAAAGATTATGCGCAATACTCTTATTCCACGGGAGCGTTAATTTATGTAGGTATGTAGTGAGGTGCTTATGAATGATATATTAAACTTTAAAAGTATTACTACTTACCGATTGCGAATGCCTTTGAAATTTACTTTTAAGACGGCGAAGGGAGAGGTGCGTGATCGAGAAACGATAGTGGTTCGTATCGAAGATCAGCAGGGCTATGTAGGATATGGAGAGTGCGTAGCTTTCACGACCCCTTTTTATACGGTGGAAACGGTGGACTCCTGTTGGCGCACCATAGTCGATGACTATGTGTTCAACCTGCGTCTCATGCGGCCGGCCAAGTTGATGACCTATATTCGGCAATTGCAGTTTTGGATGAAGCGGGACGGCATGACCATGGCTATCGCGGCCCTTGAAAATGCGCTCATCAATCTGCATTGTGAGCGAATCGGTGTCAATTCCGTATCGTATATTATGGATCAACCGCTATGCGATACTATACAGAGCGGTCTCGTCATTGGAGATATGCCGATGGAGGGGCTTTTACCTACGGTGGAACGATTTGTTGCAACCGGCTGCAATCGCATTAAGGTGAAGGTAAATCCCGTAGATGGTTATGAGCGTATGGCTCGAATACGTGACGCATACCCCGATTTGGTGCTCGCAGCCGATGCGAATCAGAGTTATACCTATGATGAAATTGACAAGGTGCGGCAGTATGATGAGTTGGGCCTTACCTGTATCGAGGAACCCTTTGCCATCGCGTCGCTAGAGTCTTACCGGGACTGGAAATGGAAACGGTTCAATTCGGATGGCTGGCACGTTATGACGCCTATCTGTCTGGATGAATCGATTTTGGGCTATGATGATTTGTCCTATGCCATTGAATTCGGACTCATAGATGTGCTCAATGTGAAAGTAGGGCGTATGGGCGGTCTTGTACCGACAAAGGCGGCCATCAATCTGTGTCGGGAGCGTCATATTCCGTATTGGATCGGCAGTATGATGGAATCAGGTATCTCCAAGATGCTTCATGTACAATTGGCGGCTCTCGGGGATTCATATATGGCGGGGGATTTATCCGACTCGTCCCGATACTTTGAAAGGGATCTTATCTATCCCGACTTATCTTTTAGAGATGGCGTTATGAGTGTTCCTGACGGAGACGGCTTAGGTGTGACTGTGTTTGATGATCGCATTGAAGAATATTGTGTGGAGAGACGAAGATTATGACATTAATAGATTCCTTACAAATTGATAAACCTCATATGACAAGTGATACCACATGTGAGGCGGTTATGCATTTGGGCAGCTTTCACAGTCAACTGCAAGGATATTTAAACGGTGGTGCTACATTGGCGTTCGCGGAAATCGTAGCCGGCATGATGACGAATGAACTCATAGATGAAAGTAAATTCGGTGTGGGGCAATCCGTTACGGCGAATCATTTACGCCCTATGAAATGTGAAGGTGAGTTGACGGCCCGCGGCACATTGCTTGTGAAGGGGAAGATGTCACATGTATGGCGTTTCGATATGCTGGATGACCAGGAGCGCCTCATATCTCAGGTGACGGTTACCTTGGCCGTTGTCAATTTTGAACGATAAATAAACATAAAAGGACACATCCTGTGATTCGGTATCACAGATGTGTCCTTTATTGTACATAAGGTGCTCTGAACGAGTGCTTTCTATTATTTTTGTGTAATCGTATATAGATCTTCAATATCCGGTATATCGTAAATAACCCATGTGCCGTCGCCGAGATGACGCATCAAGAGACGAATGTCCTTCGTCATATTGTGTTTGTTATTCTGTACGGTTACCGTTACAGTTGCTTTATCATCGTCCTCTTCTGATGATTTAATGTTTTTGATTTCTATATCGTGGCCTTCAAACATACGGCCTTCGATGAGCCGATCGACCATAGACTTTTTGTCGCTATCTGATTGGTTGGTAGTGGAGCTTTCATGAGCCGCCTGTTGAGAGGAAAAACTGGACGGATCGGCAATATATTTTCGTATTACATCCTCTAATAATGCGGGACCGAATGTTTTGCTTGCGGCGATGGCCGCTTTGCCGAATGGATTGGATGTGTCTACATATGTATTGCCTTCGCGTTCGACGATATTGCGCACAATCGATTTTGTATCGATATGTCGCAAGGCTTCGTCCGCATCTTTATCCTTTACGGCCTGATATATAATTTGTAATGTATATGCCGGTGTATGAGGCAGATACCACCAGAAATACCATGCTGCGCCTAAAATGCCTACGATAGCGATAATGATGGCGATAATGACACCTTTGGAATTAAATCGATTCATAAGGACCCTTTCTGTTATAGACATGTTGTGAGTATTTTTACACATGGATATATACATATTGTAGCATATGAAGTAAAGTACTTTGATTAAATACAAAAATTAATGGATTCCTTCGTATAATGACGGAAATATGTGTATTCTTGATTATTTCTTGTGGGGAACGCTTTAAAGTGTTGATAATAGCATAGAATAGAGAAATTTATAAAATTTTTTCGATAAATAGTTGCGTTAGTTCGGAATTTATGATATTCTATCTAAGTAGTCAACGCGAGTTGATACGCGGCCCCGTGGTGTAGCGGTTAACATGTCGCCCTGTCACGGCGAAGATCGTCAGTTCAAATCTGATCGGGGTCGCCATTTTTTTTTACGAAAAATGCCTCGGTAGCTCAGTCGGTAGAGCAACGGACTGAAAATCCGTGTGTCGACAGTTCGATTCTGTCCTGAGGCACCATTTTCTATTCCATGCGGTTGTGGTGGAATGGCAGACACGCCATCTTGAGGGGGTGGTGGGCTAATGCTCGTGCGGGTTCAAGTCCCGCCAACCGCACCAGATACAAGGATCTACAGTTTTCTGTAGGTCCCTTTTTTGTATATCTATGATTATGGTGATGCGTGATTTGAGTATAAACTTTTAAAATATGGTAGGAGAGGGACTCTATGAAAAAGAAAATTTTTGCACTGACGATTCTTTCGTTGGTAATTTCCGTTCAGCTTGGATTTGCTACAACTGTAAAAGAACCGGTTGACAATATAAATGGCGGTATTAAAAGTGATATAAATTCAGCAGAAAATTTAAAATCAGAACGAATTGAGGTAATCCCTGGTGCTTTCAAAAATATAGTGAAAGATAAATCCGGAAATCCGAGAAAACTTTCAACTCAAGAACTTGCAGTATTGAATGTGGAAGAGCAGGAGCGTTCAGCTAAACACTTGAAAGAATTACAAAAGGCTGATATGAGAGATGAATATGAGGTTTTTGATCCTCTTTATAATGATAAGGATGAAGAGGCGCTTAAACAAATCAAGCGTTATAATACTGGAGAAACATATAAGCAAGGTTATGGTGTCGGTAGCAGAAATAAGCCTATACGCGTAGTAAGTCCGTATATGAGTAAAAATGGACAAGGTGACCCTACGCTAACTAATTCGGTTGACACGCCGTCTTATCGGACACGTGCGGATAAGAAGGTGGCACATGAAAAGGAACTTCGAGAATATTTAGATAAAAATAAAGGTAAAGGGCACAATTTATATACGGCTAGATCTAAAGCTGAGATTAAAGAGTCCTTAGAAAGTTTCCTTAAATCCATAGAGTTAATTGAGTATCCTATCAATGATCCTAAGGATTATAAGTTGATTTCTACAATTCCTGGTTTCCCTAAAAGAATACCAAGTTTTGCTAAGAATATTCATATGCATAGCAATCCAGGATTTTTGCAAGCCGGCTCATATATACAGCTTGCATTTGGCGGTACGCCTGAGCAATTAAAGTCATATATTGATGAAGCACGTATAAATTCCAAAGTAGTTATTTCCAAATCCGATTTAGTAAATGTATATGTAAAACAATATGTTGATTCGGACATGACATATGCGGATACTTTAGCGCAATTGTTGCCTAAATTAATGGTGCTTGTTGAAAGTACAACGGTTCCTATGGGAAAATTTATTCAAAATAGATTGGATAACCCTATTGATAAAACTGTTGATGAATTATATGAGTTAGAAAATCAAATTTTGGCTGAATTTAATAAGGTTAAGATTGATGGTGAAGATCGGGAGATAAAGTTTAAGCGGTATGTCGAGACTCGTCAGCGAGTAGAAGCTGAGCAAGATAAAATAAAACCTAAACAAATAAATCAGTCTGGTTTATCTAAAGATAAATCATATCCAACTTATACGGAAGCTGAGAATCGAAAACTTCAGAAACAATATTTACATAGATTATCCTTTAACGAAGACTCTGTAAAAATACCTGATGATTATGTGATTTATCTATTTGATTTCGGTGGAAACTGGAATCATCCATATGCGTTGGGAGCTGCAGTCAGCCCTAATAAAGCTTATATAATTTATTTCTGCCAACAAGGCTGATCATATTTCTTTAAACCGTATTATCTTTTATAATCCGAACACAACACAATAAAAATTAAAAGGCACATTGTTAATTATAACGGTTCTCTAAAGTTTGAGATAATCTTAGAAAATCATTCAGTAACAATGTGTCTTTATTTTACAGATTATAGAGTTCAGGTTTACGGTCTTTAAAAATATTGATTTTATTGCGGATATCCTGGACTACATCAAAATCGATATCAACGGATTGGATGTTTTCAGTAGTGTCCATTTCCAACAGATTGGTGCCCCATGGATCGTATACGGCGGAGTGGCCGGTACTTTGAACGCGGCCTACGGTACCGCATCCGTTTACGGCGCATAAGAATAACTGATTTTCGATTGCCCGTACTTCGTTGAGCACTTGCCAGTGACGAAGTCGCATGGTCGGCCATTGAGCCGGCACGAATAGAAGTTCCGTATTCGGTAGTGCAGCCATGCGTACGAGTTCCGGAAAGCGGATGTCGTAGCAGATGACCGTGCTGCAAGGAATGCCGTCCAGCTCGAAGTGGGATGTATGTGTACCGCCGGCAAAGTATGTGTCCTCTTTGGCGGGACTGAAACCGTGCATTTTGGAATACTCCCCGACGAGCTGACCTGCACGATCAAATGCATATGACGTATTGAATACATGGTCGTTTTTTGCTACCGCTACCGAGCCGCCTACGATGTTGACATTGTGTTCTTTGGCGAAGTCGCTTAACAATGTTTGCGTGCGTTCTCCGTTGCGGTCGGCGATGGTGATTAAATCTTTTGACGGATAGAACCCCGTGTTCCACGTTTCCGGTAAGACGATGATATCCGGTTCTTCAGCGAGGGAGTTGTATAGTAATTTTTGGACATTATTATAGTTATATTCTGTGTCATTTACATGAACATCCATTTGGATGAGGGCGAGGCATTTTTTCATGAGGACTCCTTTTATATTAGTAGTTTTTTATGTTATATCATGTCGTATATATTATAATTTTCGTATATATTATAATTAGAATAATATAGTATTGTATGGGATATTACAATATATGTGGTAAATTTCAATATTCAGCAGTGAGGAACGATATGAATTTGCAAGAAGTGATACAGTTGCGCACAAGCGTACGTAAGTATAAAAAAGCTCCGTCTGTTGGCATTGAGGTAGTTGAAGAACTGGTTCAGCTCGGTATGCGTGCACCATCGCCGAAAAATCGACAACCTTGGCAGGTTCTTCATATGACAGGGGAAGAGAAAGTACATTTTGTTAATTTAGGTTTTCAGGTGCTTGAACAATATAAATCGAGGAAAGCTCATTTCGGCAGTTTGGAAATCAGTCTTGGTGCAATAAAAATGGCGAGTGATTTATTATTTGTGTATAATCCGTATGATGACTTGCCGGATTATCATCGTGTGTGGGAGAAAAGTGATTTACAGGCTATCGGCGCATTTATTGAACATATTATCCTTGGGGCCAAGGATAAAGGACTCGGCACGTTGTGGATGAATGATGTGTATTTTATGCAATGTGAAAGCAAGGCTTTTTTGGGAATTAATCATGATGTATTGGCGATTATTGCTATCGGGAAATCCGATGAAGGTATGTATCCGAGGCCGAGGAAATCATTGAAGGAAGTGCTTATAAAGCGTTAATTTTTACTATTTTTCATAGAAATGCTATAATAATCTGTATATAATTATTTCTGATAAAGGAGGAGCTATGAAACGGATTCCATTGGTAACGTGCATAGTTATCTTATTTATAGTGGTTCTGACAGGCTGTGGAGTACTTTCACAAAAAAGTGAAACGGCCAACAATGCGCCGCCTGTAAAAGAGGTCAAGATGGTGCATCCGTCCGGAATCCCTGTCCTCATGTATCATAAAGTCGGTGAAGATAAGGATAATGATGCGGTTATTCGAGAGGATCTGTTTAGACAGCAGATGAAGTTTCTCAAAGATAACGGCTATCATCCGTTGACGATGGAACAGCTGTATGAATATGTGGTTAACGGTGCCGCTGTGCCGGAAAAACCTGTTGTTTTAACCTTTGATGACGGTTATGCCGATACGTATTCCATAGTTTATCCGGTCATGAAAGAATATGGCTTCGCCGCTACCGTATTTATTAATCCCGGCGATATCGGTACCCGTTTGACCTGGGATCAGGTGAGGGAGATGCATAAAGGCGGTATGACCATTTCTAATCATGGCTTTCAACATATAGAGATGGGACAGTTATCAGAAGCTGAACAAATAGAAAATATCACCAAGGCACAACAAGCTCTTGAAAAAGAGGTCGGTATCAAGGATAATCCATGGTTCTGCTATCCGTACGGGGATAAGAATG
Source organism: Veillonella denticariosi JCM 15641 (assembly GCF_002959855.1). Classification (GTDB taxonomy): domain Bacteria; phylum Bacillota; class Negativicutes; order Veillonellales; family Veillonellaceae; genus Veillonella; species Veillonella denticariosi. The sequence continues at coordinate 370,036 of NZ_PPDB01000001.1, forward strand.
AATACACCGATAAAGCCAGTGAGAAGGCGGGAATTAAAATGGGTATGGCTATGAAGTCCGGTTGGGCTCATACCGGCGATAATCCATATAATATCTTGCGCGTGTGGGTCGGTAATGCGGTAGACCTCAAGCATTTTGAGGAACGTCTAAGTACCGAACATTTCAGTGATTTATAAGGAGAAATACATTGTTCAAAAAGAATTGGGTAAAATTCATCATCATGGTGATTTTATTTACCGCTATTACATCACCGATCGTGGTGCTCTTTGGACCGTTTAATAATGTAAAACGTGCTGTAATCGGCGCCATTTTACAATCTCGTCATCCTCACTATATTACATGGCTGTTCAATGATGAACAGTTACAGTCCATATTGGGTACGGTAGGGGTTGTGAAGAGTCAGGATTTATTTAAGTTTAATGCCCGTGAAGATAAGACCTTAAATCTTGAAAAGATTGAGTCCGCTCGTTATGTCGGATATATTTTAGAAATTCCCGATCCTCGTCGTATTCAGGTGGGGACTGCTGCAAATATCCAGGAAAAAGGCGATACGACCAGTAATATCGCAAAGATGAATAATGCTGTTGCCGCTATTAACGGCGGCGGATTCCACGATCCGAACGGTACCGGAACAGGTCGTTTGCCGTACGGCTTTATTCTCCATGACGGTGAATATGTTATCGGCAAGGACGTAGGTTCCGATGAAGATGTAGATTTTGTAGGCTTTTCAAAGGCGGGAAATCTTATCGCCGGCAATTATAACAAGTCTGAATTAGCGGATATGAAAGCTATGGAAGGCATTACCTTCGGACCGCCTCTTATTGTAGACGGTAAGAAAATGATCACCGAAGGTGACGGCGGTTGGGGCGTAGGCCCTCGTACGGCTATCGGTCAAAAGAAGGACGGAACCGTATTATTCCTCGTTATTGACGGACGTCAACCGGGATATTCACTGGGGGCGACATTGCGAGATGTACAGGATATCCTGTATGAAAAAGGCTGTTATATCGCGGCTAATCTGGATGGCGGGTCCAGTTCCACCTTATATCTTAACGGTAAGGTCGTGAACAAACCGGCCGATTTATTAGGGGAACGGATGATCCCGACGGCGTTTATCGTAAAATAGGAGGATGCATGAAACCTTTTACGCGCGTACTGAGCGCTTTTGCGGTGGGGATTCTGCTGCAAGGTGGGGTGTACCTATACTTGGATCAATATGTGTTTGCACCTACTACGGAATTTAATGTGGCGGGGGCGAATAAGGATGATACAAAAAACTTTCCTGATGTGAAGGAAGGTACAAAATACGTATCTTATGATCACCAATTTATGGCGGTGGTTACGGAGAATTCTTTGAAAATTTACAAGGCCGGTGAAAGCGACCCGACTACGGTTAACTTGAAGGGGCGTTCTATCAGCTACTTTAACTGGATGCCGGATAGAAACTATGCCATTATGGGCTTGTATCGCAGTAACGAAGTTGTTATGGCACGCCTTAATGCGGATGATCCTGAACACGAAGTGGATACGGAACTTGAGGATTTACCTCGTGAAAGTAAAATCGTTGATGCCGCTTATTCCGAGGCGACCAATGTCGTTTACATGAAGGTTAAGGTACGAGAAAATTCGTATCGCATTTATCGTACCGATGCGAACTATGATACGCGCCGCGTTTATATGCAGGCTACGGATATCGGGCATATCGGCGTATTTTATGATGAAGATAATTTCTTCTATGATAATGTACGTACCGGTGATATCTTTATGTTTAACGGTGTTGAAGGCGGTTGGCGTGTTATCAATCCGCCGGGACGTTTCCGCTTTATCGGTGTCGATATGGACAAGACCATTTATATCGCTCGTGTAGACGAAGATAATAATGCATTGACTGTGTATACCGGTAAATTAGGCGTAGGATTCCAGCCGGTTTATAAATATAATCATCCTACCACATTTAATGAATTAACATTGTCTGATGTGAAAGATATCATCAAGAATGGCAGTGAGGAAACCACGAAGGTCACGGATGACGACACATCATCTCAATCTTCCTCCCAATCCTCATCGAGTAAATCGAATAAATCAAACAGTGAAAGTAAAAAGAAGTCATAACAAAAAAGCCTTTATAATGTCACTTCATTATAAAGGCTTTCTTCCTACAGTCGTAGTAGCATAAGGATGTATATGAATATATTATTTGTACGCCTCAGCTATATTGGGGACATTTTGCATGCCACCCCGGCAGCTCGGTGGATAAAGGAACAGTATCCGGATACTAAGTTGCATTGGATCGTAACGCCCAGCATGGTGGACTTACTGAAAGGCAACCCTTATGTAGATGAAATTATTCCGTGGGAACGGGATGTATATGAGGCTCATTCGAAAAAACTGCATATTCCTACGATGTGGCGTATGTGGTGGGATCTGAAAGCCAAGCTGAAGCCCTATCATTTTGATGTGGCCGTTGATGTACAGGGACGGCTTATATCGGGACTTGTACTGCTTGCATCGGGCGCGCCTATCCGACTTGGCCTAGGCGGTACAAAGGAATTAAATTGGCTTTTTACAAATTATAAGGCAAAACCAAGTAAGGCGCATGTAATCCGTCGATACATGGATGTGGTACAACTGTTGCCTCGTGCATTGGCGGATAAAGGCATAGAACCAGTGAAAGAGACTGGTGCCGATGATAAGGACGCAATCGATGCTAACGCTTTGTATGCGATGAATTTCCGTGTCAGCCCTGAGTCAAAAAAATGGGCGGAATCTATATGGTCATCGTTTGACGGAACAGATGAGGCTGGAGATGGAGATGTATCGGATACGCGTTTCAACTCCGGTATCTTGCGGATATGCCTGGTATTGGGCACATCGTGGACCAGCAAGGAATGGCCTCAGGAGAAGTGGTATTCCCTTGTTGAGTCATTGCGATACAGAGCGAATTTCATATGTCTTGGCGGTGAGAAAGAAGCGGAGCAGTATGCACCTTTTATAGAATCTATAAGAACTACGGATATGAAACACATCGTACAGGATATGATGGGCCATACATCGCTGGAGGAACTGGGCGCAATCATTGCTCAGAGCGATGTTGTTGTCAGTGCCGATACGGGGGCGCTTCATATGGCGTTAGCCCTTGGAAAACCTGCCGTTGCACTGTTCGGACCTACAAATCCGAACATTTGGGGCCCTTTAACCGGTCATTATAGGGTGCTGGTTAATGATACGCTGGATTGTTTAGGCTGCCGCAGACGGCGATGTCCGAAGCCGGCTCAGTACTGCATGTCAGGTATTGATTCGATACGGGTGAAAAAAGCAATTATGGAATTGATAGGAGAGGTTAAATATGGCAAAGATTAAAATACAAAAAGGCTTATCCGATGCGGATATGATGAAACATTTCAAAGCTGATGATAATTTTGAAGAAACGATGCTCAATATGGAACGCGTCGCGAATAAACCGACTATTCATCAGAGCACAAAGCAGAAAGAAGATTCTTTCTATCGTGAATTCTTGACGGAAAAGGTGGAAACGTTGATCGGTAAAATGCTTCTCGATATTAAGATGGAATATTTTAAAGAAGGCGAGGGTGCCTTTTCGATTCAGGTAAAGCGCGATGGAAAAAATATCGTGCTTGAAACGGCGCCTAAGAAGGTTAAGCCTTAATGCGACCTGAAAAGTGAAAATATATACGCGTAGGTCCCGTGATATGTATATCATAGGACCTTTTTGTATATTTATGAATCACAGCAAAATGAGCAATATATTAATAAAAGTGATGAGCTTATAAGCGAACCGATATGTTTCGGTAAACTACATTAAAAAATACCGATATAAATAAATTCTCAGCCACTAATAACTAAAAATTATTTCGAAATAATTTTTGGTTTATTATTAAAAACAGGAATTATACTAAATATGTATTGTTTAAACATACAAGATGATCACTAGGGTTTCAGTGGATTGATGTGATTTATGTCACGAATATGAGCCGAGTAAATCGGAGAATTTATGATTAAATAGCATAACATAGTTGTTGACAAAGAATTTTATAAGTAGTCTAATATAAGTATGCTACAACGATTTGTAGAGTGTTTCATCTACATGTGTAGAGACTACAAAAAACGTTGGTAAATAGGTGTGAGATAGACATTTTGTGAATGCATAAAATTACATTTACAAACTATTTCGAAGTGGAGGATTAACATGGCTAAAAAATTAAGAATTTGCGAAACCGTTCTTCGTGACGGTCATCAATCTATTTTGGCAACGCGTATGCGCTACGAACAAATGGAACCGGTGCTCGGTCTTTTAGATGATATTGGTTATGAAGCTCTTGAATGTTGGGGCGGCGCTACGTATGACAGCTGTCTTCGTTTCTTGAATGAAGATCCATGGGAACGCCTTCGCAAATTGAAAGCTAATTTGAAAAATACCCCATTGCAAATGTTGCTTCGTGGTCAAAACTTGTTGGGCTACAAACACTACTCCGATGACGTAGTGGAAGCATTCTGTAATGCGGCTGTAAAAAATGGTATCGACCGCATCCGTATTTTTGATGCATTGAACGACCCTCGCAACATGGAAGCCGCTATCAAGTATTCCAAAAAAGCCGGTGCTCATGTTCAATCCGCTATGGTTTACACTATTTCTCCTGTACATACAACTGAAAGTTTCTTGAAAGTTGCTGAAACATTGGTGGAAATGGGTACTGATTCCCTTTGTATCAAAGATATGTCCGGTTTGTTAGGACCTGCTGATGCATATGATTTGGTATCTACTTTCAAAAAACGTTTCGGTGAATTGCCAATCGACTTGCACAGCCATTTCACTTGCGGTCTTGCAAGCACAACATACTGGGAAGCTGCTAAAGCAGGTGTGGATATCATCGATACTGCTATTTCTCCATTCGCTCATGCAACTAGCCAACCGGCTACTGAAACTATGATTGAAATGTTCAAAGGCACTGAATGGGATCTTGGCCTTGACCTTGATAAATACATTCCGTTGGTTGATCATTTCCGTAAAGTTAAACAACAAATCGCTGAAGAATTCAACTTGAAACCAGCTAGTGATGTAATCCCGGCTGTTCGTCGTTATCAAATCCCTGGCGGTATGTTGTCCAACACTCAAAACCAATTGAACGAAATGGGTATGGGCGATCGTTTCTTCGACGTTATGGATGAAATGCCACGCGTTCGTGAAGACTTGGGTTACCCTCCATTGGTAACACCTACATCCCAAATCGTCGGTACAATGGCTATGATGAACGTTATGATGGGTGACCGTTATAAAATGGTTCCTAATGAAGTTAAAGACCTTGTACGTGGTAAATATGGTGCGTTACCTGGCACTATCTCCGACGATATTCGTCGTACTATTATCGGTGATGAAGAACCTATCACTTGCCGTCCTGCAGATCTTATCGAACCTGAATTGGAAGGTTACCGTCAAGACTTGGCTTCCAAAGGCTACAACGGTATCACTGATGAAGACGTATTGACTTACGCTATGTTCCCAGAAGTTGCAATTAACTTCTTCGATGCTAATCGTCGTTAATCAAAATATAAAGAGGATTCTTCGGAATCCTCTTTTTGTTTGTCGACGTCTAAGAACATTTTGGACATAATGGTATTTTATACATCTCCTGTTTATTAATGAATAATAAGCTATAAGTAATTATTATGGGGCGTTTTTTACGTTTGGACTTGCTTTAAATATTCAAAATAGCGTAAACTATAAGGAGTATCTACTATTTATGATATTGAGGTAGCCCTGTGAATTTACAAATTCGAATTTGGATATCCAATGTTGTGCTGTTTGTAGTACCTATTTTAATTGCATTTATATTATTTTTGCTTTATTTTACAGGTCTGCGCATATTGGCTAATGCTGGTTACTATTTGCGTATTGAACAGGAACAGCAGTTCAAAAGTGTAAGTCGTATTGCTGAAACGATTACTTTTTATGGATTAGAAAATAATCTCATAGACACATTGGTCAAACCTAGCTATAGTTTGCTGGACCCGAAAGAAGTTTACGTGGAAGTTATGGATCAAGGAGCCCTGGTGTATCACTATGGTAATCCGCAGATTTATAGTGCTTCCGCTATTGTTGGACTTATTGATGTGAATCCTGAATTACAGGGCATTGTGTATCAGTCCAATAATACCTTCGTTTATGAAATGAGAAAATATGATTCGCATCATTCTTATGTGTATCATATTGCGATTAAGCGTGCCACTAACGGTAGTGACAGCTTGATGGAGTCTGTATCTTTCTACATCATTATCGTAGCCAGCCTGCTTTTCATTATCACATTCTTCGCCATTAACAGGTTTGTCACGAAGTTTATCATGATTCATGTTAAGAACATGACGAAGTCGTTACAGCTGGCGAATCAGCAGATTGAAGTCGAGCAGGAGCAGCAGAAAGAACTGCTTGCCGGAATTTCTCATGATATTCGAACTCCGTTGACGGCCATTAAGGCGTATGCAGAAGGGGTGCGTGACGGTATTGCACCTACGGAAGAGCAGCAAAAACGCTATATGGGTATCATATTGAAACGTGCCAATGATTTAGATTCTATGTTGGAGGAACTATTCCTTATTACCACATTGAATTATAAGAAGGAATCTCGTCCATCCGAGCGTATTGAGCTGGGACAGTATGTACGGGATTTTGTGGAAGATCATTTGGCGCCATACAAGGCTCGCGGCATCGATATTCAGTATCGCATTGTCACAGATTCGGCATATATCAATGCGAATCCGCAATTGTTGCAGCGTGTATTACAGAATGTACTGAATAATAGTGCTAAATACAAAATGGCTGATATCGGTCATTGTGTTATTGATGTGAACAGTGATGAGGACTATGTCTATTGTGTCATCAGTGATGACGGTCCGGGAGTGCCTCCTGAATCATTAGAACGGTTGATGCGTCCATTTTATCGTGTCGATTCGTCCCGTACGAATCCGCAGGAGGGTAGTGGCCTCGGGTTGTCGATCATTCGAAGAATTATGGAAATCTTTGAAGGCAGAGTGGTTATTGAAAATGTTAGACCTCATGGTCTACGTGTTATATTAGAGTTCCCTAAGCAAGGAGAAAAACATGAGTGAACATATCTTAATTATTGAAGACGATTTGGATATTGCCAACATTGAGCGGGATTATCTAATGGTAGCAGGGTATGAAGTAACGGTTATGAATAACGGTACCGATGGTATTGAAGCCGCTTTAAATACACCTGTAGATCTCATTATTTTGGATGTTATGCTACCTGAAATGGACGGCTTTGAAGTATGCCGTCAAATTCGTGATAAGGTACGTGTTCCTATTGTAATGGTGACGGCTCGCCTCGATGATATTGATAAAATTCGTGGCTTAGGGGTCGGTGCGGATGATTATATCGAAAAACCGTTCTCCCCATCCGTATTGATTGCTAAGATTAAAGCGATGTTGGCACAATATAAACGCTTGACGGAAAAAGACGCCATGGAAACCAATGCGATTCAATCCGGAGAAATTCGCCTTGATCCTAAAATGATGAAGGTTTGGGTTAATGATAAGGAAGTGCATCTCAAAAAGAAAGAGTTTCAGCTATTGGAATTCTTGATGCGTAATCGCGACATCGTATTTAGTAAAGAAGAACTATATTCTCGCGTTTGGGGGTTGGACTCCTACGGTGATTATGCTACTGTTGCGGTGCATATCAATCGCCTTCGTGAAGAAATCGAAGACAATCCGTCCGACAGCAAACACATCATTACGGTTTGGGGCGTTGGCTATAAATTTGTCTGATGAACCGGAATGATGGTTAAATTGTAGATGCGATAAGTCTGACTGTTGAGCGTATATAAATTCATAAGAACTTATTATATAGATGTAATCAAACCTTTAAGAATATTTTATATTGCTACATTGATAGTTTAACTGTTCGTTGTATACTATGTAATGTAAGGATAAAAATTTGATTCTGGAAAAGTAATACACTAAACTTCTCTCTCTTAATAAGTTCTCTCTCATACTTTTCCTGATCACATATACTCTCTCTCAACAGTCCTTACACTCTCAAGCTATATGCATAAAAGGCATTCGTTAGCGTCAGCTGATGAATGCCTTTTGTGTTTTATAACTCTTATGTCGCAACGTAAAATATTGCAGTGTAAACTATTGAAAATTGGAATATTGCATTATGAAAGTTTGCGTACTATAATTAGTTCATCAAAGTTAGTTTTATAAAATTAAATATAAAGGAGAGATTATGAATTTTTCAAAATATAAGAAAAGCATCATCGCCTGTATCCTGGCTTTGAGCGTTGGATTAGGCGGGGGCTATTACTATTTCGGCAATCCTGCAGGAGGGGATCAGCCTACTGTACGGGAGCAGACAAAGCAGACGAAACCGTTGACTGAAACCCGTAATACCTTTGTCGTACAGGCGGCCAAAAAATCGGGTCCTGCTGTAGTCGGTATTACTACGCAGGTATTTCAAAAAGATATCTTTAATCGCACGATTTATGCGGGAGAAGGCGTAGGATCCGGTGTGCTCATCGATAATGACGGTCATATTGTTACAAACAATCATGTTGTGTCCGGCGCTAAAAATGGAGAGGTGACGGTATCGTTATCTGATGGCAGCACCGTAACAGGTACTGTCATCGGTACGGATCCGCAAACGGATTTGGCGGTTGTTAAAATTACACCGCCTAAGAATATTAAACCTATTGAAATCGGGGACTCCGATTCCTTACAGGTCGGGGAACCGGCTATTGCTATTGGTAATCCGTTGGGACTTGAATTTAAAGGTTCGGTTACGTCCGGTGTTATCAGTGCATTAGCACGAACCATTGACGATCAGGGACAACGATTCCCGTTGATTCAAACGGATGCGGCCATCAATCCGGGAAATTCCGGCGGTGCTCTTATTAATGCGGATGGGGAGTTAATCGGCATTAACAGTGCTAAAATTTCCAAAGAAGGCGTTGAAGGGATGGGCTTTGCGATTCCTATAAATTCCGCCAAGCCGATCATCGACTCTATTATCAAAAACGGTAAGGTTATACGTCCTTACCTCGGCGTATGGGCCGTGGATAAACAGACGGCAGCGCGCAACAATGTGAGCTATGAAGGTGATGGACTTCTCATCGTTCAACTGGATTATAACGGGCCTATGGCACAAGCGGGACTCGTAGAAGGCGATACGATTGATCAGATTGACGGAAAGGACGTCACTAATCTCATCGGATTGAAAGAACAAATTGATTCTAAGAGTCCGGGAGATACGATTTTGGTATCCTATACTCATAACGGGCGTTCAAAGAGCACACAGGTTAAATTGGGGGCTGTAAGTTCTCAATCCGGTAAATAAGTTTTGATTAATAGTGTTAAGATATGCCTGAATTGTAAATGATGTACATGGTCCTCTAAATGTGAAAAACATAGATAGAAACTGTGAATTCTCCATTTAGAGGATTATTATTTATATTTTGTATTTTAAAGTACCTTGCATTATATAGTACCTTGTGTTATAATGTATTTGCTGGTAGATAATGATGTCTATAAGTGAACTTTCACATTGCCTATGGGCACTGTCCAAAGGGAGGAACTATGCAAGTTCAATTAAAAAAAGGTGTTATGGATATGCTCGTGCTTGCATTACTGACACAGAATGATTGCTATGGTTATGAAATTGTGAGTACGATTTCGGAGTATATTGAGATTTCGGAAGGTACTATATATCCATTGTTTAATCGATTAAAGAAAGAGAAGTACGTTGAAACGTATTTGAAAGAGTCGCCTACAGGACCATCGCGGAAGTATTATCACATTACGGCGGATGGGCGTATGGCCTATGCCAGAATGCGTCAGGAATGGGATGAATTTTCCGGTATTATCAACATCCTGTTGAAAGGAGTCGACTATAATGACCAAAAATAATTTTTTAGAAGCATTGCGCAATATTTTTAAGAAAGCGCGCGTTGCCGATGTGGAAAGTATCATAGAAATCTATGAGGAGCATTTCGCTGCCGGTTATGAAAAGGGTTTGACCGATGGTGAAATTATAAAATCGTTGGGGACTCCAGAAGAAATCTATGCATCCTATGTAGACGCGGGTATTATTACGGATACTTCGGGGCAGGACGGTGAAAGTAAAGCGATTAATATGCAGGCTCTTTATGAGCGTTTAGATGATTATAGAGAACGGTTGTTACCTCAATTGCCGAGTATGGCCAAGAAGGCTTCCCGCACGTTATTGTTCATCGGCAGCATATTATCTTATATTGTAGGGGTTCTTATATTTATTATTACACCGGCTGTTTTGTATTTGTTGGGCATCTCCTGGCAGCCGTTTGAAAATGTAACGGCATTTCCCGCTTTATCCATCGTTACGTTGGTTGCTTTAGGCGGCATGGGATTATTTGCCGGCCTTGTATGTATCTTTATTGGTACAGAACTGCGTGGCGTTCGTGAACGCTACTTCGGAAATTTGGACTGAGGAGGGTTTATGAGACGAATTATAATTGCGGCGATTCTCATGGTTATATGTGCCGTCGGTGCAACGACATCGTTTGTGGTCAATGATTTACCGAATTTCGGTGAATGGATGAAAACGAATGAACAACAATTCAGACGGCCTCCGAAACATGACGGCCCGCATAAGCATATGGATAAACCGATGATGGATGATCGGAATCAAAAGGGTCCTCAGGACGGAATGCCTCCTAAGGAAAATCCTGGTCAAGGTCCTCAAAATGGTCCTCAAGGACAGTCAAACCCTCCACAAGGACCGGTGGCTCCGCCTCAAGGTCAGCCGAATGTACCTCAAGGCCCTATGAATGGAAATCAGCCTGATGGTGCCGTGCCTCCACAAGCATCCAATACGCAACAGGGGGCAGCACAACCGAATACACAGGCTCAGTAATTATATTGAATGACTGATTGTCAAATATATATCGAATTATCGATTGTGAGTCATATAGGTAAAATCTTTTAGAGGCGTGGTCATGAAAGTGCATTCATGGCCACCATAGAGCCACACACTCTATGCTGATACATTATGTATCAAAAACTCTCTTACACACAGTAACTACACACACGCAAAAAGCGCTCCTCATTGAAGGAGCGCTTTTTGTATGTAATTAAATATGCATGACTCACAATATTATCATGTATGACTTACAACATTATCGGATGTTTTGATATTGTATCGGAAAACAGGAGCGGGTATAGTGTTCCGGGTATTTTACTTGATATGTTTGGATCCGCGCTCTGTCATGGCAATGTCGTCTTTACAAAGCGGGCATTCTTCAGGTTTATATGTAGGGACCTCAAGGTTTAGAAGAGCCTGTACTTTTTCTTTCGGTACACCGAATTCGGCCTTGCCGCCGGAGCGGTTGACGAGGAGGCCTACGCCTACGATTTCACCGCCGCTCTGGTTGACTACGTTGACAACCTCTTGAACGGAACCGCCTGTGGTTACGATGTCCTCCACGATGAGGACACGGGTGCCCGGTTCAATTTTAAAGCCTCGACGTAATGTCATTACGCCTTTTTCGCGTTCCGTGAAGATAGCACGGGTGCCAAGTGCTTTGCCTACTTCATGAGCCAATAGGATACCGCCGGTCATAGGTCCGATAACGAGTTCCACATTTTGATCGCGGAATCGTTCTGCCAGGTCTTTGCATAGTGTTTCCGTGTATTTAGGATGTTGTAAGACGTTGAATTTTTCAACGTACATGGGGCTGTGTAAACCGGAGGTTAACAGAAAATGGCCTTTCAGAATAGCTTGTGTGTCGATGAGTAATTGTTTTACTTCTTGTTCTGTCATCATTTTGATAGACTCTCCATTTCTTCAATAATTAGCCGGACTGCTTCGCGAGGTTCTGCTGCCTGGGTAATAGGACGGCCTATTACAAGGCGGGAGGCGCCGTCCTGAAGGGCACTTGCCGGGGTGGCGATACGTTTCTGGTCATCTGTAGTCGCAAAAGAAGGACGGATGCCAGGTGTGACGATGAGAAAATCTTCGCCACAGGCTTGTCGAATCATTTTCGCTTCGAGGGCGGAGCATACGACGCCGTCCATGCCGCATTCCTTAGCGAGCCTTGCGAGGCGGATAACTTGATCGGAAATCGGTAACTGACCGCCTGTAGCCGTCCAAGCCTCTTCGTCAAAGCTGGTCAACACGGTGATTGCCAATAGTTTTGGACGTTCCACGCCGAGCTTTTCCGCACTTTCACGGGCCGCCTGTACCGCTGCTTTCATCATCACGGGGCCGCCCTGCCCATGAATTGTGATTAAATTAGCGCCCACATATGTCAAGGACGATACACCGTGGGCCACCGTGTTCGGTATGTCATGTAATTTCAAGTCGAGAAATACATGCTTGCCCTGTTCCTGTAAATAGCGAATCGTTTTCTCCCCTTCGGCGTAGAATAGTTCCATGCCGACCTTGTAAAAGCTGACCGCGTCACCGAGGGATGTGACGATCGCTTTCACCTCATCCATGGTGGATACGTCTAGGGCTACGATTAATCTGTCATCTGCCATGTTACAACCTCCATATTATATATATCTAAATAATTTTTACATATCGAGGCGGTCCTGTCAATGTAAATCGCCGTAAAATAGGTGACTGATAGGAACCTTCGGGCAGTAGATAATCCGAGGTTTCATGCTATAATAAATATAGTAATTGATGATAATTCTTATATATAGATTTGTGAAAGGAGTCCTATGTTAGATTTTGTTGCATTAGACTTTGAAACAGCCAATAAATTTAAAAATAGCGCCTGCTCGCTCGCCGTTATCACCGTTAAGGGCGGTCAGATTACAAAAAAGGCGTATAGCCTCATCAAGCCTCCGTTTATGAGCTTTGATGATGAATGTATTGAAATTCACGGTATCGAACCGAAGGACGTATTGCATGAAAAAACTTTCGACCGGTTGTGGGATGCCATCTATGAAAACCACTTGAAAGGAAACATCATGGTGGCGCACAATGCCAAGTTCGATATGAATGTACTTCGTGCTACATTGGATTATTATAAGATTCCCTGGCCGAATCTTGATTATGCATGTACGGTGAAATTATCACGCGCCGTATGGCCTGATCTGGTAAACCATAAGTTGAACACAATGGCCGCTTATTTGGGGGTGGAGTTTAAACACCATTACGCTCTCGATGATGCGGAGACTTGTGCAAAGGTCGTGATGGAGGCCGCTAAACTGCGCGGTGCTGACAGCTTGCCTGACTTGCTTAAAAGCACGGGGGTTCCGTTGGAGCCGTTTATCGATGAGAAAAATCGGTCGGCTCAGGAGGCTCTACATAAAGAGCCGGAACCGGAGCAAATGTCGTTTTTTTAACCGGCTGGAATTTGTACAGCCTTTTTGTTGTATGTCATAAATAGACTATGTTATAAATTGACTGATGAGAATATGTGCGACGTATTCGATGGGGAATAGGAGGGACGATGTTAGGAAAAGAACTGTTACGATATGTGGATCATACGTTGTTAAAACCTACCGCGACGTGGGATGAGGTGAAGCAAATCTGTACGGATGCCGTAACTTATAAAACCGCTTCCGTATGTATTCCACCTGATTTTGTAGGCGCTGCACATAAAGCCTTTCCGGAGCTTAATGTATGTACCGTTATCGGATTTCCTTTGGGCTATGAGACTACAGACGTGAAGGTGGCCGAAACGGAACAGGCCATCCTTGACGGGGCCAATGAAATCGATATGGTCGTCAACTTGGGCAAGGTTAAGGAAGGTGACTTTAAGGCCGTTACGTCGGAAATCAAGGCGCTTAAAGCTGTCTGCGGCAATAAGGTTTTAAAGGTTATTATCGAGGCGTGTTATCTGACCGATGCGGAAAAGGTCGCACTATGTAGATGCATAACCGACGGCGGTGCTGATTATATCAAAACATCGACGGGCTTCGGTAGCGGCGGTGCCAGTATAGAGGACGTATATCTTTTCAAAAAGCATATCGGTCCTAATGTAAAGATTAAGGCTGCCGGCGGTATTCGCTCCGTAACGGATATGAAGGCCTATATTGAAGCCGGCTGTGCACGTATCGGTGCCAGCGCAGCTGTAGAACTATTAAAAAATGATTTGGATGAAGATTACTAATAGATGATGAGATGCCACCTGAGCTTGTCTCAGGTGGCTTTTTAGACTGGCGGTGATATGATGCGCATGTATGATATTATTCTGAAAAAACGGGCCGCTCAGCCATTGACGTCTGAGGAGATTCACTTTGTCATCTCCGGTTATGTGAACGGAGATATACCGGATTATCAGGTGAGTGCCTTGTTGATGACCATAGTCTTTAACGGGATGAATAAAGACGAACTCGGTACATTGACATTGGAAATGGCGAAATCCGGTCATATGGTGGATTTATCCTCGATTGATGGTGTAACCGTAGATAAGCACAGCACGGGCGGTGTAGGGGATAAAACAACCCTGATTATTGCGCCTCTTGTGGCCGCTTGCGGTGGCAAGGTAGCCAAGATGTCCGGCCGCGGTCTCGGCCATACGGGCGGGACCATCGATAAGATGGAGTCTATCCCGGGCTTGCAGACGGAGATGAAACAGGATGCTTTCATTGAACAGGTAAACCGCATCGGACTCGCCGTTATCGGACAGTCGGAAGGACTTGCCCCGGCGGATAAAAAACTATACGCCTTGCGGGATGTGACAGGGACCGTCGACAGTATTCCGCTCATTGCATCGTCCGTTATGAGTAAGAAACTGGCATCCGGTGCACAGGCCATTCTCCTCGATGTGAAGGTCGGCAGCGGAGCATTTATGAAAACCCTGGATGATGCGCGCCAATTGGCACAGGCCATGGTGGATATCGGTAAGGCTAACGGCCGCTTTGTGAAAGCCATCCTTACCGATATGGATCGCCCTTTGGGGCACGCGATAGGAAATGCACTTGAGATTCGCGAAGTTATCGATACATTGAAGGGCAACGGCCCTGAGGACTTAACTCACGAATGCCTTGTTATGGCAGCCCATATGCTTGTTTTAGGCAAGATCTGTGATTATGACACGGCCTTTGAAAGAGTACAACAGGCATTGGATTCCGGTGCCGCTCTTGAGCGGTTGGGGCTCATGATTTCAGCTCAAGGCGGAGATGTGCGAGTCCTCAATGATGACAGCTTGTTGCCGATCGGTCGTTATACGCGTGACGTGATTGCACAATCAAATGGATATATCATCCATATGAATACGGAACAATGCGGTATAGCCTCTGTCATGCTCGGTGCAGGACGCACTGTTAAGGATGGTCCTATTGATTACGGTGCGGGCATTGTGATGCATAAGAAAACAGGTGATGCCGTTTCCAAAGATGATGTAATCGCCACGCTCTATGCCGGTGATGAAAGTTTGCTTGATGGAGCGGAGAAAACCTATATAGATGCGATAACTATAGATGCGGTAGCACCCGGTGTGTCGAATACGATTTTAGGGATTGTTGAATGACGTATATTATGTAGTTGTATTATGTTATGCTGAATTGAGTTGAATTGAGTTGAGTTGTATTGTGTAAACTACGTAATATTACATGTGCAATTGTAATATTGAATAAGTATCCTGATATCTTGGTGAGATAGTAATAATCGAACATAGGAGTGTATATGCAGTTAGTACAATCGGATAATTATCAAGTAGCAACAGAATATGTGAAGCATCTTGGTGTCGAGGTCGTAGGAAATTTGATAAATACAGCCGTTGAAGCCCGTCGTCAATCATATAGTCCATACTCCAAATTTAAGGTCGGGGCGGCTGTATTAGGCTCCGATGGCATGACTTATAAAGGCTGCAATATAGAAAATGCATCCTATGGTCTGACAAACTGCGCGGAGCGTAGTGCTATCTTTAATGCTGTCAGTCATGGATGCCGTGAATTTGTTGCGATCGCAGTCGTAGCCGATACGGACGGACCCTGTTCGCCGTGTGGAGCTTGCAGGCAGGTGATCGCGGAGTTTAAGATTCCCTATATAGTCATGGGCAATCTTAATGGTGAATATACAGTTGTTACATTACGAGAACTACTGCCGTATTCCTTCGAATCGGCAGATATAAAAACGGAGCCGGTTTAAACCGACTCCGTTTTGTGTTATGCAGATTTATAAATTAGAATGCAGGTACAATAGCACCTTTATATTTATCTTCGATGAATTTTTTTATTTCCGGGCTATGAAGTGCAGCCATCAATTTTTGGATGCGTGGATCACTTTCATTGCCTTTAAGAACGGTTACGATATTTACGTAAGGGGAATCGTTGGATTCGATAGCCAATGCGTCTTTACCAGGATTCAAGCCTACGTTCAACGCGAAGTTCGTATTGATCGCAGCCAAAGCTACATCATCAAGTGCACGAGGTACTTGAGCAGGTTCCAATTCTACGAATTGGTATTCGTTAGGATTGGAGGCGATGTCCTGTACGGTGGACAAGATATTGCTGGAATCTTTCAGTGTGATAAGACCTTGTTTCTGTAACAATAAGAGGGCACGGCCGCCATTTGTAGGGTCGTTAGGAATAGCGATTTTTGCGCCTTTAGGAAGATCTTTCAGATCCTTGATTTGACGAGAATATAAGCCCATCGGTTCCAAGTGAACCGCACCGGCGGATACTAAAGGCAAGTTGTGAGCCTTTGCGAATTCATCCATGTAAGGTGTATGTTGGAAGAAGTTAGCATCGATTTCCTTGTCGCCTAATGCTAAATTCGGTGTATTGTAATCGCTGAATTCGGTGATTTGAAGATCGATACCTTCTTTTGCTAAAACAGGTTTAACCTGTTCTAATATTTCTGCATGCGGTACGGCTGTCGCGCCGATTTTTAAAACTTGTTTGTCGCCGCTTGCAGCCTTGTTGTTATCGCTGCCGCAACCTGCGATTAATAGGGCGCCGCCGAGAACTACGGTTGCCGCCAATGCTAAAAATTTGTTCATTAAAAACACTCCTTTTACAAGAAATTTATGTACCAAGTTTATTTAATAAATCTATACTACTAAATTATTTCCTAGTCTGCAAGAAGGTATTAGTATGAGTTATGCATAACTTAAAGCTATGGTATGAGGAACGCGAAAGTTATTTTCCTATAATCAGCCCCACAGACCACATAATCTGGTAAATCATGGCGGCGCCTGCCGTAGTCCCCATGGCTTTGTCCAATTGGAATTCGTCTGCATACGTATCCAAGGTATACACTGTCTTGAATGCTAACGGTGCCGCTAAAAGAGCTAAGAGGGAAAACCATGTCATGTGTCCTACGATAATCCATGCGATAACCCACAGAAAATTAAAGATGTAGCAGATACTCATGAGATGCAGCGCTTTGTCACGGCCCAGTATAATCGGTAATGTACGACGTCCGTGGCTTTCATCATTTTTAATATCCCTGATATTATTGGTCAACATGATGGAACCGACGAGCAGAGTAGAAGGAATGCCGGGGATGAGCAGAGCCCACGATAACTCACGGGTCCATGCATAGCCTGTGATGAGTACAATGGCAAGCCCCATGGCGATGCCGGAGGATAATTCGCCGAAGGGTGTACGTGAAATCGGTTTGGGCCCTCCTGAATAGAGGAAACTGATTAAGATGCACACCATGCCGACCGGCAAGTAATACCATGTAATCGTGGCCGATAAATAGAGGCCGATGACGATGGGGACGATCATTACTGTTTTGATGAGGCGCATGATGAGCGTAGGACTCATGGCTCCACGGGTGATGGATCCTGCGTTACCGACCTTCTGGCCGTGATCGAGACCGCTTTTAAAATCTGCATATTCATTCCACATATTCGCGATGATTTGCGCGGATACGACGGCGAGGAATATGAGCACCGTATGGAATACGGCAAGGGCCGTACCGTGTGCGGCGCCAAATGCATAATAGCTGAAGGACGCCCCTAGTAGAACGGGGCCGAGGGCCGCCGCCAATGTGCGGGGCCGGGTGAGAGGGATTAATTCTTGTATCATATGGTTTATGTACACAACACGTGTGCTCCTTTCTGTCTCTATGTATTGTATAGCAGAACGGGCGGGTTGTAAATTATAGCGTGCAGTAACGAAAATAATATATACAGTAGTGACGAGAGATATAGTATAATAATAAATATACGTGTTATAGAAACTTTTACATTTTATAATACTGTTTTATGATTGTTAATCAGTGAGGTGTCTTATGAAAGCTCTCAAGAAAAAACTAATAACATTGGCTTGTGCTACCTGTCTGACTGTTGGAATGGGCGCTGTTGCCTGTGCCGATACGGTTGATATGGGTTACGGCTTACAAGGAAATACTTCGGCCTCCGTGAAAGCGGTGAAGTTGGCGGATATTCCATCTGATCCAAGTATGCGCACAGCGGAGCAGAATAAACTGATTCGTCAGGCAAATGATAATGCCCGTGCTCAGGTGAACGCACTTATGCAAAATCAATATTCGGTGCAGTTACCTCAACTTGAAGGTAATGTTGTAGACGGATATTCTATATATCAGTTACAAGGTGCCGATGCAAAAGGTCATCATACGGCATATTATATGACGATAGATTATTCAAAATCCATCATTGACGGGGCAATAGCTATAGAGAAAACGGTTTTAGAAAAAGGTTCCGATGGGGATAAGATAAAAGCAAATAGTAAGCATCCATTGTCAAAAGAAATTTCGATGTACTCCAAAGCTACCGCTGAAAATAAGCTGCAAACCGTTAAGGGTGAATCCTTGGATGGAAAAAAACTGGCAAAGAAAATGACGGAATTTAATGCCAAGTTGCCGGAACAGTTGATTCAATCTTTCAGCCAAGCTGTTTTAGCCGATAAGAAGATGAAAGATTCTGAAAAGCAGAAACTGATCAACTGGACTACATTCGGCATTAAACAGATGAAGGTTGATGCAACGCATATGGCCTACGAGCCGGTTCAAACTCGCTACGGTACGGCTGTAAAAGGCGATCTTCGCGGTTCACTTGGCTATGACGGATTCAAATCGCCGTTTTCACTCATCGGTTATGCGGTGCCGACAGACAAGGGCGTTTCCGTTCAGTTCCTGTTATCTGAGGATTCCAGTCATGACTACTGGGCTAATGAATTAAATCTTATCTATCAGACACAATCTCTTAAGGGAGGCAAATAATATGAAATCTTTGAAAGTATTAGCATGTACCGCTTGCTTAATGGGGACTTTGACGGCTGTAGGCGTGGCAAAGGATGTACATACATTGGCGGGAACGATGACGGTACCTAATGACGTAACGATGGTGACCGCATCTCAGACAAATACCCGTAATTATGCATTAACAGAGGCTCAAAAGGCATTAAATACATCTGTAAATAAGACGAATGCTATGTTGGTATCTCCGGAACAGTCAGTGGTGAACTTTTTACAGAATCTGGGGGTAAACTATGATGCATACCAATTACAAGGAAATGATAAGACCGGTCAGAAGGATGCCTTTATAGTGGCTGTCGATGTTAAGACCATGGCTGAGGAAATGAATAAAGGTCGTTCCGTGAATCCGAATATGGCGGTGGTTATGGGGATGTTGGACCAGGGTAAATTAGATCCGGCGATGGAACAACTCATGTTGACATCTGTGAATAATGTATTGCCGAAACAAACTACGGTAATTCCTTTAAATGAACCGATTAACGTATCCGGCCGCGATCCTAAAAAGGTTAGCGTTACCCCTAAATCACAAGCTACGCTTACGGTAGAGGATACGGAGCCGATGAAACGATTGGACTCTACGAAATATCAGACGTATACGGTAGGTTCCCGCCTGTTGCTGAATAGTAGCGGTTGGCAGGCACCGTATTATGCCAAAGCGGCTCTCGTGATGAAACCGGGAAAACCGACATTGTATATCGGCCTTACAAGCGATGTACAACGCGATTATTTCAGTCCGATTTTTGATAAGGCTTTCAAGTCTATTAGATAGTTTATAATGGTTCGTTGCTTTCACAAATCATACATCATAAAAAATTATGATGTATAAGTATTACTGTGAAGTGTAATAATGGCATTTTGTGGGCAAGACTAATTTATATAGTATTTTATTTTTAGAAAAGGAGATTGATTATGAACACAATTCACACAGACAAAGCACCGGCAGCAGTAGGACCGTATTCCCAGGCAAAGGTATCGGGCGGCTTTTTGTTCGCATCCGGACAAGTACCTATCAATCCGGCTACGGCAACCGTTGTGGAAGGCGGTATTCAGGAACAAACTGAACAGGTATGCAAAAATATCGAAGCCGTATTGACTGAGGCCGGCACAGATTTCTCTAAAGTTGTAAAAACTACGTGTTTCTTGGCGGATATCGGTGATTTTAAGGCGTTTAACGAAGTATATGCCAGGTATTTCACATCTAAACCGGCTCGTTCCTGTGTAGCCGTAAAAGATCTTCCATTGGGCGTTTCCGTAGAGGTGGAAATTATTGCGGAAGTCTAATATGGATTTTGTTTCGTTGTTGCAAGCAGAGATGCGACCTGCATTCGGTTGTACTGAGCCGATTGCGCTCGCCTACGGGGCAGCAAAGGTCGCCTCTGTTTTACCTGAATTTCCTAATCGTATCCATGCACGCTGTAGTGCAAATATCATTAAAAATGTAAAATCTGTAGTCATTCCCAATTCCGGGGGGCGAAAAGGACTTATTACCGCCATCGTTCTAGGTGCTGTTGTAGGACATCCGGAACGTGAACTCGAGGTGCTGGGGGCGGCTACAGATGAAGACCGTAAACGGCTCGGCACGTTGACGGAATCTGAATTCTGTACCGTAGAACTGGCCGAGGGCGTAGACAATCTGTATATCGAGATCGTTGCTGAAAGCGATGACCATACGGCCGTAATACGTATCGAAAATGACCATACCAATGTGACATATCTGGCGCTTGACGGTGAGGTTATCTCCGAGCACGCCGATGAAAGCAAAAATAAGTCGGATACCTGCTCTATGGACTTTGACAGTATTTATAAATTTGCCAAAACAGGCGATATTTCCGAAATTATTCCTCAAATTCAACAGCAGATATCTTATAATTCGGCTATTGCGGATGAAGGCCTTAAGAACTCTTACGGTGCTAATATCGGGCAAATCCTGTTGCTTGATGAGGAAAATCCATCCCTTGAAACTAAGTGTAAGGCCCGTGCTGCGGCCGGTTCCGATGCGCGTATGAGCGGATGCCCTTTACCCGTTGTTATCTGCTCCGGATCGGGCAATCAGGGCTTGACGGTGTCGGTACCGATCATCACGACTGCTGAAGAATTGCACAAAACGGATGAAGAACTGTATCGTGTTCTCGTTTTTGCCAATCTTTTGACGCTGTACGTCAAAACCGGTATCGGAAAACTATCCGCTTACTGCGGCGTTGTAGCCGCCGGTGTCGTCAGTGTTGCCGGGATAGCCTTTCTGAAGGGTGAAAGCAAAGAGATTATCGGAAATACCCTCGTGAACGGTCTGGCGAGCCTGTCCGGTATCGTCTGTGACGGTGCTAAACCGTCCTGTGCCGGTAAAATCGCAATCTCTTTGAACGGCGCTTTTATGGGGTATAAACAGGCCCGTCTAAATAAAAACTACGAAAAAGGCGACGGCCTCGTGGCGTATTCCGTGGATGAAACCATCCGCAGCATCGGTGTCGTGGCACAAGGCATGAAAGAAACCGATGTGGTTATACTCAATGAAATGCTGAAACATTAAGAAAGTATTGATACTAATATACAGCTATCCATAGTAAATAGAAAATAATATATTACTGAATGATGAAAATGCACCCGCTATTAAACGGGTGCATTTTATCAATAGTTTTTTATTACTCTTTAGTTATTTTTTGATTGCAAAGGTATTTTTTAGTACATCAATAGGTGACAGTTGATAGTCAAAGGAAATTTTATATTCTGGTGACGTATCCATCGGTTGTGATAAGATATCGGATATTAGATTAGTCAGGTCGTGTATTTTTGAATATATTTTGATTTGCTCGTCGTTAATAATAGTTTCTAATCGCACGTCTAAATCATAGGATCTGGAGATTTTGTAATCCCCTTTGTGATAATTTAAATTATTACAAAGGTTTTTTATCGTCATTTTCGATATTACGTTATCAAGGCCTTTAATTGTATTTAAAAGTTTACTTTTACTACTTTCGTTTACGTCGATGACCGTTTCATTATTAATATGTGGAACTGCACCAACAATACCGTTATCCCTAACATCAGCTCTTAATTTCTCGTCCGCCATTATCATGTCCCGATCTAAGGCTTTATCCCAATAGCAATGTCTTATAGCGATACAGTCGTTTTCATCGTCATAGTATACTGTCCAGTTTTCGAATTTGTCGACATCAGTTTGTTCTACATAAAAAATTTCACGAGCATATGAATTAATAGTAAGAATATTGGACCTATAATCTATTCCACCCGGACCTCTTAGATAATACGATATAAAGTTTTCCAATCTAAGCATAGCCAATTTGATAGTTGGCTTGGATCCCACATATATACTAGAAAAATTTCCTGTTTCATATTTTTCCAAAATCGTATTTTCCAAATGTGCACTCCTTTTAATAAGCAGTTATTTCCAACTGGAAGTAACTGCTTTTTAGTACGTCAATTTATTTATATCCGCTTTTGTCTTATACTCCCAATTTTTTCGGATCTTTTAAGAATAGTGATGCTATCAATCCTATGAGAAGGAAAGGCACTAGTGTCATCATCGCCACCGGCAAGGAGTATGTATCCGCGATGTTGCCCACAACAGGTGCGATGATGCCGCCGATTGTTTGGCTCACCCCGAGGGTGACGCCTGCGGCAAAGCCGATGCTTTTAGCTAAATAGGTTTGCCCCAGCACGATGACGGGACTGTAGCTGAGCGCCTTGGCTGCACCGATAATAACCAGTAGAAGATAGCCTAGGGGTAACATAATGGTGGCGGAAAATTCCGGCACTTGCGGCAACAGAAACATGGACGGCAGCCAGAGTAGGAGGGACAGGCGGATGATTTTAATCGGTCCGTATTTGTCGCCAAGCAGACCTCCGATATAGGTCATAAAGATACCGATGCTGAAGAATACGGTGAGGGCAAAGCTGCCCTGTTCGGGGCTCGTTCCCAGTTCCCGTGTCCAGAACACAGGAATGAATGCGTTGATAACGCGGAAGTTAATAGATTGAGACAGGATGATGATAAACAGAATGCCGAAATACATCCAGTAATTTTTGAGCGGAACGGCCGGGACCGTATGATTCCTGGTTATGACGGCCTGTTCAATCGTATTCGCATGGGCTTCGATGCGCGGCATAAGGATGCATAGAATGACTGAAACGATAATTCCGACGACGGTGAAAGCTAACAGCCCGTGAGGTCCTACTGTATAAGCGATGGCCCCCGCAAAAAGTGGTCCGAAGGCAAAGCCCGAACTGCCGCCGATGGCGAAGGTTCCCATGGCCTTACCTTTTTTGCCTCCGCCGAGGCGGTTCATGATTTTGGCGCCTTCCGGATGAAAGACGGAGGAGCCGATACCTGCTGATGTGGCGCAGATAAGAAGGCTTTCATAGGACGTCACAATACCCATTACACCGATGCTGCAGGCGGACAGTAATACGCCTAATGCGATGAGTCGAGGTTGATGAATCTTGTCGGAAATGTAACCCAATAAGGGTTGTAACAGAGATGATAAAGCGGTGTTGGCCAAAATGAGGAAACCCGCCTGTTCCAACGTGAGACCGTAGGTGAAGATAAATAGCGGTAATAAGGCGGGCAACACGCTCTGGCACGAATCGTTAATCATGTGGCTCACGGTAATCAGATAAGGATAGAATTTCTGCATGATTTCACTTCCCTTGAAGGATAAGAAAATATTACTAAAAAAGCGCTAACTTGCGTTAGCGCTTTGTGCATGTTATGTGGCAGAGGAGGAGGGATTTGAACCCCCGCGCCGGTTGCCCGACCTACCGCATTTCGAGTGCGGACCCTTCAGCCTCTTGGGTACTCCTCCGTGCTTTACGGCGCTCTTTGAAGAAATCTTTCATAATTTGGCTACATTCATCGCCGAGGACACCTGCCGTGAGTTCCGGCTCGTGGTTTAATCCGGGATGAGATAGCACATTGAATAGTGATTCTACCGCGCCTCCTTTGTAATCGCTCGCACCATATACAACCCTGTCGATACGACTGTTGATAATGGCGCCGGCGCACATCGGACACGGCTCTATCGTAACATACAGGGTACATCCAGTCAACCGCCAACGCTGCAGGCTTTCACAGGCCTCGCGAATGACGAGGATTTCCGCATGAGCCGTCGCATCATGATCCAGTTCTCGGCGGTTGTGATGGCGGGAAATAATCGTATCGTCGTGCACCAAGATCGCCCCGATGGGAATCTCGCCCAATTCATAGGCCTTACGGGCCTCAATGAGGGATTCTTGCATATATTGTTCATCTTTTGTCATGATCATACCTCTTCATGTATAATATTCTACATAAAGTCTATCATAGTGTGAAGAGTTATGCGAATAGATTGTGTGGGGGAACTATGGATATTATATGGTATATATTTGATATGATCGGGACGATTGCTTTTGCCGTATCCGGCGCTCTTGTGGGGGTGGCGCGGAAAATGGATATCTTCGGTATGTCCGTTCTCGCTCTGGCGACGGCCATCGGGGGCGGTATTGTTCGCGATGTATTGCTCGGCTATTTTCCGCCGAACTCGCTGCGGAATATCGTGTATGTAACGGTGGTCATCGTGGTGACGATTATCGTATTTATCATCTACAGCAGCCGATATCGACGGCAGGTGATGGGGCCTCGCAGTCGGGCCAGCTATCTGTTTGCCGATGCGGTGGGGTTGGCATCCTTTACGGTGACCGGCGCATCTGCGGGTTATACATTGTATCCGGATTTACCGATTTTTATCGTTCTTCTCGGGACGATAACCGCCGTCGGGGGTGGCATTATTCGGGACATGCTGGCGCAGCGCATTCCGTCCGTTCTGAAAGAAGATGTATACGCCTTGCCCAGCATCATCGGCGGCATCGTCTATTACGTTATGGTCCTGTACGGCTGGACCGGACAGGCCGTGTATGGAGCTTTCAGTATCGTTCTCATTATACGCCTGTTGGCCATCAAATATCGGTGGAGTTTGCCAAAGGTTCGGTAAGTGCTATAATCGTAGTAATAAGGATTTCATAAAACTGTCAGAAATTAAAGGTATTATAAAGCAGTTATTTCTGCGGGTTTATATTGACCCGCCTATGGAGAAGGAGTTTATATATGACTAATAAGTGGTTGAAAGTGGCCCTCATGGCAACAGCTATTGCTACAGGTACGTCCATCTATGTTGATGCGGAAACCGTTTTGTATGTACCGCAAGATGATCGTCCTGTAAGTTTACAGTACACCGTTGATACGGCGCGTGAAGCGGGGATGACCGTGTTGACACCACCTCAGAATCTG
This sequence comes from Veillonella denticariosi JCM 15641, assembly GCF_002959855.1. Classification (GTDB taxonomy): domain Bacteria; phylum Bacillota; class Negativicutes; order Veillonellales; family Veillonellaceae; genus Veillonella; species Veillonella denticariosi. The sequence goes on from NZ_PPDB01000001.1 coordinate 395,518, forward strand.
ATTTCCGGCAAGACTTATCAAGGTCAGGCGGACAAAATCTGGGACTGGGTCGAACAGAATGCCGGTCGTGCAGATGTTATGGTATTGAGTACGGACTCCCTTATTTACGGCGGTCTTGTTGATTCTCGTAAGCATAATATTCCTCTCAGTGTATTGCAAAATCGGTTGAAACGAATCGAAGGCCTAAAGGCGCGTCATAGAAATGTGCGCATTTACGGTTTCGGTACGGTAATGCGCTCCCCTCGTGCCAGCGGTGGCGGTACGGAGCCGGCATATTACGCCGAATACGGTCCGACTATTTTCCAAATTGCCGCATTGCAGGACAAGATGGATGCAGCTTCCTTGACGCAGGAGGAAACGCAAAAATTGATGAGCCTTCAAGCTTCCGTACCTGTGGAATATCTGCAGGACTGGTTTGAACGTCGTCAAAAGAACATGAAGGTCAATAAGGGCTTAATCGATGAAACCCGCAGCGGCGTATTCGATTATTTCGCATTGGGCCATGATGATACATCTCAATTATCCCAGTCCGCATTGGAAGGTCGTTATCTGAATTCGTATTCAAAGGATATTCCTGTTGAAAAATATGGCAGCTTCCCGGGGGCCGATCAACTCGGCTTGTTGTTGATGGCTCGTTCCCGTACCGATGAAAGTGCGGAAAAACCGACTTTTTCCGTGATTTATCCTCTCGGCGGCGCCGGTAAGACCTTGCCGGGATACGAAGATCAGACCGTTGATAAGACGATTGCGGAACACGTGCAGGCTGTAGGCGGTACGATGGTAACGCAAGGCAAGCCGACGGTTTTATTGGCTGTGAATACACCGCTTACGACAAGTACGGGGGAATCTGAAAACTTTGAAAACTTCCCGATGATCTCTAAATCTACCAATGCCTTTGTAGATCGCATTCAACAGGCGGTTGATTCCGGTGTCAATGTGAGTGTTGCGGACATCGCCTATAATAATGGTGCGGACAATACATTGGTATCCGCTATGTATAAACGCGATATGCTTTATAAGATCGGTGCCTATAACGGCTGGAATACGGCAAGTAATACGGTAGGTTATGCGATTGCGCAAGGCCTGCTGCTCAAAACTATGAGCCCTGAAAGCCATCGCAACATGTTGACGCAACAGTACTTGGATAACTGGGCTTATCAGGCGAATATCCGTAAGGATATTTACCGCATGCAGGATTCTATCCGCACGGATAACGTTCGATACTCGGGCGAGCTCAATGAACGCCTTGAAAGCTATCTCGGCGAACGCATTCAGGATTTCGCTGAAAAATACCTTAAGGTAAATCCTCGTACGGTGAAGGCCACATTCCCATGGGGCCGTTTATTTGAAACGGACATCACCGTTTATGATAAACCGGTAGTACCTCTTGAAAAAGAATTGCGGCTGAAACGCGAAGCGGAAGCGAAGGCCAAGGCGGAAGCAGAGGCTAAAGCAAAAGCGGCCAAAGAGGCCGGTCAAAACGGACAAGCTGCGCAACCGGCTCAACCTGCACAACCGACACAACAAAAAACAGAAACAGCGCCTTCGAATGTGGTAACACAACCGGCTACGACTTCTCAAGGTCCTCGTCTTGTGCCGACACCGGCCGCTGCACCGGGACATTAATGAAACGAGCATGGTTATGAAAAAGGCGTTTTTACCGGAAATTACCTATATGCGCGGACTCTGCATGCTCGGTGTTATCGGCATTCACGTAGGGTCCTATGCATTGCAAAATCCCTTTGTAAATTTACAGCTCATCGGCGTGCTGGAAATTCTGTCACGCTTCGGAGTTCCTGCGTTCTTTTTTCTTTCTGCCTTCGGTCTGTTTTATCATACCTCGGTAGAGGGACCATTCTCATATAAGGAATTTATGCACCGCCGCATCCAGGTGGTGCTATTTCCATATATTGTGTGGTCGTTGTTTTATCTGCTTTATGCAGCGGCGACATCTCATAATTTCGCGAATCTGCATCCGGGACCGCTGGCCGTGAATATGCTGTTCGGCACATCCATGTACCATCTGTACTTTATGGTCATTCTTTTGTGGTTTTATGTGATGATGCCGATATGGCGCGCCATGGTGAAAGTCATATTGAAACGGCCCGTGCTGTGGCTGTCGGTTCTTTTGGCGCTACAGGTGGGTATCGATTATGTATCATCCTACATGCTCGGGGCGTGGGTGACACAACATTTCGGCGACCGACCGGCTATTAAATATCTTTTTGATATGCGCCTCAATTACTGGGTGATTCACTATGTATGGATTTTTCTTTTAGGTGCCGTTTGTGCCGAGCGATATGATGCGGTGCGTGAGTATATGTGGCGTTACCGCTATGCATTGGCCGTCGGTGCAGTGGGGTCGGCATTGCTCATGCTGGGCGCCTACTACTATGTGATGGATGTATGGCATTACACCGTACTCGAAGCGATTTATACGGTACATCAAATGAGTCCGATGGGGGTTCTCTATACGGGGCTCGGTACCTTGTTTAGCTTGTTTTTGTTTCAGACGGTACCGCTCAACGCGACCATGGAGGCTTTCTGGTCTCAAATCGGGGATACATCCTACGGTGTGTATCTGGTTCATCCGTTTTGGCTGCTCATCCTGTCCGGTCTGATGGCAAAATATAATTTAACATATACGGTTATACACGTTATTGCCATGTATATCATGGCGTTAGGTTTGTCGTATCTGACGACCCTTGCGCTGGATCAGTTGCCTAAACAGGTGCGGCGTTTTGTGTTGGGCCGATAATTATCCGCCGGGGCATAGTTTTTTGCTATGCTATGCCGGCGGATTTTTTTATGGGAAAATACTATCTTTTACAAAGTAAAGTGTGAAAATTTAAAAGCAATTATGATATAATAAATTCATGATGATTGCTATTAGAAATAGAGTAACGATATAGAAAAAGAGGTGCTCCTATGCAAGAATTAACATATTTTAACGGCGAATTCGTCGAACCAGGCGCCAAGGTAGTCAGCATTGATGACCGGGGATATCTGTTCGGCGACTCCGTGTATGAAGTGGTACGTGTTGTAAATGGTCGATGCTTTGCCTTATCGTATCACCAGGATCGCCTGTATCGGTCCATGCGTGAAATGGATATTCCTGTTAAAATGACACCTGATGATTTGACGGAGTTGCATGAAATACTGATCGAACAAAGTGAGATCAGGGACGGGTATATTTATTTGCAGATTTCTCGTGGCGTAGCACCGCGTCATCATGCCTATGATCGCTCTAAGTTGGAGCCGCAGATGCTCATGTCCATCCGCATTCTGGACATGGAAGCGGTTAATAAATTAGGGGAAGGTGTAAAGGCGATTGCCTTACCGGATGAACGGTGGGGTCATGTGGATATTAAGACGACCAACCTGATTCCGAATATTTTAGCTCAAACAAAGGCGGAAAAGAAATTTGCCTATACGGCGATTTTATTTCGCGACGATATTTGTATGGAAGGTGCAACGTCGAATGTATTTGCCGTAAAAGACGGTATCTTGTACACGCATCCGGCGGATAATCACATCTTGAAGGGCATTACACGTCAAATGATTCTGACCCGTGTTGCACCGTCATTAGGTATTACACTTATTGAAAAGGAATTTGACCGCGCCTTCGTGGACGATGCGGATGAATTATTCTTTACCGATACGATTGGCGGCGTTATTCCAATCATCAAACTGGATCGCAATCCTGTATCCGGTGGTAAACCGGGGACCGTCACACTACGGCTTCGAGAAGCATTACAGAAGCTGATGGAAGAAGGTCTCCCTTGATGGGTGCCTTAGTATCCGCTGTATAAACAGATATCTGGTTTTTCGGCATTACTGAATATAATGTTATTGGTGTACCCTGTTGCGATAATCTGTGATCAGGTTAAATTAGTTTAGTATTTACTTTCATAAGAAAGGATAGTATTTTGATAGAATTACAACACATTAGTAAAGTCTATGAAGGCGCTAATCGTGTGGAGGCATTGAAGGATATCAACCTTACCGTCAAGGAAGGTGAAATCTTCGGCATTATCGGTCAATCCGGTGCGGGCAAGTCCACATTGATTCGCTGCATTAATATGCTCGAAGCGCCTACATCAGGTTCCGTTATCGTAAACGGAACTGATTTAACGAAGCTTGGAAAATCCGATTTACGTAAGGCGCGTAAGCAAATCGGCATGATTTTCCAACATTTTAATCTGTTGTCATCCCGTACCGTATACGATAATGTATCGTTCCCATTGGAACTGCAAGGCATGAACAAATCGGAAATCAAGGAACGTATCATGCCGATCCTCGACATCGTTGGCCTTACGGAACGTATGAATAATTACCCGTCTCAATTATCAGGCGGTCAGAAGCAGCGTGTCGGCATCGCCCGTGCATTGGCGTCCAATCCGAAGGTTCTCCTTTGCGATGAAGCGACATCAGCGCTCGATCCGCAGACGACGGACTCCATTTTAAAATTACTGAAGAATATCAATGAGAAGATGGGACTTACTATCGTCCTCATCACTCATGAAATGCATGTCATACGCGAAATCTGTGACCGTGTGGCGGTCATTGAAGGCGGCGTAATCCTCGAAGAAGGCAGTACCCTTGAGGTATTCACGCATCCTCGCGAGAATACGACGAAGGACTTTATCAGCTCCGTCGTGAGTGATAATCTGCCTCCTGAAGCACTTGCGCATCTGGAACTGCATGATCAATGGGTTGGCGGAACGGCACCGCTGGTACGCCTTAAATTTACGGGGCAAGCTACAGATGAACCTGTCGTGGCGGGACTCGTAAGACGGTTCGATTTAGATGTAAGCATTCTCTTTGGTGGCATCGACTACATTCAGGATACGAGCGTAGGGCGTCTTATCGTCATATTGAACGGTGACCCTGAAAGAGCGCAGGAAGGGCTTGAGTATATCAAAACATTGCCAATTGAAAGCGAGGTGATCGGTTATGTCAGAGCAAGTCATTAATCTACTCATAACCGGTACCTTGGATACATCGCAGATGACCGTTGTCTCTACGGTGATGGCGATGTTACTGGGAATTCCGTTAGGTGTTATTCTCGTCGTTACTTCAAAGGGACATATTCTCGAAAATGCCGCTTTGAATAAGGTGTTGGGGGCCGTAATCAATGCGGTTCGTTCCGTACCGTTCATTATTTTGATGGTTGCCATTATCCCGTTTACACGTATGGTGGCGGGTACCTCTATCGGTACGACGGCGGCCTGTGTGCCGTTGACCTTGGCGGCTATCCCGTTCCTGGCACGTCTTGTGGAAACATCGATTAAGGATATTAACTTCGGTGTTATCGAGGCGGCACAATCGATGGGGGCCAGTCCGGTTCAGATTATCTGGAAGGTATTGTTGCCGGAAGCCTTGCCGACTATTATCGACAATGTGACGGTTCTTATCGTGAACCTCATCGGCTATTCGGCGATGGCCGGCGCTATCGGCGGCGGCGGCCTCGGTGATATTGCCATCCGGTACGGCTATCAACGTTTTCAGGCGGATATCATGATTGCGACTATCATTATTTTGGTTATTCTCGTGCAGGTAATTCAGATGATCGGTGACGGTCTATCTAAAGCGATGAATAAGAAATAGGAGGTACTTATGAGCATAAATGAGAAATTAAGAAGCCTACAAAATGATGAATTATTCACCGCTATCCTGACCTTGAAAAATATTGAAGAATGTTATGCGTTTTTTGAGGATATTTGCACGGTCAACGAACTCAAGGCATTATCTCAACGCTTACAAGTGGCTAAAATGTTGCGTTCCGGTGACAGCTATGAAACAATTGTAGAGGAAACCGGAGCCAGTACGGCTACAATCAGCCGTGTAAAACGATGTTTGGTATATGGTGCCGATGGATACACATTGGCTTTAGATCGACTCGGTGTACAATCAAATACATAAAGCATGACAACGGTGGCCTTCGGCGACCGTTGCTGTACTATGTGAAAAGAGGAAATCTATGGATTGGCTAATAGGAATAACGGGATTACCTTACGATGTGTTAGTGCTTATGCTGCTCTGTGTGGCAGGCGCTTTCGCGGGATTTGTGGACTCCATTGTCGGCGGTGGCGGGCTCATTTCCGTGCCGGCTATGCTGCTTACGAACCTGCCGCCCAGCGTGGCTCTCGGCAGTAATAAACTATCCAGCATTTTTGGTGCCGGCAGCGCATCCATTACGTTCTTGCGCAACGGCATGGTCGACTTCAGCCTGGTTTGTAAACTTTTACCGTTTACCTTTATAGGTTCCATGGTCGGTACCGTTGCGGTGGTATCGTTGCCGCCTCTCTATGTAAAACCCATTATTATCGCACTTCTTGTAGGGGTGACGCTGTTCGTGGTGTTTAAAAGGGACTGGGGCGAGGTGAATCGTACATCGCAAGTGATGGGACGGGCTTTATATATTTGTATGGCCTTCGCCCTTGGCATCGGTATGTATGATGGATTTATCGGACCGGGGACCGGAACATTTCTCATCATGGGTTTTATTTTTACGGGCTTTGATTTTCTTCACGCTTCGGCGAATGCGAAGATTTTAAATTTTACCAGTAATTTAGCATCGCTTATCGTGTTTTTCTATCTTGGGCATGTACAAGTTTATTATGGTTTGGCGGCGGCCGTCGGTCAGGTGATCGGTGCGTATATAGGGTCGCAGCTGGCCATCATGAAAGGCTCGTCTCTGGTGCGTGTCGTGTTTTTGTCGGTAACGACTGTCATGCTCATAAAATTGGTGTTTGATTATATTACGAACTTATAGGAGGGCTAGGTATGCCTCATAAAAGTGATGTGCAGGTGGCATTGATCAGCGGTGGTACGTCGGGCATCGGGTTTGCTACGGCGGAACTGTTGTTGAAGGACGGCTGGTGTGTAGCTATTAACGGCCGTAATGAACGGGAAGGACAGAAGGCGAAAATGAAATTGCGCCGCTTTTCGTCAAAAGTTCGCTTTGTGCAAGGTGATGTATCGAAAATAGAAGATTGTCAGCGTATTGTAAAGGAAACGGTAAATTTTTTCGGCGGTATTTCGGCCCTCGTGACTGCGGCGGGTTATTATGAAGAAGAACTTTTGGCGGATGTGACGGAAGCCGCCTTTGACGAGATGTTCGGCACCAATGTGAAGGGCACCGTATTCTTATGCCAGGCTTCATTGCCTTATTTACGATCAGCGAAGGGCAGTATCGTAACGGTGGCCAGCGATGCGGGGCTTCAAGGAAATGTAGCATGCTCCGTATACGGCGCATCGAAGGGGGCCGTGGTCAGTTTTACTAAATCGCTGTCTTTGGAAATGGCGCCTCATGGGGTGCGGGTCAACTGCGTGTGTCCCGGCGATGTAGATACATCATTGGTGGATAAACAAATAGCTCATGCTCATCAGGATATGGCGACCGCAAAGGCGGAAATGGGACAGCATTATCCGTTGGGGCGCATCGGCAAACCACATGAAATCGGTGAAGTTATCGCATTCTTATTGAGCCGTAAAGCTTCGTTCGTAACAGGTGCGGCGTGGACCATAGACGGCGGTCTCACAAGTTGGTAAAGACAGCCCTCATAATGATGCTTTTCGATATGAACCATTTACGGGGTAAACATAAAATTTCATTTCACTTCTACACATAGAATGGTATAATAATACTAATAATATGACCTATAGTTGGTACACAACAAAGGAGAATAATTATGGCGGAATATAATGGCGTAACACTTGAGCCTCTTATGGACGGTTCTCAAGATCGTGATTATCAAGTTGAACAATTTATTTTCTGGGGGGCAGGGCGTGCGGCAGCATTGGCTTTATCTCCAAAATTCAGTAATGTTGCGCTATGTGCTAATGCAACATATATGGTAACGCGCATTGCCCATTTATATGATGTGGAATTACAAACTGGTGCCGTTGTAGGCTTTGTGGGTGGTTTGAGTACGGCTGTAGCGACTGCCGCGATATCCTTAGTGATTCCTGTGAAAGCTGTCCGCATACCTGTGGCTATCGGATTGACGTATGCAATCGGCAAGGTTGCACATATCTGGATTCAGGACGGTATGCCTTCCGATATTGAACGCTACAAACCTATGGTTGCGGAATTCCTTGAAAACGGCAAAGCGATGGCCTCCGAAATTGCCCGCGATGCTGCGACCAGCATTCCTTTCACGCAAGGTCAACGCGACGTGTGGGCAGGTATTGCCAATGAAACAGGATTGGCAAAGGAAACTTTGAAACAGGTCTATGATGATAAGGTAAGCCCGGCCATTGAAAAGTGGAATAACGAAACGAAGTATCAACTCCATGATAATGCCGCTGAAGTTGTGGCAAAGGTGTCCGATGCGGCGAAGGAAAAATACGAATCGGCGAAGGACGGCTTTGAGACTGCTAAGGAATTAGCTAAAGGCGGCGTGGAGGTAGCAAAGGCTTCGGCTCAAGTGGCTGTAGAGAATGCGAAAGCTACGGCTACGAACGTCGTAGGCACTGCTAAAGAATCTGCGGGACAGGCAATTTCTACGGTAAAGGAAACTACGAGGTCCAAGTTTGACGAATTTCGCAGATAAGCATTGAAGGATTAATGTGATGAATCCATTAAAAATCATTAAATACGGTAAGTTTTTCAGTGAATCCAGATTTGTCGTCTTTCTCGGGCGATACGGTAAGAAACTTGCCTTTGTACAACAAGCGGTGACCTTGTTTTTCTGTTTGCGGGACGAGGATACGCCGAAATATGTGAAAGCCGTTATTGCCGGTGCCCTGGGATATCTTGTGTTGCCCATTGATATCGTTCCCGATACAATTGCCGTTTTGGGATGGCTAGATGATATGGCTGTACTCGGGATTGCGTATAAGGTTGCCAACCGATATATCAAGACCAGTCATCAGCAACAAGCAAAGAAATTTTTCCCTTTTGGTGGCAATGGGTAAACTTTCACCAATTAAGGCAGTTTAATCCTGTTGTGATTGAACTGCCTCTATTTATTTGACACCCTATAGCAATAGATATACAATGAAATTTGTATTCTGTTTAAGAAGGAAAGATTTATGCATATTGCTTCAATACATGTACGTTTTTATGAAACCGATATGATGGGTATTGCACATCATAGTAATCATTTCAGATGGTTTGAGCTGGCCCGCATCGAGTTTCTTCGTCATATCGGGGTGACATTGTGGGATATGATGAATCGGGATATCGTGTTTCCTATTATGACTGTATCCTGCGATTATAAAGAGCCGGCCAGATTTGATGATGAAATTCATATTGAGACCTACCTGGTCAAGATGACTCGTGCACAGATGGTTTTCCGCTATCGCATGTGTCGTGCCTCTGACGGCGCGTTGCTTGCGACGGGCGAAACGAAGAATGCGTTCATGTCGAAATCGACGGGTAAGATTGTACGTCTGGAGGATACTTTTTATCAACCCATGTTAGCAGCTGTCGAGGAGATGCATCATGAGTAATCGACAACAATTACCCATCGGCGTCTTTGATTCCGGGGTCGGCGGTTTATCCGTATTAAAGGTATTACAAGAACAGTTTCCTAACGAAGATTTTGTTTATATCGGTGATAATGCGAATAATCCTGTGGGAAATCGCAGTGATGATGAAATCACTGCGTTGGCATGCCGCATTGCGGATGCGTTAGAAAATCAGCCTGTGAAGCTGATCGTTATCGCCTGTAACACATTTACGGTGGTGGCTTTGGATGCGGTGCGTGCGCGCGTGTCCGTGCCGGTTATCGGCGTATCTCAAGGTGTAAAGAGCGCTATTGACGCCAGCAAGAGCAATACTATCGGCATCATGGCTACGGTGGCGACTGTAAACAGTCATATTCACAAACATGTAGCCCTTGAGGTGGATCATGAGATCCTCGTTTGGGAACAACCTTGTCCCGAGCTGGCGGGATTGATCGAGCAGGGCCATTTAGATGATCATTTTGTGCGCGATGTATGTAGTGAATATTTAGAGCCTCTTTTATCGCGAGAAATTGATGTGGTAGTCCTCGGATGTACCCATTTCCCGTTTGTACAGCCTCTGTTGGAGGAACTGACGGAGGGGCGGATTCGTTTTATCGATCCCGCTTTTGAAACAAGTGAACTTGTAAGGCGTACATTAGCCGGAAATGATTTGTTCAATCCGCAGAAAACATCGGGCTCCGTGGATTTGTATTTTACAAAGGATATCGTTTTAGGCGATATGCTAAGCGCATCCTTTCTTGATACAAGTCGCAGAACCATAGAGTATATTACATTGTAAAGGAGATGCCCTTATGTGGTTATATAATATCCTAACTGCAGTAGTTGCCATTATCGTAATTATTGCGGTGCTGTACTTATTATTTCGTTTATTTGTCCTTAAACAAGGCGATGAGCATATTGTGTTGTTGCCGAAACGGAAAACGAACTTTCAATTGTTGGATATGACATTTGATAGCATTACATTGTTCTGTGATATTCCGTTTGTAAATAAGGGGCGTCAGAACGGTACTATAATGGATTTATTCCCTCGTCATCTCTTGCCGGAGGAACAGTTTGATGCGGTGAAAGTAGAGTCCTGGACGATGGATATGAGTCGTCCCCGTAACGACGGTTACTTTGAATCTGTTATCATCGAACCACGTAAGGGCGGTACGATTCGTCTATATGTAACATTGAAAGCCAAGAATGGCAATATTCGGGACGCTCTTATCGGTTTCCCTTACATGAATATCGATATCGTATACCAGGTGGTCGGTCGTGAAGACTGGCATATTGCAAAAGATCGTGTACGATTGACACCGGAAGAATTAGAAGCCGCATTAGGGCATTAAGGAGGCAGCTATGGCAGAGTTAGAATTGGTTACGGTTCCTACGCGTATACTGACAGATAATGATGACATCGTAGATGCCATTGTTGAATACGGCGGACATAATATAGGACCTGAGGATATCGTATGCGTAGCGGAATCCGTTGTGGCTATTACGCAGGGACATTTCACCCGTCCGGAAGAGTTAACGCCGTCCTGGCAGGCTCGTCTCATCAATCGCTTTGTACCTGCAGAGGGGTCCATGAGCTCCGTTTACGGCATGCAGGCGGCTATGGAAATTGATGGTAAATGGAAAGTTTTGGGTGCCTTTATCCTTGGCGCCATTGCAAAAATATTTAGAAAAAACGGCGTGTTTTATTCAATTTCCCGTGCGGCGGCTCTTGCCGACGACGTAACGGGCACCATGCCGCCATTCGATAAACATATCGTATACGGTCCGAAAAATCCGGATAAGGTAGCGGAGAAAATCGTGTCCCGTACCGGTTGTTACGGTGCCGTTGTGGCGGATGTTAACGACTTGAAGCGCTCTGCCGTACTCGGTACGAGCAGCGGCGTTGACGCCAGTAAAATTGCAAAGCTTTTGATTGATAATCCGTTCGGTAATGACAGTCAAATGACTCCGATTGTTATCATCAAGAATTACGCATCTGTATCTGCGAAATAACAGAAGGCTGTACTCGTCTCATAGAGATGAGTACAGCCTTTTTCCATTGTGTTTCGATTGATTTTTTGATTAACCGATTATTTGTTTTCTAGCGATCTGATCGGTATAGGAGGTTTTATGCTATTAGGATTGGATGTGGGCGGCACTTTTACGGATGCGGTCATCATTGAAGGACATCGCGTGATTGCATCGGCAAAGGCGCGTACAACAAAGGATAATCTCATGGACGGTATCGGTGCAGCCCTTGATGCGGTGTTACAGTCATTGCGTACTCATGCTGCTAAGACCGGCGAAGCTGATAATTTAACGAAATCTATCGAGCAGGTTACCCTGTCTACGACCGTTGTGACCAATACCATTGTGGAACATAAGGAGGCGCCTGTAGATTTATATGTTATTACGGGACCCGGGATGAACGTGGACTATAGCTTTCCCGTACAACCACAATATATAAAAGGCTATACGGACCACCGCGGTATTGTAGTGGAAACATCCGTAGCGGATATTTCCGCTAATCGACATAAACATAATCTGGCGGCGGTATCGGCAAAGTTCGGTGTTCGTAATCCTCAAGAGGAACTATCCGTGGCGAATCAGCTGAAATCATATTACGATGTGATTTCGACGGGGAGCAGTCTCAGCGGATCTTTAAATTTTCCGCGGCGTACGATCAGTGCTTATTTTAACAGTGCGGTTACCCCCGTATTTACATCATTTAAAACGAGTGTCGAGGAAGCTTTACGAAAACGTAATATTACAGCTCCGCTTTACATTCTTAAGGCGGATGGCGGATCTTTGCCGATTGCACATATGAAGTCACGTCCTGTTGAAACTGTTTTCACGGGTCCGGCCGCGACAGTATTGGGATTGTATGCTTTGAAAGCGGTTGGAGACAGTCATACGGTGGCCTTAGATATTGGAGGCACTACGACGGATATATCCTTGTGGAAACAGGGACGCCCTCTCATGACGAAGAATGGTGTCTCCATCCGTGAATACCCGAGTGCCGTTCGGTCCTTTGCGGTAACCTCTGTCGGTATCGGCGGCGAGTCCGCGGTGCGCATTGAGGATGGAGTTTTTACCGTAGGCCCTGAACGCGTCGGTCCGTCGGCGGCGCTCGGCGGTGAAACACCGACCTTGGGGGATGCTCTTATCGTGTTGGGCTTTGCCCGATATGGTGATATGAAGTTGGCCGAAGAGTCAATACGTGCCTTAGATAGTTCCGGTCCGGTAGAGGAATTAGCTCAAAAAATTATACATACCGCACTTCAGACTATTCAATGTGGTATCGAAGACGTTGTGGCGGCGGAAAATAAACGTCCCGTTTACGTGGTGGCGGATATCGTAAATCCCGATGTATTTAAACCGGCTCAGCTTGTGGTAGTAGGAGGGACGGCATCGAGTTTAGGTGAAAGTATAGGAACATATCTGAAACTGCCGGTTACCATTCCGGATAATGCGGCCGTTGCCAATGCCATCGGTGCGGCCGTGGCTTTATCGACCATCGAGATTACCGTTCACGTCGATACGAAGCGTCGTATGCTCGTTGTTCCCGAACTGGGCATCAAGGAAGCGAATTGCACGCTACGGCGTGGCGATGATGTAGTCCATTACGCTACATCTTTATTGTGTGCTGAGGCGGATCGGTTGGGACTTAATCATCATCAGGATGTGGAGGTCATCAGCCTGGAGGATTTCCCTGTAGTAGAGGGCTGGCAATCGCTGGAGCGTTTGATTACGGTGAAAGTACAACTTGAAGCGGGGGTGAAACATCATGTGGAATAAAGGATTATCATATCGTAATCGTCATGGATTGACCTCTATAGGATATTCTATAAATGATAAAAATCTGGATGTAAATCCAAATGCTATAGAGAATGCAGGTCAGCTACAAGCCGGTATGAAATCTGCCGAGCGGGTAGAAGACCGTCAGACATTAGGACTCGTATTTTTCCCGGCCTTTGACTGGAAGATTTCCGAAACTCATCCGGAACGGCAGGAGCGCCTGCTTTATACGCGAGACCAGATCGTAGAAGAGGGCTTGCTGGATCTCTCTAATATTCGTGAATATAATCCTATCGTAGCCGATTGGGATACGATTGAACGCGTTCATGTAGGGGCTCCTGATCTGGCTTCCTGGGTGACGGAAGCACATCGGGTGTCAGCCGGAGGTGCTATTGCAGCGGCAGATGCCGTATTATCCGGTGAGGTGGATCGTGCATTTGCCCTCGTGCGGCCTCCGGGGCATCATGCGATGTCCATGGTTCACGGTATTCGTGGTTTTTGTATCATTAATATTGAAGCCGTCATGATTCAGCATATGCGTCAACAATATGGAATCAAGCGGATTGCCGTGGTGGATACGGACGTTCATCACGGTGACGGGACGCAGGATGTGTTCTATCACGACCCTGATACGTTGTATATCAGCTTTCATCAGGATGGGCGGACATTATATCCCGGGACGGGTTTTATGGATGAGTTCGGCGGACCTCAAGCCGTCGGCGGGAATATAGATATTCCGTTGCCGCCGGGCACGGGTGATGAAGGTCTGCTAACAGTGATGCGGGAGTTGGTATTGCCTATTTTGGAGGATTTCAAGCCGGATATCGTCATCAATTCTGCGGGACAGGATAATCATTTCAGCGATCCATTGGCGAATATGCAGGTGACCGCAAAGGGGTATGCGGAACTGGTCGATTTATTGCAGGCGGATATAGCCGTTCTTGAAGGCGGTTATTCGGTGCAAGAAGCGTTGCCGTATGTCAATACGGGTATCATTTTATCTATGGCGGGGCTCGATTACAGCAAGGTTATTGAACCAGCATTTGACCCTGTGCGTTATAAACAGTCAAAGAATGTCACTGTATATATTGATGATCTCATATCGAAATGGAAGGTCCAGTGGGCGAATCGATATGATATGGCTGAGGCGGAGCGTTCAGGGACAGGGCCCATATGGTCCGATCATCGCAATATTTACTACGATGAAACGGGGGTTCAGGAGGAACGTATCGAAAAAGTGCGTATGTATGAGGATAAGGTAGGGTGGCACAGTGTATTATCACGTGGTCAATATGGACCGTACGGCCCGCAAAGTGTCTATGCCATGTTTATCCCTTGGCAGGCTGATGAGGCTACGAGGTATGATGCGGTAACGGAGGCGAAACGCGCCAAAATAGAAGGCGGTGCCGACCGTTATGTCGTTGTGGATTCTTTAGGCATGGGGCAATATGAATTATGATTGCTCGAAAGTGCTGAGGGATATATTCTCTGTGATGTAAAATAGAAAAAATATGCTATAATAAAGCTACGGCGCCCCTTTGTGAAAGGGGCGTTCTATCTGTATAATTTTAGAATGGTGAGGTTCCTATGCGCAGCGATAATAGAACAGCGGGTCAGTTACGACCTATCAAGATTACACGGCATTTTACGGAATATGCAGAAGGGTCCGTATTAATCGAGTGCGGCAAGACGAAGGTTATTTGCACGGCTACTGTCGAGGACTCCGTACCGCGTTGGCTGAAAGGGACAGGTCAAGGCTGGGTGACGGCGGAATATTCTCTGTTGCCTCGCTCAACTCAGACTCGGGTCAGCCGTGAGGCGGTAAAAGGGAAACAGACGGGGCGCACCGTTGAAATCCAACGTCTCATAGGGCGTGCGTTGCGTGCTGTCGTGGACCTTAACGCCCTCGGAGAACGGTCCATAACCGTCGACTGCGATGTAATTCAGGCGGATGGAGGCACCCGCACCGCATCTATTACCGGTGCATTCGTGGCGCTCGTTGATGCGGTGGATTTCACCTTCGGCGGTGCAGGAAAGTTCCCGATTACCGACTTCTGTGCGGCGATTTCCGTGGGAATCGGCCCTGACGGTCCTATTACCGATCTTTGTTACGAAGAAGATAGCGCTGCGATAGTAGATATGAATGTGGTGCGTACCGGTTCCGGTAATCTTGTAGAGGTGCAGGGGACAGGTGAACACGGTACTTTTAATCGGCATGAGCTCGATGCATTGCTCGACTTAGCGGAGGCCGCTACTGATGAATTGATGGCGAAACAACGTGAAGTCTTAGGTGCTACGGCAAATAAAGTCGGCAAAGAATTTCCGACGGCACCGGAGGTATAATATGAAAACCATCGTATTGGCGACGGGAAATAAAGGTAAAATCCGTGAATTTAAAGAGGCTTTTTCACATCTGTCCATTGAGTGTGTATCGGTGAAAGATGTCATCGATATCAATGAACCGGAGGAAACGGGTACTACCTTTATGGAGAATGCATTGCTTAAGGCTCGTTATTATGCGCAGGCCACAAAGAAGCCCTGTCTTGCGGATGATTCAGGACTTACGGTGGATGCGCTTGACGGGGCTCCGGGAGTGTATTCCGCTCGGTATGCAGGGGTTCATGGAGATGATGATGCGAATAATGCGAAATTGATTCGTGATTTACAGGGAAACGACAACCGCTCGGCCCACTATGTATGTGCATTGGCCCTCGTGTATCCGGACGGTCGTGAGATAACTGCGGAAGGCTTTTGTGACGGCTTGATTCAAGATGAACCGAAGGGGACAGAGGGGTTCGGATACGATCCGTACTTTTACGTACCTCAATGTAAGAAAACCATGGCGGAACTATCTATCGATGCAAAGGAAAGCATCAGCCATCGAGGCCGTGCGTTACGGAAACTTATAAAATACCTGTAAGTTTAATGTGAATCACAGTTAGGTTTAGAATACAAAACATTTTAGGTTAGTATGAAACGAATTGGTATAATCAGCGATACCCACGGGTATCTGGAAAATATAGATCTCGTATTGAAAGCGACAGAGAATCGACACATCGATATGTGGCTGCATGCCGGGGATTATGGCGATGATGCGAGGTATATGCAGGATCATACAGCGGTTCCGGTTTATGCGGTACGGGGAAATAATGATCGCGTGCAGCCTCTCGAGCCGAAGGAACAGTTGATTCCTCTGGAGGATACCTATATTTACATGACTCATGGTCATGAGGTATCATATTATAATCGAATACAGGAATTACTCTATCTTGGATGTTCGATGGGGGCGCGCCTGGTCGTGGCCGGTCACAGTCATCATCACGGCGAATATCGTCAGGACGATGCGTTATTTGTCAATCCGGGCAGTATCTCACTGCCTCGGGACCGATCCGGCGGCACCTTTGCCGTCGTTACCTATGACAAAGGACAATTTGATGTAGAGTTTGTATATAAAAAGGATATTGTTTAATTATATGGTGAAAGTATCGGAAACGAAGCTTTCACAAAAAATAGTAAGTCTATGCATGGAAAGGGTTATGACATATCATGGATACACAAGTTAAAGCGAAGCCTAAAATGAAGTTATATGGATTTAATAATCTCACAAAGACCTTGAGTTTTAATATTTATGATATTTGTTATACCCGTACCGAGGAAGAAAAGAAGCAATATATTCAGTATATTGATGAAGTATATAATGCGGAACGATTGACATCGATTTTGACGGAAGTGAGCCGCATCATCGGTGCCAATATTTTGAATGTGGCAAAGCAGGATTATGATCCGCAGGGGGCGTCCGTAACCATCTTGATTTCCGAAGAGGAAATTGAAAAAGAAGATGTGGTGATGCATCTTGATAAATCGCATCTTACGGTGCATACATATCCGGAAAGTCATCCTCATAAAGGGGTCAGCACATTCCGTGCCGATATCGAGGTGTCCACATGCGGTCAGATTTCACCGCTTAATGCCCTCAATTATTTGATTAACAACTTTGATTCGGATATTCTTACATTGGATTATCATGTGCGCGGCTTTACACGCGATGTATCGGGTAAAAAAATCTATATTGATCATCGCATCAATTCCATTCAAAACTACATTAACGCAAAGACTAGAAATCTATACAATATGATTGATGTGAATGTATATCAGGAAAATATTTTCCATACGAAAATGATGTTGAAGGAATTTGATCTGGACAATTATTTATTCGGTATTACCGAGGATGAGTTGAGCGCTCGTGAAATCAAGGAAATTAAACATCAATTAAAACAAGAGATGATGGAGATTTTCTACGGTCGAAATCTGCCGTCTGTGAAAGCGTAAAATTACAATCATTATACATTTCTAAAAGTTTCGAAAAACTAAATCGAAAAATATTGAAATGTTAACATACATTCTGTATAATGATGTTAGCAAGAGGTATTTTATACCGACTCTATTGAGTCCGTTTGTATCCAAAAGGAGATTTATTATGGACGTACGTGAATTAGCAGTACAGAAAAAACGTGAATTAAAAGGTTTCTTAACTGTAGGAACTAAATATGAATTAAAAGACGCACATGATCTATCTGTCGCATACACTCCTGGTGTAGCAGAACCATGCTTGCGTATTAAAGATAATGAAGCGGAATCTTTTGAATTGACATGCCGTTCCAATATGGTTGCCGTAGTATCCGACGGCACTCGTGTACTCGGCCTTGGTGACATCGGTGCCGCTGCAGCTTTGCCTGTAATGGAAGGGAAATCCCTTCTGTTTAAAAAATTCGGTAATGTTGACTGTATCCCGTTGGTAGTAGATACAAAAGATGCGGATACATTGATTAATACCGTAAAATTGCTGCAAAAAAACTTTGCAGGTATCAACTTGGAAGATATTTCTTCCCCTAAATGTTATGAAGTTGAAAATCGTTTGAAAGAAGAGTTGGAAATTCCTGTATTCCATGATGATCAACACGGTACAGCAATCGCTTGTCTTGCCGGTGTAAAAGGTGCTCTTCGTTTGGTAAAGAAAGATTTAGCGACTGCTAAAATCGTTGTAAACGGTGCCGGTGCAGCCGGTGCGAACATTGCACGTCTATTGTATCTTGCAGGTGCCCGCAACATTACCGTATTGGTATCCTCCGGTGTATTGCATAAGGACTATAAACGCCTTGACTCCTTGCAAGCTGAATTGATTGATATGTTAGGCCTTGAAGAAAAACATGGCAACTTGGCTGAAAATGCGAAGGGTGCAGACATTCTTCTCGGTGTATCCGCAGTGGGTGCTTTCACAAAAGACATTTTGGAAAATCTGGCTGATGATGCTATCGTATTCGCAATGGCAAATCCTAATCCGGAAGCGACTTATGCGGATATGAAAGCCGCCGGTGTTCGCATTGCCGGTACAGGCCGTTCCGATGCGCCTAACCAAATCAACAACGTGGCCGTATTCCCTGGTGTATTCCGCGGTGCTATCGATGTTCGCGCATCCAAGATTACTGACGAAATGAAATTGGCTGCTGCCGATGCATTGGCACATTTGATTCCTGATAGCGAATTGAATGATGAAAATGTAATGCCGTCCGTATTTGATCCACGTGTGGCTCCGGCTGTAGCAAAAGCTGTTGCTGAAGTTGCTGTAAAACAAGGTATCGCTAAAAATCCTCAAGTTATTGAAGATGGCAGCTACGAAGGTTAATCACAATATAGCTTTCGTGACATATTTAAATCACGACTCTAGCGTGATTCGGATTATGATATTAATAGAAATCGTGTGGCTCCGTAATGTCGCTATACGGTTTCTATTTTTATTTATAAAATTATAGAATTTCACATAAAAATACTTGTCAGTTTTTTTGGTCGGTGATATAATAAATTTCGTTACAGAGATGCATGTTTTATGATGTTCTCTGTGATAGTAGTGGTTGACATCAACCATTGGGTTTGCTATAATGGCAAAGTAACGAATGACGGGGCATAGCGCAGTTTGGTAGCGCATCTGGCTTGGGACCAGAGGGTCGCAGGTTCGAATCCTGCTGCTCCGACCATTTTTATTTTGCGGGTGTAGCTCAATGGTAGAGCCCCAGCCTTCCAAGCTGGTCGCGAGGGTTCGATTCCCTTCACCCGCTCCATTTTTTTTTGCCTTTTTTAGGTGAGACGTTTCACTTATTGACGTCATATAAGACATAAATTATACTATAGTAGATAATTATATATGAGTATACATGGTTCAGTAGCTCAGTTGGATAGAGCAACGGCCTTCTAAGCCGTGGGTCGGGGGTTCGAATCCCTCCTGGATCACCAAAGAAATAAGCGGATAGTTCGTAATGAGCTATCCGCTTTTGTCATTTAGGGGTGTCGATATATTGATGCCCTTTTTATATATAGCTAGATATAGGTGTTAACACGATTAGAAATATCATTTTTACGATGAATTTAATGATAATAGATAGAAAAAATTAGTTCTATATTGCGTTTTTATCATAGCTGGCAATAAAAAAATATATATAAATATAAATTTATGTTTAAAATGAATAAAATTTCATAAAATAGATGGCTAATGGGTAAAAAAATACACTTATAATTATTAGTTAAAAATTAAAAGTAATAAAATATCCATATAAATACTGGATTCTCATATACTGATAAAGCATGAATAAAAAATGAATTTTCCTTGATTGTTATATCGATAATCTTATATAATGTACATATTATGAGTAATTATAAATCTTAAATGTGTAACTCGTGAGGATTTATAAAGTGATGTCTAGGTTATAGTTATTACAATAGGAGAAGTTAATGAACAAGATTTTTAAGGTAATTTGGAGTAAAAGTAAAGAATGTTATGTAGTTGTGTCTGAGATTGCCAGCAACTACAGTGCTAAGAAAACTGTATTGGCCAGTGTTTTTGCCGTATTGGCGGTAACAGGCGGCGTGGCGCCTGTTATGGGCGCGCCTTTGCCGACGGAGCTTACAGATAGAGGCTCTGTTAAAATCGGTGAATATGCAAGTACTAGTAACAGATCTACTGTCGTGATAGGGACAAGTAGTCAATTCAGAACCTCTTCGGCTGATGGGGATAAGGCGATCGGGATAGGTGCTGGGATTACAGCTAGTGGTAATAACAGTGTTGCTATCGGGGCTCATTCCTTAGTTCAAGATGATCAGGGCATTGCTATTGGCGGTGCTTCTGGTGATAGTGGTGCTAAAGCTATAGGGGCACAGTCTATTGCTATCGGTGGTGATACCATAGCTAAAGGTGCTTCCTCTATCGTAATCGGTGGAGATGACGTGGAGGCCGCGTTTGCTAAAACCGTAACGTATACGGATATTAATACCGGACAAGCTAAAACGGGTACATTGAGACAGGCGTCAATTGATTTAGCGAATATACAGCTACCTCAATATATAACTGCTACAGCTAGCCATGCAGGGACTGCCATCGGTATGAAAACTAAAGCCGGTGATCTAGGTCTTTCTTTAGGGATGGGGGCGGACTCCGCTACTCGCCTAGATGGTAAATCAGGGAATGTAGTTAACTCTATCGCTATCGGATCCGGGGCAAAGGCTAATCGGGATAATTCTATTGCTATCGGTGGTGGTGCTACTACTGATGCAGCGGGTGTGGCACAGACAAGTTATACGTTGAGCAATGGGGATACGGTTAACTGGGCCGGTGGCGAACATGTATTGTCCGGTGACGTGGTATCATTCGGTGCTGCCGGGTATGAACGTCAGCTTAAAAATGTGGCACCCGGTGTTGTCAGTGCAACTTCTACTGATGCGGTGAACGGCTCTCAGCTATTTGCAATCGCTGAAAAAACATTACCGAAATATATTTCTATCAAATCTGATTTGGCAGGGAATAAATCGAACAAGGGCGCTGAGGCTGCTGACTCTATGGCCATAGGTCCTGATGCTTCTGTTACGGTGTCTGCTGTTAAGGGCTTAGCTATCGGTACAGGTGCATCTGCTACTGTAGAGAACGGTGTTGCCGTAGGTTCACAGTCGAAATCAAGCACGGCTAGCGGTGTAGCCGGCTATAATGTAAATGATTCAAGAACTGATAAATACGGCGCTTTGTCCGGTACAGCATTGACATCTACGTTAGGAGCTTTTGCTGTAGGTAACGATACAAATACACGTCAAATCACAGGGGTGGCTGCAGGTACTGCTGACACGGATGCTGTTAATGTGGCACAGCTTAAGAGCGTGAATTTGAAAGTTGCCGGTGATGCAGGTACAGGTGATGTTAATCTTGCTAACAGCACGTTGAATATAAAAGGGGCGGGTCTTGCTACGACTGCTGCAAACGGTAACGATGTAACGGTAACCGTGTCCGAGAAAGCGGTTAAACAAGAAGCTGTTAAAGCGGTTACAATGGCAGCAGCGGATCCTAACGGTGCGATTACCGTGACCCCGGATGTTAGCGCAGATAAAGATTCCGCAACTTATAAAATCGGTCTTGATCCGAATAAGGTTGCTGAATCTACTAACCTGACGTATAAGGATAATGATGGTGCAGATAAGACCGTTACATTAAAAAAAGGTTTGAACTTTAAGAACGGTACTATGACAACTGCTAAGACCGAAGCAGACGGTGTAGTTACCTTTGATATCAACGATGATATAAAGGATAAAATCAATAATGCGGCCACCAATAAATTGGATAATCTCACACCGGACGGGGAACAGAAGGTTAAATCTTTGTCCGCATGGAATGTGAAAGCAAACGGAAATAATGCTGAAACAGTAACAGGTGGCGATACAGTTACATTTAATGATGGTTCCAATATCGCTATTACGCAAAATGGCAAAACTTTCACCGTTGCAACAAAAGATGATGTGACGTTTAACAGTGTAACAGCTGGTTCGAAAGTGACAGCACCTGCAGTGGAAGGGCTTACAAATACGTCCTGGACACCTGGTACTACAACTCCTGTTAGCGGTCGTGCGGCAACGGAAGATCAATTGAAAGCCGTTGATATACAAGTAGCAACAAATAAAGATGATATTGCTACGAATAAGGATAATATCGATAAGAATAAGGACAATATTGCAAAGAATGCGGACAATATCACGAAAAATGCTACAGAAATTGCCACAAATAAAGGTAATATTGCAACCAATACGGCAGCTTTAGCTCGTAAAATCTCTTTAGGTGGTAATACTGGTAGCACAACAGAAAAATCCTTAAGTACAGGAGATGTGAAGTTTAACGTAAAAGGTGCAGGTCTTGTAACGACTTCTGCAGCCGGCGATGATGTAACAGTAACCGTGACAGAAAAAGCGGTTAAACAAGAAGCTGTTAAAGCGGTTACAATGGCAGCGGCGGATCCTAATGGTCCGATTACTGTGACACCTGAACTTAGCGCGGACAAAGATACAGCAACTTACAAAGTTGGTATCGATCCAACTAAAGTAGCTGAGACTACTAACTTGACCTATAAGGATAATGATGGTGCAGATAAGACCGTTACATTAAAAAAAGGTTTGAACTTTAAGAACGGTACTATGACAACTGCTAAGACCGAAGCAGACGGTGTAGTTACCTTTGATATCAACGATGATACAAAGGATAAAATCAATAATGCGGCCACCAATAAATTGGATAATCTCACACCGGACGGGGAACAGAAGGTTAAATCTTTGTCCGCATGGAATGTGAAAGCAAACGGAAATAATGCTGAAACAGTAACAGGTGGCGATACCGTTACATTTAATGATGGTTCCAATATCGCTATTACTCAAAATGGCAAGACATTTACTGTAGCGACTAAAAATGATGTAAACTTTAATACTGTAACAGCTACGACAAAGGTGACAACACCTGCGGTAGAAGGGCTTACTAATACGTCCTGGACACCTGGTACTACAACTCCTGTTAGCGGTCGTGCGGCAACAGAAGATCAATTGAAAGCCGTTGATACACAAGTAGCAACAAATAAAGATGATATTGCTACGAATAAGGCTAATATCGATAAGAATAAGGACAATATTGCAAAGAATGCGGACAATATCACGAAAAATGCCGGAGATATTGCGACAAATAAAGGCAATATTGAGACGAACGCTCAAAATATTGCTACCAATACGGCAGCCTTGGCTCGTAAGATTTCCTTAGGTGGTGATACAGGTAATACGACAGAAAAATCCTTAAGTACAGGTGATGTGAAGTTTAACGTAAAAGGTTCCGGTCTTGTGACAACTTCCGCAGCCGGTGATGATGTAACAGTAACCGTGACAGAAAAAGCGGTTAAACAAGAAGCTGTTAAAGCGGTTACAATGGCTGCAGCGGATCCTAACGGTGCGATTACCGTGACCCCGGATGTTAGCGCAGATAAAGATTCCGCAACTTATAAAATCGGTCTTGATCCGAATAAGGTTGCTGAATCTACTAACCTGACGTATAAGGATAATGACGGTGCAGATAAGACTGTTACGTTGAGTAAAGGTTTGAACTTTAAGAACGGCGGTATGACAACCGCTAAGACCGAAGCAGACGGTGTAGTTACCTTTGATATCAACGATGATACAAAGGATAAAATCAATAATGCGGCCACCAATAAATTGGATAACCTCACACCGGAAGGCGAACAAAAGGTTAAGACCTTGGCAACATGGAATGTCGCTACTGCTGCTGATAGCGGAACTCACTCCGGTGATTCAACTAGTACTGTAACAGGTTCTGATACAGTGACTTTTAAAGCAGGTAATAACCTAAATGTAAATCAAACTGGCAGAGATATTACATTCTCCTTAAATAAAGAGATTTCTGATATGACTAGTCTAGGCCTTACGAATCCGGATGGTGCAAAGGCGACTATTAAGACTGGAAAAGGGGACGCTCACGTAGGTGAAACAGACCCTGCGGATCGCATTGTTTATACTAATGCTGCAGGTACTGAAGAACAGGTAGCGACATTGAAAGACGGTTTGCAATTCGGTGGAGACAATAATCCTGAAGTTATTAATAAGACATTGAATCAAAAACTTGAAATCGTTGGCGGTGCTGATGCATCGAAATTGTCTGATAATAATATCGGCGTTAATGCGAAAGACGGTAAGTTGCACGTGCAATTGTCTAAAGAATTGAATGACTTGACCAGCGCTCAATTCAAAAACGGCAATGCAGTATCCACAATCAGTGGTGCAGGCACGACTGTGACAGACGGTACGAATACAACTCAATATGGTCCTAAAGGCATGACTATTAATCCGGGTGCAAATGAAATATCTCTTACCGATAAAGGCTTAAACAATGGTGGCAAAGTCATCTCCAATGTAGCGAGCGGCGGTACGGTTGAGACAAATGCGGCGAACATCGGTGATGTGAAGAAAGCGGCAGCGGCATCCAAAACGATGGTATCTGTTAATAAAAAGAATACAGAAACCCCGAATTTGGTACTGGAAGAAACGGTAGATCCTGCTGACGGTCATACGAATTACGATATCAAATTGGCTGATAAAGTTAACTTGGGTAATGGTAATATTGTTCTTGACGGTACTGATGGCAGCATCAAGACTAAAGGCAATATTACATCGGAAGGTACTGTAGAAGGTAAAGACCTCAAAGCCGGCGATGTCACTGTTAACAAGGATAACAAAGGTACTGTGAACGGGTTATCCAATAAGACTTGGAACCGTGGACAGGCCCCTGTAAGCGGTCAAGCAGCGACAGAAGATCAAATCCAAGCGGTAGATACTCGTGTTATGGATGTAGAAGATAAGGTGGCTGACTTCGGCTGGATGGCTAAGAGCAGCGCTACAGGCACAGGTAAGGCAACGGGCAATAACGCGGCGACTAAGGTCGGCGATAAAACGGAAGTCGAATTCCGTGCCGGTGATAACCTCTCTATTGACCAAACAGGTACTACTTTCACGTATTCCTTGAATAAAAACATGACAGGCCTTGAAAGTGTGTCCGTAGGCGATGTAGCAAATGATAAACCGGGTGTTGTATTGAACGGTGCTGACGGCACTATGGGCGTACGCGGTAAAGATGGTGCCAATGCATCTATTACAGCGGCTAAAGGTGCTGACGGTTTGACAGGAACCGGTGCCGGTAAAGATCGTATCGAATATGAAACGAAAGACGGTGACGGAAATCCTGTAAAAGAAACCGTAGCGACAATGAACGACGGTCTGCATTTTGCCGGTGATAACGGAAATACAGTTATCGATAAGACATTGAATCAAAAACTTGAAATCGTTGGCGGTGCTGACGCAGCGAAATTGACTGATAACAATATCGGTGTTAATGCAAAGGACGGTAAGTTGCACGTACAATTAGCTAAAGATTTAAATGGTTTATCCAGTGTGGAAGTGAAGGACGATAACGGCGCATCCACTGTTATGAAAGGTGATACTGTTACGAGCAAAGATGCAGCAGGGAATACCTCTGTTGTAAATGGTTCCGGCGTTACCATCACACCTGCTAATCAGCAAAATCCGAATGCCGATACAGTTTCCTTAACTACTGAGGGCTTGAATAACGGCAATAATCAAATTAAAGGTGTTGCAGCTGGTACAGCAGATACAGATGCGGTTAACCTTGGTCAATTGAAAAAATCTAATGCTCAGCTTGCTAATGCAATTGCTAATGTTGAATCCGAAACACAACGGGTAGGCGCTCATGCGGCGGCTATGTCTGCGTTGAAACCAATTCAATATGATCCATTGGAACCGACTCAAGTGATGGCCGGTTATGGTAACTATCGTGGTAAGAGTGCAGCAGCATTAGGTCTTGCTCATTACACCAATGAAGATACCATGTTCAATGTAGGTGTTTCCGTAGGTGGACGTCATAATATGATTAATGCCGGATATACGCATAAGTTCGGTAACAGCGATGCTAAAAAAGCTGTACCGGAACGCTACAAAGGCGGTCCGATCAGTTCCATTTATGTAATGCAGGATGAAATGACCTCTTTGAAACAAGAGAACAGCAGACAGAAAGAAGTATTGGATAAACAACAAGCTGAAATTGAATCGTTGAAAGCTATGGTTAATAGTTTACTAGCAACTAAAGGTTAATCATCAAATAAGGTCATGAGTTCTCCACAGTTTTTAGTAGTATCTTAGATATTACGAGGAAAAGGTTCCGTATGATGGTGGCGGCTGTTTTGGCTGCTGCTAATACGGAACCTTTTTATATTCTTAATAAGCATTTCGTTGTATCGTTATGGGTATTTTTATACGTTATAATCTGGAATGAGGACCTTGCGTATTGAATCGTTTCAGATGAGAATAATTACCGAGGAAATCGTGTCATATGCTATAATGAATGAGATATGTAACAGGCTTTAATGAGTTGTTACATGATGAATTGTTTTGAAAGTACTACGTATCTGGAGCATACATGATAGGATTATTACGTCGATGGTTTTCCATTGATGCTGTATTGCCTTACGAGGCGCGAAAGGGTCCGGTAGGGTCCACGAAAGAGTTATATGGTCGATACCTGAAAATCGCATGGCCGGCCACCTTGCAAGGTTTAATGCTGCAGTTCATGACCGCTATTGATCTCGCTATGGTCGGCAGCTTAGGGGCGGGGGCGTTGGCATCTGCGGGCATAATGGGTCAGCCTGAGATGGTCATGCTGATTTTCTGTCGTGCTTTGTCTATCGCTGTAACGGCTATTATTGCCCGTCGCTATGGTGAGGGTGATATGGACGGTATGAATGCGGTATTAAAGCAGTCGATTTTGCTTAACTTTTTGATATATATGCCGCTGCTAGCGGTATGTTTCTTAAATTTAGAGCATATTTTACGCTTCACCGGTGCTGAAGACAGTTATATTGAGACGGCTGTATGGTATGGACGTTTTATTGTTATCAGTCTTTTATTTCAGACTTTCAGTCAAATTGTGGGGGCCGCTCTTATCGGCTACGGAAATACAAAGGTTATTTTTAAGTCAAATGTAGTCGGTAATATTCTGAATACCATCATGAACTTCTTTCTGATTTACGGTATCGGATTTTTCCCCGAGTTGGGCGTTATGGGGGCAGGCGTATCCACAATGCTCAGCAGTGCGGTGATTGCACTCTTATTGTTGCGTACTATTTCACAACATACATCGGACGGGTTAACATTAAGACATCCGTCGAAATGGGGCTTTGAACGATCGGTATTACATACGGTATTTCATGTCGGAGGCAGTTCGTTCGGGGAGCAGTTTTTTGAACGCTTCGGTATGTATACGTATACGATGATTGTTGCGTCGTTAGGGGCTGTTCCGCTAGCGGCACATTATGTATGTATGAACTTGATGGATATATTCTATTATTTTGCTATGGGGCTCGGCTTTGCAGGGGCATCCCATACGGGACAGAGTTTGGGGCACAAACGGCCTGATCTGGCGTATGCATATGGTCAAATCGGAGCGCGAATCGGCCTCTGTGTCGGCTTGTTGAGCGCCTGTATTTTCCTTGGATTAGGTGATATTCTGGTGCAGTTTTATACTCGTGAAAGCGAGGTAGTCACTCTTGCGGCATCGTTGATGGGCGTTATGGCTGTTGCGGCCTTTCCTCAAGCACTACAGCAAGTTTATTCCGGTGTATTAAAGGGGGCGGGAGATACATATTATATTATGAAATACTCTCTTGTCAGTGTTGCCATCATCCGTCCTGTTATTACGTACTTATTATGCATTACATTGGGACTTGGACTCTTTGGGGCGTGGCTATCACTTTGTTTCGATCAGTCGTTGAGACTTTGTTGCGCTTATATACGTTTTATTCGTGGGGCCTGGCAATATCGAGTTGTTTAAATTTTCTCATGAAAGAAATGTGAAAATTTTATGAATAGTTTATTGCATATTCAAGGGGATTCATGTAAAATAATAAATGTGGAAAAAATGACACATTGGGGAATGTGTTGTCTGATCCGGAGAATCTAATTTCATATATATGTAAGGGATGTATATAAGAAAGCATAAGGGCTCGGTTAGTGGATACTGACCGGGCCCTTGTTGTTTTATATGATTACATTTAGGGACTTTGAACGTGTAAAACCTTGTTGACAAGGTTTAGAGTTTTTTTATAATATCGAATAGAACATGGTCGCTATAATAGAAATCTACGGATGCAGACTATGTTTTATTTATGCTTAATTTTTATAAGGAGGACAATCGTGAACAAGTATATTGCTGAATTTATCGGTACAATGATTTTGGTATTTTTCGGGACCGGTACGGCCGTTGTAACAGGTGGTTTTACAGGCGGTTTAGGACTTGGATTCTTAGGTGTTGTAGCTATTGCCTTGGCGTTCGGTTTGACTATCGTCGCAGGGGCTTATGCGATTGGTCATATTTCAGGTTGTCATGTCAATCCGGCGGTGTCTATCGGTGTTTGGCTTGCCGGTCGTATGTCTTTGAAAGACTTCGGCGGCTATGTAGCGGCTCAAGTGCTTGGGGCCTTTGCCGGCACAGGTTTATTAAGCTTTATCGTTAGATCATCTGAAACCCTTTCCAGTTACGGTGCTGACGGATATGGTGACTTAAGTGCTGTCGGATTATCGATGGGCGGTGCGTTTGTAGCTGAAACCTTTCTTACGTTTGTCTTCGTACTTGTTATTCTTGGTGTCACATCCAGTGAAAAAACATCTTCCATTGCGGGCCTTGTTATCGGTGCTACATTGACGATGGTTCATTTAATCGGTATTCCATTGACGGGAACATCCGTAAACCCTGCTCGCGCATTAGCTCCGGCTGTATTTACCGGCGGTGAAGCTTTATCTCAGGTATGGCTTTTTATTGTGGCGCCTCTTATCGGTGGTGCTATTGCGGCAGTATTTCATCGTGCATGGTTTTCTGAAAGCGAAGATTAGTTGATCAATATATGCTCTGTATTCAGAATTTTCTGAAGAACTTCATTGAATATTCATAAAATATATTGATAAATTTAAAAATTTTTTGTAAAATATAACTATCTTATTACTATCCCGGGCTGTTTCTGAAGCGGGATTATGGAGGGTCTTTATAATGAACAAAAAATTATTAGCTTTGATGGCTGTTACTGCTGTAGGTGTTTCTGTAGCAGGTGCAACACCTCAAACTCAGTTTGACAAAGGTGAAGTCCAAGTAGACCTTGGTGCAGCACATTCAAAATCAAAAACTAACGCTTTCAGTTCCGATGCAAAATGGAACTTTGACGGTGGCGTAACGTATGCATTAACTGATAAAACAGCAGTACAATATGCATATCACGGATTAAAAGATCATTTTGTTGATTTCGACTATAACGATAAAATGCATGAAGTTAATTTGATTCAATCTTTGAATAAAAACTTTGCAGTATATGGCGGTTATGGCCGTATTTCCGGCGATGACTTCGTGAAAGCGAATAATATCGCACAAGCCGGTGTAATCGGTAAAGCAAATCTTGGTTCTAAAGTCGACGTATACGGTAAAGCAGGTGTAGGTACTAAAAAAACTACAACTTGGGAAGCTGGGCTAGGCTTTAAAGCAACTGATGATTTGGATATCAATGCAGGTTATCGCTATATTAACACAAGAAGACATGCTGATGATAACATTTCCTTCCAAGGACCTGTTGTAGGCTTGTCCTATCGTTTCGGCGGTTCCAAGGTGGCTACACCGGTATCCGCTCCGGCTCCAGCTCCAACTCCTGCATATACTCCAGCTCCGGCTCCTACAGTGCAGGAAGCACCTAAACATGAAACTCCTAAATTGGATTACTATGTACAATCCATTTACTTTGACTCCGATCAATCCACTCCACGTTACGACCAAGCGCCTAACTTGGATGCTGCATTGAAAGCTGCAAACAAATACTCTCAAGACCAAGTTAAATTGATGGGTAATGCTGATACTGATGCAAATCCTCAATATAATATCAACTTGTCTGAACGCCGTGTACAAAGCGTTGCTCAATTCTTAGTAAATAACGGCGTAGCAGCTAATCGTCTGATCGGTGTTGCTAATGGCGATGCTAAACCGGTTGCAACAAATTCAACTTCTTCCGGTAAAGCTGAAAACCGTCGTGTAGACGTATACATTCATCGCTAATTTCTAGATGAATCTAGAATAGACATTTCTTAAGTCCATCTTATCGTCATGCTCTCGTATCTATCGGGAATTGAATACGCGATAAGGTGGGCTTTTGTGTTCTGGCAGGTCATATAACGTTCATTAATATGTGGTATGGTATGCGTTGTGAGTATAGTAAAGTGGGTTATGCGTATGGAAAAATTCAAATATTATAAACAACTCGTCGGCGCTATTATACTGGCCGGCATTATGGCGATAGTGGCGCTTCGCATAGGTGACATCGCTAATGCTATTGATGCTGTACTGTCAGCTTTTGTACCCCTTATTTTGGGGGCCTGCATGGCATTCGTGCTGGATATTCTTGTCGTTCGTTACGAATGTTGGCTGTGGCCTAAAACCAAGTTTGGCTGGCGGTATAAGATTCGTAGACCGTTGAGTATCATTTTATCCTTTGTGACCATCAGTCTCATTGTATATTTCATTGCTCGCATGGCTGTGCCGCAATTAATTCATTCCATGTCAATTATTGTTTCGGCGGCACCACAACTTTATGCGGACTTTCAGGTGTGGATACAACATATAACAGAGGCTATTCCGTTTGCATCGAATCAAACGATTATGGACACGTTGAATGGTGAAAGCTTTGTAAAGTATACACGTGAATGGGGGACAAAGGGCGGCTCTTACATCGTTGATACGATGGGATCCGTTTTATCCTGGACCTTGAATATCGGGCTGGGACTTATTTTCGCAGTATATATGCTGCTTGATAAGGAACGTCTGATTTTACAAGGTAAACGCATGTTAAAAGCGTATGCTTCAGATGTATGGGTGGAGAGAACAACGTATGTAGGTAATGTTGCTGTTAAGACATTCAGTAATTTCTTTGTAGGCCAATTTATCGATGCCTTGATTTTGGGTGTTATGGTAGGCGTAACATTATGGCTGTTCAATATTGAGTATGCCACAACGATTGCGTGCGTTATCGGCCTTACAGGATTGATTCCTCTCCTCGGTATTTACATAGGTGGAGTGATGGGTGCTGTTATGTTGCTCACCGTCAATCCCATGGATGCATTGCTGTATGTTGTTATCCTGGAGGTATTGCATCAAATTGAAAGTAATGTAATATATCCTAAGGTTGTGGGGAATTCTATCGGCCTGCCCGGACTGTGGGTGTTTGCAGCGGTTATCGTTGGTGCCAGCCTCATGGGAGTTACAGGAATGTTAGTAGGTGTACCTTTGGTGGCTACATGCTATAAATTGCTGATGGCCGATGTGGAGGCTCGATTGGCTTCAAACGAAGGTTTGTAAATCAGTTTTTAGTTAACTGTCGCTATATGGTTATCAATAATTGGTGATTCTGTTATATGAGATGCTTTCACGAATGATGAAAGCCTGTATATGCTAGGAGGATTTATAAATGAATAAAAAGTTAGTTTCTATGGTGTTAACGGGTGTTTTTGCGGTCGGAGTTTTATCTGTTGCGGCACCGAACGAAGCGCAGGCTCGTAAGACAAAACCGGAAACGAGTACTGATATATCCGTACAACGTGCACCTGGTGAATCTATGGTCATGACGATGAGCAGAATCGGTACGATTTTCCAAAATCGTTTTCCTAATGCGGCAATCCATTCCGTAGAATTGAATTCTAATGATTTAAACTATGGTTATAAAGTGGTAGGTTATAGCAAATATCATCAATATAAGTTGAAAATTGATGTAATTACGGGCAATGTATCCGATATGGAAGAAGGCGGTAAGCCTAAGAAAGTGATTGGCGAAATCTTTAATAAAGATAAAGTCATCGAAGCTGCTCAGGCAGAAGCTGTGGCTAAGCAACAATTAGGTGCGGATGCGGTCATGAAGGGCTGGAAAATCGAAGCACATGAAGGTAAGGTCCTCTATTATGTGACGATGCACCAAGACGGTAAGAAAGTTGTCGTTACTGTAGATGCACAAACCGGAGCCTATGTAGGTCAAGGTAAGGCAAGTAAATTACCACCGGAACCGGATCAAGGCTTTGATGGACGTAAAACAAATATTATCTGGGGTAGCGGTATCGATTTAGGTCGTTAATCCTTGGGTACGAATGTGATAGTATTTAAATACTTGTCGTATTGAAAATAAAGAAAAACGGTCTGTACCGACATTAATCGGTATAGACCGTTTCTTTATTGGATGTAATGATATGATTTTGTCTTATGAGAGGGGGATTACCAGCGATGTTCGTAATACACCTGAGTCCACATGATAACTTCGATTAGGGAAGGGTGAGGACTCATGGTTTCGCCGACAGTAATGACCGATCGTGGATCCATATTGCGCGTTAAACCTTGAGCACGTAGTCGCTTGGTTCGTTCCGATGCGATATCCTCATTGATTGCCGTTAAAGGTGTAACACCGCTGTTCATAAGGTTTACATATGGTTGGAAGAGGATAGAGGCTTGCGGACCTACAACGTGCATGCCGAGGATATAATTGGTATCCTTATCGACGACGATTTTTACAAACCCGTCATTTACATCGCCCGGATTGATGCCCATTGCATAGCCTTTAACCGTAGCGGAGTAGTAGTTTTTACCGACGCCTACATTATAGCCGGCCTTGATTGCTTCCGCCTCGGTAAGGCCTACACTGCCAATCTCCGGATACGAAAACGTAACCTTTGGCAGTGTATCGTAACGGGCCCAGCGATAATCCTCCTCGCTTGTGGCGTAGAAGAGATTGTGGGCGATGATATCCGCTTCGTAATTGGCACGGTGACGGAATGCCGGTTCACCGTTCACATCGCCGAGCGCATAGATGCCGTCAACGGAGGTTTCCAAGAACTCATTTGTTTTGATCCAACCTTTAGGCCAAGTTTCAATAGCTGTGTTTTCAAGATGTAATTCCTGTACAGTAGGGCGAATGCCGGCGGCAACTAAGATTTCTTCTACTTTCGTCTCCGTGATTTCGCCCGTTGTACGATCTCTTGTTACAACGACTTTGAAGCCGTTTTCCTGGCGTACTTCCAGGGTGTCTTGATTCAAGATTACATTGATACCACGAGCTCTGTAATTTTCGAGTAGATGCATCGATACATCTTCATCTTCCTTCGGTACGAGACGTACATTATGCTGGATGATTGTTACATCTGTACCGGCGGAGGAGAATACATGGGAGAACTCCACCCCGATTGGGCCTGCACCTAATACAGCTAGGGATTTATATGGTTTTTCCGGATATTTATCACCGAAGAGGCTTTCACTGGATAAAAAACCTGCCTCTTGAAGTCCAGGTACATTTGGAATATTGTTATGACCGCCTGTGCCCAGAATGATGATGGGAGCTGTAATTTCTTCGGATTTGCCGCCGTCATTGAGGTGAACTTTCATTACCTTGTCGGATACAAAGCTGGCTGCGCCGCGATAAACGTCAACATTGTCGACGGCATCATAATATTTAAAAATATCTTTGTTTTCATCGATCACATGCCATACGCGTTTTGAAATGGTATTCCAGTCCATTGTTGCTTCGCTGACATTGATACCGATCTTTTTAAATTCCTCGACCTCTTGTACGGCATTGGCTGCCGTTACCATTACCTTTGTAGGAAAACAGCCTCGGTTTAAGCAGGTGCCGCCGAATTTACCCTTTTCTATTTGTGCAATCTTAAGGCCCTTCTTTTGCGCCGCATCTACTACGATGTTAGCGCCGCCTGTGCCGACTACAATAATATCGTATTGTTTCATGTCGATTCCTTTCTGATTTGATCATTGAGAGTTATTATTGTTAATTCTATTATATCAGTACATTGAGGAAAATCAATATAGAGGGCTGATTTTATTTTCAATATATATTTGTAATGCATCGACTGTGTAATACATCAATTGTGTTATACATCGGTTGAATAGCCCCCTCAGACATATAGTTTAAATAGATTCCACAGATATATAGTTTTTGAGGGGGCATGTGTCGCGAGTGAAAGTAATATATTGTTGTTCTTATACAACAAAAGACGCCCTGTAAATTGAACTCAAAAGTTAATTTAACTTTTATAGTTTCGTTTCTAAGGGCGTCAAAAAATTATTGCCAGTCTTTGTTATAGCCGCGTTTTGCATAGTCTGCTGTAGCGGTAAAGAGAATGTCCGTACTAGAGTTCAGTGCTGTTTCCGTAGAGTCTTGCAATACTCCGATAATAAAACCTACACCTACAACCTGCATGGCGATATCATTGGAAATACCGAATAGGGAACACGCCAATGGGATGAGCAGTAAAGAGCCGCCTGCTACACCGGAGGCTCCGCAAGCACCGATAGTGGCGATGACAGAAAGGAGAATCGCAGTCGGAATATCCACTTGAATCCCTAAAGTGTGAGCTGCAGCTAACGTCATAATCGTGATAGTGATGGCTGCGCCACCCATATTGATTGTGGCACCTAACGGAATGGATACGGAATACATATCCGGATTTAAGTGTAATCGTTTAGCTAAATCCAAGTTTACCGGAATGTTTGCAGCGGAACTGCGTGTGAAGAATGCGTAAATTGCAGATTCGCGTAAGCATTTGAATACCAGCGGATATGGATTGCGACGAATAAAGATGAATACGAGCAATGGATTGATTACAAGTGCTACAAAGAACATAGAACCTAGTAAGAGAACAAGTAGCTGTAAATATCCCAGTAAAGCTTCAATACCATTTGTAGCAATGGAGTCGGCTACGAGGCCCATAATTCCGAGTGGGGCGAATCGGATAATCCAACCTACAACGGTTGTAATTGCCTGGGAAAAGGATTCTATGTTTTCTTTTGTACCCATTGGAGCATGTCGTAATGCTCCGCCAATCATGAGTGCCCAACCGAGAATACCGATATAGTTACCGGTCATCAAAGCGTGCACAGGATTATCTACGATATTTTTTAATAATGTAATCATTACTTCCGCAATGCCTTGCGGTGGTGCCGCATCGGTAGCCCCTGTTGCGAGATGTAATGTGGTTGGGAAAAACCAGCTTACGATAACCGCTAACGCGGCGGATAGGAAGGTACCTAACAAGTATAGAGTGATGACGGAGCCCATCCCCGTTTTTTGTCCGGATCGATGTTTGCTGATGGCGGTAATAACCAAGAAAAATACGAGAATCGGTGCAATACCTTTTAAAGCACCTACGAATAAGATACCCAACAGTGATAATTCTTTTGCGATGTCGGGAATATAAAGCGCCGTTACAATACCTATAATCAGACCGATAATAATTTGTTGAATGAGGCTGACTTTATTTATTGATGTCATAAATCGATTCATGTTACACTCCAATACTTAATTAATACTTAATTAATACTTAATTAGTAGATGTGGATCTCCACAATTTATAAATTACAAAATCATAAATCCTTTTA
The DNA here is from genome assembly GCF_002959855.1 of Veillonella denticariosi JCM 15641. Classification (GTDB taxonomy): domain Bacteria; phylum Bacillota; class Negativicutes; order Veillonellales; family Veillonellaceae; genus Veillonella; species Veillonella denticariosi. Next base: position 431,156 of record NZ_PPDB01000001.1, read on the forward strand.
CAAGGGACATATGTCATTATACAACGAACACGGGTTGTAGGCAATAGACAACTGGTATTGTAGGAGATAGTTGATTAACACAGTGTGTGGTGGAGATGCTTTCAGTGGCGTCGGTGATATGGTATACTATGCCATATGCGACATATTAAAATATCTTAAATCTGTGAAAGTGAAAGTAATGAATACTAAAGAATTTAAAACCTATGATGATAAAGAAGAATTTGTACAAGGTGTGTTCTCTAATATAGCCAAGCATTATGATTTGATGAATACGGTACTTAGCTTCGGACAGGATTACTTTTGGCGGAAATTTGCCGTGAAAGAAATGAATGTGGGACCATATCAGCATGTGCTCGATGTAGCTTGCGGTACTTGTGTATTTACAAAGGAAGTATTACGGCAGGAGCCGACTGTTACGGTGGAGGCATTGGACTTTAATCATGACATGCTGAAAGAGGGGCATGCGCGAATTGAAGCGGCCGGTTTATCGGATCAAGTGAATTTAGTACAAGGTGATGCGATGGCATTACCTTATGCAGATAATACTTTTGATGCTGCTATGAGCGGTTTTGCCATGAGAAATGTGCCTGATATAAAACAGGTGCTTTCAGAAATGCAACGCGTTGTAAAGCCGGGAGGGAAGGTTGTCGTATTAGAACTGGCAAAGCCGAGTATGATTGGATTTAAGCAATTATATAATTTATATTTTTCCTATATATTACCTGTTATAGGAAAGCTGAGTAAGGATAATTCGTCATATTCTTGGCTGCCGGAGTCGTTACGTCGCTATCCTCATCAACGTGAGATTCTGGAAATCTGGAAGTCGTTAGGATATGAAAATGCCACCTATCATGAGTTGACAGGCGGCATTGTAGCAGTTCATGAAGGCGTGGTGCCTCATTAACTATTGTAAGTAGTAAATGATATTAGCATCCTGAGATACAACTAAAGAGCCGTTTTCCACAGGTGTGGATGTACTAAGTGCGGCTTCCATTACTTTAGCACTACGATAATAAGTATTGTCGATAGTGCTAGTTTCATTTGTGCTGATAGAAAGTGATTTGACAGGGCCTAATGTGCGTCCTAGAGCAGCGGCAATAACTTCGGCTTTGTGGCGACCGTTTTTAACAGCTTCGGTCGTGAGTGAATCTGATAATTCTTGAGAGGTTTCGCTTTGGAATGTTAAGTTGTTAATATCGTTAGCACCGACGCTGACTGCGGCATCAACAGCTTTTCCTACATTACTGAGGTTATTAATCTTAACGGTGACACGATTGGACACGCTATATCCGGTGTTTATACGCTTACCGTCCTGATAGTCACTGGCAGGGTTTATTGATATGTTGGATGTATACACATCTTTTTTGTCGATGCCTAGGTTCGCGAGTTTGCTGATGAGGTCGCTCATGATGCGGTCGTTATTGGATTTTGCGGTGTTGATATTGGCGTTTTCACTGCTGATTCCTAATGTTAAAATCGCATAGGTCGGCGCAACGGATCGAGACGCTTGACCGGTTACATGGATTTCTGTGGTATCAAATGTTCCTTGTGGTGATGCAAAGACTGAAGTTGCCATTGTTGCACATACTGCAGCTATAGTGATGGCTTTGGTAAATATGTTTTTAGAGCGTTTCATAATAATCTCCTTACACAATCATACGTAACAGGATACACTAACACATTTGTTGGAAATACAGTTATAGATACAATCGTACTGTTCTATAGTTTCCGTATTCTGGTATCATAGATTTATTCTATAAAAACATTGTACACAATATATTTCGTATTATCAAATACGTTTTTATAATAATTAAAACATATAGTTTTTTGTAGTCTAAGAATTTTACGGATTTTACCTAAAAATGAACTGAAAATGAAGTTTTGGCGGTGGAGAACTTAAGCCTTGCGTATATATAATGGTTGTAATATAATATGCATACAGTCTTTTGAAAGGCTGTTTCTTAATGAATAAGATGTAGTATCTTATTCGTTATTTTATTTATGTGTAAACATAAAAAGCTATATAAAATATGTTGACATAAAAATGTGAACATGTTAATATATTCAAGTCGCCAGTTGGCAAAGCAACTCGAATGAGAATTGCTTTGATGCCAGATTTTATCTGGGTTAACTGGTAACAGATCTTTGAAAACTGAACAATGATAGGTAATCAATCAAAACGATTGAACATATGCCAGAGTGCGGGTTTTGACGATGTCAAAACCAACCATAATTCAAAGCTACTTAAGTGTGGCGACAACAAAACAAATGAGCTATTCAAATAGCTTCAAGATATCTTGGAGAGTTTGATCCTGGCTCAGGACGAACGCTGGCGGCGTGCTTAACACATGCAAGTCGAACGAAGAGCGACGGAAGCTTGCTTC
>NZ_PPDB01000002.1 GCF_002959855.1 Veillonella denticariosi JCM 15641
AGATGTGTATAAGATACAATATAATATAAATAATAATATAATAGTGAAAGTCTATTTATAGCATAATAGTGAAAGCTTATTTATAAGCACATAATAGTAAAACTTTTGTTGCTGAGCATGAATGTTTCAATTGTTGAGCATATGGAAAATTTACTCATAAAAGCGCTTATAAATAGGCTTTTTATTTGTTTGAAAATAAATGAATTACGTTAAAATCGCTTATAAAAGTGCCTGTAATTAACCGATATATAACGAAAATTAATCTATGGTGCATAGTAAGATTAGATGGATTTACTAAAAATAAGATTAAAAGGGATAAATTTTGGTACTATTTTTACGAAAATAAAATGAAATTGTATGAAATTTAATTTTAAGAATACAGTAAAAATAAGGGTTTGTACATTGAAAATCATTCATGAAGAAAAATTCATCAAATTTAATTGCGTGAAATACTTTACAAGAAAAATGACTGGTGCTATAGTCACAGTACAGAAAGACATAACCACATAGAAGTGGAACAAAGAAAGACCTATTTAGATGAGGAAACGTGGACACTCCTAAAGAATTCTTTCAGAGTTAAGCGGACATGTGATGACTGTCTTCTGATTATATATTTCTTTATATAAGAAGGAAGGTTTTCATTATGAAAAAACAATTCGCAACAATGTTAGCAGCAACAGCAGTGTTAGGTGTAACAACAGCATTTGCTGCAAATCCATTCTCCGATGTAACTCCAGACAGCTGGGCATATCAAGCAGTATCCCAATTGGCACAAGCTGGTATCGTTAATGGTTATCCAGATGGCACTTTCAAAGGCCAAAACAACATCACTCGTTATGAAATGGCTCAAATGGTAGCTAAAGCTATGGCTAATCAGGACCGTGCAAATGCGGAACAACAAGCTATGATTAACCGCTTGGCTGATGAATTCTCCAATGAATTGAACAGCTTGGGCGTTCGCGTATCCCGCTTGGAAGACCGCGTAGGTAATGTAAAAGTAACCGGTGATATGCGTCTTCGTTATCAAGGTTCCGAAGATAAGGGCGTTTACAAACCAAACAGCAAATCCTTAACTGACGGCCGTGCACGTGTACAGTTCAATGCTAATGTAAATGATAAAACAGAAGCAGTTGTTCGTGTAAAAGGTAATTACGAATTCGGTGATTCCAGTAAGGATTCCCAAGCAAAAATCGATCGTGCTTATGTAGATCATAAATTCGGTAGCAACGTATCCGCTAAAGCTGGTCGTTTCCAACAGACAATTGGTGGCGGTTTGATGTACGATGATACATTCGACGGTGCTCAATTGAACCTCGGCAATGACAAAGTTCAATTGCAAGGTGCTTATGGTTACATGATTGACGGCGCTGCTGAAGGCAACTCCAAATCCGATAACCCATCCGTATCCTATGTCGGCTTGAAGGGTAAAGTTGGTAAAGAATCCTCCGTCGGCGGTTTCTACTCCAGATTATCCAGCGGTGACTTGAACCACAATGGTGTAACAGTTAACTCCGATAAACAAAATGTTTACGGTTTCAATGCGGACTTCCGTAAAAATAAATTATGGGCCGGCGGCGAATGGTTGAAAGCTTCCAACGTAGATAACTCTCAAGCTTGGACAGCAGGTCTTGGTTACGGTAACTACGACATCGCTAAGAAAGGTACATGGGATGTGAAAGGTCAATATTTCAACCAAAAAGCTAATGCACCTATCGTAAGCTCTACATGGGATCAAGCATATGACTTGACTAATACATCTAACGGTTACAAAGGCTACATGGCTTCCGTAGATTATGCGGTACAAGATAATGTAGGTTTGAGCGCCGGCTACGGTTTCAACTCTAAAGACCAAGACGGTAACGACTTATCCGACTTCTACCGTGCAGAATTGAATTACAAATTCTAATTTAGTTAGAATCATAAAAAAAGACTTCTTCGGAAGTCTTTTTTTATGAAATCTTTTGTATATAATAGTATATATAAAGAAGAAATTTTTTGTATTTATTGGAGTTGTGAGTAAGTATTGTCTAGTATTTAACTGTAAACAAAGCACTATATATTGTATGAAATCTTTATGAAGTATATTGTATAAAACGGGATACAGTTAATTAATGAATATATTATTGATTAGCAGTACTTAATAATATTTATGAGAATTAATATTGAAAAAGAAGATGAAATACAAAGATTGAACTTTTTTCAAAATTTATTAAAGCTTCATGAAGATAGGATATAACTGGCTTCATCGAATTTTCAAAAAAGAAAATTTGCTTGTTGAGAACAAAAATGAGAAAAAGGGGTTTACACTCAAAATTGGTTGTGCTAATATCACCGTACAAGAAGTGACAAACACATGAAACGAGGAACTTCGATATAGAATATGGTGAGGAAACGTGGACACTCCCAAGAATTCTTAATCTGAAGGACTGAGTAAAATGTGAATGTTATGACTTGTAACATTTTAATTTTTTTAGTTTTTCAGAAAGAAGGAATTCAACTATGAAAAAACAATTCGCAGCTCTTTTTGCAGCAACAGCAGTTTTGGGTGTAACTACTGCATTCGCAGCTAACCCATTCTCCGACGTAACTCCAGATTCCTGGGCATACCAAGCAGTTTCCCAATTGGCTAACGCTGGTATCGTTAACGGTTACCCAGATGGCACTTTCAAAGGTCAAAACAACATTACTCGTTACGAAATGGCTCAAATGGTAGCTAAAGCTATGGCTAACCAAGACCGCGCTAACGCTGAACAACAAGCTATGATCAACCGTTTGGCTGATGAATTCTCCAACGAATTGAACAACTTGGGTGTTCGTGTAGCTCGTTTGGAAGACCGCGTTGGTAATGTAAAAGTTACTGGTGATGCTCGTCTTCGTTATCGTGATTCTTCCAAGAAAGCTTGGAATAATGGCAAATCCAAATTCGACGGCCGTGCTCGTGTACAATTCAATGCAAATGTAAACGATCGCACTGAAGCAGTTGTTCGTGTAACTTCCGGCAACTTTGAATTCGGTGATTCCCGTGAAGGCGGCAATGCAGATGCTAAAATCGACCGCGCTTATGTAAACCATAAATTCGGCGAACGCGTATCCGCTAAAGCTGGTCGTTTCAACCAAGTTATTGGTGGCGGTTTGATGTTCGATGGCACATTCGACGGTGCTCAATTGAACGTTGGCAACGACAAAATTAAGGCTCAAGCTGCATACGGTTACATGGTATCCGGCGAAGCTGAAGGCATGACTAAAGAAGAAAACGTAACTAACACATACATCGGCTTGAACGGTAAAGTAGGTAAAAACACAACAATTGGTGGCTTCTACAACCGTGTAAACCAAGATACTGACAATGATTACAAAAATATTTATGGCTTCAATGCGGATGCTAACTTCAACAAAGTTTGGGTTGGCGGTGAATGGTTGAAAGATTCTAAAGTAGATCGTTCTCAAGCTTGGACTGCAGGTCTTGGTTATGGTAACTACGACATCAAAAAAGCAGGTACTTGGGATGTGAAAGGTCAATACTTCAACCAAAAAGAAAATGCACCTATCGTAGATACTACTTATAATCAATTCTACACTACAAATGCTAAAGGTTGGATGGCAACTGTTGACTATGCATTGCAGAACAATGTTGGTTTGTCCGCTAATTACGGTTTCGACTGGAAAACTCAAAGCGGTGCCGATCTTGGTGACTTCTACCGTGCAGACCTTAACTACAAATTCTAATTTGATAGTTAAACATATAAAAGAGACTCCCTCGGGGGTCTCTTTTTTGTATATATTTATATGTACATTGTTAAAGCTATTAATAATTTTAATGAATTTTCAGTGAATGAGGCTATTGCTATTCCTTTTTGGTATGGAAATCATCCTTTATCTTATGGCTATTATGAATGAATACTCTGTATATTTCGTTATATTATGCATTATTCGCATATACTCAGGTATTTACATTTTTCATGTATGGCCGTAAGATGAGAATATAAATGGTAAGACCAAGGGGGAATGGCTATTTTTCTTGCACTACACACATTCAACCTTGTATGAGGACCTTGGAGAGGAGGCCCGATAGGACCAGACAATTCTGTCTGGTCCTATTTTTATTCCTCTATAAAATGGTATAATAAAGAGTATATTATTTGTTATATAAAGGAGGCGGGCATGGATCCTTCTTTTTCTCATATACAGATGGTGGCTATCGATTGTGATGAGACATTGGTACGCAGTGATAATACCGTATCGGATTATACCGTTGATGTGCTGCAACGGTTGCAGAAAAAGGGCGTTGCCGTTACGATTGCAACGGGGCGTATGTATCAGACGGCTCGTCCCATCGGGGAGGCATTACAGCTTGGCAATGTACCGATGATTTTATTTTCCGGCGGGCTGATTCAGGAATTAACCACCGGTCAGAAGCTGTTTGAACAGACCGTGCCTCTCACAGCGGTACGGCGAATCTTTCAGATGGCGGAAAAACATCATTGGCATATACAGTCCTATGTAGATGACCGATTGTTATGTCATCATCCGACGTGGCAATCCGAGCTGTATGAACGTCAGACGGGGGCGAAGCCCGAGTTCTTAGGTGATGATCTGTACGGTTTGAACAGGGAACCGAATAAGCTGATTGCTATCGATAAAGCGGAGCATATTGACGGCATTATCGACAGTTTACGACCATCGGTGAGTGATATGGTTACGATGGTGAGAAGTCAGGCTGATTTTCTGGAAATCATCGCACCTCATGTATCAAAGGGGCATGCATTGCAACGGTTGGCCGATTCTAATGCTATCCCTTTAGAACATATCGTATCGTTCGGCAATGCGGAGAATGACATTTCCATGCTGAGCAGGACGGGATTTTCCGTGGCCGTTGAGAACGCGACATCTGCTGTGAAAGCTATGGCAAAGGGCATTTGTGGGCATCATAATGAGGATGGTGTGGCACATTGGATTGAAGAGAATCTTTTATAATGGAGACAGGATATGGAAGCATTTCGTTTATTAATTGTAACGGGCATGTCCGGTGCCGGTAAGACACAGGTATTACAAGCTCTTGAAGATATGGGATATTTATGCGTCGATAATATCCCGCCTATATTGATTCCCAAATTGAGTGAAATCTGTCGTCAAGGCGGAGAAAAAACGAATCGCGTGGCCCTTGTCGTAGATATTCGGGGGGGCGAATTTTTTGAAGCCCTGTCCGCATCTCTTGACAGCTTGAAAGAGATGAAGGTGGATTATGAAATTGTATTCATGGATGCTACCGATGAAACATTGATACGGCGTTATAAAGAGAGTCGTCGCAGTCATCCGTTGGCTCCGGACGGACTCATCACGACAGGTCTTAAAAAGGAACGTCAGATCTTAAATTCCGTACGTCATAAGGCGGATTTCATCATCGATACGACGAACATGAAGACAGCCAGCCTGAAAGAGTATTTGAAGACCCGTTTCACTCAAGCTGATGACGGGCACGGTATGTCTATCACCGTGGTGAGCTTCGGATTTAAATACGGTATTCCTCTCGATGCGGATATGGTATGGGATGTACGATTCCTGCCGAATCCTTTCTATATTCCCGAGTATCGTCATAAGACCGGCCGCGTAAAGGTCGTCAATGATTATATTCATTCCTTTGAGGTGACGGAAGAGTTTAAACGGAGATATTTTGATACCATGGATTTTCTCGTGCCGAATTATGAGCAGGAGGGAAAATCTCAATTTATCATAGCTGTCGGCTGCACGGGTGGTATGCATCGCTCCGTGGCGATGGCGGAGACCTTATATGCTCATTTATTGCAGAATGGATATCATGTATCCGTTGAACATCGGGATATGATGAAAAATAATGTGGAAGAGGATTTTAATCCTCATGAAATTAATACACTGTGTGACTAGATAGGGGTTATTATGTTACGAAAAGGATGGTTCCGGTGGCTGATTCCGGGTCTAAATATCAAACGTTGGCTTACCCTGTTCAGTCTCGGTGTAGGTCTATTGATCATCGGCATTTCCTTGATGTTTAACTATCAATGGTTAGCCGTTCTTGAAGATATCGTGCTCGCGTTTTCTTATGAAATGACGGGCTTTTACAATTATAATATACTCGTCGCCGTTGGTGTTGTGCTCATCTCTGTCGGAGGTGTACTGATGCTGATCGGTACGAGTAAGGTCGTTAAGACCATTATTCGCGCCGTTTTACCGAATCCGGACAGCAAGGTGTCGGATATTATCTTTCAGAATATTCGCCTTGATAAAGGTCCTAAAATCGTCGTTATCGGCGGCGGTACGGGTCTGTCCAATTTATTGCGCGGCTTGAAAACTCATACGTCGAATTTATCGGCTATCGTTACTGTCGCTGATGACGGTGGTTCATCGGGCCGTCTGCGTGAAGACTTTCAAATGATTGCACCCGGTGATTTACGAAACTGCCTGGTTGCGTTGGCGGAACAAGAAGGTGTTATGGAAAATCTGTTCCGATATCGATTTGAAGGAGATAATGAATTATCAGGACACAGCTTCGGTAATCTGTTTATCACGGCCCTTGCGCAGGTGTATGACGGTGATATAGAGGAAGCCTTAGAGGCGGCCAGTAAGTTGTTGCGTGTACGCGGGCGCGTTATTCCGTCATCTACGGAATTTATTAAATTGCGCGCGGAAATGACAGATGGTACTATAGTTGAAGGTGAAAGTAATATTCCTAATTCGGGTAAATGTATTCGCCGCATGTACAGCGATCCGGCATTGCCGAAGCCGGAAGGGGCCGCATTGCGTGCCATCGATGAAGCCGATTTTATCATCATTGGGCCGGGGAGCCTGTATACGAGCATTATTCCGAACCTGCTTACCGATAAAATTGCATCTCACATTAGAGCAAGCAAAGCGAATAAGATTTATATCGCCAATGTTATGACTCAACCGGGGGAAACATCAGGCTATACATTAAATGACCATGTGGAGGCGCTTATCGCGCACGGCGGAGAGGGAATTATTGATACGGTTCTCGCTAATGACGGACCGTTGCCGATTCAGATGGTCGAACAATACAGCGCCGTCGGTTCAGAGCCGGTGGCGATCGATTCAAAGAAATTGCAGGCCAAAGGCATTCGTACGATTCGCGCGACGTTGATCAGTTCTCAGAAGCCGGCTGTTCACGATCCGGAGCGATTGGGCAAGGTCATCATGGATATCGTCCATGCTATGCAGTCCAATACGGAGCCGCATATTCTGGAATATTATTTACAACGGGATGATCATTAATCAGAGGAAATCCATATGTCATTTGCAGAAGATGTAAAAAATGAATTATGCCAATATGAATCATCCGGTGATGTGGATATGGCCATGAAAATTGAGGCGTCCTGCTTGTTGCGTATGAGCGGATCCATTATTCTGGGCCCTAACGGGGCCGTAGGCATTCGGCTGGCAACCGCCAATAATGCGGTTGCCCGTCGTCTGTTAGGCATTTTAAAAAAGCAATATGAACTGCCTACAAATGTACTGGTACGGCAGGGACTGAATTTAAGAAAAAAGAATATGTATACATTGTCCGTGGAGCCCTCTGCGGAAGGACGTCAGGCATTGGAAGATTTGGCCCTCTGGCCTATGACGGCACAGATTCCCAGAAGCTGGCTCAAATCGATGGAATCCCGTCGCGCCTTTTTGAGAGGGGCGTTTTTAGGGGGCGGATCCGTTAATAAGCCGCAGAGTGATTATCATCTGGAATTCATGACCGGCAATGAAGCTTTTGCGAGGGAGATTATTTATGTATTGAAATTATTTCATCTTCATGGCGGTCTGACGGAGCGTAAGGATGAGTTTGTGGTGTATCTCAAGGAAGGGGACGCCGTGACGAACTGCCTTCAAATCATGGGGGCTCAGTCGGCATTGATGGACTTTGAGAATGTGCGGATTATGAAAACCGTGCGTAATCAGATTAATCGTCAGGTGAATTGCGAGACGGCGAATCTGCAAAAAATTGTAGATGCCGCGGTTCGTCAGGTCAAAGCCATCCGTATTGTTGATGAATATTTAGGTATCGACAAATTACCGGAGAAATTGCGTGTTGTGGCCGGATTGCGACTGGAGAATCCGGAAGCCAGTTTAAAAGAGCTTGAAGAAATGATGAACGGTAAATTGTCTAAATCCGGTATTGGTCATCGTTTAAAAAAAATTGAAGCGTTAGCGCTAACTTATGACCCGAACGGTCTGGAAGAATTATAGAGGTGAGAGAGTATGTTTTCATATCAATCAAAATATTGTGTGGCTGCGGCGATGGCCGCGATGGCTGCGCTTACGGGGCATGTGGAGGCACGCGATATTGACTTAAAATCCATAGGATATTTTCAATTTTCGCCATTGCCGCCATCCTTGGTGTCCCAGACGGATACATTGTTGCTATCCGACAGCCCTGAATACGTAGGTCCTGTAGGTGGTACGCTCAGCGCGGGTACGATTAACGGAAACGGGCGTATCTATTTCTATCATGTAAATGAAATGTCGCAACCTCATAAGATGGCCATCGTTCTGGAAAATCAGACGCCATATGCGAGTACTGTGCATGTTATGAGACAGCTTAAGTCCGTAGCATCGAAGGATTATTTTGCGGCCGGCCGCGATTTATCACGTCAGGATTTAGAACATCCTCTTGATGAAAGTCCGACGGCAAAGCCTCTATATTCTTTGAGTATCCCTCCGAAAGGTCGGCAGCTCATATTCTCGGATTTAGAAAATACACCGGTCCCTCAGGATGCATTATTTACGGGCCTTGTAGATATTAAAACGGATGCACCCGTTTATGCGCGTGTTATGATGCTCCCTATGGATCTTAATTCGGTAGAGGCGTCTCACTGGGTTAATAATTTACCGATCGATGAAATCCAATTGCGCGGTACCTATACAGGGGCCAAGCGTAATATGGAGGTAACGACGCCGTACGATACAGCTCTTGGCGGTGCTTATGTGGAAATCGGTAATGATAGAGAGGATGTTTTCATCAACGGTGTAGATGAAATGCAGAATAAGGCATTCGTTCGGGACCGCGGTAACTATGGTGTATCGTATACTTTAAAAATTCCTACGAAGGGCGAGGAACCGTTCCGTCTGTATTTTAATCCTCTCGGTGGACCTTATTCCGGTTCTTTTACGGTGAAAGCTTTGCATCAGCAGGGGGCTCGTCGAGGTGAAACGGATACTCGTACATATCATATCGGCGGTGCGGATGGCGTTTCGGCTTTAGGTGACGGAACGATTCTGGATAGCCGATTGATGGGCAACTATAATGCGGGGGATGAATTGACGTTATCCTTTATGCCTGCCGGTGCATCCAATTTACCAATTCGATTCCTATTCATTCCTGAATCATTGGCGAATCCCCAGCAACAGCAGACGATCGCCGTGGAAGTATCTAAAGAGGCTAAAGACAGCTTGGGACATCCTACGGAAGGGCTCAAGAACATTCCGGTAGGGACTTCAAAAGGTGCCGAAAAAGGTCGCATCGATACAACGAAGCCGGGTGCTGCTGATAAGGTGAAATCCGCAGAGTCAATTGCTCATGAGGAAACCAAGAAGTTAAGCGATAAGGCGGCGGCTGAGGCTAAGCGCGAAGAAAAATTGAAGCAGGCGAAAAAACTGGAAGAAGTGTTTGCCCGCAAGAAGGCCGAGGAAGCGCGTGTTGCTGCGGATAAAGCGGCAGAAGAACGCAAGGCTGCTGAAGCGAAACAGGCTGAAATAGAACGCAAGATGGCGGAAAAAGCCGAGGCGGATCGAAAGGCGGCCGAGGAAAAGGCCGCTAAAGAGGCTCAGTTGGCAGCTGAAAGGGAAGCTCTCAAGGCGCGTGAAGCGGAAGAGGCGCGACAAGCGGCAGAAGCAAAACGGATTGAGGATACGCGCAAGGCGGAAGCTGCAAGAATTGAAGCGGCTCGTAAGGCTGATGAGGCTCGACAAGCAGCTGAGGCGAAACAGGCCGAAGAAGCGCGCAAAGCGGAAGCGGCGCGAATCGAGGAAGAGGCAAAGAGTGCTGAGAATGCCAATAAAGAAGCTGTAGCTCGAATCGAGGCGGCCCGTAAAGCGGAAGCGGATCGTCAGGCGGCGGAGCGAAAACGTGCTGAGGATGAACGTAAAGCTGAACAGGCACGGCAAGCTGCTGAGGCTAAACGCATTGCGGCCGCTCATAAGGAAGCGGTAGCACGAATTGAAGCGGCTCGTAAAGCCGAGGAAGCACGCCGAATTAAGGAAGCAAAACAAGCGGAAGAAGCACGCAAGGCTGAAGCTGCGAGAGTTGAAGCGGCCCGTAAGGCGGAAGAAATACGTAAAGCGGCAGAGGTTAAACGGATTGAAGAAGAACGTAAGGCCGAGGAAGCTCGCATCGTAGCAGAAGCTAAGCGCGCCGAAGAAGTGCGAAAGGCCGAGGAAGATCGAAAGGCGGCAGAAGCGAAACGCGCTGAAGATCAACGTCGAGCAGAGGCCGCCCGTATTGAATCCGAACGACAGGCGGAATTGGCGCGTCAAGCTGAGGCAGCTCGTCAGGCGGAACAGGAACGATTGGCTGCGGAACGTGCCGAGGCGGAACGACAAGCGGCGGAGGCGAAGCGTATTGCGGAAGAACGATACCAGGAACATCTCATGGCGGAACGCAAAGCGGAAGAGGCTCGTCAGCAGGCGTTGGCTCAAGCGGAAAGCGAACGGAAAGCGAAGGAGCGCGCCGAGGCGATTCAACGTCTTCAGGAACGACAAACTTACGAGCGTCGTAAAGCGGAAATGGCACGTCAACAGTTGGAAGCGGAACGACAAGCGGCGGAACGCGCTCGCAGAGGCCGATCCTTCGAAGAGTTGGATGATACCTCTAACAGCGCATCGAAAGTATATATTCCGGATGCTATATCCATTGAAGAGTTGACGAAACCGAGACCGACAGCTTCTCAGAATACGCGCCCTCGTGAACAGCGTGAACAGGAGCAGCAGGAACAACAAACGCAGCAACAGGAACCGCAAAATCAACAGCAGGAGCAGCAGAACCAGGAACAAAATAATGAACAACAGAACCAACAAAACGGAGCTCAAAACGGCTGATGATTTTTTCGTTTTTACATTGACTTTCACAGGAGGATTCAGTACAATTAATGGAGATATAATGCTGAAGGCGGTACGAGAGACCGCTGCATTACACAATACCTTTTAAATTGGTCCAGAGAGGCTGAAAAAGGAATATAGTTAAAGTGCCCTCAAGGGCTTCTTTGTGTAAACTATTAGACCTTTTGCTCTGGGCAAAAGGTCTTTTTTGATATGGTGAGTTAGGAGGAAATCATGGGACAAGTTAGCTTGCATGGCAAACATCTATTGGGTTTGCAGAATGTGTCCGCTGAAGAAATCAGATTGATTTTGGATGTGGCGAAGAAGATGAAGAAGGTCGTCCTGTCTGATGACAAGAAGATTCCGTTTTTGAAAGGGAAATCTATCGTTAATCTCTTTATGGAACCCAGTACACGGACCCGCAGTTCTTTTGAATTAGCCGGTAAATACCTGGGTGCTGATGTCATCAACATTACACCGAGCGGCTCGTCCATGGGCAAGGGTGAAAGCTTCCGCGATACATTGCTCACATTGGCCTACATGGGAACGGATGCTATCGTTATGCGTCATAGCGCAGAAGGGGCGCCTTTGTATGCCACAAAGGCAGTAGATCCTATCATCATCAATGCAGGTGACGGGGCGCATGAACATCCTACTCAGGCTCTACTCGATATGTATTCCATATTGGAGAAAAAAGAGTCTATCGAAGGTCTGAAGATCGTTATCCTCGGGGACATCATGCATAGCCGCGTTGCAAGATCCAGCATTTACGGTCTCACAAAAATGGGGGCCGATGTTCATTTGGCTGGTCCCCGTACCATGGTATATCCGGAGTTTGCGAAAATGGGCGTCACCGTTCATCACGATGTGCGTGAGGCCGTTGCCGATGCGGATGTAGTCAATGTACTTCGCATTCAGCTGGAACGTATTCACTCCGCTTTATATCCGACTAACCGTGAATATGCGCGTATTTTCGGTATCAACCAGGACGTATTAAAATTGGCAAAGGATGATGTCATGGTGATGCATCCGGGTCCGATGAACCGAGGCCTTGAAATCGCTCCTGATGTAGCTTATTCGGATCAATCGGTAATTCAGGAACAGGTACGCAACGGCGTAGCGATTCGTATGGCGGTATTGTACTTAACAATTCATGGAGGTGACGGTAGTGAGCTTGCTTATTAAGAATGGTACGGTAGTTAATCCGGCAAAACAACAACATGAAGTAGCGGACGTTCTCGTGAAAGATGGTAAAATTGCAGCCATCGGTCAAAATTTAAGTGCAGACGGTGCCGAAGTATATGATGCGACGGGCCTCATTGTAGCACCGGGGCTTATCGATATTCACACACATTTACGCGAACCCGGTCAGGAAGCGAAGGAAGATTTTCATTCCGGTACACAGGCGGCGGCAGCCGGCGGCTTTACCCGCGTCGTAACGATGGCGAATACAACACCTGTTGTGGATAATGCGGCCCTCGTGAGAGGTTTGAAAAAACAGGCGGAACTGACCGGTGTCGTGAAGGTTGAATTTATCGGCGCCGTGTCCAAAAATCTTGAAGGTAAGGAACTGGCGGAACTCGGTGATATGGCGGAAGCGGGCGTCGTTGCGTTCTCCGATGACGGTCACTACGTAGAAAATGCGGCATTTATGCGCCGCGCTTTGGAGTACTCGTCCATGTTCGACAAGATGGTTATCGATCATGCAGAGGATATTACGTTGACGAAAAACGGTCATATGCATGAAGGCTTTGTATCCTATGAACTGGGTGTTATCGGACGACCTGCGGTAGCGGAGGATTTGGCCGTGGCTCGTGATATTCTGTTATCTGAAATGACGGGCGGTCATATTCACATCGCTCATGTAAGTAGTAAGAACACCGTGGATATGGTGCGCCGTGCAAAGGCTAAAGGCCTCAATGTAACCTGTGAAGTGACGAGCCAACACTTGTCCTTTACGGATGAATACTTACGAGATTATAATCCCGCTTTCAAAATGGCGCCGCCAATCCGATCGGAAGATCATCGTCAGGCCCTCTTGGAAGGTTTAAAAGACGGTACCATCGATGCGATTATTACAGACCATGCACCGCATGCGTTTGAAGAAAAAGACCACGAGTTCTGCTGTGCGCCTAATGGTTTCAGCGGCCTTGAAACATCGTTGGCCGGTGTTATTACGAATGCATACGGCCCTGATAAACTCAGCATCGATCAGGTCGTGTACCACATGAGTACGCGTCCGGCGGAATTGATGCGTCTTGATGCAGGTGTTCTTGAAGTCGGTAAACCGGCAGATATTACCGTGTTCAGTGATACAGAAACCTGGACGGTAGATCGCAATCAATTCTATACAAAAGGTAAGGTCAGCCCATTTGACGGTATGACCGTTACGGGCAAGGCTAAACTCACCGTAGTGGATGGTGAGATTGTTATGAAGGAGGGCGTAGTCCTAAGATGAAAGGCAAGTTAGTACTCGAAGACGGATCCGTATTTGAAGGGTCCTTGTTAGGTGGCGCTCCTACAGTAGGTGAGGTCGTGTTCAACACAGGTATGACCGGATATCAGGAAATCCTGACAGACCCGTCCTATGCGGATCAAATTATTACATTGACCTATCCCTTGATAGGTAATTACGGTACATTGAATGCTATTACGCAGGGACCTAAACCGTATTGTAAAGGCTTTATTGTCGGTGAACTGTGCGATTTTCCGTCCAACTGGCAAAATGAAGGCCTGTTTAGTGAATACCTTCGTCTACATGGCATTCCCTGCCTTTATGATGTGGATACGCGTGCGATTACGCGTGCTATCCGTAATCACGGTGTAATGAAGGGCGTTCTGGTACGCGCCGATTATCTGATGGAGGATATTGAAAAATTCTTTAAACAGGAATTGCCCACCGATCAGGTCATGCGAGTTACTACGAAGTGGCAGGGTATGCGCGGCGATAAAAATGCCGAGTTCCACGTTGCCGTTATGGATTACGGTGTGAAAGAGAATATCCTTCGTTCTCTGGAGACGGCGGGATGTCGTCTCACCGTATTCCCGGCTGATTCCAAGGCGGAGGAAGTACTGGCCGTGAATCCGGACGGTATCTTCCTGTCAAATGGACCCGGAGATCCTAAGGATCTCGGCTATGCGGTGGAAGAAGTCAAAAAAATGTTCGGTAAGAAGCCGATTTTCGGTATCTGCATGGGTCATCAGGTATTGGCGCAGGCCTATGGCGGTTCTACGTTCAAATTAAAATTCGGACATCGCGGGTCGAATCATCCTGTACAGGACTTTCGGACCGGACGCGTATATATTACATCTCAAAATCATGGCTTTGCCGTAGATGATACGACATTGCCTGATGATGTGGAGGTGACGCATCGCAGCGTAAATGACGGGACCGTAGAAGGTATGCGTCACAAGACCTTGCCGATTTTTTCTGTTCAATACCATCCGGAAGCCTCTCCGGGACCGACAGATAATTTATATTTGTTTGATGAATTTGAAGATATGATGAGAAAGGGACGATAATATGACCACAGAAGCAAAAAAGGTACTCGTAATTGGTTCTGGGCCAATTATCATCGGCCAGGCGGCGGAGTTTGATTACGCCGGTACACAGGCCTGTCGTTCCCTTCGTGAAGAGGGCTATAAAGTAGTTCTGGTTAACTCCAATCCGGCTACGATCATGACGGATACGGATATTGCGGACCGCGTATACGTGGAGCCTATCAGTCTTGAATTTGTTACAGAGGTCATTAAAAAGGAACGTCCTTGGGGGCTCTTGGCGACATTAGGCGGTCAGGTGGGACTTAATATGGCCGTACAACTGTCCGAAGCGGGCGTTTTAAAAGAATACGGCGTGCAGTTGCTCGGTACCACATTAGAGGCCATCAAACAGGCGGAAGACCGTGAACTCTTTAAGGAGGCGATGGAGAAAATCAATCAACCGGTTCCTGAATCGGATATTTTTAACGACCTTGAGGAGGCCGTAGCTTTTGCGAACCGTATCGGTTATCCGATCATCATTCGGCCGGCTTATACATTGGGCGGTACCGGCGGCGGTATTGCGCACAATGAAGATGAAATGTATGAAATTACACGTCGCGGTTTGAAACTTTCACCAATCCATCAGATCCTGGCGGAACGTTCCGTTGCGGGCTGGAAGGAAATCGAGTACGAAGTGATGCGCGACAGTGCGGATAACTGTATCATCGTATGTAACATGGAAAACATCGACCCTGTAGGCGTGCACACGGGCGATTCCATCGTCGTGGCGCCAAGTCAGACGTTGAACGATATTCAATACCAGATGCTTCGTACCGCATCTGTAGATATTATCCGTTATCTGAAAATCGAAGGCGGTTGTAATGTACAGTATGCGTTGAATCCGAATAGCAACGAGTACATCGTTATCGAGGTAAATCCTCGTGTATCCCGCTCCTCCGCGTTGGCGTCCAAGGCGACGGGCTACCCCATTGCAAAGGTGGCTGCAAAAATCGCGGTCGGTATGACACTCGATCAGATTACGAATGCTGTAACAGGCGAAACCAAGGCGTGCTTTGAACCGACGCTTGACTACGTGGTAACCAAATTCCCGCGGTGGCCTTTTGAAAAATTCAATTTGGCTGACCGAACATTGGGGACTCAAATGAAGGCGACCGGCGAGGTTATGGCCATCGACCGTTCTTTGGAAGGTTCTCTATTGAAGGCGATCCGTTCTCTGGAAATCGGATTAGACCATATCGAACTTAAAAAGATCGCCCACGAATCTATGGAGCAATTGATTGAACGTTTGCATCTCGTAGATGATGAACGCATCTATGTTGTAGCCGAAGCACTCCGCAAGGGCATCAGCGTAGAAAAAATTCACTATATTACAAAAATTGATAAATTCTTCATTGAAAAAATCAAGAATATCATAACTGTAGAAAAAGCGTTAGCTGAAAACGGTTTGACCGAGGATGTATTGCGTAAGGCAAAACGCTACTCCATGACCGACTCCGTCATCGCCCGTTATGCACATACGACAGCGGATGAAGTACAAGCGAAACGCAAGGAATGGAATATCGTTCCTACTTATAAATATGTAGATACATGTGCAGCCGAATTTGAAGCGCACACGCCATACTACTACTCTGCATATGCAACAGAGGATGAGGTGCGGCCTCTAGGGGACAAATCCGTTGTGGTTCTCGGTTCCGGTCCGATCCGCATCGGTCAGGGCGTGGAATTTGATTACTGCTCCGTACATTCCTCCTGGGCGCTTCGCAAGGCGGGCTATAAATCGATTATCATCAACAATAATCCGGAAACCGTTTCAACCGACTTTGATACATCCGATTCCTTATACTTCGAGCCGTTAACCGTGGACGATGTAATGGAAATCATCAAAAAGGAAAATCCTATCGGTGTCATCGCTCAATTCGGCGGTCAAACGGCGATTAACTTGGCGGGACCGTTGGCTGAACGGGGGGTAAAAATCCTCGGCTCCTCCGTGGACAGTATCGACATGGCGGAAGACCGTGAACGCTTTGATGAATTGTTGGCGAAACTTGGCATCTCCCGTCCTGTAGGGGCTCTTGTGACGTCCGATGAAGAGGCGCAAGCGGCGGCTAAGAAACTGCAATATCCGTTGATTGTCCGTCCTTCCTATGTGTTGGGCGGTCGTGCGATGGAAATCGTATATAATGATAAAGAACTCGACGTATATATGAAAGAAGCCGTAGTTGCCTCGAAGGAACATCCGGTTCTCATCGACCGTTACATGGTCGGTATGGAGGTAGAGGTTGACGCTATTTCCGACGGTACCGATGTATGTATTCCGGGGATCATGGAGCAGATCGAACGTGCCGGTGTTCACTCCGGTGACTCCATGGCCGTATATCCGGCACAACATCTGAGTCAGGATATCATCGATCAAATCGTTGATTACACATGTCGTATCGCAATCGGCCTCAATGTTAAGGGCGTCCTCAATATCCAATATATCGTGGCTGACGGCGCACTGCATGTTATCGAGGTAAATCCTCGTTCCAGTCGTACGGTGCCGTTCATTTCCAAGGTTACAGGCATCAATATGGTGGAATGCGCAACGCGTATCGCCCTCGGTGAAAGCTTAAAAGATTTAGGCTTGCCGTCAGGTCTCGTTCCTAATAAACCATATGTGGCCGTAAAGGCGCCGGTCTTCTCGTTCTCCAAAATGGGGCTCGTGGAAATCGCTCTCGGTCCTGAAATGAAGTCCACCGGTGAAGTTATGGGTATCGGTCGTACGTACTCGGAGGCATTATTTAAGGCTATCAACGGCGCGAATATGCGTATTCCTGAGGACGGTACGATTCTTATGACCGTTGCGGACCGCGATAAAGAGGAAGCTAGTCAGCTGGCAAAAGGCTTTATCGAACTGGGGTATCATATCGAGGCGACGGGCGGTACCGGTAAATACTTTAAAGACCATGGCGTTGACTGCAAGGTGGTCAATAAAATCTCCGAAGGCAGTGATAACTGTGCGGATCACATCCGTCAGGACAAGGTTGATCTTGTGCTCAACACATTGACGGCAGGTAAACGTCCTGAACGGGAAGGGTTCCAGTTGCGCCGCCTCGCCGTAGAAATGGGGACACCTTGTCTAACAAGTCTCGATACGGCCCGTGAAGTATTGCGTGTTGTGGTAAATCGTAAGAATAATGCAAATTATAATGTAGAGGCATTACAGGATTTTGAATTGGAGTAAAACATGAGCGGTTATGTGGAAAAGGGCGAAGTCGTTCGCAATGAGCAGATAGGTTCCGATGTATGGATTATGGATGTCCACGCACCGAAACAGGCAGCGGAGGCTAAGGTGGGACAGTTCTGTAATGTGCGCGTTACAGATTCTACGGCTCCATTGTTGCGTCGTCCTATCAGCTACGCCGGATTTGATGCGGAAAAGGGAATAATTACCCTCTTGTACCGCGTCGTAGGTGCGGGAACGGATATTATGACTCGTCTCGTGCCCGGGGATAAGCTGGATTGTCTGGGGCCTTTGGGTAAACCTTTTATAACGTCCGAGAATATGCTTCTCGTAGGCGGCGGTGTCGGTATTGCACCGATGCTGTGCATCGCTTCTCATCTGAACGCGGATGAAGAGGCGCAGGTGATTTTAGGCTTCAGAAATGAATCGGAAACCTTTTGGGCGGATCTGTTTGCCGATACGCCCGTGAAAGTACATATCACAACTGATGACGGCAGTGTCGGTACGAAGGGCTTTCCGACGGCTGTCATGCCTGAACTGATTTGTGCGAATGCCTTTACATCCGTCATGACCTGCGGCCCTACGCCGATGATGAAAGGTGTTGCCCAGGTGGCGCGCGATCTTTCCGTGCCATGCCAGGTTTCATTGGAAGAGCGCATGGGTTGCGGTACCGGCGGTTGTCTCGGTTGTGCTTGTGACGGGGCAGGAGGTAAACGCTACAAGGTATGTAAAGACGGTCCCGTATTCCCCGCTGAGGAGGTGTTCTTTTAATGAGTGAACGCGATTTAAATAACACTGTTAGACCAAATCCGAAGCTTGCCGTGGACTATTGCGGAATTAAGATGAAGAATCCTGTTATCGCCGCATCCGGTACATTCGGGAACGGACCGGAATATGCAGGCTATTTGGATCTCAGTAATGAGGTAGGGGCCATTTCCGTTAAAGGATTGACCCCGAAGGGACGCCACGGTAATCCGGGGACCCGCATTTCGGAAACGCCGTCCGGCGTGTTGAACTGTATCGGACTTGAAAATCCAGGTGCGGAGCATTTTGTATCGGATGTTCTGCCTACCTTGAAGCAATACGATGTGCCGTTATTGGCGAATATGTCCGCCGGAACCATCGAGGAATTCGCCTGGATGGCGGAGACCCTTTCCGTAGACGGTATTGCCGGTCTTGAAGTCAATGTATCCTGTCCGAATGTCGCTTGTGAAGGCATGGCTTTCGGCGTCGATCCGAAGGTGGTGGAGCAGGTGACGAAGGCGGTTCGGAGGGTGACGAACAAGCCGGTTATCGTGAAACTTTCACCTAATGTTATGGATATCGTGGAAATCGCAAAGGCCGTCGAAGCAGGCGGTGGTGACGGGGTGAGCCTCATCAATACACTCTTGGGTATGGCTATCGATATTCATCGTCGTAAACCGGTGCTGGGGAATATCTATGGAGGACTCTCGGGGCCTGCCGTAAAACCTGTGGCACTTCGCATGGTGCATCAGGTCTATAAATCCGTGAACATTCCGATTATCGGTTTGGGCGGCATCATGACGGGAACGGATGCCGTCGAGTTCATGATGGCCGGTGCCTGTGCCGTTCAGGTGGGAACCGCCACCATGGTGGATCCGACGGCAATCGGACGGATTGTACGAGAAATGGGCGATTATGTAGAACGATATAACCTGAACAGCATCGGCGATATCGTCGGGGCTGTTCATGATGCTTAAACCGGAAATTTTGGGCATAACAAAAGACCTAGTATATAATGTACTAGGTCTTTTCTTATCCTCATATCGTCTGGCTTAGGATTAATCAATCGGCGAATGCTGTTATACATAGGCTTTATAGAAGTCGATAAATTGTTGCGCCACAGGGGAAAGTGAATGCCCTTTAAGCGTAATGAATGCTTTTTTAAAGTCTCCTGAGAATTCAGGTAATTTAATACGGGCCATCTTGCGGTGGTTGACCATTTCCTTCGCATCCATCGGAACGAGTGATACGGTACGTCCAGAAGATGCCCATTCGATGGCGGAACTCTTGGTGGTCGTAATAGCGATAGCGTTCAGTTGTGTCATGTCTGTCAGGCTTGATTGTATAATCATGCGTACCGAGCCGCCTGAGAGCGAGAGAGGACATTTTTTGATGTCATCCCATGTGATCGTATCGTGTTCTCGATCGGTCCAGAATACATCGCGTCGGAATATAGCATATAAATGTTCCTCCTGCGTGAGGAGAATGTCGAATTTGTCAGTATCAACCATTTGAATATTGGCTATGCCCAGCTCGGCACTGCCGTTGATGAGTTGGCTCACGACATTTGTCATGAGTCCTTCGTAGATTTCAAAGTGTACCGATGGATATTTTATGGAAAAAGCCGGCAAGTACTGTTGTACAATCGGTGTAGATCGGGAGGCGGATGTTGCGATACGCAATGTGCCCTCAATGCGTGAGTTTAACTGCTGAACCGCATTGTACGTGGACTCTTCAATCGAGCATAGTTGCTGCGCTTTTTCATAGAAAATCTTGCCTGCATCGGTGAGTTGTAAATTAGTCCCTCGTTGTCCCCGTTTGATATTGATGAGCTGCGCTCCGAACTCAGCCTCTAAATATTTTAACTGTTTACTTAAAGCGGGCTGTGTAATATGCAGAATTTCTGCAGCCTGTGTCATATTGCCAGTTTGAACGAGGGTAATAAAGTTGTGGTAATAAGATGTATCCATGTGATCTCCCTATTATACATAAAACAGATAATAAAAATTTATAACTGACAAAACAATCGTTATTTCACATTTTACAGAAAGCTATATATACTATACAGCAGAAACGAGATACAAAACAAAATCAATATAAAAAGTTTTGTTTATCTCATTAAAAATTTTAATGTGTTTCTGTGAGCAAGAAAGTGGGTACTATTATGGGCGTAGTAAAAAGAACTTTAAAACAGGCAATGCGTAATTGGGAAGCACGTAAGCTAATGACTGCACACAATTCCGTTAATCGTAAAAAACAATTGGAACGGGTATGGCCTCATCCGTTGACTTCCGAAAAACGTCGTCAACTAGGGCAGGGTGTTTTAAGTTTAGGTCGCCATAGCGGCTAATCATTACATTTGATTTTGTATCAGCTGTAATCGTTTAGTTTAACGGCAGTACCACTTCAATAGAATCTAAAATTTCGCAAGTTGCAGCTCCATGACTGAGGTCTTGGAGCTCTTTTTGCGCCCGCTCCATATCATCAGGGGGCACTAAAATCGTCAATGTTACGTGTTCGTTGAATAAGGCATCATAATGGAACTGTTGATCTTGTAAATAGCGTTCTATTGCACCATATAAAGGGTAATCAATCGTCACCTGCAGTTGTGCTCGTGTCGTATGTAGTTCTTTCGGTGCAAGGCGCAATGTTTCCGCAACGGAGTGTGAATATGCCCGAATCAAACCGCCTGCGCCCAATTTTATGCCGCCGAAATAGCGTGTGACCACGACGGTCACATTTGTAATACCCGTTTTTTTGAGTACTTCCAACATCGGTTTACCTGCCGTGCCGGACGGTTCTCCGTTATCGGAGGAACGTTGCTGTTCCTGTTTCGGGCCGATGGCAAAGGCCGTGCAGTTGTGGCGGGCATCCCAGAATTCCTTGTTAATGCGGGCGATAAATTCTTGTGCTTCGGTCTCCGTCGTACAAGGAGAGACGGTCGTAATAAAACGTGACTTTTCAACTATATACTCGTGACGGAATTCTTTGGCGACAGAGGTAAACTCTATGGTAGGGATTGTTGATTCTGACATATATTCACCTCCTTAAGAATCAATCTATATATTTATTCATCATCACTTTATTATAATCTATTTATGAAGGCTATGTATAGGCTGAAAGAATAACCCTAGAATAACCCTGTATATTTAGTAGGATATTGACTAAGTGAGAATCTGTGTTATTATAAAATTATAATTAATTATATGTAAGCATATATTCATTTAATGTGAATACCGTTATAGATAGAAGAAAGAAGTGTATATATGAGCGGCAGAAAACAAGAATTTGATATTACGGGGATGCACTGTGCGGCCTGCGTCAAGCGGGTTGAAAATGTGGTGTCCAAGGTTGACGGGGTAGCCTCCGTGAAAGTCAATCTGTTGACGCGTAAGGGCAGTGTGGAATATGCAGACGGTGCAAACGTAGAACCGCAACAGATTATCGATGCCATTACAAATATCGGATTTGGGGCGACTGAAGCGGATGAAACAAAACAGGAAATTGAAAAGGTGAATTTAAAACCTCATATCATCCGACTTGTCATAGCCGCATGTATGGCGATACCGATGATGATTAATATGACATTGCATCGCTTCGGTTTTGAGGCTCTACCGGTATGGGTGGAGTTTGTCCTTGCTACTATTGCTCAGTTCGGACCGGGACTCATGTTCTATAAGAGTGCGTGGAGCGCTGTCAAAAATGGGGCGCTTACCATGGATGTTCTCGTGGTGATGGGCACATCGGTGGCGTATCTTTTCAGTATTTATAACTGGCAATTTCATCCGGAATTAGGTGCTCACGGCATCTACTTTGAAACCTCCGCATGGCTTATCACATTTATCCTCCTCGGTAAACTATTAGAGGAAATCGCGAAAGGACGTACATCTGAGGCTCTTCAGAAATTGATCGCCTTGCAACCGGCGACGGCTCACGTATTGCGGGACGGCGAATTCGTGGATATTCCTACATCAAAGGTCGTGGCCGGAGATGTGGTTCAGGTGCGGGCCGGTGAAAAAATTCCTGTAGACGGCATTGTGACGGACGGTTACTCCACCGTGGATGAGGCGATGCTCACCGGTGAAAGCTTGCCGGTAGAAAAACAGGTCGGTTCCGAGGTTATCGGGGCTACGATTAACTTGAGCGGTGCTTTCACAATGGAAGCGAAACGCATCGGTTCCGATACAATGCTGTCTCAAATCATCAAGGTCGTGGAGGAAGCACAAACATCGAAGGCGTCGATACAACGTATTGCCGATGTGGTGGCACAATATTTCGTACCGACCGTTATCGGCCTTGCCGTATTGACCGGTTTGATATGGTATTTTATCATGGGCGACAGCCTCAATGTGGCACTTATCAATGCGACGGCTGTTCTCGTCATCGCCTGCCCATGCGCCTTGGGCCTTGCGACACCGACATCGATTATGGTCGGATCCGGACTTGGGGCGGAGCATGGCGTTCTCATTAAAAGTGCGGAATATCTTGAAAAAGCAGGTAAACTGAATGCTGTCGTTATGGATAAGACCGGCACACTCACACAAGGTGTTCTCGATGTGACGGCTTTCAAAAATTATAGCGGCGATGAAGCGCGCAATATGAATCTCATGATGGCCCTTGAACAAGGTACATCGCATCCGATTGCGAAGGCTATGGTGTATTACGGTGAGGATCGTGGCTATAAGTCCGGTGTAGAACTGGGATCCTTTGCAGATGTGCCGGGAAAAGGTTTACAAGGCTCATATCAAGGTGTGTCCGTTCAGCTGGGGCATAGTCGCTGGATGGCGGAATTAGGCTATGATTTGAGTGCTGTTGAAGAGGACATACTCACTTATGAATCGCAGGGGGCCTCTGTTTCGTTGTTGGCCGTAGACGGTGTGATTACCGCACTTTGGGCCGTAGAGGATGAGTTGCGTCCTGAAACTGTTTCCGTAGTGAAAGAATTACAATCTCAAGGTATCGAGGTATGGATGCTTACGGGCGACAATCGACGTACTGCGGAATACATTGCGAAACAGGCGGGGATTTCCCATGTCATCGCAGAAGTATTACCACAGGACAAGGCAAGCAAGGTCAAAGAATTACAAGATAAAGGCCTCGTGGTCGGTATGGTCGGGGACGGCATCAATGATGCGCCGGCCCTTGTGACGGCGGATATCGGGTTTGCCATCGGCAGCGGTACGGATATCGCTGTAGAAGCGGCGGATATCGTTCTCGTACGCAATGATTTACATACACTGGTGCAGGCCGTACACCTCAGCCGCAAGACCATGACGAATATCAAGCAAAATCTGTTCTGGGCGTTGATTTTTAACTGTATCGGTATTCCGTTGGCCGCTGTGGGGGCTTTAAATCCTATGATTGCCGGTACGGCGATGGCGTTCAGCTCTGTAACGGTCGTAAGTAATTCGCTTCGTTTAAAACGGGCTAAGATATAAGCCGAAGAACAATGTGGGGATAGGATATACTCCATATGTCGATGAGATTATTTTAATAAAGAACACCTGTGCGACTGTCGGTCTTAATGATCGAATGCAATCGCATAGGTGTTTTTAATTCCTATGAACTCGGTATTTTTAGAGCGTGTATGATTTGGTATACTGAATATAGTTAATAATAGGATAATTATATAAAAAGAGAGGCGTTTACATATGAAATTAAATACCCGTGATATTGTATATATCGGTTTTATTGCAGCTCTATGTGCCGTAGCTACGACGATACGCGTTGAAATTCCCGGCGGTGCCATGGTGCATCTCGGATCGGCGGCGCTTTTTACGACGTCTATTTTATTCGGCGGTTTATATGGCGGATTGGGCGCGGCTATCGGGTCGGCTTTATTTGATTTATTCGGCGGACATACGCAATACATCGTATTTTCGTTCTTTATCAAGGGGGTAGCCGGATTTATTGTAGGCGGGATGACAGCCGGTTATTTGCCTCCGTCTATCAATAAACCGACGGCGTCCTTCGGTCGCATTCTCGCGGCGCTTATCATCGGTGCTCTTTGGACTGCGTTTGGCTACTTCCTTGCTTGGTGGTTTGTTCTTGAAAGCGCCGTTGTGGCGGCAAGCAAGATTCAATATTCCTTGATTACCAGTGCAGCGGGGATTGTTGTCGCTATTGTGTTGACTCCTAAACTACAGGCTGTAGTGCGGAGATTGTTTACGAAGAACTGAATAAATGAGCCGCCATCTCTAACTGTTTTTAGAGATGGCGGCTCATTTATTGTGTTCTATTTTTACATATTGTACAGATGATTTATATACTTAGAAATTACAGAGGTCATTTAAGTTCTCAGCCATAGTAGGGTGTGTAAATATCTGGTTTTTGAAATAGGTATATGGAATAGCGTTATCCATCGCCATTTTTATGAGATTGATAAGTTCTTCAGAGCTTTGAGAATACAGTGTAGCGCCGAGTATTAAATCATTTTCTGTATTTACTACGATTTTAAAAACGCCCTTTAGATTATTGTTTACATGGGCTCTAGGCATTGTAGCAACGAGGAGTTCTTTCGTTTTAACCGTATAGCCTTTGTCGATGGCTTCCGCCTCTGTAAAACCGACACGGGAGAGTGGAGGTGTTAAGAAGGTTGTGTGTGGCACATTTTTTCGATCCTTTAATGTATATTGTCCTGTACCTGTTAGTGCACCGAAGACGATTCGGAAATCATCGAGGGATACATAGGTGAACTGAGGGCCGCCGTTTACATCGCCTACGGCGTAGACGCCCGGAACGGAGCTTTCACATGTATCATTGACAATAACGGCACCACGTTCGTTGGTGATAATATCCGTATGTTCCAGTCCGATATTCGCTGTATTTGCCTTGCGACCTGTGGCGTAAAGGACAGCATCAAAGGTATAGTTTTTATTATCCGCCGTAATGACCGGTTTATCAGCATCATTTGATACGGAGTCTAATTTGACAGCATTGAAAATGGTGATTCCCTGTTCTTTTAAATACTCATTTGCTAATTGCTGAACGATGGGTTCTTCTCGTTTTAAAATAGAGAAATCGATATTAAAAACAGTTACCTTGGTACCTAGCTTGGCGTACAAGCTTGCAAATTCAAGACCTATAGGGCCGGCGCCGATAATGCCTAATGTGCCTGGCCGAGGTGATAGCTGTTGAATTTCTGTACTGTTATAGAAGCCTTTAGCGGTGTCAATTCCTTGAATGTCCGGTTTGATTGCTATAGCACCTGTATTAATAACGATGGTATCAGCGGCTAATTTAATGTTCTCATCACCGGCCGTTACCGAAATTTCCTTATTGCCCGAGAATTCGCCATGGCCTGTATAGACATCGACATGAGGATTTGTATTAAGCATATCAAAATTTTTATTTCGTAATCGCGATGTAACAACCTCACGTTGGGCCAGTACCTGATCGTAGGATAAGCCTTTTGAGGCGGCCATAATCATCGCCTTTGTCGGAATACAAGCGATATTAATACATGTGCCGCCGTACATAAGAGGATTTTCTTCAATCATGGCTACAGATTTTCCCATAGAGCCTAGTTTTGCAGCTAAGGTTTTTCCGGCCTTACCGAAGCCGAGAATTATGATATCGTATTGTTTAGTGGTCATGGACTATCTCCTTTATATTGAAAATATTAGATGTATATATTATAGCATATTATTATAGATATAAAAGCAGTAAAAAGAAAATAATATCATTTAATAAAAGGCGGAACTGGGGCATAAATTTTTGAGGCTATGGTCACCTTCGGACGCACTATTAAGTCTGTCCCGTTTATTTATAACGATTCGCCTCTATGAAACCTGTGTGTTAAGTAAATCTACTTGACACATCTTTTTTTATCCTGTATCATATGTAAAGTAATATAACTTGACAGTGATGGAGGTGGCCAAATGGAGGAACGAGTACTCATAAGTTTGCTCTTGGATTTCTACGGGCCCTTGTTGACGGACAAGCAGCGATTGTCCTTGCAGCTTCATCATGAAGATGACATGTCTCTCGGCGAGATCGCCGAGGAACTGGGTGTATCGCGTCAGGCCGTACATGATAATTTACAGCGGGCTCGACACATCTTGAATGAATATGAAAGTAAATTGCACCTGGTGGCGCAATACGAAGCGCGTGAGCAGGTGCTGAAAGAATTAAAAAGTACGTTGCCCACGGATGTGCTTTCACAACCGCGGGTACAACAGTTATTGACGCAAATGGAGGGATAATATGGCATTTGATAGTTTATCGGAAAAGCTGCAAGACGCCTTTAAATCCTTAAAGGGAAAGGGCAAAATTACGGAAGACGATGTCAATCTTGCATTGCGTCAGGTGCGAACGGCTCTTTTAGAGGCGGACGTTAATTTCATGGTGGCAAAGGATTTTGTTAAATCCATTAAAGAAAAAGCCCTCGGTGAAGAGGTGTTCGGTTCCCTGAATCCGGCTCAAACGGTTATTAAAATCGTAAATGATGAGTTGACGGAACTGCTGGGCGGTACGCAAAGCCGTATCATGATTTCCAGCAAGCCGCCGACGATTATCATGTTGGTCGGCCTTCAAGGTGCCGGTAAGACGACGACGGCCGGGAAATTAGCCGTATACCTTCGCAAACAAGGTAAGCATCCGATGCTCGTAGCGGCCGACGTATATCGCCCGGCGGCAATTACGCAGTTACAGGTGGTCGGTAAGCAGATCGACATTCCTGTCTTTGCGGATGAAACACCCGGTGCTGACCCTGTAGATATTGCACGCCGCGCCGTCGAGCAAAGCACGCATATGTTAAAGGATGTTGTTATCATCGATACCGCAGGTCGCCTGGCGATTGACGAGCCTTTGATGCAGGAACTGTCCAACATCAAAGCGGCTGTTCGACCTCATGAAATCCTGCTGGTTGTGGATTCCATGATCGGTCAGGATGCGGTGTCGACGGCTCAGACATTCAATGAAAAATTGGGCGTTGACGGTGTTATCCTTACAAAACTCGATGGCGATGCCCGCGGTGGTGCGGCATTATCCATCAAGGCCGTAACGGGCTTGCCGATTAAGTTTACCGGTGTCAGCGAGAAGATGGATGGATTTGATGTATTCTATCCGGATCGTATGGCTTCCCGTATCCTCGACTTGGGCGATTTTAAAACACTGATTGAAAATGTGCAAGGTGCCATCGACGAGGAAGAAGCCCGTGAAATGGCCAAGAAAATGGCTAAAAATAATTTCACCTTGGATGACTTCCTGAAGCAGATGAATCAGGTGAGAAAGTTAGGTCCGTTGCAGAATATCATCGGCATGTTGCCGGGCATGGGACAGATTAAGGATCAATTAAAGGATCTTGATTTGAACAGCAAAGAGGTGCGCCGCATAGAGGCCATCATAACATCCATGACCGCAGCGGAGCGGGAGAATCCGAATATACTTAACGGATCCCGTCGCAAGCGTATCGCACAAGGTTCGGGTACACAGGTACAAGATGTAAATCGTTTGTTGAAACAATTTGAAGAAGCGCGGAAGATGATGAAGCGCATGAAAGGGTTACGAGGCGGTAAGGGCGCTTTACCGAAGATGCCTAAATTACCGTTTATGTAATACATGGACAGGGGCGCTGAACCTGTCCAGTCATATCAGTATAAGGAGGTGAATTTCACATGTTAAAAATTCGTTTGACTCGTTTAGGTGCTAAAAAGGCTCCTTTCTACCGTATCGTAGTTGCTGATTCCCGTGCTCCACGTGAAGGCCGTCCTGTTGACACAATCGGTCAATATGATGCTACAAAGAATCCGGCTATCGTTAATGTAGACGAAGAAAAAGCTTTGGCTTGGTTAGCTAAAGGTGCTCAGCCTACTGACACTGTTCGCTCCTTGTTCAAAAAAGAAGGCGTTATGCAAAAATTTGCTGACGCTAAAAAGTAATTAATAGAAAGGCATACTGCGATGGTAGAATTAATTTCATTAATTGCAAAATCATTGGTGAAGCAGCCTGATGCCGTTTCTGTTACCATGGTTCAAAAGGGCAATATAGAGGTTTATGAACTTCACGTTGCCCCGGAGGATATGGGCAAAGTTATCGGAAAACAAGGACGCATAGCAAAGGCCATACGTTCCGTTGTTAAAGCGGCGGCTATTAAAGAGAACAAAAAAATATCTGTTGATATTGTGTAAAAGGGAGTAATTAGAATGGAAGAAATAACATTACGTGTCCCTGTAGCAGTAAAAGCAAAAGTAACAGAAGACTTGAAAGCGAAGATTACAGCGGATCTTGAAACTCGCCTCGATATGGTGAATAAAGATCTGGAACAAATCGAGTTTCAGGCACAACGTATTTTAGCTGATGCAGCTAAAGTTGACGCTACAAGTCTTACTGCGATTCGTCAACAAATCGACGAAGAGAAAAATAAACGCTTGGCTTTCAAAGAAGAAGTAACAGCTAAATTGAAAGAGGCTCAAGAATTAAGCTTGGGAACTGAAATTACTCAAGGCACATTGGAGCAAACGGTTACCGTTAAACTCGGGGATGATTTGGATGCCTTGATGGGCGCTGAAATCCTATTAGAAGACGGTAAAATCGTTGCGTTTCGTCAATAATGAAGCATAACGATTTCATCACAATAGGTGTTATCATCGCCCCGCACGGCGTGCGGGGTGATCTTCGTATTATGCCTCAAACCGACTTTCCTGAGCGGTTTATGCATATGGATGCCTGTTACATCGATGGTAAAGAATATCACGTTGCATCCGCCCGCTTTCACAAGCAATATGTATTAGCATCCTTTAAGGAAATTCCGGACCGTAATGCGGCTGAATTATTCGGTAAGAAAGAAATTCAAGTGCGCCGCGAGAATCTGGTGGAGTTGCCTGAGGGTCGTTATTACATTTTTGATATTATCGGTCTTGAGGTACAAGATACAGAGGGAAATGTGCTCGGCACGGTGACTGATGTGTTGCAGCCCGGTGCCAATGATGTATATGTGGTTTCCAAAGAAGGGGAACCGGATCAATTGTTTGCGGCTATAGAGGATGTTATTAAGGACATCGACATGGACCGACAGTTGATGATCGTAGATCCGCCTGAATGGATATAATCCTTTGGGCGGCTTTGCTTTATCCATATATAGGTGTTTTATGCTGAAAGCCGACCGTATGAGGCTGTACAATCATCGGCTATATGGTCAATACATCATAAAATAGCTATATGTAGGTAGAGTATAATATTATAATAGAGTATGTAGATAGATGCTTTAAAAGGTGCGTACAGAGTATATGTATAACCGAAAGTATAAGCTGATTAAAGAAAATCTTGTTTGATTTTGGAGCACATTAATCTTATGTGTATTGTGATAAAGGGGGGGCGCCATGAGAATCGATATTGTATCATTATTTCCCGAATTTTTTGATGCCTTTTTTAATCATTCCATCATCAAACGGGCTATCGAGGCGGAACGGTTATCTATGGGCGTGACGAATCCTCGCGATTTCAGTCATAATAAACATGGTCAGGTGGATGATACGCCATACGGCGGCGGGGCGGGTATGCTCATGATGGCGCCTCCTATTTTTGAGGCTGTTGAATCTGTTATCAGCACCTATGAAAGTAAATTTAACGCCTTTAATCTCATTGATCGTGCTGAAGTTTGCGATGAAATGAGTTTGATCGGAACTCCGAATAAAGATATACGTCGTCGCGTCGTATTCATGGGGCCTACCGGTACTCCGTTTACGCAGGAGAAGGCACGCGAACTGGCAACATATGACCAACTTGTACTTGTATGCGGACACTATGAGGGTGTCGATTATCGCGTGGAAGAGCATTTAGTGGATGAAACGATTTCTATAGGTGATTATGTACTGACGGGTGGCGAGCTGCCGGCGATGGTCGTTGCCGATGCGGTGGCGCGTATGATCCCGGGTGTTCTCGGTGCGGCCGGCGGCGCTCAAGAGGATTCGTTTTATGAGCCTTTACTAGAAGCACCTCAGTACACAAAACCACCGGAGTTTAGAGGTTGGTCGGTTCCGGATGTGTTGCGAAGCGGTCATCATAAAAATATCGCCGCATGGCGTCAAAAGGAATCGTTAAAGCGGACTCGTCTGTTGCGTCCCGATTTGTTAGAACGGCCTTTAACGAAAGAAGAACTTAAGATTTTAAAAGAAATTGTGGCAGAAGAATCAGAACAGCTGTCTGATTAAGCGATTAGCTGTAGTGAACAATTTAAATGAATTTGTTAGGGCTATTCTTGCGAGGTTGTTTATGGAGTTTAATTGTTACGATGTCCTGGAGGTTCAGGGCAGTCGATACGTAATTACAGAAAAAATAAAATATATTGAGATTATTCCAAAAGCGGATCAGGAGCAGTCTTACAAAGCCAAGCCGTCTATGCAAAAGTCACCCGGTGATTATTGGCATGAATATGG
The DNA here is from genome assembly GCF_002959855.1 of Veillonella denticariosi JCM 15641. Lineage (GTDB taxonomy): Bacteria > Bacillota > Negativicutes > Veillonellales > Veillonellaceae > Veillonella > Veillonella denticariosi. Next base: position 30,919 of record NZ_PPDB01000002.1, read on the forward strand.
ACTCGAGGCTATAGAGGGAGCGGATAAAATATGGGTAACCATTGAATATAATGATAATGAGTGGTGCACCGTTTCCAGAACGAGCTATCATAAACGACCGGGAAAGGGCTTTACGTTACATCAAATCGGCTTAGAAAAGGTTGTCGAGGTTGATGGCGAAAGTGGTGCCTCTGTAGGTGACCGAGCCGGATATAAGGAATATCAACTGCCCCGTGAGGGTGGCGCCAGCGTGTTCTTTGAGGAAAATTGGTTCAAAGGGGAAAAAATGTTTGCCGAAGGGGCTCGTGTGCCTCTGATGAATATTCGCCTCTGTAATGATGCGGCAGCTGTTGCTATACGTGAAAAGAGGCGTAATAAGCGTCTAAAGAAACGGATAGGTGCATTGGCTGCAGGACTCGGGTATGTTGTACTATTTACGCTCTTCCTTGTCGGTTCAGACGATGACTTTTCATGGCATGGTATACGTAGTACATTTGGATTTCCCTATACCGTAAAGGAACATATGCATGATACCTCCACATATTATACGAAGACGGATTCGGACAGTGGAGACGTGTATACTTCGAATTTAGACCCTGTCAGTACCGCATTAGATTTGATTGACTCTGTGCAGGGGGATATCAGAAATGAAGGTGATGACTTACAAGAAGGGCATGAAGTCATTGTATTTTATTCAGGAGACTCTGCGTATATCATCACCAATACGGATGGACAGACGCGCGTTAAGGTGTGTGATCAGTCGAAATTGACACAAGAGGATCAAAGTATCATTAATCGTACTGTATCAAAGGGGCATACACTTGACTCTTATGCGCTCATGATTCGCCAACGGGACAGTCGAGGCCGTGACAGCTTATATAATACGGGCACAGCCAACACATCGAGTAACACATTGAATTCGAATGTGAAGTTACGATATTAGGAGGATTACCATGATCTATATATCTGATGTATTATTGACGATTTTTTATGCTTGTTTTGGTATATTATTGATGTTGACCGCCAATACGGTTATCGATTTTTTTGTCCCCGGTAAATTCAGTGAAGAAATAAAGCGCGGTAATTGTGCTGTAGCATGGCTTTCAGCGGGTTCATTTATCGGTATCGGTGAAATATTGCGCTCCGTTATTATGTCGCCTGCAGTGACCGCTGCGGATACCTCCTTGTTGCATGGTGTGGTAGCAAGTATCGTGTATGCCGTGCTTGGTATCGTGCTATTTGTAACAGGTTATATGTTTATTAACTTGTGGCATCGTAAATATAATTTATCTGAAGAGATTATGGGTGGTAATACGGCTGCGGGTATCCTCGTATTCGGCATTTTTGTAGGCCTTGCCCTCGTTGTTAGCGGTGCTGTGCACTAAGGAAGTGTCCTATGTATAAGCCAAGTAAGAAAACAATATACATAACGAGTGCCTTTGCCGCTGTTGCGGGTATCGTCGGCGTGTATTCATACTGGAACGATATCTCTTATGCTGTTTGTGATAAAGTCTACCCGGAAGCGAATGAAGGGGAGGTTCGATTAAAGGATAATCAGGGAAATCGCTATTCTTTATTGAATCATGGAGATGGTAAAGAAACAGCTTTATATGATGACGATCGTTCCGTCACCTTTCATCGTGATAATAGCGGGAATCTGGTATGGGATGCGGGCCTGGCCGGGCTCTTACCTGGTATTGCTGCAGGGTATTATGCATTTCATGGTTTTAATGCCCCTCAAGCCCGAATGGATGCAAAAACCATGACCTATCGCGTGGCGGCACCGTTAAAACCGTATGAGGAACCCTATGTATATACCGCATCCGGGTCGAATGTGCACAGTTCTGTTGGGCGAAGAACCTATAAAGACTATGAGAATCGTAGAAGTAAGAAAGCAGCCTCTATAGGTCAGAAATCCGGTTTCGGCAGCGCCGGTGTTCGTTCCTCCGGCAGTTCATAATGGAGGGCGATAGCATGAAGTCGTATATTGATGAGCTTGATACCGCTATATTGCCGTTTGTAGATTATGAAGGCTATGACGACCGTTATCCGGCTCTTTCGGCACAATTTTTTTCAGCTGAGTTTTATGATGAAATACGTCATGCATCGCGCATGTTATTCCAGATATTCTGTAAGGCTGCCAAGGTGTTTCAGCAGGCTCCTGATGAGTTTGCCCTCAATATGGATATGCCGGAAAATCTGATTCCTTATCTTCATCGATGGAATCCATTGGGATTACCTACGTGGTTATCTCGATTTGATTTCGTACTTGATACACAGGGGCGATTACACATGGTGGAAATCAATGCGGATACGCCTTGCTTTCTGATTGAAAGTTATTATGCAAACGGGGTAGCGGCTCGCTTTTTTGACAAGCCGGATCCTAATATAGATGCCCGTTATGAATTAGAATGTTTCTTGCGCCGTGTGTATCAAGCGACGTCTCGTGAAAATCAGAATACGACAGCTCTCGTCAAAGAGAATCCTTTTGTATTTGCTTGCTTTCATGATTATCCAGAAGACTACGGAACTACCAAGTTCCTCATGAATGCTATGAAAACCGCCTGTCCTGAGGCGGACGTACGATTTTTATCATTCTATGATATGGTCATTGATGATGCCGGTATTCTGTTATCTGATGGCAGTCATGCAACGAATCTTTACAGATTGCATCCGATGGAACTTTTAATTGATGAAACTACATCGGATGGGGAACCGTTAGGTGAAATGTTCCTGGATTTGTACAATGAAGGCAAGTTTAATTTGTTCAACCCACCGGAGGCGATTATATTGCAGAATAAGTCGTTTATGTCCCTGGTGTATGCTTTATACTTAACGAACCAATTTTTTACGGGGCCCGAAAGAGAAATTATAGAACGTTATCTGACCCCGTCTTATTTTGAAAGTGATTTCTCTGGCCTAGACGACGGACTTTATATTCAAAAGGAAATCTGGGGGCGTGAAGGGCGACATGTACAAGTCGTCCGAAAGTATGGGGCTCAAACTGAGCTTTATATGGAAAAGGTCGTAGATAATTACGATGATATAGTCTGTCGTGACAGTAAAAAGGTCATGTATCAGGATTTTGTAAATCAGAAGCATTTTACTCACACCGTGGACAGTGGTGTTAAAGCGGGATTTTTAACGCTGTCCTGCTTTATGTTGGGGGATAGAGCATCGGCCGTAGGTTGCCGTTTTTCACCTGAGGAAATTGCCGGTACAGAAGCGTATTTTGTACCGCTCTTGGTAGAATAATTTTTTATTATCTAAATATAATAGATTATAAATGTTATTTGGTACTTATACGATTTTGTTGAACCGGTATACCCTTCTTTTGTTTTATTGATTTTTAGGAGATATAAGGCTTTGGCTAATTTATATATCGGGCTTGTTCATTATCCCATTATGAATAAGCATAAAGATGTGATTACGACGGCGATTACGAATTATGATATTCATGATATTGCACGAGCGGCTATTACCTATGATGTATCCAAATACTTTGTAATCCACAATATACCGGCGCAACGACAGCTGGCTGCAACCATTATGGAGCATTGGAAAACCGGATTTGGCAGTACTTATAATCCGGATCGGAAGGATGCTTTCACAGGTGTAGAACTCGTCAATTCTATTGCCGTTGCGGTGCATAACATCGAGGAAATTGAAGGTGTGAAGCCGATTGTGGCCACGACCGACGCGCGTACGTATGACAATACAATTACCTATGCGCGTATGAGGGAACACCTTGAAAATGAGGCGCGCCCTGTGTTAGTATTATTTGGTACCGGTTATGGTATGACAAAAGAAACGATGGAAAGCTTTGACTATATTTTGGAACCCATATATGGCCATGGTGAATACAATCATTTATCCGTGCGCAGTGCCGTATCGATCATTCTTGATCGGTTGCGGGGCGAAGCATGGTGGAATAAATAGGAGGCATCTATGTCAGGACATTCTAAATGGGCAAATATTAAACATAAAAAAGGTAAAACCGATGCGTTAAAGGCTAAAATGGCCACGAAAATCGGCCGTGAGATCACCGTTGCGGCACGCATGGGCGGCGCGGATCCGACGGGTAATATGCGTTTGAAATTAGCGCTTCAGAAAGCTCGTGAAAACAACATTCCTAAGGATAATATTCAACGTGCTATCGATAAGGGCGTAGGCGCTACGGATATGAACGCATACGAGGAAATCGTATATGAGGGTTATGGTCCTGCCGGTGTTGCCGTTACCGTCGAGGTGATGACGGATAACCGCAACCGTGCCGCTGCAGATGTGCGCCATGCGTTCTCTAAACAGGGCGGTAACCTTGGTGAAAGCGGTTGTGTAGGTTGGATGTTTAAATCTAAAGGCGTATTCGTTATCGATAAGGACGGTCATGACGAAGACGAACTGACCTTACTCGCTCTTGATGCGGGTGCGGAAGACCTTAAGGCGGAAGATGACGTATTCGAGATTTATACAACACCGGAAGATTTTGATGCGGTAGAAGCGGCGCTTGCGGATGCGGGTATCGAAACAGAAGTGGCGAAGATTACGATGATTCCGGATACGACTATTGAGTTGTCCGGCGATGATGCGGTAAAAATGCAGAAGATGCTCGATGTGCTCGATGATCTTGATGATGTGCAAAACGTATATCATAATGGTATTTTGCCGGATGATGAAGAAGAATAATATACAGTCAGTGCTATAGTCTTTACATATAGATAGCGGATGGCTATAAACAGCCCCCTAATGGTAGATTCAAATCGGTCTTTCATTAGGGGGCTGTTTACTAACCGTGGTTAATTGTTTATCATTTTAAGGGATTAGTTGTACAAGAATTGATCTTCTTTTATTTTATGGTGCGGAGCATACGTTAAATTTAATGGAGAAAATTTGATTTTTCTGCGGTAATTCATGAATTTCGATGTTCTTATATGCTATAATAAAATAGATTATGTGATGGAGGTAAGCGGAGGCTTATCTCATTTTTAAACTAAGGGGGTTAGGGTGCGTATTATTGGTATCGATCCGGGCACGGCTATATGCGGATATGGCATTATAGACGTGAAAGGCAGCAAACTGACTCCGGTGGCTTACGGGGCGATTACAACTCCCAAGGAATTGACCGATTCACAACGCTTAGAGATATTATTTAACGATTTAAGTGATATTTTAGAGGAATATAAACCGGATAAATTCGGTGTAGAGGAATTATTCTTTAACCGAAATGTGACGACCGCTATCAAGGTCGGCCAGGCGCGCGGTGTTATTCTGCTCGCTGCTGAGCAGCAGCGCATACCGCTGTACGAGTATACGCCGTTACAGATTAAGCAGGCCGTTACAGGTTACGGTAAAGCGGATAAGAATCAGGTGATTTACATGACCATGAATATTTTGGGGATTCGTGAGAAGATCAAGCCTGATGATACGGCCGATGCCTTGGCGGTGGCAATCTGTACGGCTCATAGTTCTCACGGTGATAGATTAATGAGGTTGGTATAAATGATTGGATATGTAAGAGGCATCGTAACGCATCTTTTTAAAGAGTCCTGTTACGTTGATGTACACGGCGTAGGCTATCGGGTATATGTGCCGACTACTACACGACAACAATTGATAGAGGGGCAAGAGGTGACGCTCTTTACATATCTCAATGTACGTGAAGACGCGATGCAGCTCTACGGCTTTTGGACGGAGGACGAATATGAGCTTTTTATTTTACTCATTTCCGTATCCGGTATCGGTCCTAAGGTGGGGCTCGGTATATTGTCGGGCATGACGCCGGAGGCTTTCAAACTGGCTGTTATAAACGGTCAGGTACAACAGTTGACCAAGCTGCCCGGCATTGGAAAGAAGTCTGCGGAGCGGTTGGTTTTGGAGCTGAAAGACAAGTTAGCGAAGATGACTCGGATCAGTACGGCTGTACCGACTGCGGTTCAGCCGATAGGCATGAGCGCGAATGACGCGGTCAATGAGGCTGTTGAGGCGCTTGTTTCGTTGGGCTATGCGGAGCGCGACGTGGCGCCTGTCGTCGAGTCTCTTGATGACGGTAAACGCGATGTATCGGCATTGATTAAATCCGCCTTAGTTGAGCTTGGAAAGGGACGGTAAGCATGAACGAAGAAGTGCGCCTTGTCGGCAATGACGAACATGAAGAAGACATATGGCAATACAGCTTGCGACCGAAGTTTTTCAAGGAATATATAGGACAAGAGGAAGCTAAGAGCAATTTGAGTGTTTACATTCAAGCGGCTAAGCAACGTCAGGAGTCCCTGGATCACGTTCTTCTCTATGGACCTCCAGGCCTTGGAAAGACGACATTGGCAGGTATTATCGCCAATGAATTGGGTGTTAATTTCCGTATAACTTCAGGCCCTGCGATTGAAAAGGCCGGTGACTTGGCGGCTATATTGACGAACTTGGAATCTCATGATGTGTTGTTTATAGATGAAATCCATCGTTTATCTCGCAGTGTGGAGGAGGTATTATACTCCGCCATGGAGGATTATGCGTTGGATATCATTATCGGGAAGGGTCCGAGCGCCCGGTCGGTGCGTATCGATTTACCGAAGTTCACTTTGGTAGGGGCGACGACTCGTGCCGGTGCCCTGGCTGCACCGTTACGGGATCGCTTCGGCATTATCAACCGGCTTGAATATTATAAACAATCAGAACTGGAGTTTATTGTGACCCGGGCGGCGGAGATACTGAATATCGGAATTGAGCCGACAGGGGCCGGTGAAATTGCGCGTCGTTCAAGAGGAACGCCTCGTATTGCCAATCGTTTGCTCAAGCGGGTGCGTGATTTTGCACAAGTTGTAGGTGATGGGGTTATCACCAGAGATATTGCGGATGATGCGTTGCAACGCTTGCATGTGGATAAAATGGGGTTGGATCGAATCGATCGGCGTGTGTTACAGTGTATTATTGAAAAATATGACGGCGGTCCGGTAGGTATAGATACGATTGCGGCGGCTGTCAGCGAAGAGAGAGATACCATCGAAGATGTGTATGAACCATATTTGATGCAATTAGGCTTTTTAGGGCGCACACCGCGTGGGAGGGTGGCCACTAAATCGGCCTATGAACATCTTGGTATTTCACAAACAGGGAAAGAGCAATGAAAACGAAACGATTACAATTGATGATTATGGCCACATTGTTTTTAGGTGTCAATGTGGGCGGTGCTGTTACAGCGGAAGCCGCGACAATACAAAATAAGAGCGCTGCTGTAGCGAAAAAAACGACACCTTCTAAGGTTGTTATACCTAAATCCGGTATGCAGAAGAAATCTATATTTCGACCATTAGTGACTAAACCGGCACCGAAACCGGCGGTTACACAAAAGTCAACAAGTAAAGCGAATTCTGCTGCTGTAAAGAAGGCTACTACTGTAAAACCTTCGACTAAATCCGTAAACACAAATACAAAGTCGTCAGCGGCGAAGGTACAGAAGTCATCAGATACAAACAGTATTGCGGCAAATACGGACACTATTACGAGAAATAAAGTCGGCACTGTGGTGACGTCTTCCGCAGAGCATAAGGGGCAGGTACCGAATGTACGCGTTTTATTGGGCAGTCGTACGCAGGATGCAATGGTAAAACCTACATCTGACCTGGTTGTCTTAAATAGTGCCAACGGTCAGGTCACTCAGGTGGGAGCTAATCGTGGAACTACCATAGGCTTACGAGGTGGTAAAATCGCTGTTAACGGAAAGCCTGTTGACAGTGTGGTTACATTAAAACCTTCTAACAGCGAGGCTCCGTTTCTTTTTGAAGGAAAGAGCTATCGCGGGGGGCTGACCTTGCGCGCTAATAACGGTACGATGATGATTATCAATCTGGTGCCTTTAGAAGAATATTTATATGGTGTGGTTGCGCAAGAGGCCGTACCGTCCTGGCCGGCAGCGGCGTTGGAAGCGCAGGCCGTAGCAGCCCGTACATATGCATTGCATACGATGGAGCAAAATAAGGGTAAATTATATGATGTGAGCCCGACTACGGATCACCAGGTATATGCCGGTGTTGCCGGTGAATCGGCCGCCACTACTGACGCGGTCAGAAAAACTAAAGGTGTTGTTATGCTTTATAATCAGCGCCCTATCAATGCGTTATTCCACTCCGACGGCGGTGGCTATACAGAGGATAGTGCCAATGTGTGGGGTAATGATATTCCGTATTTGAAAGGTGTAAAGGATTACAGTACCGGAACGTCTACATCAAACTGGACGGTTACTACGTCGCGTCAGGCTTTGGAAAGCAAGCTGAATGCGGCAAGTAAGGGGGTCGGAAAATTGAAAAGTATTCAATTGACTCCGTTAGGTAAACCGGGTAAAGAAACATCTGACCGCGGTGTATCGGGGCGCATTAAGAGTGCTACTTTCATAGGCACATCCGGTAAAACCACCGTTGATGGTGATTCGTTGCGTAATATTTTGGGCTTGAAATCGACTTTGTTTGATTTTTATGTTAACCATAATCCGGAAAAGGGGAGCGGGAAAGCTTATCATAATTTTACAGGTAAAAACGATACCGTTTATATTAAAGGTCACGGTTGGGGTCATGGTCTCGGTATGTCTCAATGGGGTGCTGCGGAGATGGCAAAACAGGCGAAACCGGGAGATGCCAATTATTACCAAACAATTTTACGTCACTATTATAGCGGCATTACATTAAAGAAAATGTACTGATAAGGATTACGATGAAAGTTACAGATTTTGATTATGAACTGCCGGAAGAACTTATTGCTCAACATCCCGTGGAGCCACGTGATACAGCGCGTCTTTTAATCTTGGATAAGGTTACAGGCGCTGTTGAGCATAAAGCTCATTTTTATGATTTGTTAGATGAACTGCATGAAGGCGATGTGCTCGTATTTAATAATACGAAGGTTATTCCGGCACGACTCTATGGTCATCGTCGAGAATCCGGCGGTAAAGTAGAGGTTTTATTGCTCACGCCATGTGGTGAAAATCGCTGGGAATGCCTCGTTAAACCGGGGAAAAAATGCCCTGTAGGACAAGTTGTTGAATTTGATGATCGACTTAGGGGCACCGTATTAGATAAAACTGAATTTGGCGGACGTATTATTGAGTTTACCTGTGACGGTGTATTTGATGATATTATTCAGGAAATCGGTGAAATGCCGTTGCCTCCGTATATTCATGAAAAGCTGGAGGATAAAGATCGTTATCAGACGGTGTATGCAAAGGAAAAAGGATCTGCTGCGGCACCGACGGCGGGACTCCATTTCACGCCGCAGCTGTTGGATGCTATCAAGGCAAAGGGGGTATCCTTGGAATTTGTTACCCTCCATGTCGGTCTCGGAACTTTCAGACCGGTATCGGCCGAAATCATTGAGGATCATGAAATGCATAGTGAATTCTTTGTTGTTCCTAAAGATACAGCGGACCGCATAAACGCGGCAAAGCGCAACGGTTCCCGCATTATTGCGGTAGGAACCACATCGGTGCGTACGTTGGAGTCCGCTACCGATGATGATGGTATATTGCAGGGAATGAGTGGATGGACGCAGATTTTTATTTATCCCGGGTATCAATTTAAGATGATTGACGCTCTCGTGACGAATTTCCATCTGCCTCAATCTACATTATTGATGTTGATCAGTGCTTTAGCAGGCCGTGAACATTGTTTGGCGGCTTATGAAGAAGCTGTTCGAGAGAGATATCGCTTTTTCAGTTTTGGCGATGCAATGTTTATACGATAGGAGAGGACATGGCAAGTATTACCTATGAATTACAAAAGACCTGTCCTCATACAGGGGCGCGTGCAGGTCTATTACATACACCTCATGGTACGTTTCAGACGCCTATGTTTATGCCTGTAGGCACACAAGCCACGGTAAAAACGATGACGCCGGAGGAATTGAAAGACATGGGCTCTCAAGTCATCTTGAGTAATACGTATCATTTATTTTTACGTCCTGGCTCTGAATTGATTGAAGAAGCCGGCGGCCTTCATACGTTTATGAATTGGGATCAGGCAATTCTTACAGATAGCGGAGGATTCCAGGTGTTCAGCTTGGGAGACATGCGAAAAATCACGGAGGAAGGCGTTACTTTCAGATCACATATTGACGGATCGAAACAATTTCTGTCACCTGAGGTCGCAACAAAGGTACAGGAACAGTTGGGATCCGATATTGCGATGGCCTTTGATGAATGCATTCCGTATCCGGCAGATCATGATTATGCGAAACGCTCTACGGCACGTACCACTCGGTGGGCTCATCGATGTCAGGAGGCGCGTCATGCACATGACCGTCAAGGCATGTTCGGTATCGTCCAGGGCGGCATGTACAAGGATTTGCGTAAACAAAGCGCCGCGGAATTGGTTGCGATGGATTTTGAAGGATATAGTATCGGCGGTTTATCGGTAGGTGAACCGCATGATTTGATGAATGAAATTCTTGAATATACTACACCGTTATTACCGACCGATAAAGCCCGTTATCTGATGGGGGTCGGCACGGCGGACTGTCTGGTGGAAGGCGTGGCACGCGGTGTCGATATGTTTGACTGTGTATATCCGACTCGTGTTGCTCGCAACGGGATGGCTATGACCTGGAAGGGGCGTCTCAATATTCGAAATGCCGCTTATAGCAGAGACTGGGGCCCGTTGGAGGAAGGTTGCCAATGCTATACCTGTCAAAATTACTCTCGCGCTTATATTCGTCACTTGTATAAGGCGGAGGAAATTCTAGCGTTGAGACTCGTAACATATCACAATCTTTACTTTTTACTTGAGTTTATGCGTCAAATGCGTCAAGCTATCCTAGAGGACCGATTCCCTCAATTCAGAATGCAGTTTTGGGATAGTTTTAAAAAATAGTAATTTAGTCTAGTCAAATTTATCTTAGATGGCTATACTAGAAAAGAAATACAAATTTATTATCTAGGAGGAAAAATGGGAGATATCCAACAAATATTACAAACCAGCTGGCCGATTTTGTTAATGGTGGTGATTTTTTATTTCTTATTGTGGCGTCCGCAAAAGAAACAACAAAAAGAACGTGCCAACCTTTTGGGCAGTTTGAAAAAAGGTCAAAAAATCGTCACTATCGGTGGCATTTATGGAGAAATCATTGAGCTTGACGATGAAAAGGTGAAGGTACAGGTTTCTGAAAAGGTTGAATTGACCTTTGCGCGCACCGCTATTGCAAACGTGCTTTCCAAGAAAAATAAGGACGAAAAATAATGAATACGAAGGAAGCAGTGCGCCGGTCGTGTAAATCCGTGCGCGTTGCTTTATCGATTGAAGATTGTGAACGATGGACAACGTCGTTAACAGAACAAATTACTTTGAATCCTCAGTATCAGTCGGCAAAGACCGTCATGGCTTATTTAGCGATGCCGAAAGAGGCCAACTTAGACGGTGTAATCAGACATGCTTTAACATGCGGTAAATCTGTATACGTTCCCGTATGTGTCGATAAGACGACGATGATTGCGGTTCGTCTGCAGTCTTTGGAGGTTGTTACTCGTGGTGTTTTAGGTATACGTATTCCTCCTGAACCATATGATATCATCCAGCCGGATGATCTGGATTTGATTTTTGTACCCGGTGCGGGATTTGACCGTTATGGCGGGCGCATGGGAATGGGAAACGGTTATTATGACCGATTTCTCGAGGGGCTTTCACCATCATCCTATATAGGCGTGTGCTGGAGTGCTCAATTGAGCGATACACCGATTCCTATGGATGAGCACGATTGTCGGGTGGAACAGATTATTACAGAGCAAGGCATAGTGCATTGCGTGCAGTAGAAGGGAGCAACTATTTTGAAAGGCAAAGCTATAGTAAAGTTTTTAGTTGCCGTTGCTGTCATCATTGGGTTATTTGCGTACTTTATTCAACCTTTAGCGGGATCCTTGAAACAAGGTCTTGATTTACAAGGTGGTACGCATATCGTATTGGAAGCGGAAGATTCCGCGACCGGTGTGGCTGATAATGATGCGGTTGAACAGGCAAAACAGATCTTGGAGCGTCGTATTAATGAAATGGGGTTATCCGAACCGTTGGTACAACGTGAAGGGGCTCGTCGTATTATCATCGAACTGCCGGGGGTAAAAGATCCTGACGAAGCGATTAAACGTATCGGTAAGACAGCGGTATTGGAATTTAAAAATGATCAGGGCCAAACGGTAATGACCGGTGATGATTTAAAAGATGCGAAGGAAGAACTGGGACAGAATAAACAACCTCTTGTTGCTATTGAATTGAGCGATGAAGGGGCTAAGAAGTTTGCCGATTTGACATCTAAAAATATCGGTCGTCGCATCGCAATTACATTGGATGGTAAAGAGTTGACAAATCCTGTAGTACAACAAGCTATTACAGGCGGTAAAGCGACTATTTCCGGTAGCCAAACGTTGGAAGAAGCAAAAGATTTAGCGATTCTTTTGCGTTCCGGTGCATTGCCTGTAAAAATCAATGTATTGGAAGTACGTACCGTAGGTCCGTCCCTGGGGCAGGACTCGAAGGATAAATCCGTTGTAGCATTCAGTGCAGGCATTGCTATGATTATGATCTTCCTGATCGTTTTGTATCGCTTGTCCGGTATTGTAGCTAATCTTGCATTACTTGTGTACGTTCTGCTTCTACTACTCGTGTTGGGTAAGGGGTTTGCTGCAACCATGACATTGCCGGGTATTGCCGGTATTATCCTGTCTATGGGGGTTGCGGTAGATGCGAATATCCTCATTTTTGAACGATTTAAAGAAGAGGTATTTTCCGGTAAATCCATGCGTGTCGCTATGGAAGCCGGCTTTAGCCGTGCATTGGCAACCATTACCGATGCGAACGTATCCGTTATTATTACAGCGGCTATTTTGACGATTCTCGGATCGGGGCCTGTTCGAGGGTTTGCTATCAGCTTGGGTGTCGGTGTTGTGGTAAGTATGTTCACAGCGATTACTGTGAGCCATTTCTTATTGCGCTTATTAATCGATTGTAATTTCACGAACCATCCATTCTGGTTTGGTGCGAATATTTCCCCTGCCACAAGCGCAGATGCTTTTGCACCAAAAACTTTGAAAGGAGGTAAGCGCAAATGACATTAGATGTAATCAGACACCATCGCTGGTGGTTTGCCATTTCCTCTATTCTGGTTATTATCAGCCTTGTGTCGATTTTTACAAAGGGTTTTAACTTTGGTATCGACTATACGGGCGGTACCATCGTTGAGGTGGTATTTGACAAGCCCGTAGAGGTTAGCCAGGTTCGTGACGTTTTGAAAGTATATAATCTTGAAAGCGCACAAATTCAGCTTTCCGGAGATACGACAGGTGATACGTCCGGTGAGGATGTAATGATTCGTACTCGTAACTTGGAGCCTAGTGAAAGTGCAGCCGTTGTAGAATCCTTAACAAAATCTCTTGGGAATAATACGGTTAAGCGTATCGAAACAGTAGGTGCCGTTATCGGTTCCGAGGTGACGGAACATGCGATTTTAAATCTTGTTATCGCTTTTGCTGCACTTGCACTGTATATTTCATATCGCTTTGAATATAAAATTGCTGTTTCCGCATTAGCGGCCATTCTTCATGATTTGATTATGGTTTTAGGCGTATTCTCGTATTTTCAGTTAGAAATCGATGCGTCCTTCTTGGCGGCGATTTTGACAGTTGTAGGTTATTCGATGAACGAATCGGTTGTTATTTTTGACCGTATTCGTGAAAATACTCATACCCATAAGCGTACCGATACATTTGCGGACTTGGCAAATGCATCTATTACGCAAAGTATTCATCGCAGTTTTTATACTTTGGCAACGGTTATGTTCGCATGTGTATCCCTCTTTGTATTCGGTGGAGATACGACGAAAAACTTTGCATTATGTATGATTATCGGCTTTGCCAGCGGTGCATATTCTTCTATCTGCGTAGCTACTTCCTTGTGGGTTTTATGGAAAAGCCGTAATAAGAACGATATGCGCAATCAACAATAGTATAAGTATAGCTTTTGTGATATTTATTGTGAAAGCATGTAAAACCCCTTCGGGAATTTTCGTAATTCCTTAGAAGGGGTTTTGTATTTTCTACTATAGTTGCAAATATGAAAGAATTTTATAAGGGGGAAGGGTAGAATTTTAAATATACAATTAATATACTGTTTAAAAGAATAAATTACGTTAAATTACGTTGTAAAATGAATAAACGATGAAAATGAAGGGAGAGTGGAAGTATTTATTGACGTTTATTTTAGATATGCTATACTTATAAAAGTCATTACGTTACAGCTAAATATATATTGAATTTTTAATCTATAAAAGTTTAAAAAGTGCTTGACGAAATGAGTCAAACTTGATATCATAATCAAGTCGTCAGTTAACACGATGTTCTCTTTGAGAAATGCTTGAATATTAGATTTTATCTGGGTTAACTGGTAACAGATCTTTGAAAACTGAACAATGATAGGTAATCAATCAAAACGATTGAACATATGCCAGAGTGCGGGTTTTGACGATGTCAAAACCAACCATAATTCAAAGCTACTTAAGTGTAGCGACAACAAAACAAATGAGCTATTCAAATAGCTTCAAGATATCTTGGAGAGTTTGATCCTGGCTCAGGACGAACGCTGGCGGCGTGCTTAACACATGCAAGTCGAACGAAGAGCGACGGAAGCTTGCTTCCATCAATCTTAGTGGCGAACGGGTGAGTAACGCGTAATCAACCTGCCCTTCAGAGGGGGACAACAGTTGGAAACGACTGCTAATACCGCATACGATCTGACCTCGGCATCGAGGATAGATG
>NZ_PPDB01000003.1 GCF_002959855.1 Veillonella denticariosi JCM 15641
AAGCAAGCTTCCGTCGCTCTTCGTTCGACTTGCATGTGTTAAGCACGCCGCCAGCGTTCGTCCTGAGCCAGGATCAAACTCTCCAAGATATCTTGAAGCTATTTGAATAGCTCATTTGTTTTGTTGTCGCTACACTTAAGTAGCTTTGAATTATGGTTGGTTTTGACATCGTCAAAACCCGCACTCTGGCATATGTTCAATCGTTTTGATTGATTACCTATCATTGTTCAGTTTTCAAAGATCTGTTCATCAGGTTCTCACCTAACGACTTGTATAAGTATAGCAATCATTTTTTAAATCGTCAACCTCTTTTTCATGAGATTTTCAATTTACTTTTACCCAAAATTTCTCGCCATATTTATACTCACAATCACAACCAAATTCTCTAAAAATAGAGATAGAAAACTCACAAACCTAAGTTTGTGAGTTTAAATTTGGTGACTCACCCGCGACTCGAACGCGGGACACCCTGATTAAAAGTCAGGTGCTCTGCCAACTGAGCTAGTGAGTCATGTTGGCAGGGGTGGCTGGGATCGAACCAGCGCATAACGGAGTCAAAGTCCGTTGCCTTACCACTTGGCGACACCCCTACATTGATTATGATGTGTAGGTTATGGGGTGAGTAGTGGGGATCGAACCCACGCGTAACGGAGCCACAATCCGCCGTGTTAACCGCTTCACCATACCCACCACCTTGTAGGTATCAAAGGCATGTTGCCTTTGTAACAAAAAGAATTATATCGGTTTTAGAGAGTAGTGTCAACACCTTTTTATAACTTTCTCATATTTTCCGGGCGCACAAGGAGTTGACCTTTTATACATAGAAAATCCTCTTTTATATATTTCCGCCTCTTACTATGAGAATTGTTTCATTTCAATACTCAAAGACTCGTACCAATATATAAAAGAGGATTTAACTATTTATAGGTTATCACTTCTTAGGCAAGTATGCTTTCACAAAATTAGGCAATGCAAAAGCCGCCTTTTGAATATCCTGATTATAATATTGAGTTTCAAAATTTTGTTCGCGATTAGGCGTCCACGTTAAAGGATCAAAGGTTTTAGATCCCAACGTAAAGCAATGCATGCCCGCCGGATAAATCGGAATAAACGCCATGTAGAGTCGCGCAATCGGAAAATGGCTGTTAACATATCCGAACACCTTTTTCACCAGCGGTTGATGCAACATAGGTGATTCTGTCTGTTGCACAAATAAACCGTCCTTTTTTAGCGCTTTCAGAGTATTCTTATAAAAATCTTCAGTAAACAGGCCTTCCCCCGGACCGATCGGGTCGGAGCAGTCCACGATAATAACATCATAGTAGTCTTCGGCTTCCGCCATGAATCCTATACCGTCACCGATTTTCACTGTCAGCTTAGGGTTGTTCTCAATCATAGCTTTAGCGATGGTTGGCAAATATTGTTTTGCCAATTCCACAACCTTGCCGTCGATTTCAACCATTGTTACTTCTTTCACACAGTCATGGCGCACACATTCCCGTGCCACACCGCCATCGCCGCCGCCGATAATCAACACGCGTTCCGGACTAGGATGTAAAAACAAAGGTACGTGACTCATCATTTCATGATAGATAAATTCTTCGCGCTCGGATGTTTGGAATACACCGTCCAACGCGAGCATCATTCCATATTCTTTGGACTTAAATACTTCGATTTTCTGAAATTCAGACTCACCGGAATATACGACCTCTTCCGCCTCGGCACTGAGACGCAAATAAGGTGTCTGCTCCTCTGTAATCCATTGACTCACGATAAATACCTCCTACTGCTTACAACCTACTGTTAAAAACCTATTTGACTATAGAAAATTAATACAATTACATAATAGTGAACTTAACTATATATACTCGACTAATTAATAATATAACGCATCGCAGAAAGCTGCGATGCGTATAGAACAATATCGATAACCTTATACGCCCTATCCCTTGCGACTAATATAGCAGAAGCCGCCGCCTAAAATGGTATCTTTCATCCACTTCGCTAATGAAAAGTCACGAATTTCACCTTCGTCAAAGATGCCGCAACGAATATCGTCACCAGCGTTAAAAATCTTATAAATAGGAACCCAATGCCATGTGTAAAGAGCTCGTTCCTTACCTTTATGACGATTCAAAAATGCTACGGGCACATCTTGCGCCAACGCATCACGGATAAATTTAGCTGCCGCTTCCACCTCTACACGAGAGGCACAGAACGGAGAGACAGTAAGCATATGTACCTCATAAGGTAAACTTTCATCACCTAAAAGGCGATCCAAGCCACGTTCCATCCATTGCGTTTTATATAAACCGCCACCAAAACGCGGTTTAACATAATTCCACACCAGATTCATGCGTTCTAATGCAAGCGCCTGATCAGATGTAGTCGCAACATCGAGCACCCCATCACGAAACTGTGAATAGCTCAATACTTGTGTGGCCGTCGTCGGACCGCAACCGGCCAAACGTTGCCACTCGTCCTTAAACCATTCCTGATCATAACCATGTGATATCTTACCGTTCACATCGATATATAACCACTCAGGATGTTTAATCGATACATCAGTCATCTTACTAGCCTTCAATTACTTCTACGGTTTCCATGATATCTCCTTGATGGATACCGTCCACAACATCCATGCCTTCAATCACTTTACCGAATACGGTATGCACGCCATCTAAATGAGGTTGCGGTTCATATACGATAAAAAACTGACTGCCGCCCGTATTAGGGCCGCGATGCGCCATGGACAAAGCGCCTCTTTCATGTTTATGAGGATTACCGATCAATTCGTCTTTAATTGTATAGCCGGGACCACCTGTACCATTTCCCATAGGACAGCCGCCTTGTGCAACAAAGCCGGGAATAACACGATGGAATGTAAGGCCGTTGTAAAAGCCCTGCTTAATCAGCTCAACAAAATTTTCCACCGTACCAGGTGCTTCCTTATCAAATAGTTCAATTACAATATCGCCGCCATTAGCCATATGAATTTTTGCTTGTTTCATTGTTCAGGTACCTCCAAAATCGTACGCAACACATGGGCTGCTAATATAAAACCCGCCACAGGTGGCACAAAACTGCATGTACCGGGGCTCGTTTCATCGCCCCGAAACTGTGGCTTCGTCGGTTTTTCTGCAGAAAATAAAACTAACTGTTTTTTTATGCCTCGTTTTTTTAGTTCTCGCCGCATAACGCGTGCCAACGGACACGTATGGGATTTAGAAATATCGGCAATCATCAGTTTTTCAGGATAAAAACGGTTTCCCCCGCCCATGCAGGAAATTACGGGGATACTTTCACGTTGGCACACCTCGATAATATTGATCTTTGCCGTCACCATATCAATGGCATCGATAACATAATCGACACGCAAACTTTCAATAAAACCGGGATGCGATTCCTCCGTATACATTATATCGTGTATTTCAACGACTGCATCAGGATTAATGGAAAGAGCGCGTTCCTTAGCGACCTCCACCTTGCGTCGACCTATGGATGCATAGGTCGTAATCATCTGACGATTTAAATTGCTGGGTGCAACCGAATCCCCGTCGATTAAAACTATACGCCCCACACCGGCACGAACAAGTGCCTCTAAAGCACCGCCTCCGACACCGCCTACCCCAAACAGGGCGACAGATGTATCTTTCAACGTGTCGATTTTATCCGCTCCCACTAACCATTCGAGACGCGTCAGCATATGTTCCATTAATATTTACCTGACGGAATAATCTCCGTCCAATACCCATCAGGATCCGCAATAAAATAAATACCCATATCCGTATTTTCATAAGCTACGACACCCATGTCTTTATGTTTTTTGAGCGCCGCCTCATAATCATCCACATAGAAGGCCAAATGGGATTCATTATCCCCTAAATTATAAGGGCGATTCCAATCGCGCAACCATGTGAGTTCAAGCTCATGTGCCGTATAAGGGCTCTTCAGATACACGAGGATGAAAGCACCGCTTGGATCCTCCAGCCGACGGGACTCCTCCAATAGTAATGCTTCTTTATAAAAAGCAAGACTCTTGTCTAAGTCCTTCACATTGATATTATTATGAGCAAAAGAAAACTTCATAGAAACTCCTTTATAAATACAGTATGTTTTTGTAGGAATTATCCTTCTATAATAGTATCACATTTAGCAATTCCATACCATATATTGTAAATCACGGTATCTATCATATTCCACAACGGATATAACCATTTTTACATCAAATATATAATCCGCCTAATTAATAACGAATCGCGCCGTACTGCCAGCATCGCCACGAGTTACTTCAAGATGTGCCGGTATACGGGATTTCAACTCAGGCACATGGGATATAATGCCGATGAGGCGTCCCGACGATTGTAGTTGCACCAAGGTTTCCATCGCCAGTTCCAACGTATCCGGATCCAAAGTACCAAACCCTTCATCGATGAAAATCGTATCCATATGGATTCCGCCTGCATAGCTTTGAATAACATCCGCCAAGCCTAAGGCTAGCGCCATAGATGCGAGAAATGTTTCTCCGCCGGATAATGTATTCGCCGGCCTCGACTGACCCGTGAAAGCATCCATCACGGCTAAATCAAGCCCCTGCTTACCTCGTCCGCCGCCAATATAGTCGGACCGTTCTAAAAAATAACGGCTGCGACTCATTCTCTGCAATCGTAAATTCGCCGCGTATACCACTTCATCCAAGATAGCACCTAATACATAACGCTCAAAGGTAACATTTTTAAAGCCTTGTGCTCCGCCATTCGCTAAATCATTAAGACGTCCAAGAAATTCCACTTCATCACAAGCTTCACCCATAGCCGCATCAAGGACTTCTAATTTCCGGAGTGCATCCTCTATTTGTTCTGATTCCTTGTCCCATGTGGCAAGAGCGCCTACTATATCATCACGGGATTGTACCGCGGCTTCATACATTTCATCAGATACCATATCTTCAGGCTTTACTGTTGAATCCGATTTCTTTTGTGCCGATTCATATACGGCTTGTGCCTTCTGATAATCATCATCTAATATTTTTAACTTCTCACGATACGTATCGCATTGTTCATAGTCCGCCAGTTGTTCTTCAAATTCAGACTCTACCAAGTCTATCGCCGCAAGAGACTGTTCGTACGCTTTACGAACAGTTGCTAAAGATTCTGCCTCCTGTCTAACCTGAGACGTGAACGTATCGACACGACCTTTATCACCGCTAACCGTTTGTCGTGCGCTTTCCAGTCGCGTTCGAGCCTTCGTGACATCCTCATCGTATGTGCTTAACTCCGCCTTCAAGTTAGTCAGCTTTATCCGCCAAGTATCGATATCATCTATACGCAAATTAACCGATAGCGTATCCGTTTTCGCCTGAACCGTTCCGATTTTCACATCTAATCGGTGAGCCTCTGATGCGACAGTATCCTTAGCCTTTTCTAAATCAGAAACCTCCTTCTCCGCAGCAACAAGTGCCTCTTCTTTGTGGCGAAGTGTATCCTGCAGTACCTCGGTATCCGTACGCAACGCTTCTAATCGAATCACATCAGCTCGCAAAGACGTATAGGTATCATCGAAAGTATCAGCAGAAAATCCGTCGATCATAGAGGCAATATCATCTTGTTGTTTATCAAGAGTTGCTTCAGCTTCAGCTATTCTCTGCGCCAGAGACTCTTTCGCGCCCTGCTCCTTCGCCAACGTTTCTATCAAATCCTGATATAACTTGCGAGCCGTGTCCACTTCTTTCTTCGTAGGATATAACTCCGGCTTCTTCGCCAGCGCAGGATGTTCCAACGAACCGCACACAGGGCACGGTGCGTTATCTTTTACAAGGTCGGCCAGTTCATAAGCGCGCCCCTCCTGTAACAGATGTTCCAAGCGCTCCAACTGTACTTTGGCGGAATGCACCTCATTATCTAATTTAGACAATCTCTCGACTTTATTATCCATAGCATGTGAAAGTGTCTGCCATTCAGACTGTACTGTTTTGAAAGTATCCAGTACAGACAGTCTGTCCTTTACGGTATGAATCCGATCAGTTTCTTTTATATTTGAACTTATCCTGTCCCGCAAAGTCTGTATCTCATGTTGTAGATTTTGAACGTTCTCCCGTCCGAGCAAAGCGGCTTTCTCAGCTTGTACCACATCATACTCGGCACGTTTTTTTATTAAAGAATCGAGTTCCTTTTGAGTCGACTCTAATTCTATCAAGCTTTCAGCCTGCTGTTCCCAGTACGTCAACGTTACCCGATTTTTCTGCATCGCATCCGACTGCGCCTGTAGCACCTCATAAGCTTTACAACATTGGGCCTCAACCACTTGAGCTGTAACCAGTGACGTCTGTGCCTCCGCCAAGGTTTTCTCTAACGTATGTAAGTTGTCCGCCTTATTTTTATGTTGTTTATATAATTCATATACAGGCTTTAAGGCCGTCAAGAACTGTACTTGCCGAGCCAGTTTACATCGCTCAGGTTCTTTCGCTTTCACCTTATCCAGAGCGATTTGTGCATCAAGCAAAGACTGTTTCACCTGATTATATAAAGCCCATCTGTTACGCAATGCATCATAATCCGCAACAATGCGCACCGCCTCATCACGTTGTTTCTCAAGTACATCGCGTTGCGGTACGCGGGACGCTAATAATTGCCGTACATGCTCTATCGTCAATATCGGTGTATCTTCATCGTGGGGAATCGATTGCAAAACAATCTGCTGTTTAGTCAGATTTTCCTCAATTCCCTGCTTGGACGATTCGTACGCCTCCTTTAAAGCCTCTTGTAATCTTCGGTACAACTCGGTTCTAAACAGCGTATGCAGTAATTCTTCACGTTCACCCGTAGACGCGACCAGTAATTTTCGAAATTCTCCTTGCGGTAAAAGGACGACCTGTAAAAATTGGTCCTTCCGAAATCCGATAATACTTTGAACGGATTCACGTACAGCTGCCGCCGATGTGGCAATCACCTGCCATTCACCGTCCTCCATAGCATACACGGTCGCACTGGCATTCTGTTCACGCATACCGGTGCCCCGTTTCTTTGCCACCAACTGCTTCGGTAATCGCTCTATACGATATTCTTTTTCTCCGATGGCAAAGGTGAATTCAACGCGCGTCATCGTATGAGGTTCCGCAAAATCGCTACGTATGGCATCCGTCTTGCGCACTTCTCCGCTGGGCTCGCCATATAACGCGTATACGATGGCATCCAGAATAGATGTTTTCCCCGCCCCCGTAGGACCGGAAATAAGAAACATCGAATGACCTTCCAGTGCATTAAAGTCCAATGATATCGTATCGCGATACGGACCGAAGGCCTGCATAGTCAATGAAATAGGCTTCATTTAGTCCTCCTTTACGATACGGTCCCACAAAGAATTGATATAGGATGTTTCCCGCTCCGTCAACGGCTGTTGCCAGACAGACTCGGCGAATTGATTGAACAGCTCCCGCTCATTAAGCGATTTAAAAATAGGATCCGATATTTCCGCCGTCGGCATTGCAACTCGGCCGACCAGCTCAATGGTCATACACTGATGATACACTTGCCTCAACTTTGCCATTCCATCCATTACCGGTATCGTATCGAGCAGGCGAACCTGTACATAATCATCACGATATGCATTTTGAAGAGCTGTACTATTCAGCAAATCTTCAAAATATCCTTCAAGAATCACCACATCCCGCTTCGCCTCAACAGGAATGGTATCAACCTCAACCTGCCCTTTCCCATCCATATCGACAATGGTAAAAGATTTTTTCTGCGCATGCTCATCAAAGGAATATTTTAAAGGAGATCCGCTATAACGAATATAGTCCGCCCCCATGCGTTGCGGTCCATGCAAATGACCGAGAGCCGTATAATGAAAGTCTTTAAATACAGCCGGATTAACCATCTCGCTGCCCCCAAGTGATAAGGTGCGCTCTGAACCGCCTACCTCGCCGCCCATCACAAAGGCATGACTAAGTGCGATAGAACGCATACCGTTCGGAACCTGACTCTGCAGATGTTCACTCCAGGCCTGATACATATGGTCATAACTATGAAGATTAGTAACCGACTCCTCGGCAGATATACTTTCACCAAGTCCTAGACTAACCGCTATACGTCTCGGCTCGCTAAAAGGCATCGGACAGATTGCCACCGCCCCATCGGAAGCCTCGAAAACATAGGGTTCCAATGAACGTTGCGGAGCCCCCCAGATATGAATACCGGAACGGCCGAGCATCGAACGACCGACCTCGAGCCGTTCCGCCCCATCGTGATTTCCGCTGACCACAAACAAGGTAATCTTATAATCCATGGCGAGGCGGGTAATGATGGAATCCCATAATTCAACAGCCTCCACAGGCGGTACCGCACGATCGAATACATCGCCCGCCAAAAGCACTCCATCTATTTTTTCATCACGAAGGATATGGAAAAACTGATGTTCTAACACATGGGCCTGATCATCTGTTAAGTATTGACCGTAAAAGATACGCCCCAAATGCCAATCCGCCGTATGTAGCAAACGCATAACAAGCCGCCCTTCCCCAAACTAAAATAACAATCGATTCATTACCCTTATTATACAATGAACACCATCACAATACATCTTGCTAAAATCATGACATATACTCTATAGGCCTATATGGCCTGTAGACATTATATAGACTGTAAACATTATATGTACTTCTTAAATACTGTATCTGCTTTGTGTAACTCTTTTATCAAAACGTTAACCGCTACATATAAAACCAAGATTAAGCATTTTCAACGATGGAGCGAAGCATGCTGATTTCTCGTGCATATCCGTCCAATTCATTAGGCGTCTCCAAATAAAACGGCAAATTCGTCAACTTCGGATGGGTGACAATTCTTGCGATAGCATCGATGCCGATATGCCCTTCTCCGATTTTTTCATGACGATCCTTATGAGCACCGCGAGGATTTTTAGAATCATTGAGATGAATTGCCTTTAAACGGTCTAGCCCTACAAATCGGTCAAATTCATCAAGCACGCCGTCCAAATCATCTATAATGTCATAGCCTCCTTCGTGAATATGGCAGGTATCGACACAGACGCCCATATATTCTTTCAGTTTAACGCCATCGATGATGCGGGCAATTTCTTCAAAACGGGAACCCACTTCAGTACCTTTCCCCGCCATCACTTCCAGCAGAACCGTGGTCTTCATGCCAGGAAACAGCACCTCGTTCAAACAGTCGACGATATATTCAATTCCTTGATCCACGCCTTGCTTCACATGACTGCCCGGGTGAAAGTTATACATCTGTCCCGGCAGATATTCCATGCGCTCCAAATCCTCCATCATAGACTGTTTAGCAAAATTTCGTAAATCCTCCTTCGCCGCACACGGATTATATGTATACGGCGCATGTGCTAAAATCGTTCCGAAGTTATGTTCCTTCATATATGCATCAAGAGCGTTCATATCTTCAACATCTAATGCACGCATGCCGCCACCACGAGGGTTGCGGGTAAAATATTGGAACGTATTGCCACCGATAGCGGTCGCTTCTTTCCCCATATGTAAATAACCTTTACTGATTGATAAATGACTACCTATAACAAACATAAAACACCTCTAACCTGAAAAATTCTTAAAATCTTACAATCTATTAATAATACACCTAACATAAACCTATAAACCAAAATGAATCGTCCCTGTATTAAAACTATAAAACCCCTACCGTGAAGGCAGCCCTTCAACGACAGGGGTTATGTATTAATGACTTTCTTTTTTAGCACAGGCCGGGCAAACACCTTCAAAGGTAATGTGTTGACCTATAATTCGATAATCGCTACCTTGATTAGCAATCTCCGAGATAGCTTTCAAATCGACGCCCATTAAATCCTCCACCTTGTTGCAGCGAATGCAACGGATGTGGCAATGGTCCTCCGTATCCCAATCGTAATGAGCCCGTTCATCACCGACCTCTAAAATTTTCACAAGACCGATTTTTTCAAAAATCTCCATTGTCTTGTATACGGTGGCTAAACTCATGCTTGGATGTTCCGGACGCAATGTATGATACAACATTTCTGCCGTCGGATGATCATGATGAGCACGCAAAGCATCATAAATCGCAATACGCTGTGGTGTTACCTTAAACCCCTGACTACGTAAAATCTGTGCGATATCCATAATAATCTACCTTTCTCCACTTGGAAATCTACAAGGTATTGGCCATTATCGGCCATTTACAAGAAATAATTATTCTTTATTATAGCAAAATTCTCACCATTTATCAAGATAAACAGTAGCAAGTATTAGGTAATAAAAAATGTGGATTGCCCAAAAGCAATCCACATCATATCAATCTTTAAAGTACGGCTTAAAGCCTTCCCCTTGATGGCGTTGTTTCTTCTCACCGCGTGGACGATCAAACTTTCGATCATCACGGCGACGGTCACTTCTACGATCACCTTTGCGGTCATCACGACTGCGACGAGAACGATCTCCATCTCGACGACGATCACCGTCACGACGGCGACGGTCGCTGCGACCGCGACTGCTATCACGGCGACGACGTACGCGCAACGGTTTTTCCTCCGTAATATTAACAGGGGTCGTATCCGGTTCCTTTGTCAACAATTTAAGAGCCGCTGCTAACAGCGTTACGGAATCCGTATCGTTCAACAACTCCTCGGCACTCGTTTTAAACGGCGCCAATGCCTCTAAATTATCCGTCATTTCAACGAGGCTTTCAATTGCCAAACGTTGTTGACCTTCAAGGACTTCACCTAAGGAAGGTGCACGACGGCGTGCGATTTTACGTTTCGTTAAACGCTCGATAGCATGTAAATGCTCCATTTCACGAAGAATAACGAACGTGAAAGCTTGACCCGCCTTACCGGCACGGCCTGTACGACCTACGCGATGTGTATAGCTTTCAGGATCTTGAGGCATATCATAGTTATATACGTGAGACACGCCGGAAATATCAAGACCACGAGCCGCTACATCCGTAGCAACAAGAATATCGATAGTGCCTTCACGGAATTGGCGAATTACGCTGTCCCGTTTTTGCTGAGACAAATCGCCATGGATGCCTTCCGCCATGTAACCGCGTTTCTTAAGACCTTCCGTCACTTCATCAACACGGCGTTTCGTACGCGTGAAAATGATAGCGAGGTCAGGTGTCTGAATATCAAACAGACGGCAAAGAACATCAAATTTTTGACGGTCCTGTACTTCGATATAGTATTGTTCAATCAAGTCCATCGTCACTTGAGTCGGTTTCATGCGAATCAAGGTCGGCTCTGTTAAATACGTTTCAGCCAATTGTTGAATGGCTTTCGGCATCGTAGCAGAGAACAACAATGTCTGATGATCTTCCGGGATAGCCCCTAAAATTTTATTGATGTCATCAACAAAGCCCATGTTTAACATTTCATCGGCTTCGTCCAATACGACAACTTTCACATGGTCAAAGTGGATAGAACCGCGATCCATATGGTCCATCAATCGGCCCGGTGTGGCAACGATGATTTGAGGGTTCTTTTTCAATGCACGGAACTGACGACCGATATCTTGACCGCCGTAAATAGGCAAGGCCGTGATATTCGTGTACTGAGCCATTTTGTTAAGCTCTTCAGCTACTTGAATAGCTAATTCTCGTGTAGGGGATAAAATCACTACTTGAACGTGACGCTCGTTCCCGTCTACGCGTTCCAATACAGGTAAGCCGAATGCGGCGGTCTTGCCGGTGCCTGTTTGAGCCTGACCGATCATATCTTTACCGCTCATGGCTACCGGGATAGCTTCCTGTTGAATTGGCGTAGGCTCTTCAAAGCCCATATCGTTTAACGCTCTTAGAACAGGTTCGCTAATCATTAATTGTTCAAATTTTTCTAACATCTAAATGTGTTTCCTCCTATCGCGCACGAACTATGCGCATTTGAATAGTATATCATATTTCGAGTGTGAGAGCTATAAGAGTAATTCTGAATCTGAACTAAATAGGATTTCTTCTCCCCCTAAAACGTTCCATTAAAATAATTCCACCTGTTACACATAGCAAAACAATGTACGATAAATGAATAGACGTATACAAGCATTCAACAAAAACAACCCATAGAATTAATAGTAATTTAGAAATCCATTTTGTTGTTATTCTATCAGCTATCATAAATATAGATAAATTGATAATTATTTTAATGATTATCGCAGCAATAATAACTATTGATGTAAATTCTGCTCTATAATCTGTCAGTTCATATAAAGGATATAATAAATAACTCAATAGACCACTAAGTATTATTAAAAACCAAATATTTAGGCCCTTTAAAAGTTTAGATTTACTATAGTAAAATACTCCAACCAAAAGAAAGAGTAAAACACTAAGTAATACTCCTATAATTAATAGATAATCTAACTGAATCATAGTTTATACTGTCCTTTAATCATTTTTTTATTTCTAGAAAATAAATCCTTAACAAATTCAAACACACCTTCTTTTTGTTCTTCCTCTGTAGATGCATTTTCAATATCATATAATGCTGGATTCCCAGAAATACCAATAGAATAATTATTTGATTTCATAAAAAAGTTTTTCTCAAATAATCATATCCAATCGCCCACTCTACTAAAAATACCGGAATATCCTCATTATCATAATCAGAACCTCTCCAAATAGCAGTTTCTCTAAAGTAACTAAGACCATTTTGAACTAATTTGGTTTCTAAGCAGAATTCACCTGCCAAGCTTATATTATTCTCTAAAAGTGCACCTCTTATTATTAAACACTCTTATTCCCAACTTTCATAATTTAAATACTCAAAATATCGCAATGCAATTTGAGCATCCCACAAGTTATTTATAAGCATAACTTTAAAGAGACTATTTACTACTTCATACTCACTAGATATATAATACTCATTTGTTAACAAAAATCTATATATCTGCTCACCTTCATTGCATTTACTTTACCAGGACTCAAAATATCTTGTAGATTATTCATGTTTAACATTTTACTTATTTGAAACTGATCCATATAAAATACGCCTCACCTGAACTATACGCACTGGATAAAAGTCAGAAAAATGCAACCAATCCGCTTAAGTACTCTTTTTAAACTCATAAGATCCCTCTCAAAATAACACTTATATTAATAAAGTCAAAATTAATATATTTGCTATTTAAAGAATATATTTTTTAATGCATAAGCAGAACCAGCAATACCAAATAGTATAGAAAAAATAGCAAAAAGGCCGCGTTTATAATACAAACTATTCCGCTTTTGATAAAAACCTGTACACATTGTAAAAAGCACGAATACGCCCCAAGCAACACCAAAGCAGGCCATAAACGCATAATCTTTGTCAATTAGAAATTTAAAATTTAATAGAATTATACTTATAATTGCAATTATTGCTAAATACTTGGTTAAATCGCCAAAAGCCCTATGCCTTTTGATATATTCATACTCTTCATCAATGACACGTTTACTAATCTCAAGTTTATATAACCCTATAGATAACGACATAGACATAAAAACAAAAAAAAATCCTAATGTTTCAAGTTTACTCATTTTCCCACCATCCACTATATAACTACTTACTCAAATACTGACGAAGTGTTTGATTTTCTAATGGCCCTAATTGTAACGCCTTCCGATTTTTAATTGCATTGATGGCTAATGCTTCAAAAGTATCTTTATCAAACTCAGAAAACTCGTTAAAGGAATTAAACACTATAAATCGTTGATTCAATAAATTAGGTAATACCTCCAAATCTTTCGTTCTTACTCTATCTAGCTCATTTCGTGCATAAGATTCATATCTCTCATCATCTGCATTATTCTTGCTAAACCGACCTATATCAAGATTATCAGAATAATAGCTATATATAGCCTTCTGATAGAAATCAATTTTAGTCAATTTTCCGAATTCAAAATTATAATAAGCATTATTTCTTAAAATATGCTCACTACCATGCTCACCAATAATAGCCCCTGTAGAAAGATCTACTATATCATTATGCTTAATCTGATTTTCCTTTCTATACGATACATAGAAAGGTAGCTTTATAGGATGTCCAGCGTATAAACTTGTATATCGTTGTTTACTATCAAAAAAGATTTCATGCCATATATCTCTATCACTTTCATCAAGACTAGAAATATTAGGGTATAACTCATCAAGACTCACATTAAATTGCGTTTCTTAAGCATCTATCCGAGGAATGAAAGTGTTATATTTATATCTTTATTCCAAGCATCTAGCAAACTTACATTTTCATCAAAAATACCAATACCGTCTAAAGTTATGTAATAGAGTTTATTATCCACCTCATGAACAGCAACTACATTATCAGCAATCTTACGATTTTCATTGCCATAGTATAATCCGCTCTCTTGAAGTTCACTTAAATAAATCAAACTATTTTTAAAGTCGCCACCCACCAAGAAATATATCAATAATCCCGTTATGATGATATAAATCAATATTATTATGATAATGATACAACCAATCCACTTAAGCACTCACTTTAAATTCATAAGTTCCCTCTCAAAATAACACTTATATTAATAAAGTCAGAATTGATATATGGTCTATTAAAATAATACATTCCTAAATGCATAAGCATACACAACCATAGCAAATAATAAGGAGCACATTGCAACAAGACTCCGTTTAAAATATACACTGTCTCTCTTCTGACAAAGCCCTGTAAGCATTGTAAAAAAGAAGAAAAACAACCAAACACTGCCATAACTGACTATAAATTTATAATCTTTGTCGATTATAAATTTAAGATTTAATATTATTAAACTTATAATAGAAGTTATAGATAAATACTTTGTTAGGTTACCAAAAACTCTATGCTTTTTTATATATTCAAACTCCTCATCAATGACAACTTTACTAATCTCAAGTTTATATAACCCTATAGATAACGACATAGACATAAAAACAAAAAAATATCCTAATGTTTCAAGTTTACTCATTTTTCACCAGTCTCTTTTACAATACACTCTTAGACGTTCTTAATTATAGCATACGACAGCTCCTCACTTTTAAGATATTGATCTCCTATATTAAACACAAAAAAGCACCTCCTTCAAGGTGCCTCTTTGTTATAGTTTATTGGAGAAATTGATATGTTATTAATCTAAGTCGTAGAACCCAGATGGTTTATCGCTCAAGTTTACGATGATATTTTTCATTTGAGTATAGTGCTCAAGGATAACTTTGTGAGTTTCGCGTCCGATACCGGATTGTTTATAGCCGCCGAACGGAGCGCCTGCAGGGATGGAATTATATGTATTTACCCACATACGACCTGTTTCGATACCGCGAGCTACGCGGATAGCACGGTTGATGTTTTGAGTGAATACGCCACCGCCAAGGCCGTATAAGCTGTCATTTGCTTGTTCGATAACTTCTTCTTCGCTGTGAAATTTGATGACAACGGCTACAGGTCCGAAGATTTCTTCGCGAGCTACGCGCATATCATTTGTAGCATCTGCGATAAGAGTAGGTCTTACGAAGCACCCTTTACCAAGTTCACCATCAGTAACACGCACACCACCGACTACGACGCGAGCACCTTCTTCTTTTGCAAGGTCTACATAGCTAAGTACTTTGTTAACTTGATCTTCGTAGATCAAGGAACCGAGTTGAGTGGATGGATCCCATGGCAAACCGACTTTCACCTTATCGAATAGTGCGGCAAGTTCAGCTACGAATTTATCGTAAATTGTATCTTGTACGAAGATACGGGAACCGGCACAGCATACTTGACCTTGGTTGAAGAGGATGCCGAGCATTGCCCCATCAAGAGCTTGTTTCCAGTTCGCATCATCAAAGAAGATATTCGCAGATTTACCACCTAATTCCAATGTAGCAGGAATCAAGCGTTCAGATGCTGCTTTATATACATCTAGACCTACCTCTGTAGAGCCTGTGAAAGCAAGTTTACTGAAACCAGGATGATCAAGGATATATTGACCGGATTTAGAACCTTTACCAGTGATGATGTTTACGACACCTGGTGGCAAGATTTCTTTCAAAATATCGCCTAATACTAAAAGGCTAAGAGATGTGTGGCTAGAAGGTTTGATAACAACTGTACAACCTGCCGCAAGAGCTGGTGCCAATTTCCAAGCGGCCATCAGGAATGGGAAGTTCCAAGGCACAACTTGACCTACAACGCCAATCGGTTCGCGAACAATAAGGCTTAATGTATTTTCATCAAATACTTGTGCAGAACCTTCTTCGGAACGAAGCACGCCAGCGAAGTAACGGAAATGGTCAGCCCCAAGTGGAATATCCACGTTCAATGTTTCACGGATAGGTTTACCGTTGTCATATGTTTCAACTTGCGCCAAATGTTCTTTATGCGCATCGATAGTCTCCGCAATTTTTAACAAATAATCAGCGCGTTCTACTTGAGATACTTTTTTCCATGTTTTGAAAGCTTCTGTTGCAGCCTCTACAGCTCTATCAACATCATCATTCGTCGCCTCTGCACAGATAGCGAGTTGTTCGCCATTAGCAGGGTTATATACATTAAATTCAGCACCGTCAGATGCCTTTACCCATTCATTATTAATTAAAAGTCCATATCTTTCTTTAAGGTTCAAGCTCATTGCATTACCTCCTCTTTAGGAATATGATTTGGAAATTTCCCCTCTGTGATTCCATCATACTCCTTACATCTAAAATTTTCAATTAGATATATTGTTTTCGATATATCTGTTCTGCATTAACATGCATAATTTTTAGCTATATAGAGAAACCACACCCTCTAAAACCATAGAGGGTGCGGTTTTGGGTATAATAACTTTTAGTCAAGAATGACTATCATTTTAAATTTGTTAATGTAGATTAACTAGATTTCTAATAAATTATGATTTACGACGATCCCCATTGTTACGAGAACCATTATTGCGATTATCATTTTGGCGTCCACCATTATTACGGTTATTATTACGGTTATTATTATTTCGACGCTGACCGTTGTTATTTCCATGACGATTATTATCGTTATTCTTAGGCTTTTCCGGTTGCAATGCTTTTACAGACAAACCGATGCGATTGCGTTTTACGTCAACAGAGATGATTTGCGCTTCGATAATATCACCTACGGCAAGCACATCAGATGGGTGCTGACGGCTGTTGCAAAGCTCGCTGCGATGTAATAGACCATTCGTTTTAAGACCAAAGTCCACGAAAGCCCCGAAATCAACTACATTATGAACGGTACCTTTTACAACTGTACCTACCTTGATATCCTCAAGGCTCACTACGTGTTTTCTGGTCAATGGAGCCGGTAAATCTTCCCGAGGGTCGCGACCCGGTTTAGCAAGAGCCGCTAAGATATCCCGAACAGTCGGCACACCTGCATCAAGTTTTTTAGCTAACCGCTCCGCATCAACCAACGGAAGTTTCACTTGTAGCGCTTCCAGTTGTGATTTATCCTGAATATCTTTCAGCGTAAACCCCAATTCACCGATAATGCGTTCCGCCAATTCATAAGACTCTGGATGGACAGATGTATTATCTAACGGATTTTTACCATGCTGTAAGAGGAGAAAACCAGCACATTGTGTAAAGGCTGCAGGACCTAAACGAGGTACTTTTAACAATTCCTTACGGCTTTTAAATACGCCGTTCTCCTGACGGTATGCAACAATATTTTTAGCCACAGCACTAGAAATGCCTGCAACATGCTGCAAGATAGCCGGGGATGCCGTATTTAGTTCTACCCCGACGTGGTTTACCACGGTTTCCACCACTTGATCCAATGTATGGGTCAATTGCTTCTGATTTACATCATGTTGGTATTGACCGACGCCGATGGATTTCGGATCGATTTTAACGGATTCCGCCAATGGATCTTGTACACGGCGTGCAATAGATACGGCACCGCGAATGGTTACATCCAGATCCGGTAGTTCATCGATTGCCAATTTCGATGCGGAATACACGGATGCCCCCGCTTCATTGGTGATGATATAGTGACAATCCAGTTTTTCCTCTTCAATCATGGTAGATGCAAACTGTTCCGTCTCATACGACGCCGTTCCGTTACCGATAGACAAGAGCGTTACCTTGAACTTGCGAATCTTATCCGCTAACACTTTTTGCGCTTCTTTACGAAGCTTTTCACTGTTCGTTAAGTAGTAAGCACCATAGTCCAGCACATTACCCTGTTGATCGATGATGGCCATCTTGCAACCCGTGCGGTATCCCGGATCAAGTCCCATGATAACATGCCCTGCTAATGGCGGTTGAAGCAATAAGTTTTTAAGGTTTACGCCGAACACCTTAATAGCTTGTTCATCGGCATGCTCCGTCAATTCATTGCGTATATCACGTTCCAATGCCGGGAAAATAAGACGCTTATAGGCATCCGCTACGGCAGCCGCCTTATATTCACTAAATATGGACTTCGGATTTTTCTCTAACTTTTGAACCATGTAAGCAACATAGGTGTCTCCTGGTACAGTTAGAGCTAATTTCAAAGCACCTAATTTCTCACCGCGATTAACCGCCAAAATACGATGGGACGGCATTTGGCGTACAGGCTCGGCATAGTCCGCATACTGCAGAAATTGCTGCTGTATGTCCTCTTCACCGGATAATTCGGCCTGAATATAGCCTTCATTCCACATCTTTTTACGCAGATATGCACGAAAATCCACACTGTCGCTGACGATTTCCGCTACGATATCCGATGCGCCTTGAAGAGCCTCTTTCGCGGTCGGTACCTCTTCCGTAATATAGTCCGCAGCAATTGCAAATGGGTCGCCGCTCGTTTCCGTATCCTCGAGCATCATCATCGCCAACGGCTCAAGGCCACGTTCTCGTGCAATCATAGCGCGAGTCCGCTTTTTCGGACGATACGGCAGATACAAATCCTCTAACTCTTGTAATTTCGTAGCCGACTCCAAGGCTTTCATCAATTCATCAGTCATCTTCTCCTGATCCGTGACGGATGTGATGATTTCCTGACGGCGTGTTTCCAGATTACGCAAATACTTTATGCGCTCCTCAATCGTGCGCAACTGCTCATCCTGCAGCTCTCCCGTCACCTCTTTACGATACCGCGCGATAAACGGCACCGTATTTCCTTCGTCCAACAACTCTACTGCCGCCTGTACCTGCTTCGGCTTAACATTTAATTCACTGCCGATGATGGCAAACATTCTTTCACTCATTTAGCTGCCTTTCTACGATACGTTACAAAACGATGAGGATATTGATTTTTCTCATCTACGATGCCATCCATAACGGATTCAACAAGGAAATCATCCTTTGAAAATTCCGGGAAAAATACATCCCCGTCAAAGTCGTGATCAACCTCGGTGATGTACATAATATCTACATATGGCAAAAACGCTTCATACACCTGGGCACCGCCGATGATATAAGCCGCATCAAGGGTCTTCGATGCTTCCACAACCGCTTCGACGCTATGGAATATACGAACGCCTTCCGGCGCATTAAAACCTTTATCACGAGTAATGACCCAATGCTCCCGATTTGGTAATAAGAACGGTAAGCTTTCAAATGTCTTACGTCCCATGATAATGACATGCCCCGTCGTTTTTTCCTTAAAAAATTTCAAATCATTCGGCAGATGCCAAATCAGTGAATTATCCTTGCCGATGACACGATTACGCGCTACGGCCACGATTAATGCTAACATAGTATTCCTCTTATACAGCCACAGTCATAGATAACTTACCTAAATGCTCATACCCTTCGAGCAAAATATCTTCCGGTGTGAAAGCGTAGAAATCCTTCACCTCCGGATTGATGATAATCTTAGGTGCAGGCAATGCCTGTTCTCGACGAGCCAGCTGTTCACGCAACGCATCCACATGGTTTTCGTAAACATGAGCATTATTAATGACATGAGTAAATTTTCCCGGTTTAAGTCCCGTCACCTGCGCAATCATACACACAAGAGCCGCATATTGCGCCGTATTGAAAGGGACACCGAGGCCCATATCACCGCTCCGTTGAATGAGCATACAGTTCAAATAACCATTTCCTACATCCCACAGTGTTTCATACGCACAAGGCTGAAGCGCCATATCCGGCAGATCTTCGATATTCCAGAGCGTAACGATCATACGACGGCTGTCAGGATCCTCTTTAATCGTTTTAATAAGGTTATCCAGTTGCTTGTATTTCGCGATTTGATACCCATACGCCTTTCCGATAGTGCCATCTTCGCGCATCCATTCGTCCCACACGCGAACATTCATTTCCTGTAGTTTACGCACATCGTTGGATTGCATTTGCCAAATCCACAACAATTCTTTTACAGCCGTTTTGAAAGCGACGAATTTCGTCGTTAAAATCGGAAATTCCTCCTGCAAATCAAACTGCATGATCTGATGCGGTAATTTGTAAGTCGCCACACCGGTACGATTCTGACCGTAAATCCCATTATTCAAAATATTTTCAATAATACCGAGGTATTGTGTATCTGCTAAACTCATAAATCCCCCTTATATTCAGAAATGGCCTGCAAAAATGAAAGACCATATTTTTTAAGCTTCGCTTCCCCTACACCTTTTACATTAGCGAATTCCCCCAATGTAGTCGGTCTTAAATTAGCTAAATCGATGAGCACCGTATCGGGAAAAATAAGGTACGGTCTGAGGTTTTCCTCTTTAGACAACTTTTTGCGATGTTGCCGTAAATGCTCAAAGAGCCCACCTGCAGCATTCCGTGTCCCCGCCGTTCCCGTACGCGTAGAAACTTTGCTGCGGCGAGATGGCACGGATACATGTTGTCTGATTTCCTCCACCTCTTTACGTCCCGCCAAGACCTCTTCAGCACCGGCCGTCAATGACAGAACCGGATATTTTCCACCGGAACTGTGCAGATAACCGGATGCTACAAATTGCTGGATAAGGCCTTTTAGAGATTTTTCATCCACATCGCTGAGAGCACCGAACACCGGCAATGCATCGTGTCCGGCACGTGTAATCCGCTCCGTCCGTTCGCCTCTGACAATGGCGACAATCATCGTCGCCCCGTAGCGTTCTTCCGTTCCCATAATAGCACGGAAAACGGCCTTCGCCTCTCGCGTCACGTTGACGCGCTCATTATCCCCCTTACAGGAACTGCAGTTATCACAAGATGTCCAGACAGTGCTTTCACCAAAATAGCTAAGCATATATTTACGCAGACAGGAACTGCAGAAACAGTAATCGATCATGGCCTGCAACTTACGCATCTCTATCTCTTGCCGGATCGGGGACTCAATGGACTGCTCAATCAGATATTTATGCACCTGCACGTCTTGACCGCTGTAGAGAAGAATACATTCCGCCGGCGCTCCGTCACGGCCGGCACGGCCCGCCTCTTGATAGTAGGATTCCATATTGCGCGGCATCTGGTAATGCAATACATAGCGCACATTACTCTTATCGATACCCATGCCGAAAGCGTTAGTCGCCACCATGACCTGTAACGTATCATCTGCATACGCATTTTGCATTTTATGACGCACCTCATCGGACAAACCGCCGTGATAGTAACCGGTCTTGATGCCGGCACGGGTCAAATTATCATAAACACGTTCCACATCCTTACGGGTGGAACAATAAATAATGCCGTTTTCACTCATATGTTGACGCACATAATGCACCACATAGTCCATGCGCTTCGGCGTGCGAATAACGGAAAATGACAAGTTCGGCCTGTCAAATCCCGTTACATACACATTCGCCTCCTGCAATCCCAGCAACTGCTTAATATCATTTTCTACGGACTTTGTCGCCGTCGCCGTGAAAGCGCCGATAACAGGTCGTTTCGGCAACGAACGCAACCATTCACCGATGAGTCGATATGACGGTCTGAAATCATGGCCCCACTCGGAGATACAATGCGCCTCATCCACGATGACCTGTGCAATCGGTAACGCCCGCAACACATTGCAGAAAAAATTGGATCCCAATCGCTCCGGTGCAATGTACAGCAGTTTAATCTTACCGCTTCGCACCTCATACATGGTCTTATTGAACTCGGCCTGCGTCAAAGTACTGTTGATGAGAGCCGCCGGAATATTCTGCACCACCAGGCCGTCCACCTGATCTTTCATAAGTGAAATAAGTGGTGAAAACACAATGGTCAGCCCCGATTTACAAAGGGCCGGTATCTGAAAGCAAATAGACTTCCCTGCACCTGTCGGCATGATACCGATGACGTCCTCATCGCGTAAAAGAGAAGCAACCGGTGCTTCCTGAGCCGGACGGAAAGAGGTATACCCGAAATATGTTTCCAACATGCGCAAGGCCTGTTTAGATATCATTTCGTTCATCGCCCCCCTTTCATCGCTATTTACGGTACATTGTCAGAACGAGAATAATTCAATATACCGTTATTTAAATCATCTCATTGTATTATTTTAGCATATTACAAGTAATTCTTTCAGCATATCCGGATAATTATCTTTCCTGAAATATTCTATTCGAGTGCAAAGTAGCCAGCCCCTATCGATTGAGTACTTTCACAGTCATAAGAGTCAAAACGTTGCGGCAATATGCATTTTATCCACTGTAAAAGCTCATTATATGGTACAATAATAACTACGTATTAATACTATAGAATACAAAACACCTAAGGAGGTCTTATATAGGCATGACACAGGACAATTTAATGATCATAATCGCCTTTGCCTTGTATTTAGGACTCATGATGTATATCGGGGTCTATTATTATCGCAAATCGAACAGCATCGGGGATTACATTCTCGGGGGACGTCAGTTAGGACCATGGATTACCGCCCTCAGCGCAGAGGCATCGGATATGAGCGGATGGATGCTCATGGGGGTACCGGGATTAGCGTATACAACGGGGATTTCCGGTGTATGGATTGCCGTAGGGCTCACCTTAGGAACCTGGGCGAACTGGAATTTCGTATCGAGACGACTGCGCAATCACACCGAAGTGGCCAGCGACAGTTTAACCTTGCCGGATTATCTGAAGAACCGATTTCACGATCAATCTCATTCGGTAGCGGTTATTTCCGCACTATTCATCCTGATTTTCTTCTTGATTTATACATCATCCGGCTTTGTTGCGGGCGGCAAATTATTCAATACAATCTTCGGCCTGGACTACACCACGTCTCTATTTATTACCGCAGGCATCGTCGTATTCTATACATTCCTCGGCGGATTTCTCGCCGTATCCTGGACGGACTGCATTCAAGGGGCACTGATGTTCTTCGCCATTCTCGCCGTGCCGATTACAGCGGCTATGTACCTCGGCGGTCCGATAGAAACATTCCAGCTCATTCAACACGAATTTCCTCAAGGATTAAGCCTGTTCGGAGATACAACGGATTTGTTCGCTTGGGTAATCGGTCTGATTTCCGCTCTCGGCTGGGGGCTCGGATACTTCGGGCAGCCTCACATCTTAGTTCGCTTCATGGCCATCTCCGACGCGCGTGAACTCAAAAAATCTACAAACATCGCCATGGTATGGGTTATATTATCCCTCTTGGCGGCGATTTCCGTAGGTCTCATCGGCCATGTATATCTGTTGCCTGATAAATTAGTCGGCACCGATGCGGAAACGATTTTCCTCATCATGACGGAACGCTTATTTACACCATTTATAGCAGGTCTCATCTGGTCCGCCGTTCTCGCCGCCATCATGAGTACCGCATCCGCGCAGCTCTTGGTAACCGCTTCGGCTATCGCCAATGACTTTTATGCCAACCTCATTCATCCTAAAGCATCGGATAAAGAGCTCGTCCTGGTAAGTCGTGCAATCGTGCTCATCGTAGCACTCATCGCCATCTATATGGCGATGGATCCGAACAGCTACATCTTGACGATGGTCGCCTATGCATGGGCAGGCTTCGGCGCCGCCTTCGGTCCGGCCATTCTGTTCTCTCTATTCTGGAAACGCATGACTCGTCATGGCTGTCTTGCAGGCATCATCGTAGGCGGTCTGACGGTCCTTATTTGGAAACAATTTGAGCCCTTCGGCCTTTACGAAATCGTACCGGGCTTTATCTTCTCCTCCATCGCCATCTATGTGGTAAGCTTGATGGGCAAAATACCGCCGAGACCTGTTTTAAAGGATTACAAAGAGGCAGAAAAAATGCATGTTCTATAATTTAAAATAGCGATTTATTATACCTATAAAATATGCTGTATAACAAAAAAGATAGTCGATTCTCCGAACTGAATCTCCCATATCAGAAATATAAATCTGACATCGGACATTCAGTTCATCATGAATCAACTATCTCTTTTTATTTTATACAGTTTTTACAACCGAACCGCATCATATAGCCGGCAATCGGTGTCTACACAACACAACTTAACACAATACATATTCATATTCATATTCATTTACATATTCATGATAATGATAATGCAAATGGTATCGTTACAATGTATGTCATTCTACGAATATTGGTTAAGCCCTTCCTGAATGGCCTGCTTTATCTCGGTTACCAACGACTTAGGTGTAAGCACCTTCACACTTTGCATGTATTGAAGCGCCCAATACTTAAACGCCTCACGATTAACCCGCACATGACATACAACCTTTGACTTCGTCACTTTCGTGAAATTCACATTCCCGTCAAACCAGTCCAGGATCTGATTAACAATGTCTCGCTTTGCCTGAAAGCTGACTGAAATCGACTCTCCGCCGAACATATAAATATGCTCTTTCATATATTGAGTCACATTAAATACACGTAATTGTTCGTATCCTTTAATTTGACGTAACAGCTTCCGGTTCATAGGCAAAATCTTAACCTGACAGATACGATCCATGCGCAATGTAGCCATGTCATCATGATTATCATGATTACCGACAAGATAATATTGTCCGTGGTTCATAACCAGTTGAAAAGGATTGAACACATACTTTTTCGGCTTGCCGTCGGAATCGAGATTTACATGTAATTTCTTATCCACATCAGGTTGGCAATAAGATAATGAAATTTTCCTCCCTGTTTGTATCGCCGTTTCTATGAGGTCAATATTAAGGAAAAGCTCCTGTCGTTTAGGCAGATACCCCGTAGGACTTTCAATATTATTACCATGAGAAATAAAATGCGGACTGCCTAATTTCGATACGCGTTCAATCAGGTCCTTCCTCTGTGCCGCCGAAATATGACGCGATGCCAAAAGACCATCTACCAACAAACGCAATTCCGAATCCTCAAAAGGATGAATCATATAAAAATCGGTCCGTCTGACAGTACCGTCCGTCCCCATTGCAGACTCTTCACATTCGATACCGAAATCACCGGCTTCATAAAGATCATTTAGGTGACGGCCTAATGTTTTCCGATCCACAGATACTTCATACTTCGCGATCAGTTTATTGCGTATCTCCTCCTGAGACAACGTATGATTAGCATCTGTTTCACTTCTCAGGATTTCCAGTATATATACCAGAATAGCCTTCTTAGATGCCATAAAAACTCCTTTTACAAATATACAATTTATTGTATCATTCCCAACACGCGAATGATGTACACAAAAATACCCATACATAGTATACCATACGCTTCATGATTAATTCATCTATTTTTCATGAACTTTATTGATTGATTTATATTAATTTGTCATTCTATAATACCTAAATGTAATAATGATTTAAACCACGGGCAATACAAAACCCGCTATAGCGATAATTAACAGCTCATGCAACTATCACTATAGCGGGTTATTCCCTATACTAAGTCATTATACAGTTATATCAGGAAACGGATTCAGGCTGCTTATTTCTAACGTAACCTAATTGTTCCATACGCTTTGTCAGTTCCGTGTAAAAGGCCTCAGCCATGGCGGTATGATTTTTTTCCGACTGCGTTTTATCCGCACTAAAAAGAACATCCTTAATTTGACGAATTACGGTAGACCTGGACTTCGGCCGACTCAACAATTCCATAAAGAGCAAGTCCTCCGAAGAAATGTCCCCGATAGCATCGTTAAACAGATTCGCCCCATATACATACTCATCGCCGCCGTCCACAATAGCTTTCACAAATCGCGTAAAACGTTCCGGGATGTATGAAAGTCCATCCATAAACTCCTGTTTCTGCGGGAAGGTTTTATAGAACCGGATACCTCCGCGCACCATGTGCTCTACAATGGCCTTATACAATGCGCATACTTCACCCTCCAATGTAGTATCATCATCATGTAAGGCATCATGTGCAGCTTTTAAAACGGCAAGTGCCTCGATCATAGTAAAGGTTCCACCGTCCTTTATAAGGGCTTGGAATGTATCGCGCACAATATCATTATCAAACATCGCCAATGCCTCTTCATCAAAAAGGATTTGGAATGTAAATCCATTAATGATGGTCCGCACAGGTACACTATTAACCTTCGACGGGTCGGACACATCATAGTTAAGATTCTTGGCGGCCTCAACCTTACAGAAAATAGACTTGCGGAATGTGGTATCCAAAATGAAATCCAAATACTGTTCCTGTGCCACATGATTTTCCGGCGCCAATTTCTCCAGCTGCTCCGCCATGCTTTCATCATAGGTACGAACCATGGACAGTGTCAAATCAGCATCACATACATAGGCGAGATTATGACGTTCCAGTTGATCATTGAATTGATAAAAATAACACGGATCGTTGTGCGGTTCCAAATGGTCATGCCCAACGTAATAATCGTCCTTTTGCATAACTGACTTTAGAGCGCCAAGAAACTTGATATTCCGCTCTGTTAAATTTTCGTAGTTAAGGATTTGAGATCCCACAAAACTGCCCACTGTTTTACCGCGCTTCACCTTCTCCTTATGAGTCAGTTGAGCCTGATCGCGATTTGCAAACACCATCAACTGACGAACCTCGTCCATCGTATGCCATCCCGGATAAGCATTGTAAGATACATAAGCAAGACCGTCATCCGTCAAATGATTTTCGATAATTTCAAGAATTTTGTCCTTCATCGCGTCATCGACCCATGAATAGAGGCCATGCGCAATAATATAGTCAAAGGTGCCCATGGATTCATCAAAATTCATGATATCACCTTGAATCAATGACACATTATCAAGGCCTGCATCAGCTATAATCTTATTTCCTTTCTCCACCTGATCCTGTGAAAGCTCAACGCCTATAAAGGTTGCCTCAGGATTATGTAATGCTTGAGAAATAATATTTCCGCCATACGTAGCCCCCAGCTCCAACACGCGTGCAGTCTTTGCCGCCGGCACGGTAAGCCCTGTCAAGGTACCGTAAGCCTCTAAATAGGTCGGTGTCGTAAACGGAAACGGATATGATTTATATCCCAGTTCCTTATATATTGTTTGTTGTGTATCGGCCTTCACCTTCGCTGTATTCTTTGACATACCGCACCTCTATTTAATCAATACTATCATCAAATGTATCATCGCATATGGTTCTTATAAAATATCATTTCGATTTATAATTTATTTCATTATACCAAATTGCTTATGTAATACCTATGAGTAAAGATGGGAATTATACAAAAAAGAGGCACCCTCGAAAGGGTGCCTCATATAGGTTACGTCGTCAATAATGAATTATTTTACGTCGTCAAAACCTTTTTGTAAGCGAACATAGCTCAAGCGACGTTCTTTAGCGTCTTGTTCAGTTTTAGCGAACAATTCTTCTGCCACATCAGGAGCAGCTTTTGCCAAGGAAGCGTAACGTACTTCACCTTTAAGGAAGTCTTGGAAGCTTTCAGTCGGTTCTTTGGAATCCAAGGAGAATGGATTTTTACCTTCTTCTTTAAGTAGAGGATTGTATCTGTAAAGATCCCAGTAACCAGCTGCAACAGCTTTGCGTTGTTCTTCTTGAGCTTTGCCCATACCGGCTTTGATACCATGGTTGATACATGGGCTGTAAGCGATGATTAGGGATGGACCTGGATAAGCTTCTGCCTCTGCCAATGCTTTCATCAATTGGTTTTTGTCAGCGCCCATAGCTACTTGTGCTACGTATACATAACCGTAGGACATAGCCATCATGCCAAGGTCTTTCTTCTTAGTACGTTTACCGGAAGCAGCGAATTGAGCTACTGCAGCAACGTGAGTGGATTTGGAAGCTTGACCGCCTGTGTTGGAGTAAACTTCTGTATCGAATACGAAGATGTTGATGTCTTCGCCGGAAGCTAATACATGGTCAACACCGCCGAAGCCGATATCGTAAGCCCAACCGTCACCACCGAAGATCCAGTGAGAACGTTTA
Source organism: Veillonella denticariosi JCM 15641 (assembly GCF_002959855.1). Taxonomy (GTDB): domain Bacteria; phylum Bacillota; class Negativicutes; order Veillonellales; family Veillonellaceae; genus Veillonella; species Veillonella denticariosi. The sequence goes on from NZ_PPDB01000003.1 coordinate 28,172, forward strand.
ACCAAGAATTGTTTCTTTTCAAGAAGTTCTTTAAGTTCAGGAGTTGTAGCACCTTCAGCTTCGATTGCCGCTACCAAACGAGCGGAACGTTCACGGCTGGAAGCGCCAAGGTTAGCAAATTCTAACCATTGTTCCAAAGCTTCTTTCAATTCGCCGGTTGCAGTTTCAGCAGCTTTTGCAGCTACTTCCGCCAACTGAGCGCGAATCTTTTTAACACCGATGTACATACCGTAACCGAACTCAGCATTGTCTTCGAACAAGGAGTTTGCCCAGGAAGGACCTTGACCAAGTTGGTTAGTAGTGTATGGAGATGCAGGCATGGAAGCACCCCAGATGGAGGAACAACCGGTAGCATTCGCAATCATCATACGATCACCGAACAATTGAGTAATCAATTTAGCGTAAGGAGTTTCACCGCAACCTGCGCAAGCGCCGGAGAATTCGAACAATGGTTGTTCAAATTGGGAGCCCTTAACAGTATCCTTCTTCATAGGATTTTCTTTTACAGGAAGGTTCACACCGTAATTCCAAGCTTCTGCTTGTTCGATTTCGGAATCGATGGAAGTCATTACGATAGCTTTGCCTTTTGGTGCAGGACAGATATCAACACAGTTACCGCAACCCAAGCAATCTAATGGGGATACGGCGATACGGAATTGAAGGTCTTTAGCACCAAGTGCAGGGATTGTATCGAAATGTTCAGGAGCCGCTGCCACTTCTGCTTCAGTTGCCAAGATTGGACGAATGGTAGCATGTGGACATACGAAAGAACATTGGTTACATTGGATACAGTTTTCAGGTAACCATTTCGGAACGAACAATGCAGGACCGCGTTTTTCGTATTTAGCAGTACCGGCAGGTAATGTACCGTCTTCGTAACCAGCAAATGTGGATACAGGAAGATCATAACCAGCTTGTGCATTGATTGGTTGTGCAATATTTTTAACGAAAGATGGGCAAGATTCGCAACCAGGTTTAACTTTTTCGTGACCTTCGTCAACAGCGTTTTTCCAGTCTGCAGGAACGTCTACTTTCACCAAAGCGCCAACGCCTTGATCGATAGCAGCATTGTTCATGTCGACGATGTTCTGACCTTTTTTACCATAGGAAGTTACTACGGATTCTTTAAGGTATTTAACAGCGTCATCTACAGGGATGATTTCAGTCAATTTGAAGAAAGCAGCTTGCGTTACCATGTTGATACGACCGCCCAAACCGATTTCGGAAGCGATTTTCGCAGCATTGATGATGTAGAAGTTCAATTCTTTTTCAGCGATTTCGCGACGTAATTTAGCTGGCAAGTGTTCGGACAATTCTTCTGGAGACCAAGTACAGTTCAATAAGAACGTACCGCCCTTTTTAATGCCACGGATAAGATCGTATTCATGTACATAGGATTGACGATGACATGCTACGAAATGTGGTTCAGTTACCAAGTATGGTTGGTTGATTGGGTTTTTACCAAAACGAAGGTGAGACATCGTTACGCCACCGGATTTTTTGGAGTCGTAATCAAAGTATGCTTGAGCATACATGTCAGTGTGGTCACCGATGATTTTGATAGCGGATTTATTCGCACCTACAGTACCGTCAGAACCGAAGCCCCAGAATTTACATTCAGTTAAGCCTTCAGTGTGAACGTCTACGTCTTTAGCGCGTTCCAAGGACAAGAATGTCACATCGTCATTGATGCCCAATGTGAAGAATTTCTTGCCGTTTTTATCTGCCAAGTTATCGAATACAGCAACGATGTCTGCAGGGATAACGTCTTTGGAGCTCAAACCATAACGACCAGCGATAACTTTGATGTTACGGCCACCGTCAACTACAGCTGCCTGTACGTCCAAGAACAATGGTTCAGCCAATGCGCCAGGTTCTTTAGTACGGTCAAGAACTGCAATGCGTTCAACAGTTTTAGGAAGTACTTTCAACAAACGATCTGTTGCGAATGGACGGAACAAGTGAACGTTGATGAAACCGACTTTACGGCCCAATTTGTTGAGGTATTCAACAGTGGATTCTACTACTTGAGCGGAGGAACCCATAGTTACAACAACGTCAGTCGCATCAGGAGCACCTACATAGTTGAACAATTGGTAATCAGTACCAGCCAACTTGTTGATTTCGTTCATGTAATGTTCTACAACGTCAGGAACGTTCAAGTAGAATTTGTTAGCTGCTTCGCGATGTTGGAAGTATACGTCAGGGTTTTCTGCAGTACCACGAGTTACAGGAGCATCAGGATTCAAAGCATTTTTACGGAATGCTTTTACAGCGTCCATGTCAACCAATGGTTTCAAATCTTCATAATCCCAGATTTGAATTTTTTGAATTTCATGGGATGTACGGAAACCGTCGAAGAAGTTGATGAAAGGTACACGAGTTTTAATAGCAGTCAAATGAGCAACTGCAGACAAGTCCATTACTTCTTGTACGGAGGATTCAGCAAGCATAGCGCAGCCAGCTGCACGAGCAGCCATTACGTCCTGATGGTCACCGAAGATAGCCAATGCATGTGCAGCCAAAGCACGAGCAGCTACTTGGAATACACCTGGAAGTAATTCACCTGCAACTTTATATAAGTTAGGAAGCATCAATAACAAACCTTGAGAAGATGTAAAAGTTGTTGTTAATGCGCCAGCTTGCAAGGAACCGTGGAATGCGGCAGCAGCACCTGCTTCAGATTGCATTTCTACAACTTGAACAGTGTTGCCGAAGATGTTTTTACGACCAGTTGCAGCCCATTCGTCAACGTGTTCCGGCATTGGAGAAGATGGCGTGATTGGATAGATCGCCGCTACTTCTGTAAAACCGTAAGAAACGTGAGCAGCCGCTTGGTTGCCGTCCATAGTTTTAAATTTACGACTCATGTGATTATTGCCTCCTTAAGCATTTAGCAAAAATAGAACACTTGCTTAATCTATCATTATGAATAGGAATAACAACCATTACAAACTTGCGTACATGAAAAAATAATGCAATAATATATATGTTATATATAATATGGCATTATGTGCGTGTGCATACTATATTGTAATGGGCACAACCATAATTCCTAATATCATAACTTGATATAGCCCTATAAATTCATTATAACGTGAGGGCCCTATCAAAGCAATACATACAGTGACTGTCGCTTTGCCAATATCGCTATCCATGCTTTACATAAAGTAATAGCTAATTGCATTTAAGTAATAACTATTCTCAGTTAGTCAAGTCACTTCCTATAGCTAAGTTTTCTAATTAGGGGGTTAATTATGGATTTTCATCATTTGAAATACTTCGTAGAAGTAGCTGATCAAAAAAGCTTCAGTAAAGCTGCGAGAAATTTACATATTTCTCAATCAGCAATTAGCCGCACCATTAAAGCTCTTGAGGATGAATTAGGCGTAGTGCTCTTCATGCGAAACGCCAAGTCCGTAGAGCTCACTGACGGGGGCACGATTTTCCTCACCCATGCTAAACGCGTTGTATTCATGTTTGAACATCTAAAAACAGATTTTGAAAACGAATTTCGTTTAGAACAGGGTTCCATTCGAATCGGTATTCCGCCTATTACAGACGCACCGATTTTTGCACAACTTTTAGGGGAATTTAAAAAAGTATATCCGCAAATCGAATTGGAACTCTACGAACAAGGTTCCAAAAAAGTGGAAATCAGTGTCCAGGAAGGTTTAATCGATATCGGGATTATCTGTACGAAACCTAATCCGAAGGAATTTGAATCGTTCTATTTAACCAGCGATCCCCTCTCCGTCATCATTCCAAAGTCCAGCCCTTTGGCTAAGGAAAAGGAAATCCGCTTGGAAATGCTGGCTGACGAATCTTTCGTACTGCACAAGGACGACTTCAACCTTCATGATGAAATTATCAAGGCATGTAAACATACAGGCTTCCAACCTCATATCGTATTCGAGACAAGCCAGCGGGATCTCATGTTGCAGACGGTCAGTGCCGATCTTGCGATTGCATTATTGCCGTCCCGTCTCTGCCCTGAGGTCGGTGAAAGCTCCGACGTCAGCTCCAAGGTTGTCGTAAGACCGCTAGTGCCTGAAATCATTCACACCCTCTACGTAATTTGGAAAAAAGGTCACTACCTCTCCCATGCATCTCGCTTGTGGTTAGACTTTGTAAATTCCAAACTACCATTACCAGGATTACAACTTGAGGAACGCCAATAATGAATAAACCATCTGGGCTCGCTACTAAATTGCGAGCCCTTTTGAAAGCTAAACAAACACCCATGTGGGCGGTTATCATCGTGCTGGTTACCGTCATCATCATGCAGCAGATTCAGATAGCGGAACTGCAATGGCGCGTCGACGAGGATCACGATGGCTCCACGATTGAAAGCGTGGCTGGACGCCTATATATTTTGGAAGGAATGGCGAACAAGCACAGCGATCAGATTGATGACATCCAGAAAGATATACGGTACCTGCAAAATGAAGGTGCCCGATACGACTGGGAACTGAAACAACTGCAATGGCTTCATCCGGACTTGAAAGTACAGCCGCCGGATGCCAATCCATACCAATTTAAATCGACGGATCTAAACCTCGATATGAATCCGGGAAAAGTACCGGATGTAACAAAACAAAATCGATAAAGAAATCAGGAATAAATAAAAGCACCTTATATACCTACAAAAGTCATCACGAATGACTCTTCTCATAGGATATAAGGTGCTTTTATCGTTATTCTATTATAGATTTAATTACTAGTTTTCCCATACGTCTCTGCAATGACAAGTTGCTTCTACTTGCGATACGCTTCTAATTTATATGCATATTCACTTAAAAGATCCTTTGAATAGATTTTTTCATTTTTTGAATCTCTAACTTCTTTCCAAATAATAGATGCTACTTTTAATTTATTCGAATAATTACCACTACATTCGTCTGCACAAAAATCCTTAAAAAATTGATTCCATTGACAAACCGAGTCGTCATACTTTGCATAATCTGATTCACCATAATATACTTTCAGCAAATCTCCAATGGTAAAGCTTATATTTTTTTCACTTTTTACTTTTCTCCAAGCAGTAGCCATATCAGCATTAAATTTAAATCGTGAAACACCTATTAAATCAGAGAAATATTCTCTAAACTTCGAATTAAAGGAAAAATTACATTCAAGTAATGATGTATCTAAAGTAATATTTTCCACCTGTTTTTTTCTATTTTTTATTGATGATTTCTTAATTAAATTGCCGTTAAAGTACTGCTCAATAATATGATTAAGTTCTTGTTTTATTCCCCTATACTCTAATCCTAGTGATTTACATATTTGTGAAAGTTCATCACGATACCAATAATATTTTTTAAATTCATCAAATGATGTAATTTCATCAAACTTAGGTCTACACTCTTTCAATATTCTGTCTCCTCAAGTTTAAATAATACTATTTTGTAAATTGTAACATAAAATTGAACAGTATCCAAAATCACACTATTGAAGCATTCGTTAAATTTTTTCCTATGAAATTATCTATAATCTAGTTATCTATAATATAGCTCTACTTAATCCTCTTTATGCTCCATAGTTTTTGGAAGTGTCAAAATTAATAGACCCGCAAGGAACATGCAAGCCCCCATCACATAGTAGCCATAAGCAAAGCTACCAGTGTGACCATTGATGAATCCAAGCATATAAGGGCCTACCCAGCCCCCCATGTTACCTGAAGAGTTAATGAGTCCCATCGCCCCCGCTGCAGCAGCGCCAGATAAGAAGGTTGTTGGCATGGTCCACCATACACCCATACCACCGTAAACACCTACAGCAGTTAAGCATATAAAGAATAAGCTAACTTCTGGAGACGGACTGTGTGGTGTTGCTAAGAAGCCAACAGTACCAATGAATAATGTAGTAGCAACGTGCCAACGTTTTTCATTGCGCTTTTCAGACGAGTAGCCACAGTATACTTGTACAAGTAAGGCTGCTGTCATTGGGATAGCAATAGACCATGCTACCACACTTGGTGACCAACCAGATAAGCTTTTAAGAACTTGAGGCATCCAGAAACTAAAGCCCCAGAAGCCAATCACCCACAAGAAATAGATTAACGCTAAGCGCAATACCTTTGGGTCTTTCAACGCTTGCCAAGTAGTATATTTCTTTACAGCTTGCTTTTGTTGCTCTTCTTTTTCAAGCTCATCTTTAATATATACCTTTTCTGCACTGGTTACCCAAGATGCATGTTCAGGACGCTCTTTCATCCAGAATGCGAAAATGAACGCAAAGATCACCGCAGGAATGGCTTCAACAATAAAGAGTGTACGCCAACCATGTAGACCAAAGAATGTTGTATCCAGTAGAATACCTGCCAATGGTCCACCGATGATGTTAGAGAACAATAAAGACGTTAACATCAAGGAGATTGCTTTCGCGCGTTCCTTTGGCAAGAACCAATTTGGAATGAGTAATGAATAAATTACAGGATATAAAGAAGCCTCACATAGGCCAAGTAAAAATCGATAAACATAAAATTCCAACTCGGTGGTCATCGTCGTCATAAGAATACATACGAGACCCCAACTAAACATGATACGCGCCACCCAATGCATAGCATTACAACGAGCTGCAATTAAAGATGCAGGCACTTCAAACAAAACATAACCAATAAAGAAAATGCCTGCCCCCATACCAAATACTTCTGGCGTCAACCATGGTAAATTCTCCTTCATAGTCAAACCTGCATAAGCAATGTTAACACGATCCAAGAAGGCAATGATAGAAACAATAAACAATGGTAAGACTACGTGAAGCATACGACGCTTCGTAAAGTCTCTGAAATTGATATCCCCACTTTGAGGCTCTAGTGTAGATGAGTTCATATAATTCCTTTCTGCTTATTAAAATATTACATACTTCACCATATTAAAAGAACAAACGTCCTCTGTCAATGGAATTATATAAAATATAGAAAACAAAAGCACCTTATATAGTGTCAATACATCTCTATTAAGAGATCATAAACACTACATAAGGTGCTTTCATATTTAATAACAATTACCAAATTATACTACCGAGTTCCAGATGCGTATTCACCCATATTAATATCTAGAACCTCTCGAACGGGCTGGATTAAAGAATCCTCATATTGAACCTTCCATTGAATGTCTGGACTCATATCTCCATTTTCTAAGCCGGCAATCGTTTCCCCATCACCGATAGGATTGTCGTGCTCAAAAATATAATACAACACACTATACGCATGATTAACTACCTCATCAGGATTCATACCGTGAAAGTGATACTGAACATCAGGCAAGAATAAGGTACTCATACATAGAGAATCAACCATCATGTCTTCGGTACCTTGAATGCTAAAATAACGCACATTTACAGCATAATAAATAAACCGAGTTACCGCTTTATCTGAATGATTTTCTATCGATTCACGACTTAAAAACTTATGAGACGGTCCAAATACAACGGCTTTACAAGACGGATATAACTCTAGCAATGCATCTACATATTTTACAAGCATATCTGCACGTTCTTTGGCCTCTAAACCAGAGGCTAACATATCCGTAGCAAACACCCTGTATTGACACTCTACTAACAACTCATCCACATTAGGACAATCCCACACCTGACTACGTTCAAAATCATCTAATACAGGTTTATCAATTTTCTCACAATCCATCACCATTAACGTCGGTGAAATATCTGCATCAGTATCCTCGTAATGGACCTTATAATTCTGAGGGGAGAAACCAGCAGACTCACGACGGTGATCAAAACAATCAACAGGTCCTAGATGCTTCGTGAATATCTCTATCATTGTATCCCGGTCAGGCATATCACACTGCTTCGGCATTAATAACTCAACGAAAAAGATACCACCTGGTCGGACTGAAGTATCTGTTAAATCTTGATTAAAAACTTGGCTCATATGCTCTCTCCTATAGTTAAATCGTAATATAAAATGCATCCTTTACCTTATAGTATATCGGATGTTTATAAGTACTACAATTACGTAACCACCGTTTTATAAATACAAAAAGGCCCTCCCTATGAGTCCGAGGACCATAGGGAGGGTCTTTATAGTATCTAATCAGCATAGGATGATGAGTTGACAGCGGAACCCAAACGGATTCTACCGGACTCCAACCCTTACTCAATTATAGAGGTTTGCGAACCACGTCTATGATAGAACCGTCGCGGTATTCTACGATAGCGATGATATCTTCATCTTTATCAGATACAGGGATATCTTGTGGTTTACCTACTAAGTCGAATGCTAATTGTTGTAATTCTTCAATTGTGTAGATAGGCAAATTACTGTCTTTGAAGCGTTCAATCAAATCGGTACGAGCCGGATTGATGGCGATACCGTATTCGGTAACGAGTACATCAACGGAGGAGCCCGGTGTAATAACAGTAGCGACTTTGTCGCGGATCATCGGCAAGCGGCCGCGAATCAACGGACAAGTGATAACTGTGCATTTAGCACCTGCCGCTGTATCGGAGTGACCGCCGGAAGCGCCCATCAATACACCGTTGGAGTCAGTCATTACGTTTACGTTGAAATCAAGGTCGATTTCAGTAGCACCGAGGAATACTACGTCGAGGTAGTTTGTAGTGCAGTCAGTCCATGGATTAGCGTACATGGAAGCGGACATTTCGATGTGTGCAGGGTTTTTATCCAAGGAAGCCGCTGCAGTAGTATCGAATGTTTGAGTATCATAAATCGCTTTAATTAAGCCCTCTTCAAGCATACCGGTCAAGATACCTGTAGCGCCGCCGATAGCGAAACCGCCTACTTCACCGCGTTTACGAAGTTTTTCAGCGATGAATTTCGCAACGGTCAAAGGAGCACCGCCGGCGCCCAATTGGAATACGAAACCGTCTTTGATGATGCCCGCCTGATCAAGGAATTCACCGGCCAATTCAGCAATCTTAATCTGGATAGGGTTTTTAGTGAAACCTACCGCACCGGAAGCGATACCTTCCGGATCACCGATGCTTTCAACAGGAACAACATAATCTACGTCAGTTTGAGGAATTGCATAGTTATGTACGTAATCAACCAAGTTATCCGTAATGATAACGGTTGTATCTGCATAGTGAGAGTCAACCTTAGCATAACCGAGTGCGCCACATGCGGATTTACCCATACGACCGGTTGCATTACCGCGAGGGTCCGCTGTAGGTGCGCCCATGAAAGCTACGTCGATATGAACCTCACCGGATTCGATAGCGCGTGCACGGCCACCGTGAGAGCGAATCACTACAGGACGTTTCAATACGCCGGGGTTTTGAGTCAAGAATTTACCGAGACGATCGCGCAAACCGGATGTTTCGATAGCTGTTACAGTGCCGTCCTGAATCATTTCCACCAGGAATTCATGACATGGAGACAAGGAAGAAGATGCGATGGTAATGTCTTTAATACCTTTCGCCTGAACGCGTTCCATAACCATTTTCATTATATAGTCACCGTTACGCAAATGATGATGGAAGGACAATGTCATGCCATCTTTTACGCCGGCCTTTTCGATTGCTTCATCGATAGAAGCAAGTACTTTATTGGTACCCACGCGGCTCATATGTACAGGTTTGCCTGCGCGATGAGCTTTAGGTTCGATTGCGAATTCACCTTGATATACTTCGCGACCTTTTAATGCGGGAATATTTGTCGGGATATCGCGACCTACTTTATTTAACATCGTATTCTGCTCCTTCCTCTAATTCAACTTTAATGCCTGCAGCCCGTGCTTTATCGACTACGCGCTGCGCACGTACTACGATAGGTCCATCGATCATTTTACCATCTACGGAGATTACGCCTTTATTGTTGCGCAATGCATCGGCATAGCTGTTCAATACCTTAACGGAATGAGCAATTTCTTTTTCATCAGGAGTGAATACTTCGTGGATAATTTTGATTTGGCTTGGATGAATACAGGACTTGCCGTCATAGCCCAACGCTTTAATGAATTCAACTTCTTCGCGGAAACCTTGAGGATCTTTCACGTCGGAGAATACTGTATCGATTACGCGGATGCCTGCTTCACGCGCCGCATGAAGAATGGTTTGACGAGCGAACAACAATTCGACAGCAGGTTTATGTTTTCCCGTGCGAAGGTCAGCACGATAATCTTCAGCACCGAGAGCGATAGCCACTACGCGAGGACCGTGACAGATTTCACGAACATTGTACAAGCCTCGAACGGATTCGATAGCCACGATAATGTTGATTGTGCCTTCCGGCCAGCCGTTAGCTTTTTCCACTTCTTCAATCTTCTTCGCTACGATTTCAACCTCGGATACATCTTCAGTTTTAGGTAAACGAATCATATCAGGTTTAGCAGGAACGATGACATCAAGATCATCATAACCATAAGGAGTCTGTGTAGGATGGTTGATACGCACGACCGTTTCAGCTCGGAATTTACGGGATTTTAATGCTTCTGCCGTCAAAAGACGAGCTGTGTCTTTTTCCGTAACAGGCACGGAATCTTCAATATCGATCATGATGGAGTCAGATCCGTGAATATCTGCACTGTTAATCATTTTAGGTGTATTACCCGGTACGAACATCATGGAACGGGACAAACGTTTTTTAGCCGCCTCCGTTAATGGGTTTGTTTTAACTTCTGGGAATGTTTTATCGTTAGCCATTATGCTTTGCTCCCCCTTTCCAATGCGCCCAACACGCGGGCTTTAATCGTGTAATCCCAAGCATTTTTATCTTGTACGATTACTTTTACGCCATCAAAACCGGCTTCTTTCACCGTGTTCAAGATAACGGATTTAATTTGGTCGCCGTATTGGCGAATAACTTTGGATGTTAATTCGATTTCGATACCGCTAGCAATCGGTTCCACCGTTACTAATGCATCATTTTTTTCGTCGAAACCCGCTTGCGCAGCTTTTACTAATTGTGCCATGTTGCATCCTTTCCACAAAAAATATATCAAATGGCAAAGACCAGACGTGTCGCGAATGTCTGGCCCCTACCGATAAAACAATGAGTATTATAAATTTATATGATTAACCGATCATACCGATGAAAGTCCACCAGGGTATACCAACAACGAAGAGTAGAATCCAGCTCAAAATAGCAAGGATCCCACCGGCAGTCCACCAGTCTTTCAAGTTGTTGTAACCTGCGGAGTAAATGATAGGTCCAGGAGATGCGCCGTAGTGAGTTACGAGACCACCGAACGCATTTGTTGCAAGCAATACGAGACCGAACATAACCGGATCTACACCTGATGCCATACCTACCGTCAAGAATACAGGAAGCATGGATGCGATGTATGCGGTACTGGAGGCGAACAAGTAACGGATTACAACACTGATAGCGGACAGAATCAATACGACTACGAGTGGTGAAAAATCGAGCGCCAAGTTTGTTTGCATAAACGTTGCAAGCCAAGCGAAAAATTTAGCTTTAGTCAACGCTGTGGACAAACCGAGGATGGCACCGAACCAGATGAACGTATTCCAAACAGCTTTAGTTTGAACCATGTCATCCCAAGTGATGATGCCGCTCAAGAATACGATAGTCATAGCGACTAATGCTACTGCGGTCGCGCTTAAATCAACGCCGATGGAAGGCAATGCCCAACCGATAAGAGCAAGGATGAATACAACAGCCAAAATCTTTTCAGATACCTTCATAGGTCCCAATTTAGCAAGACCGTCAGCAGCCAATTTCTTGTTGTCGATTTCCACGCTTTCAGGGCGGTCAATCCAGTAACCGATAAGAGGAACAAAGATCAACATTACAAGGCCAGGAAGTGCCAAAGCTAATGCCCACTCGCCCCAAGTCATGCTGAGACCTGTAATCTTGGTAACGAAGTCCAGTGCCAACACATTCGGAGCCATAGCAGTTAAGAACATGAAGGATGTAATCTTTGTTACGAAGTAACCGTTCATCAAGATGAAGGAGCCGCCGCGTTTCGCCGTATCACCCGGATAAGAACCGATGGATTCGGCGATGGATAAGTTAATCGGATAAATAATACCGGCCGCACGTGCCGTGTTAGAAGGTGTTGCGGGAGATAGAATCAAATCAAGAAGTGCTGTTACATAACCCAAACGCAATACGGTAGAACCGAATGCACGAATCAGGTGATAAGCCACGCGGTGACCAAGGCCGGTCTTACCAAACGCTACGCTCAAGGAGAACGCCGCGATGATCATCCACAATGCCGTGGAGCCATAACCTACTAAAATTTCTTTCGCATTGTCCAAGAATAATGCGGAAGCGGATAATACAGCTAATAAAATAATTTGAATTGGATACGGTTTTAAAATCAAACCTAAGATACCTGCAATGTAGAAACCAAATAGGCGCCAAGCGGTATCTGAAAGTCCTTCCGGCGGAGTCGTGAACCAGAGGATAACCGGAATTAGCACGATAACGGCTAATTTTAGAATTCTTTCCATGTCGTTTCCTTTCTTACTAAACAAGGCATTAAAATCAATACTAACACTATCCAAGATATACGTAACACGCGACTGTTATCTATGAACCCTGGTCTAAGTCTATCTTCATTATAAATGGACATAAGGATTATGAAAAATAGATTAGTTTTATAGGGGTTATAAAAACTTTTATACCTTCATCTCATACCTTTTATGCATTTTAATTATAGATTTTCATATCAAAATGAAAAAAATGCATGTATACATACACAATTTGATGTATACATGCACTTACATGATTTTATGCTTTATATTCTCTCAATATACTCTTATCTACTACCGTATGTTTCTTGTAATAATTACGTACGTATTCGATGAAAGTTTTCACCGCCACAAGGTTTGCCGCATCCTTCGTGTACACCATATTGGTATCGCGCGTAATATACTGCCCTTCCCTATTGCGCAACGGACTCACGTAGATATCTTTATCCTTACAGGACCCGAGGCCCATATAGGTCAAGATGGACCATCCCAGTCCGGCGCGCACAAAGTGACGACACGTACTCATGGAGTTGACCTCCATCGCAACCATTGGAGGACCTTCAAAATGTTCGGCGCACCAGTTTTCGATAATATTGGCTACGGATGCATCCGTCTGGTACCGAATGAACGGCACTTTCTCAAGCGACTCCGGAGCCACCAACTCCTTGTAGACCAGGCAATACGGTTCTTTCAGAAGCAGTTCCGATTCACCGGACACCTCGTAACCACCGCGGGCAAAGGCCACCATGCAGTCACCGGTGTTGAACATCTTCACCACCTGATGGCTGAAAGCCGTCTTAACCTGAATGTGAACATCAGGATATTGTTCACGGAATGATTGCAGCAGAGTCGGCAATTCATAATCCGCAAAATTAATGGACGATGCGATTTTCAAGGTACCTTGAATCTTGCCGGATGCGGAATTCATCGCATTTTCCAGTGTCTCCTGTTCCTGCAGCATGCGCTTACAGTATTCATAAAAGATTTCACCCTGTGCCGTCAGAGCAATACCGTCAGCATTACGCAATAACAGAGAATGGCCCAAAGCTTTTTCCATATGCCGCAACCGATAACTTAAGGCCGGCTGCGATAAAAATAATGTTTCGGCCGCTCTCGTAATGTTCCGCTCGTTGACGACAGTTACAAAAGTACGCCATTCTCTATCATCCATAATAACTCCTTTATATATTATCTCTTATTGCCGAAAATCCGCAATAAGGAAAGGAATAGATTAATAAAATCCAGATATAAACTCAAGGCACCTGCAATTTCAACGCGATCAAGAATGCTTTCATCCTCTGTTAAAGCCAACTCGGTCACGGTATTCTTGATGCGATTCACATCGATAGCCGTAAAGATGGAGAATACCACAACGCCGACATAGCCGAGGATAAGGCTTACCGTGTCGCTATATACACTGAGAATTGCCACATTAAAATAACGACCGACCATCATCACAACGGATACGATGATCATCCCCAGTAAAGCAGCCAACACGTAAGGCGTAAGGGACGATAAATTGCGTTTCGTCATCGCCCCTACAACGGCAAAAGCGATAAAGAACGCCAACGTACCGATCAGCGCAGGAATAACCACCTCAAATATATTATAGCTCAATGATACTAAGGTTAAAGTAAGTCCGTTCAAAGCGCTATAGATAAAGAACATCGCTCTTAAAGTCATAACGTTGGCACTGTAAGCGCGAGCACTGAATAAAAACACCACGCCCAGTTCAACCAATAATATAATACTGAAATGTTCATAGGTGAATCGTAACCAGTTCGGCTGCATGAGAGATGCTAAGCCGACGCCTATAGTTGTAATCAGACCTACAATCATCCACAAGAAAGAACCTTTCAGACGTTGAGATACGATATATTCAACCTGCGCAACACCGATATTGCTAGGTTGAGCCGTATTGAATTGATCCATAATAATCGCTCCTCCTGATAAATTATAAACATATATGCTATACCAATATAGCGCACGCCTTCTATATACAATATATTATCGTGCTACATAATTATCGCGCATTCGCCATGCCCGCAAACACCTTGCCCCGTTCGCCGTCGATTGTCACCTCTTGACCTTCAAGCAACACTTCATGAGCATTTTTTGCACCTAAAATGACAGGGATCCCATACGTAATGCCTGCAATAGCGCTATCCGATGTATAGCCGTCCTCCACGGCGATGATGCCGCCCGCCCGTTTGGCCAGGGCCATCAATTCCGGCTCCATCGTTCCCACCACAAGAATATCTCCGGACTTGAAAGAATCATAATCACCCTTATGATTTGCGGCGATAAAGAGATTGCCTGTAACGGATTTTCGCAAAATACCGTTGCCGGACAGGAGCACCTGCCCCGCGATATGAACGCGAATCATATTCGTCGTCCCCGTTGCACCTGACGGCACACCGGCAGTGACCACAACAAGATCTCCGGACTCAATGGCACCGGCGCTGAGGGCTCCGGTAATAGCCCGCTTAACCATATCATCGGAATTGACGATTTCATTACCCTTAATAGCCTCTACGCCCCAGCATATCTGCATGCGGCGAATCGTTTCCTCATGAGGTGTAACGGCGATAATCTTACAATCCGGACGATGGCGAGCCACGCTGATTGCCGTATGCCCCGACTCGGTACACGTGAGGATTGCAGATGCGTCCAGATTATGAGCAATGCGTACGCTCGCTGCACAGACCGCATCGGTAGTGGTCATATCAGCCTCGTTGCGGGCCCGCTCCTTACTGTCATAAATAGCGGCGCGTTCGGTCACCTCCGCAATGCGTGTCATCGTCGTTACCGCTTCCACCGGATAGGCACCGTTTGCAGTTTCCCCTGAAAGCATAATCGCATCGGTCCCGTCGAGGATGGCATTGGCCACGTCACTTGCCTCCGCACGGGTCGGACGGGGATTCTGAATCATGGATTCCAACATCTGTGTTGCCGTAATCACCGGTTTACCCAAAGCATTACATTTTTCAATCATCATCTTTTGCAGTACCGGCACCTCTTCGGCGGGAATTTCCACCCCCAAGTCACCACGGGCCACCATAAGACCGTCGGCTACCTTTAGAATTTCGTCAATATTTTTGACGCCTTCCGCATTTTCAATCTTAGCAATGATTCTGATATCTTTTTGCTCGGATTCCAATATACGACGGATAGCTACGATATCCTTGGCGCGTTGCATAAAGGATGCCGCAACAAAGTCGATACCTTGTTGGCAGCCGAAGCGCAAATCCGCTTCATCCTGCTCGGACACGGGCGGTAAACTAAGCGCCACACCCGGTACGGCCACGCGTTTACGGTTTCCGATTTCTCCGCTGTTTTGAACGGTTGTAACGATATTATTTCCTTCAATAGCATCGATGGTAAGCGTTACAAGACCATCCGCTAAGAGGATTTTATCCCCTACGGATACGTCCTTTACAAGGCCCTTGTGATTGACGGAACTGATTTCTTTAGTCCCTGCCACATCATCGGCAGTCAATGTAAATTGTTGCCCCGCTTCGAGGAACACCTTCCCCTCCTTGAATAAGCCGAGTCGGACCTCAGGTCCCTTTGTATCGAGCATGAGAGCAATCGGTTTATTCACAATCATCGCCGCATCACGCACCATCTGCATACGTTCCGCCTGCTCTTCATGAGTACCGTGAGAGAAGTTAAATCGAGCCACGTTCATGCCGGCCCGCATCATATCTTCCAATATACCGAATTTATCCGTCCCCGGACCCACGGTACATACGATTTTGGTACGTTTCATAATCTCTCCTAATCGAGTATATCTCTTCACATTAAGTAATAAATTTATAACATCATATTTACATTATTATATCAATACATAGAGTTCTAAGATGTACCCTATGCAACACGAATAGCCATATGAATTTACTGAATTTCCACAGCACCTTCGCCCAAAACGGCCTCGATAGCCTTAATCGACTCATCACTGGGATCGAAGCACATGCTGGCCGGCAAGTTGATGCGCTTTCTCTGACGATGCAAGTATAACGACGTCGGCACGCCACCATCGGTATTCACCAAAATGCGTTTTAACGCCTCACTGTTTTCAGGTGTATCGTATTGGCTGTGAATATGGATGGCAATATGCTTCGCCTGACCATAATTTACCTTCAGAGGCGAAATCCGGTCAGCAATGATTTGCACACCCTTTTCATCGGCATCGACACGACCTTTTACCTTTACAATCATATCGACGGCAAGGAATTGCTGACATTGGCTGAACACCTTTGGAAAGGCCACCACATTGGCCGCACCGGAATAATCTTCGATGCGCAAAATGGACATAACCTCATTGCGTTTTGTCATGCGGTCCGATTTATTTTCGATGAGGCCGCCGAATGTAATGGTTTGTCCGTCATATCGCTCAGGATTTTCCATCAACGCCCCTAATTCAAAGAGTCCATCCAGTTCCTTCGCATATCCTTGCAACGGATGCCCCGTAATGTAAAAGCCGGTATATTCCTTTTCATCCTTCAGCTTATCGTCCTCCGGCAAATCCTCCAGATCCGGTACGGCGATGAAATCCGCCGATTCCTCCGTTTCACCGAAGAGACTCACGGTGCCCATGGCCGCATCCTTCTGCTCCTTGGCACCTACAGCCTGAGCGCTTTCATACATATGGAGCAACTGATTGCGATTTTCCTTGAATCCGTCCATCGCACCGCAACGGATTAAGCTTTCAAGAAGACGTTTATTCACGACCTTATTATCAACGCGTTTGCAGAAATCCACAATATCCGTATAGAGGCCATGCTCATTGCGCTCACGAATCAAACGATCAATGGCATTATCCCCGACGTTCTTGATACCGCCAAGGCCGAAACGAATAGAGTCATCTTGTACGGCAAAGCTGCGCTCAGAATAGTTAATATCTGGGCCTAGTACCTTAACATTGTGCTTCTTGCAGGCATTGATATAGTAGGTCAACTTCTGCATGTTCTGCATGAAGCTCGTCATCGTAGCCGCCATGAATTCAGGGAAATAATGGGCTTTCAAATATGCCGTCTGATACGCGATGTACGCATACGCCGCACTATGCGATTTATTAAAGCCGTAGCCGGCGAAGTATACGAGCAAATCAAATACTTCATTCGCCACGGATTCATCGATACCGTTTTTAACGGAGCCCTGAATAAAGGACTCTCGCTGTGCTTTCAGAACAGATTCCTTTTTCTTACCCATGGCGCGGCGCATCAAATCCGCCTGACCGAGGGAGAATCCGCCCATGGCGGACGCAATCTGCATAACCTGTTCCTGGTACAGAATAACACCGAAGGTATCTTTCAAAATCGGTTCCAAAATAGGATGTAAATAGGTAACCTCTTTTTTACCGTGACGACGGTCGATAAAGTCCGCCACCATACCGGATCCTAACGGTCCCGGACGATAGAGCGCCACCAACGGAATCAAATCCTCGAAGTGCTCCGGCTTGAGGTCCATAACGAGTTTCGTAATCCCCTCGGACTCGAGCTGGAACACACCGGATGTGTCACCCTTTGTGAGAAGCTCACAAGCCGCCGCATCATCGAGCGGTATCGCATCCAAATCCAAATCAATTCCGCGATTCGCCTTGATGAGCTTTAAGGCATCCCCCATAACAGTCAAGGTACGGAGCCCCAAAAAGTCCATCTTCAAGAGGCCCAGTTCCTCGATATTATCCTTGTCATACTGAGTGACAAAGCCTTCATCGTTGGCAGTTTGTACAGGTACGTGATCATCGAGCGGGTCGGCGGAAATTACGACGCCCGCCGCGTGGGTGGACGAATTGCGCGCAATCCCTTCCAGTTTTTTACCGAAATCAAACAGTTCTTTTACATTTGAATCCGATTCGTACAGAACCTTTAAATCCTTGCCCTGTAAAGCCTTATCCAAGGTAATACCCAATTCGTTGGGAATCATCTTGGCGATGCGGTTCACCTCGGCCAGAGGCAAGTCCAAAACGCGACCTACGTCACGGATAACGGCACGCGCCGCTTCGGTACCGAATGTAATAATCTGCGATACCCGCTCCTGTCCGTATTTTCTCGTTACATACTCGATAGCCTGCCCCCGCTTTTCATAGCAGAAATCGATATCGATATCGGGCATGCTGACACGTTCCGGATTGAGGAACCGTTCAAAGAGCAAATCGTATTTTAACGGGTCAAGGCCCGTAATGCCTAAGAGGTACGCCACGACAGAACCCGCTGCGGACCCGCGGCCGGGGCCTACTAAGATATCGTGCTCCCGTGCATATCGCACATAATCCCACACGATGAGAAAGTAATCCTCAAAGCCCATGGTACCGATAACGCCCAATTCATAATCGAGGCGCTTCATCAGTTCATCTGTAGGTTCACCGTAAAGGCGCGGAATTTCTCGTTCACAGACGGTACGCAAATAAGACGCCGCCGTTTCCCCTTCCGGCACATCGAAATGAGGCAAATGATGTTCATCGAAATTGAACACCACATTGCATCGATCCGCAATTTTTAAGGTATTTTCAATGGCCCCTGGAATATGTCCAAATAGCTCTGCCATCTCATCCCCAGATTTTAGATAAAACTCATCATTAGGGAACTTTAAGCGATCCACCTCGGCACGGCGACGGCCTGTAGAGATACAAACCTTGATATCCTGTGCATCCGCATCCTCTTTTAAGACATAGTGAAAATCGTTAGAGGCGACAATACCGAGACCATATTCCTTACTGAGCTGGATGAGTTTCTCCTGCGCCTTCAATTCCTCCGGCAATCCGTGATTTTGAATCTCCAGGAAGAAATTATCCTTGCCGTACGTCTCGATATACCATTCGATGGAGCGTTTAGCCCCTTCCATATTATCCTGTAAAATATACTGAGGAATCTCGCCTTGAATGCAGGCACTGAGGGCAATAATCCCCTTACTGTATTGCCTTAACAGCTCGTGGTCCGCACGCGGACGGTATAACATTCCCTCCGTCGACGCCTTCGACACGATTTTAACGAGATTCCGATACCCTTCCATGGTCTCTGCCAAGAGGATTAAATGCTTTAAACGCTCCCGGCTGCGCCCCTCCGGACGGTCAAATCGGCTGTTTTCCGTTACATACACTTCACAACCGATAATGGGCTTAACGCCCTGCGCTACACATTCTTTATAAAAGTAAATGGCCGCATACATATTGCCATGGTCCGTAATGGCTAAGGCCGGCTGATTCAACTCCTTCGCACGACGTACCATGTCAGGCAAACGGCTGATGCCGTCGAGCAAGCTGAATTCCGTATGACTATGTAAATGTACAAATGGCTGCATGGTACACCTCCTTTAAGGGCGATGAGCAAAATACACGTTCAATGACTTCTTACGAGCCTTCCAATCCGGCAGAAACTGGGCAACCAGATTGTGAAAGTTCTTTGAGTGATCCAGATATTTAAAATGAGCAAACTCATGAACCATAACATATTCAATATATGCCTGCGGGCCTTCCAACAGGCGCATATTCATCTTGATGAGCTGCTTTGACGGCGTACACGAGCCCCAACGACTCTTCATGCGCTGCTGCTTTACCGTCGGCTTAGGCACATCGATTTGTTGCTGGTGAAAGCGTTTGTACACAACCTGTGCCCAATGATTAAACACCTTGTCCCCCAGTTGACGCCAAAAAGCCTGCATCAGTTTGTGTTTGTGCTCGTAAGTCGCCTCATGAGGCACATACATCATGAGATGTGCCTTGCCGTCAAAGCCGATATGAGGCTTTCCGTCCTGCTCGATTACATGCAACGTAATGGGCAAGCCCAGAATAGATAAACTTTCACCGTCTACATACTGTAACGCCTCGATCCGCTTGGCATTGAGCGCATCAATCTTGAATCGGGTCCGCTCAATGAACGGCATATTATCCATAACAAAGGCGTCAATGCGATGCTCCGGCACATAAGCATTCGCCGACACATGGACGACACCATCCTTTGTAATACGCAGATTCATGTTCTTCACGCGCTTGATGGTCAACTCGTATTCAATTCTGTCGCCATTATAGGTAATAGACCTAGTTATTGAAGTATTCATACCTTTTATTTTATCATAAAACACTCATAATGACGTAGAAATCTGGTGAATTTGATAGAATCTCTCGATATTTATAACATAATAAAAAACGGAAGATAGTTAATTAAAGCGAATCAACCATCTTCCATTAAAGATACAAACATCAAGTTAAACATAAGTATAATATTATTATAGTTATACAGTAATCAACGCCCTAACTAATAAGATAATAATAGATTAATACAACAATTAGATACGCTAAGATTTAATAACCTCTTTTTATTTACTAACTACTTCTCTGTCGTCAAAACTACAACGACCCTATTATCAAGAGAATTTTCCTCAAGTTTAACAGTAATATCATTATTTAAATCGTAGCCTATTTTATAACTTTTTTTATCTTCACGCCACTTCATTCTCTCATGTGAAAGTAAAGCTTTGACTTTTTCAAATTCAATATTCTTATATGTGATTTTAAAATTATAAACCTGACCATTCCTACCTGTAGCATAATGTTCTTCACTTACCTTATGAGAAGATATACTTACAAGCTTTTGCTCATATAATTGAAGCTTTTGAATTTGATTCGGTCTATTAAAAAAAGCAGCCATTGTCAATAAAGAAATGATAATCACACATATAAGGGTAAAGCCGAAAATAAGTTTAACCGATAAAGGCAATAAATTAAAATAAGAAACCATTTTTTTCATAATTAATCCTCTATTTCAAATTGAGTTCTCATAGCTCGAATACCCAACTCTTTTGGACTCAGAAGATAAAACCCACTACCAGGTGCATTACCGGCTATACGGGTTGCCGATTCATCAATTTTCTATTTATCAAAGACTTTATTAAGTTGATATAAGGTAAATACCATCAATTACCATACATTTTACTAATATTATTTCCCCTAAGTAGACTCTCACTTAGTTGAAATAACATAATACTTTAATCCGCCTGATTTACTAAAATCAAAATCAACATTTATTTCATCTTTCTTTATACAAGCGAAATAATCTCTTATATTAATACTTATTGTCTTTAAATAAAATTTTTGGCGTTTAACATTCAATATGTCATCATTAATATTAATCCTATTGAATTGCTCCATCACTTCAACAAAATACTCAGAGTACTCATAATTTAAATTCATAATGCCATTGACAATATTATTTTTAAAAGCAAGAAATGTCTCAGAGAATTGATCATCGAGCTCTATCAAAAAATAGGTATAGCCTAACATAAAAATAGTCATAATATATTCAAAACTCAATAATGAATTAAACTTAATAGTAAGACTAAACTTATTCCCATGCATTTTATCAAATAAGGTAAAAGACTTGAAGCAAGAACGATATACAGGATCTAGTAACAAAGCTTTACAATCATAATCAATACCATTTATGGTATCCACTAACAGAATGGTCGGTATAACTCCACCAACCCAAGATTCAACATCCTCAAGCGCCATCCCTTGAAAAGTAATCTCCTTCAGTTCAGATGATAAATGTTCTTCATTGATTATTTGTAACATATCCATCCTGTAGAATAAAGACTCTAATATATTTAAGTCAATACAATTATATCTATAAGCTTGAATTGTCCCCAATGCAATGATTAGAAAATAAAATTCAACATTTCTTTTTTCATTAATTATTATCTCCATATGTCTTCCTCTATTATAATGGAATATTTAAAGTTCTAAGGTTATCGATTTCCTTAACAATACCAACTATATAATCTGCTCAATCACCAATTTAACTATAAATTTTTATATCCATATTTAATACCGTTCCCAATACATTGAATTAACATATTTATCAAAATCACTAAACCGCCATGGCCACCAATATCTAGGCATCAAAACAAGTTGATTATAAATGTAATATTTCCAACCAGTTATTATGAGTTAGAACTACAATATACCCATCATCTTGCGTATTCTTTGTTACATATATTCTATATGATTGACTTTCATAGACACAACGAGACTCATTTTGTTTAATGAGAGTCCAATTCCCACTTAAGGGTACTATTGATTTTAAATCTGTATGTTGTGAGTCTTTTTTTATATTAATTGATTGACCTATTGATAAAAGATTTCTTCTATTAGAATCATAAACCTCTCCATCAATCATATAATAATCTCGAGGGAAATAGAGATTTAAAGCTTGTGTCAACTCTGACCTAGACTTCTCAACAGCATCATAAAAAAAGAATTTATAACCTAAACCACAAATCAGCCACAAGCTAAAGCAACCTATAAACATATACCAAATGATAGAATAAATAGTTCTAAATTTCATCCCTACAAATCCTCTATGTTACCTATATACAAAATATACGCTCCCTATATTAAATTTAATTTGCCGCATTAACTCATCCCCATCAGTTGTATAACCAATAATTTTATTATTAAGTTCCTCTCTCCTTTTATATCACTTCCATCTAAATATTAACTTATTAATTCGATTATATCTCTCAAAAAAAACATAAAATCAATATTTTTTGTATAAATATGTTTTATATAATCAAGAATTCTCACATCTATAGTCCTATAAATTAAGGCCTATACTTTTGCAGCGACCGTAGGTCACGAAGAGCAAAGAAGTATAGGCCTTCCTTTTATTTAAATGTAGTTATGTACTGAACCCCATCAATATACAAGTACAACAATCATCTATCAAAAATGATTACTTCTTTGTACCACGACGCGCAGCAAGGCTTCCTGCCGTATTTGCCAGACCGTTACGGTTAATATGAGGGTTTCCGTGTTTATAGGTCTTCGGCTTTGTACTGCTGCTTATCTTCGACCGTTCAAAGTCCTCAAACAGGCGGTCCAGTTCACGGAACAGAACGCGTTTTTGAGATTCTTTCAGCTCGTATACATCACCTTTATAGGCAATATATCTGTTTTTCAGAATCGGATTGAGATCATAAATGGGATTATGAACCGTATTATTCACGTCCAACAGTTCATCCAAGGTCAGTCCATAGTAACGGGACAGGGCACAGAGTGTATCTAAATCCGGTTCGCGATACCCTGTTTCGTAATTTGAAAGCGCCGCATTACTGATACCTACGGCCTTTGCTACTTCGATTTGGCTCTTACCCATGCGCACGCGAGCACGCTTTAAGTTCTTATAAAACTGCATGTTCATCACCTATATCGAGAATACACACATACCATAATCAAGTTAGCCTTGATTATGGCTATATTTTAATTACAATGTATCACTGATTTTTTTGAAAGCTTCCTCAGCCACAGCCAATGTACGCTCAATTTCACTGCTCTTATGACAGATAGACACGAAGTTGCTTTCATAAGGGCTCGGAGCATAATAAATGCCGTGACTCAAGTTATGATGGAAGAACAGTTTGAAATGTTCTTCATTGCAGGCCGCTGCATCGTCGAAATTCAAGACCAGTTTATCCGTAAAGAACAGTGTAAACATGGACCCCACGCGTTGCACCGTAGCAGGCACATTATATTTTGCAGCCAACTGCTTGAGTCCGTCACAAAGTGCAATGGTCGCATCCTCCACCTGCTTGAAGATGGTCGGATCCCGTTGCAAGATGGACAATGTGGCAAGGCCGGAAGTTACGGCAATCGGATTGCCGCTCAACGTGCCGGCTTGGTAAATCGGACCGGACGGAGCGACTTGACTCATGATTTCACGAGCACCGCCGAATACGGCCAACGGCATACCGCCGCCGACAATTTTGCCGAGGCAGGTAAGGTCAGGCTTAATCTTGTACAGTTTTTGAGCTCCGCCGCTGCTCGCTCTGAAGCCGCACATGACTTCATCAAAAATCAAGAGTGCACCATGCGTCTTTGTCACATCCCGCAAGGTTTCAAGGAATCCTGCTGCAGGAGGCACGCAGCCCATGTTGCCCGCCACAGGTTCCACGATAATAGCCGCGATGGTATCGCCTATATCATCGAATAGTGCACGCACCGCATCACTATCATTATACGGCAACGTAATTGTATTTTCCGCTACCCCCTGCGGCACGCCCGGGCTGTCCGGTACACCGAATGTAGCGAGGCCGGAGCCTGCTTTCACCAAGAGAGAATCGCTGTGTCCATGGTAACAGCCTACGAATTTAACGATGCGGTCGCGCCCCGTATAACCACGAGCCACGCGCAAGGCGCTCATGGTCGCCTCCGTACCGGAGTTCACAAGGCGAATCATTTCCATGGACGGCATGAAGGCCTGAATTTTCTTCGCCAATTCCGTTTCTAACA
The DNA here is from genome assembly GCF_002959855.1 of Veillonella denticariosi JCM 15641. Classification (GTDB taxonomy): domain Bacteria; phylum Bacillota; class Negativicutes; order Veillonellales; family Veillonellaceae; genus Veillonella; species Veillonella denticariosi. The sequence continues at coordinate 52,890 of NZ_PPDB01000003.1, forward strand.
ACGTAGGCGCTCCATAGCTGGTACCGCGCGGAATCGCCTCCTGCAGGCTCGCGATGACCTCAGGACTTGCATGCCCCAGAATCATGGGGCCCCAGCTCAATACGTAGTCGATGTATTCGTTATTATCGATATCATAAATGCGGCTGCCGCTGGCACTGCTGATGAACGGCGGGTTGGAGCCCACACTGCGATACGAACGCACCGGACTGTTTACGCCGCCCGGCATATACCGCTTCGCCTCATCAAAAGCTTTTTCAGATTTACCTAACTGTAACATGGCTTCTCCTTATTGTTGTAACCATTTTGCAATATCAAGGGCATGGTATGTGATGATGATCTTGGCCCCGGCCCGCTTCATGGATAGCATCGTCTCCATCACGAGTCGTTCCTCGTCGATGAGGCCTGCCGCGGCTGCGGATTTAACCATCGCGTATTCTCCGGACACATTGTATACGGCCACCGGTAATTCATAGCGGTCGCGTGCTTCACGGACGATGTCCAGATAGGACAATGCCGGTTTAATCATGATGATGTCCGTGCCTTCCGCAATATCGAGTTCGATTTCTCTGAAAGCTTCCAATCGGTTCCCCGGATCCATCTGATAGGATTTACGATCCCCGAATTGAGGTGCGGAGTTTACGGCGCCACGGAACGGACCGTAATAAGCGGACGCATATTTTGCGGCATAACTCATGATGGATACATTTTTATATCCCGCCGCATCGAGGGCTTCACGGATAGCGCCGACACGGCCGTCCATCATATCGGACGGCGCCACCATATGAGCACCTGCTTCCGCCTGGCTCACCGCCACCTTACAAAGTAGCGGCAACGTTTCATCATTCAGGATTTCGTGATCTTCGATCATGCCGCAATGACCTGTCGATGTATATTGGCACAAGCATACGTCAGAGATAACCAAAAGATTAGGCACCGCCTGACGAATCGCTTTAATCGCCTGTTGTACAGGCTGCGACATATCCCATGCTGAGGAACCCTGTTCGTCCTTATAGGTAGGAATGCCGAAGATTTCTACGCCGCGAATGCCGAGATCGTATGCTTCCTGAGCAACTTTCACGGCCTCATCAACGGACAAATGGTATTGACCCGGCAACGTGTCGATTTCTTTTTTGATACTTTCACCGGGAACGATAAATAACGGATAAATTAAATCGGATACGTCGAGTGTCGTTTCGCGCACCAAATCCCGCATTTCAGGATTGATACGCAAGCGGCGAGGACGATATGTTAAGTCGTACATGTAATCCTCCTATCGCCCTGTACGGGCTAATTAAAATTGAACGCCAGCTCATAAATATGCAATAGAGTATTACCGATTTCATAAACAGAAACCAGCTATGTTCTATCCCATTCAGGCATTAGCATCCTTTACAATGGCATTAACTAGGCCATCGGTTGTATATACTTCGCTGATAATGTGCGGATTAAGACCCGCACTCATAGCGGTGGCAGCCGTAATCGGTCCGATACAGGCAATCCTGGTATTAGCCAATAGTTTTAATGCATCTTCACCCAACAGCTGAATCGTATTTGTCACCGTAGAGGAGCTTGTAAACGTAATGTAATCCACAGAGCCCTCAGTCAACGCATTAATCAAGGCCTCCTGTTGAGATGTATCCTGTGTCGTTTCGTACAGGCGCAAAATGTCTACATTCATATCGCGGTGACGCAAGCAGCGCGGAATGACATCACGTGCCACCTTCGGTTGAATCAACAATACGGAGTCGCCCGCATTCAGTTCTTCTTCAAGGGCCTCAACGGCGGATTCCGCCTTGTAATCAGCAGGGATAATATCCGGCACGATACCGTATTTACCAAGTTCACGGGCCGTCGCACAACCGATGGCTGCCACTTTTGCATAGCCTAAGGCACGTGTATCCTTACCTTCTTTATAAAGTGCATCGAAGAAATAGCGAACACCTTCACCGGATGTGAATACCACGCATTGATATGTATTGGCATTCGCGATGATACGCTTATCCTCATCGAAAAGGTCCATCGGTATCGTCTTGATAGCGGCCGCTTCAACCACATTGGCGCCCTGTGCCATCAACTTTTCACGAAAAGCGCTCGCTTGAGCACGGGCTCGGGTAACAACGACGGTTTTACCGAACAGCGGTTTATTATCGAACCATTGCAATTTCTCCCGAAGATTTACCACATCGCCTACAACGATGATGGCAGGGGCTTTTAACTGAGCCTTCTCCACATCCTCCACTACATGTTCAAGGGTAGACACCAATACCTCCTGTACAGGCTTCGTACCCCAACGAACGAGCGCGACCGGTGTAGACGGCGCGCGACCGTAGGTCATCAATTTCTCCGCAATAACAGGCAAATTGCCGACACCCATTACAAAGCAAAGTGTATCCACCGCAGTCGCAAGGCCTTCCCAATGAATGCCGGAAACGGATTTTGTCGGATCCTCATGGCCCGTAACAACCGCAAAGGATGTGGCCATAGCCCGTTGCGTTACAGGAATTCCCGCATAAGCAGGCGCCGCAATCGGCGAAGTAACGCCGGGAACAAATTCAAAGGGAACACCGGCTTCGCCAAGGGCCATAGCCTCTTCTCCGCCACGACCGAACACGAGCGGATCACCGCCCTTCAGACGGGCCACGATTTTACCTTCTTTCCCTTTTTGCACCAATAATTCATTGATTTCCCATTGATGCATCGTGTGATCCTTACACTGTTTACCCGCATAAATGAGTTCCGCATCGGGACGGGCCCATTCTAACAGATGAGCATCCGCCAAATAGTCATATACAATTACATCTGCACGCTCGATGCACTCTCGACCTTTTACGGTAATTAATTTTACATCACCGGGGCCTGCACCGATTAGATATACCATACCTGTCATTTTATGATTCCTTCCTCTATAAGGGCTTCCACAATATGCTTGCCCCCTTCTTCATATAAAGCTCTCGCAAGATTTTTCCCGAGAATTTCACCCTTTTTAGCGGGGCCGGAAATCTCACCTTCATATACGGTCCTGCCGTCAAGGGATGCAATCATCGCCTTTAATCGTAGCTGCCCCTTTTCGATGGTGCCGTGAACGCCCATCGGCACCTGGCAACCGCCGTTGAGTTGACGCAGAAAACTGCGCTCCCCTTCTACGGCATAACGCGTTGCTTCATCATTGATAGGCGCCAGCATTTCGAGCATTTCCGAATCATCCGCACGGCACTCGATAGCAAGCGCCCCCTGGCCCACAGCAGGAATCATTTCATCCGCCGTAAACACCTGCGTAATCTGATTCTCCAGACCTAGCCGTTTAAGACCGGCCTGCGCCAACACGACGCCATCCAGATTGTCCGTCTCTATCTTACTGAGACGTGTCTGTACATTGCCGCGGATAACCTCTACGCGTAAATCGGGACGCACATGAAGCAGCTGTGCCTGACGACGTAAACTGCTCGTACCGATGCGGGCACCTTGAGGCAATTTATCAAGTGTCTTATACTCAGGGCTCACAAGGGCATCATAGGGAACTTCACGAACGGATATAGCACCTAAGGTCAAGCCTTCCGGTAATTCCGTAGGCATATCCTTCAGGCTATGTACGGCAATATCGATGTCTCCGTCGTGCATAGCCGCTTCCAGTTCCGCCGTGAATAATCCCTTGCCGCCCACTTGAGCGAGCGGTTTTTCCAAGATACGGTCCCCTTTTGTATTAAAGTGAACCAGCTCCACTGAAACGCCGGGATACAGACGCTTCAATTCCGCACTAATATGTTCAGCCTGCCATAGGGCAAGGGCACTTTTTCGCGTGCCGATACGAATATGATCTCTCATGGCATCAGCCTTCTTTCTCAAGATTAAACATATCTTTGAATAATTCCCAGTACAGACCTTCTTCCTCCGTACCTGCGATTTCATTGAAGTGAATCATAGGTTCCCGTAAAATCTTACGGGTAATCATACGACTCATAGAGTCCATAATGCGTCGCTCCTTATCGGAAATATCCGGTAATTTAGCGAGCGCCCTGTGTAATTCACGACTTCGTATGCGCTCAGCCTTCTCCGTCAATAAGGCCATCATAGGACGAACGGATAAATAACTTAGCTTATCCAATAAATCTTCGATGGCTTCGTGAATGATCGGTTCAGCCCGACGCGCCTCTTCCTCGCGTTGCGCCTTATTTTCTTCTACGACGCTTTCAAGAGAGTCAATATTAAATAAATAAATTCCATCGATATCAGCCACAGCCGGATCAATATCGCGCGGTACGGCGATGTCGATCATAACAATCGGTTCTCCTTCGCGCAGTTGAACGATTTTTTTCGCTTCTTTAGGGGTGATGATATAATGCGGCGCCCCCGTCGATGTGATGAGAATATCCGCATTCTTCGCCTGTTCCACGAAATGATCGAGCTTGACCGCTTTACCGTTGAAACGTTTTGCCAACGCTTCCGCCTTAGCAAAGGTACGGTTCGACACGAATATGGTCTTTACCCCTTTTGCCTGCAAGTGGGTCGCCGTCAATTCGCTCATCGTTCCGGCCCCTAAGATGAGAACCGTCGCCTCGGATAACGGTTTATCCAGACTGTCCTCCGCAAGATTGACAGCCGTATAGCTGACCGATACCGGCGTATTCGCAATACCCGTATTGGTACGTACCTTTTTACCGACACCGATGGCACGTTGAAATAGAATATTAAAAATTGTACCTGTACAGCCTGCGCTATACGCCTGAATATAAGCCCCCTTTAACTGACTCAAAATCTGGCCTTCCCCCAACACAAGGGAATCGAGACTGGCGGACACACGGAACAGATGCTCAATACAATCTCTTTCCTCATAGAAAAAGAATGCTTTCTCATCAATTGCCTCGGCGCCCTTCAAGTCTTGTAACAGCCTTAACATATACGTCTTCGGGCAGTCCACATCCTCTAAAACGGCATAAATTTCCGTTCTGTTACATGTGGATAATATAACGCATTCTGAAATAGAATCATACTCATAGAGGCGGTTCAGTGCTTCGACTACCTCGTCCTTTTCAAACGAGAAACGTTCACGCACCTCCACAGCGGCACTTCTATGATTTAGACCTAATACCACTAATTGCATGGCGTAGTTTCTCCTCTATACTTCTCCACTCTCCCTTGAGAATGGCTTCAAATGTATCCTCCGTTAAATGGTCCCGCCAGAACTGCTGACGGGCCTCCGGTGTGGGAAGCAGTAACTTTACTTCTTCTCTAAATATTTTAAGTCCGGGCATAGCCTTTTGCAACTGATCATAATGATTCATCATATCTCGTCTCACCAGCCGATTGATACGCGGCCCCGCATGATTGGCACCGATGGCGATATGTAAATCACCCAGATCCAGCGAGGACGGCACTGTGAAAGTACACGCTGACGGGTTATCGCTACGATTCGTCCACACGCGATGGGCCTGACCTAATTCATATAATCGATCATTTAATTCATGATTATCCGTGCAGACAAACAACAATCTGCTTTGAGCGATGAGTGATTCATCATCTTCCGTGAAAGCCCTCTCATGCCAGGTGAGACGTTTTTCTCTGTCCCAGGTACCGACCGCTGCCGTCGCAGACGGCGCTATAACCACAATCCGGCAGGGCTCATCGATAAATAGTCGAATCCGTCTCTCCGCCACCTCACCGCCGCCGATGAACAAAATCATATCTTCAGTTGTGGGTTGAAATGTGATGGATACCATAACTCACCTGCTATAATAAAAAAATCGGCTTGATGGTCAAGCCGATTTTTAATTGCCTACATAAATCGTTTAAGGTATACGCCGATACGCCCCTTTCGGGATGTACCTGTAATGGCTTCCACCTTCATTCGGCCACGACCGCGCATGGAAATGACATCTCCCTCTTTTACCTCTTGAGATGCCCCCTTAGCCGGTTGCCAGTTTACCTGCAGTAATCCGGCGTTGATAGCGCTCACCAATTTGGTTCGGGATACGCTGAACCCGGAACTTGCCACCGCATCTAAACGCAAAGATGCGACAGTAGTACGTACTTCTTTAATTTTTTCTTCCTTCGGGGCAATGTCCGCAAGCTCAATCGGCTCTACAAACACGGAAACCATAGCAATCTTCGTAAAGTTCTGAATGACAAAGTCCGCTACGCTTTCATCCACCAGGATTTGAGCGCCCCCCTGCTGTACGATTACATCACCGAATTTGGAGCGATCAATACCGAGACCCATCAAAGAGCCCAGTACATCGCGATGAGTGAGCAATCGGAACCGAGGGTCCCAGTTCACCTTTAACGCGCGGATACCCATGTCCACAGTACCGTTAAAGTCGCTATCTACAAAGGCGATGCGGATACGTTCCGCCCCTTCATAACCGCCATCGGTTTTCACCGACAGCTGCGGATAATTCGCCTTTATCGCATCGGCGATAACAAGGCCCGCAGGGCTCGTAAAGTCCGCCACACGATAGGGCTTGCCCTTTACCACCTGCTCCGCAAGGTCCAGCATACGGCGCGCTTCTTCGCCGCTACCGCTGGCTTCAAAATATCGAATTAATTTACTAGTATCTGCCAAAATTATTTCCCCAATTCATTCGACCGAGCAAGGCATGCCGCAACACCGTCCTGGATGGCACTGCGCAATCCGCCCTTTTCCATAGCCCCGATACCGGCGATAGTCGTACCTCCCGGGCTCGTTACCTGATCGCGTAACACAGCCGGATGCAGCCCGCTATCAAGGGCCATCTTACCGGCACCGTACATGGTCTGTGCGGCAGCCTTAATGGCCAGTTGACGAGGCAGTCCGATACGAACGCCCGCATCGGCTAAGGCATCGAGAATGACAAACATATAGCCGGGACCGGCTCCGGATAAAGCGCCCAATCGGTCAAGATCGGCTTCGCTCACCACCGCCACTTCTCCGACGGCTTCGAACAAAGCCTGCACACCGCGGGCTACGTCCGTTTCCATATCATCCCCGGTGAGAGCGGTCATGCCTACCCCTATGGCTGCCGGTGTATTAGGCATAGCTCTGAACCATTTAGCTTGTGGAACAGCTTCTTTCAAAGTATCCAATGTAACCCCGGCGGCTACGGATATCATCGTCGTCCCGTATGCTACTTGGCTCAATTCCTCCAGCACAGCCGGTAACACCTGAGGCTTTACGGCCAGCAATATGGTATTATAGTTCCTTACATCAGGCATCGCGGTAAATCCTGCAACACCCAATTCATCGTTCAATTCCCGGCATTGTTCCTCGCGACGCACCAGAATATGCGTGTCACACGCTTGTAACACGCCATGCTGCAACGCACCGCGAAGCAGAGCTCCGCCCATCGAGCCGACACCGATACATAAGGTTTTACCTAACATATTTGTCACCGCCATTTTCAGGGAATTTATTTATTTTGCCAAGAATATTCGTTTTGCTCGGTGCTGCTTTCATTATCATTGTAATCAATAGAAATGTTAACAGGTACGCACATGAAAATGTCCTTACCTACCTTTTCCAATTTTCCATCCAAGGCAAAGGTCGCGCCGGATACGAAATCTACAATACGAGCGGCTTCATGAGGATCCGTATTTTCAAAATTGATCAATACGGGACGCATATCGCGCAATTGATGCGTAATATTTTCAGAATCCTCAAATACCTTTGGTTCAATAACAATTACTTTCATTGCCGTTGGACGTTGTGTCATTGTAGATTGGCCTCCTACCTTGCGTGGATGAAATTCAGATGCGCCGGATACAGGGGCCGCTGCTACAGGAGCGATTTCATCCTCGTATTCCTCTTCATCTTCATAATCGTAATCATCATATTCATAGTCGTCATCATTTTTCGCTAAGAATAAGTTTTTTGCTTTGTCTAAGTAATCTCCCAATGCCATGGATTTTTCCTCCTGATAAAACTAACGCGGTATAAACTGAGTAATACAAAAATTTAGTAATATACACGTTCCCCAAAGATGGCTGTGCCTACACGAACGATGTTGGCGCCCTCTTCCAAAGCCACCTCAAAGTCGTGAGTCATCCCCATAGATAAATATTGAATCTGCCCTTCTTCGAAATAGCGTTTCATATCCTCATACAAGGCATGAGCTACGCGGAAGATGGGACGTGCTTCCTCCGGATCATCAAAGAAAGGCGCGATGCACATCATTCCCCGAACCCGCACATGAGGCAACGTCTTCGCGTAATCCCGAATATCCGGAAATTCCTCGACGGACATGCCGGACTTCGACTCCTCACGGGCTATATTGACCTGCAACAATATGTCCTGCACCTTATCGTGCTTTGCAGCCACCTTCTCGATTTCATCCAATAATTTACGACTGTCTACGGAGTGAATGAGATCAAACATAGGAACCGCCTGACGCACCTTGTTGACCTGCAGATGACCGATCAAATGCCATGTCAATCGAGGTCCTTTATAGAGCATCTGCTTTTCCTTCGCCTCTTGTACTCGATTTTCCCCCACATGAGTTACACCGAGACCGGAAATCTCTTCAATAGCGGAAACAGGATGATTCTTTGTAACCGCCACCAGAATAGCCGTATCCACGCGACCGGCACGCGCCATAGCATCCGCCATGCGCTGCTGTACTGCGTGCAGGGATTCTTCAATCATGTGAAAGTCCCCCTTCAATCTCTATATAATAATAAACAAATATATCAGTATAGACTATTCTATTATATAGTATTTAGCCGCGAATGTATATCGTTTACCGCATATACCATGCGAATTTCTGACATGATACAGTATATTTCTACGCATTTTAATTATATTCGCGGTGCGGCATTATCGCGCCCGAAGCATACCGAATAATGCCATGCGACCTGTTATACCATTTTCACGGCGATAGGAATAACAATCCGCCGCTATCATGCTGTCCGTTCCGCCGATGCAGATATGTTCTTTAGGCACACCGTGAACAATGAGGCCTTCTTCGATAAAAGCCCACAAATTAACATAGCCTTTATCTCTATAAACGTCTGCAGATGTAGCGTCACGGTCATTCATATCACTGCCACTTTCCCTACAATTCATTGCGTTATCAGAACTGTCGAAGCTTTCGGAGCAATCCGACGGTATACCATCAAGCGAACTGCTGTTCCTATAACGAACCAGATCCGTTACCTCCCGATTCGTCATGACCAGCCAGGACTGTTCAAATCGCTTCGCTAACCCGCAGTCTACCTCAAAGGATTCGGGCCCGATGCTGGGACCCAAGTAAACATAACAGTCTTCGAACTTTGTTCCGTATACAGCATGCATGGTTTCGATAGTCCGAACCGGCAAATGGTCGATAGCGCCGCGCCAACCCGCATGCACTACAGCCAATGCATGGTGTGCCGCATCATAAATGCCGACCCCCACACAATCGGCGGTAAATAATAATAACGGCACATTCGGAATCTTTGTAAATATGGCATCGCAATCATCGACAGCCGTCTCGCTGTTAAAGGCACCGGCCCCGATATGCTGTTCCGTAATCTCTACAACCTTTAAGCCATGCACCTGATTTCCGCAGGTAATACGGCCTGCATCAACGCCTAAATAGTCTGTAATAACAGAACGATTTCGACGTACCGACTCCGGATCGTCCCCCACGTGAAAGGCTAAATTTAAAGAATCATACGGCTTTTCCGACACTCCACCGTGACGGTACGTGTCCCCCATGACAACCGGAAAATGGTTAGCCCACAGAGGTTGCTCATACGACCACTTCCCATAAGGGCCTTCGACATCAATGCGCTCCACGTCATTTTTCATAAGTTATAAAACGCCCTTTCTATACAGGATTATCAATATGTACTAAGCCATTTACATATACAAAGTTACATCCCTAAAGTTATTCACATACACCGCAGCGCTTACAGCCGTCCGCACACGGAGGCGTATAGGCTTCATCAAGAGACCGTTTCCATTCCATCTCCAGATATCCGTCCCGTAAGCCCATGTCGAGATGGCTCCACGGCAGGCATTCATCAAAGCTGCGTTCCCGATAATTCATATCATCCATATCGAGGCCGGCCGCTCTCATCTCCGCCTTAAAGGATTTGCTGCCCCTATCTGCCGCACAGGCGGCGATGACGGCGCCTAAGCGTCGGTCTCCGCGAGCAAGCACACCTTGAATATAGGCTTCCTTCGGCGATTCTACGAGAACCTCGATGCGGCGATTCTTCTGCAGTGATTTTTTTATGTATTGCAACTTCCGTTCCACATCTTTCTGATGAGCCATCGCCATCCATTGAAACGGTGTAAACGGCTTCGGTATAAACGGATTGATGCTCAAGGTCAACCGTCCTTTACAGCCCACTTCGGCCATATGCGCCTGGGTGCGCTCCGCAAGGCTGATGATGGCATCGATATCTTCATCCGTTTCCGTCGGCAAACCGATCATGATATACAGTCGCATATGTTGAATGCCTGATTTGGCGGACAAGGTGGCGGCATTTCGTAAATGCTCCTCGCTGATACCCTTGTTGATAACGCGACGCAAGCGTTCACTGCCCGTTTCCGGTGCGATGGTAATCGTCTTTTGACCGCTGTCCGCAAGTCCGTCCACAACGGCTTGTGTCAACGAATCGGCCCGCAAGGATGCACAGGAGTAGCGCATATCCTTTGAACGAATATAGGTCACCAAATCATCCACCTCAGGATAATCGGAGATGGCGGCCCCCATAAGGCCTACTTTCTTACCGAGCTGCTCCGCCCTGTCGACACCTTCTTTCAGAACCTCCAAGGAACGTACACGAGGCACTCTGAAACAGTAACCGGCCATACAGAACCGGCAATGACGTCCACAGCCGCGAGCCACTTCGATAATGTACATGGCACCGAACTCCGTATAATTCGTCGCCACCACCGTCTCTCCGCCGCTCGTCAACGGCCCGAAGTGACGACGTATACGCTTCGGCGCATCACCGGAAATATCATAGCCCGTAAAGCGATTTTTCTCATCATACCGCGGCGTATAGAGCACAGGCACATACACACCGTCGATATTCGCCAGAGATGCTATGACCTGTTCCCTGCTTTCACCACGATTGCGTCCCTCCCGAATACGATCCAATACGGAGGTAACAACGCCCTCCCCTTCACCGATAATACAGGCATCGATAAAGTCCGCAAAAGGTTCAGGGTTAAAGGTTGCACAAGGTCCGCCGGCGATAACAATGGGATCGAATTCAGTTCTGTCGCGACTTATCACAGGCACGCGTCCGTGGCGCAGCATCAGAGGAATATGGAAATAGTCCATCTCAAAGGTCACATCGAAGGCGACCACATCGAACTGATGCATGGCGCGCCGGGTTTCGATGCTCATAAGCGGCGTTTTGGTCTTATCATATGCATCCAATTCCTTTTTCTCAGGCAGAAAAATCCGCTCACACACGCTGTCAGGACGTAGATTTATTTCTTCATAAATAATATGAAGCCCCAAATTACTCATGCCCACATAATACGTGTTCGGGTAAACGATGACCACCTTCTGCGATGCATGAGGGTTAATCGTCACGCGACTGTCCTCATCTCTATGGAGTTGTTGTAATCGATCGATTAAATCCTTACGATTCACTACAATCCTTTCTATACGAATTCACTGCAAAAAACAATTCAATACATTATGTTTTATCACATAACCCTGTATTTAATTAATTTCAACTATTTTATATGGCTTACCTTGTCACTGACTTTATCACTGACCTTCTGCACCAATCGAGGACGATGTTTCTTTTCATACGGATAAAGAACAACCTCACCATCTATATATTCGGCAATGTAAATCTCCTTAACGGTATAACCTTTGTTCTTTACTTCCTGTTCGAGCCATTCCTTATCTTTTTCGATAAGGTCCAATGTGAAAGTATTAATCTGACCGTCATTGATGAGGTCAAATCGGATATTATCTTCTCCGTATTGAACGACGGTAAGGGCACCGTTCTGTTCAAGTACAGCCCGTTTGACATCCTTTACATATTGGCTGCCCGCCCCGCGCAATTTAAGCTTCAGTTCCGCCGCCTGAATACCGTAGCGCATGCATTCCTCTGTAAGAACGACACCCTTTTCGATAACGATTACCGGATGACCGTCCAAAACAGTTTTAAAAAATCGTAGATTCCCTTTCAGAAATTTAAGGGTCATAACCAGAATAGTCCACAAAATAAGAACGAGCATAAACTGTAAAATACCGATTTGGTCGTTATAAATAATTGCGCCTATAATACCGCCCAGAACGTAATTTTGTAACTGATCCAGTGCGGATGTAGGTGCCAGGTTACCTTTCCCCATCAAGTTAATCTGTAAGATAATCGCTAAGAGACCGATGGCGAGTTTTGCAAAAATCATGCCATAGATGATCATAGATTCTGTCATATACACTCCTCCTTAAGGTAGTACTTCATCCTTGTCATGAATCCGATCCGTCGGATTCACCGTATATACGCGCGTAATAGTATAGGTCGTATATTCAGGATTAAACTGCACCTCATAATACGCATCACTGACCTTTAAAATCATGCCGTTACGTACCTTTAAGGAATTGACCGCCAACTGATCACGCGGTACGGATCGATCATTGCTGAAAGCATTCAAAAACGTAAGCATCCGCGATGAATCCTCCGAATTGGATCTCATGCGTCCGTATTCCTGATACTCCATGCCGAGAAAAAAGACCACAATAAGAGATAAGATAACCGTCAAATCACGATAGCGACTCGTAAAACCGTTACGCATGACTTGAATACCAACAATCAGTAGGCCCAGCAAAACAACTAAGAAACTGATAAACAGCCACATATTTCCCGTTGTAATTTGGCTCTCCACATAGGAAACAGTATAAAAATCCATATAATTCGCTCCTTTCAAATATAATTTATTATACCATACAACACATTAAATTTTTCGATATAAAGATATTGATAAAGATATTGTCACAGCCATTATTTTACAAAAAAGAACAGCCCCGAAAGGCTGTTCTTTCTGTGATACACTTTATAAGTATTATTTTAACCAGCTCATCAAGTTGCGAAGTTCCGCACCAACCGGTTCGATTGGATGATTAGCAGCCGCTTCACGATGTTCTTTAAGGAATTTCTGACCGTTCTTGGAATCCGCCAAGAATTCATCGGCAAATTTACCGGATTGAATATCCGTCAGGATTTGTTCCATAGCTTTCTTAGTATCTGCAGTGATTACGCGAGGACCTGCATAGTAGTCACCGTATTCAGCAGTGTTGGAAATGGAATGGCGCATCTTTTGGAAGCCGCCTTCGTAGATAAGATCGACGATCAATTTCATTTCATGCAGGCATTCAAAGTACGCATTTACAGGTTCATATCCGGCTTCAGTCAATACTTCAAAGCCTGTTTTGATCAATTCTGTTATGCCGCCGCACAATACAGCTTGTTCACCGAAAAGGTCGGTTTCCGTTTCGGATTTAAAGTTTGTTTCCAAGATACCGGAACGACCGCCGCCGATACCGGATGCCCATGCCAAGGCAACTTCTTCAGTGTCGCCGGACGGGTCTTTTTCTACTGCGTACAAGCAAGGAACGCCGGAGCCTTCTTGGTATGTACGACGAACTAAATGGCCAGGGCCTTTAGGCGCCACCATGAATACATTTACGTCTTCACGAGGAACGATTTTACCGAAGTGAATGTTGAAACCGTGAGCAAATGCCAAGTATGCGCCTTTCTTCAAATTAGGAGCGATATCCTTAGCATAAACATCTGCCTGCAATTCGTCCGGAATCAATACCATAACGATGTCCGCACCCTTAACAGCTTCCGCCGTTTCTTTTACGGTAAGACCTGCTTCTTCAGCCGCTTTCCAGCTGGAAGATCCGCCGCGAAGTCCGATTGTCACATCCATGCCGTTTTCTTTCAAGTTCAATGCATGCGCATGACCTTGAGAACCGTAACCTAAAACTGTAATTTTTTTGCCTTCCAATTTGCTCAAATTACAATCCGCATCATAATAAACTGTAGTACCTAAAATTTTACCTGCCATGTTAGACAACCTCCAATGATATTCAAATAGAATATGTAATATATACTGTACACGAGCTTACATATATACATAAGCCGTGGAGTACATTTGTTCATTATCAAAGGACAATATGAATATCCCATGATAAAACGCAATAACTATTGCACGATAACCCACGGACGGTCCCGCTCCCACACGACCTGTACGGTCATGCCGAATACGTCTGACAAAACGGAGTCCGTCAGGACATCCTGTTTCGGGCCCGCACGAATGATTCTGCCCTCCTGCAAAATCGCCACATGCGTAATTACGGGCAATATTTCCTCAATCTGATGTGAAACGTAGACAATCGGCGTGTGCTGCTCCTCTACGAGGGACTCCACGGTTCGCAGAAATTTCTCCCGAGCCGGTAAATCAAGACCTGCACAAGGCTCATCCAAAATGAGCAAGTCCGGGTCGGCCATGATAGCCCGCGCCAATAAAACACGTCGCTGCTCACCGGCGGACAGGGTATGAAACCGATGCCCCTCCAGATAGGCGAGGCCGAATTCCTCGAGTAACCGCATACCCTTTGCACGAGTCATGTCATCCACCGTCCGGTAAATACCGATACTGCTGAAAGCACCGGAAATGATGACGTCTTCCACCTTTTGTTTGTCCAGTGTCGATTGAAACTGTCCCAATACGGAACTGACGAAGCCGAGACGCGCCTTGATTTTCGGCCACGCATATTTGCCGAATTCGTGTCCGAATACGCGAAGCGTTCCCGTCGTAGGAATCTGATACGCCGGTATCATGTTGAGCATCGTCGATTTACCGGCCCCGTTCAGTCCGAGCAGGGCCCAGTTTTCACCGGACTCCACATGCCAATTGACATCGTCTAAAATCGGCCTGCCGTCACGCCGAAAACAGACGTTTTCATAATGGAGTAATTCATCACCCACAGTATCATCTCCTAAATCTTTTCTCCACGACTCATAGCGGTAATACCGGTTTTAGCGATTTCAAGGATACCGTAGGTCTCCATGATCTGGATAAAACCGCGTAACTTTTCTTCACTGCCGATGACCTCGATAATCATGGACGTCGGAGAAATATCGAGCACATTGCCGCGATATACATCGGCAATCTGAACGATTTGAGACCGTGTGGATGCTGTCGCTTTCACCTTGATAAGCATCAGTTCGCGACAGACTACATCATGGTCCTCAAAGACCTTGACCTTAACAACATCGATGAGTTTATAAATCTGTTTCTGCACTTGATCCAGTATGCGATCATCCGCCTCGACGGTAAGCGTAATCCGCGCATATCCCGGCGTATTCGTCACACCGGATGTCATCTTCGTAACGTTAAATCCGCGACGATTAAAGAGTGCCAGAATACGCGTCCCGATGCCGGGCGTATTCTTCGCAATGACTAAGACCTGATGTTCTTTTACCATCATAGCACCCCTTTCTTGCCCATCATACCGCTCACGGTGCCGCCGGCCGGAATCATCGGCAATACATTATCCTCGCGGGACACGCGACAGTCCAGAATGATGCTGCCCGGAGATGTAATATATCGCTTAAAGTTCTTATCGAGAGCCTCTACGGTATCAAGACGGTTAGCTTTCAAACCGAAGGCATCCGCCAGTTTCAGGAAGTCCGGACTCACCTCCAGATCAACATAGGAATAACGACGGTCATTAAAGATTTCCTGCCATTGACGAACCATACCGAGATAACCGTTGTTGATGATGACGATTTTAATCGGCAGATTATATTGACGTACCATCATGAGTTCCTCGAAGGTCATTTGAAATCCGCCGTCACCTACGACGAGGATAACCTGCTTATCAGGGGCCCCCACTTGAGCACCTATGGCAGCCGGCAAGCCGTAACCCATGGTACCCGCACCACCCGATGTCACGATCGTATGAGGAGATTTATGAGTTAAGAACTGAGCCGCCCACATTTGATGCTGTCCTACATCTGTCACGATGACGGCATCATCATTGATAATTTTGTTGAGCTCCGACAACACATACTGAGGATGTAATTCATCCTTGTCAGGCTCGGGCACCACCATCGGATATTCCTCCTGCCATTCACGAATCTGCGCCAGCCACGGTTCGTGTGTCACCGGCTCCACCAATGCATTGAGGTCGGATAATACATGTTTTAAATCGCCTACAATAGGCACATCGATGGCAACGTTCTTATCAATTTCCGCAGGGTCGATATCGATGTGAATAATCTTCGCCTTTTTGCAGAAGAAATCAGGATGACCCGTAATGCGGTCATGGAATCTGATACCCGCCGCAATGACGAGGTCCGCCTCATCCGTACAATTATTGGCCGCAACGGAGCCGTGCATTCCTACCATGCCGAGCGCCAGTTCGTGATTTCCCGGGAAACCGCCTATACCTACCAGTGTGTTGGTAACGGGAATCTGTGCCGTTTCCGCCAATTCCTTCAGCTCCGCCATGGCGTTAGCTTTCAAAATACCGGCACCGGCGATGATCAAAGGCCGTTTCGCATTTTTAATAAGCGTTGCCGCCTTTTTAATCTGGCCCTGATGGCCCTTATAGGTAGGATCATATCCTTCCAGACTGATCGGAACCTCATACAATTTATTGTATTCAGCCAAGGATATCGTTTCCGTCTGAATATCCTTCGGAATATCGATTAATACAGGCCCCGGACGACCTGTACCCGCTATAAAGTACGCTTCCTTGATGATGCGGGGCAGGTCGTGAATATCCTGAACGAGGTAATTATGCTTTGTAATCGGCATCGTAATCCCCTGGATATCCGCTTCCTGAAACGAATCTTTACCGATAAACGGACGGCCGACCTGACCGGTAATGGCCACCATCGGTACGGAATCCATATAAGCGGTCATGATACCCGTCACAAGATTCGTCGCGCCCGGTCCGGATGTAGCGAGACATACACCTATTTTCCCTGATACACGCGCATAGCCGTCAGCCGCATGAGCCGCCCCCTGTTCATGACGCACAAAATAATGTTTGATTTCAGGGAAGCTATAAATTTCATCATAAATTGGAATAACGGCACCGCCCGGATACCCGAACATATCGGTTACGCCGAGGCGATGTAGTGTTTCTAGGACAATTCGTGCCCCATTGATTGTTTCTGCACTCATAGGAACCCTTTCAACCAGCTATTCGGATAGAATTTCACTGGAATTTAAACGCTTAATGGTGTAACCATTCTTTTTAAAAGTTTCAATAATACTTTGAATATGTTCTTCTCCGTTAGTTTCAACAGTCACCTGTAATTCCACCTCGTGAAAGCGGTCCAGATTCTTAAACTGATTATGATCAAGCTTGATTACGTTCGCATCTGCATCGGCAAGCATTTCAGAAACGGCCACCAGCTGCCCCGGTTTATCCGGAAGGTTTACAGAGAATGTAAAGATACGGCCCCGCAGCACAAGTCCTTTATTGATCATGGATGAAATCGTCAGCACGTCGATATTGCCGCCGCTGACGATAGCGACCACCTTTTTACCGCGGCAGTCCAATTTTTTTAGGCCCGCCAAAGGTAAAATACCGGAGTTTTCAGCCACCAATTTATGTTTTTCAACAAGCAACAAAAAGGCTTCCATCAATTCATAGTCAGAGACGGTAACGATATCATCTACATATTTCTTGATGTATTCCAATGTGGTTTCACCGATCAATCGCACCGCCGTACCGTCCGCAATCGTCGCCACTTCGTCGAGAGGCACCGGATGATCCGCTTTCAAAGCAGCCAAAGCACTGGCGGCGCCTTCCGGCTCCACGCCGATGATCTTGATCCGAGGATTTTTCAGCTTCGCCGCCGCCGCAATGCCGGACACGATGCCGCCCCCTCCGACGGGCACTAACAAAATATCCGCATCGGGCAGTTCATCCAGAACTTCGAGAGCAATGGTTCCCTGTCCTTCGATTACATCTTCATCATCAAAGGGATGAACGAATACATATCCGTGCTCCTTTTGTAGTTCCATCGCTTTCTGATACGCTTCATCATAAATTTCACCGGACAGTACAACCTCCGCACCATATTGCTTTGTCGCATTGACCTTGATAAGAGGTGTATGTTTCGGCATAACGATAGTCGCCTTGATGCCGAGGCGTTTAGCAGCCAGAGCCACCCCTTGTGCGTGATTGCCGGCGGATGCGGCAATGACACCGCGAGCCTTTTCCTCTTCCGTCAATTTAGCAATCTTATTATAGGCTCCGCGGACCTTAAAGGAGCCCGTTATCTGCAAGTTTTCCGGCTTGATATATACATCATTGCCGCACTCGTCCGAAAACACATCGCTATGGAGCAATTTTGTTTTTACGGTAATCGTGTTTAACCGTTCCCGAGCTTCCATAAAATCATATAATTTACGCATGAATACACCTTCACCCATCAGGGACATTAAATCCAACTATACTATTCTTAATCTTCAAATACCTCAATAGCACCTTGTGCGGCGGAGGATACATGAAGCGCATATTTCTTAAGATATCCGGTCACATTCGATTTGAAAGATTTCAACGCCGCTTTACGACGAGCGATTTCTTCGTCGGACACAGCAAGTTCCAATGTACCGTTCGGAATATCGATATTGATGATATCCCCGTCTTCAACGATGGCGATGGTACCGCCTGCAGCGGCTTCCGGAGATACGTGACCGATAGAAGCGCCGCGTGTAGCACCGGAGAAGCGGCCGTCAGTCAACAACGCCACATCTTTATCGAGGCCCATACCGGCGATCATCGATGTAGGCGTCAACATTTCCCGCATGCCCGGACCGCCTTTAGGCCCTTCATAGCGGATAACAACGATATCACCCTTTACGATTTTACCGCCCGTAATCGCTTCAACCGCTTCTTCTTCGCTATTGAACACCTTGGCAGGGCCGGAGTGAACGAGCATATCCGCATCGACAGCGCCTGCTTTTACAACGGAGCCGTCTACCGCAAGATTTCCTTTAAGCACCGCGATGCCGCCGGTTTCATGTACAGGATTATTCCACGGATGGATAACATCTTCATCAACGACATGAGCCGCCTTTGCGATTTCACCTTGCGTTTTTAGGGCTACGGTCTTGCAATCCTTATGAAGTCGACCGTTTTCCGCTAAGCGTTTCAGTACAGCGGATACGCCGCCGGCCGCATACAGATCCTCGATAAAGTAAACGCCGGACGGAGACAATTTAGATAATTGCGGTGTGATTTGAGCAATGCGGTCAAAGTCATCCAAGGTTAACTCTACACCCGCTTCGTGTGCGATAGCCGGCAAATGAAGCGCCGTATTGGACGAGCCGCCCAAAGCCATATCGAGGGCTACCGCATTTTCAAAGGCTTCACGAGTCATGATATCCTTCGGACGGAGGTTTTCCTTGAGAACCTTTACCGCCTGCATGCCTGCCAGTTTCGCCAAACGTAAACGTTCGGAGTATACGGCAGGAATGGTTCCGTTACCGGGAAGCCCCATGCCGAGGGCTTCCGTCAAACAGTTCATCGTGTTAGCTGTGTACATACCGGAGCAGGATCCGCACGTAGGACATGCGCTGTTTTCGATATCCTGCAGTTCCGCATCGTCCATTTCACCGGTTTGATGCTTACCGACCGCTTCAAATACATCGGATAAGCCAATTTTCTTGCCTTTATGTACGCCGGCCAACATAGCGCCGCCGGATACAAATACGGATGGAATATTGAGTCGTGCCGCAGCGATTAACATACCCGGTACGACCTTATCGCAGTTCGGAATGAATACCATCGCATCGAACGGCGTCGCCATCGCAGTGGCCTCGATAGAGTCCGCGATGATATTACGAGTCACCAAGGAGTATTTCATGCCGATATGGTTCATCGCAAGACCGTCACAAATACCGATTGTATTGAACTCAATCGGAACACCGCCTGCGTTTCGGATGCCGTCCTTTACGGCTTGCACAATATTTTTGAGTCCTACGTGACCTGGAATAATTTCGTTGAAAGAATTCGCAATACCGATAACGGGTCTGCCCATTTCCTCGTCAACAAAGCCCAATGCCTTCAATAACGATCTATGTGGTGCACGTGCCACGCCCGTTTTCAAATTGTCACTTCTACAACTCATGATGATCTCCTCGTTTCCTTTGAAAGTATCCACTTGGACGGCTTTCACAAAATAAAAAAGACGATTCCTATGAATCGCCTTAAAAGTTTACAAATGATATTTCTCTTGTTTACAGAATTCCCGGATACATAGATAAGCCTATGTATCCCTTGGAAAATATACATATAAGAAACAAACCATATAGCCAAATCTTATTGATTGTATATTAAACCATTCGCGGAACTTCTAAGACAAAAACGTGTTAAGTTGTTGTTCATAATTCGAATGTTTTTAATAATCACGACGAGCGCGATAATCAACAAGCTAATGACTAAACCTAACATGTTTCCTCCTGAAATAATCTGTAATATGAAATTATAATATCACGTTACATTGTGCTATGCAAGATAAACATTAGTCTAATACGGGAAAACATCATAAAAATTTATGAGGGTTGGGTATAGAAAAAATCTATCTCAAAATTAATCTTTTCCCCATTAAACCATGTAACGAAATAATCCCCCGCCGTAGCGAGGGATCATATACATTATAAAATACCGAAAAGCCACATGCCGAACGTGCCGCCCCAGAAGTGAATCAAAAAGCTCACAACAGATATGGCGAGGCCTACGCGCCACCACGTACCTTGCGGCACATAGCCGGAGCCGAAGAAAATCGGCGTGACACCGGAGCTATAATGGGTCAACGTACAGCCCGGACTGTTCATCAAACCGAACAGCAAGATGGTGAACGGAATCGGTGCCCCCATCGCGACCAGAATCGCCGCAAAGGCGGAGAATAGTGCCGTAATACGGGCCGTGCCGCTAGCAAAGAAGTACTGAGAATACACGAAGGTTGCGGAAATAATGAAGGATGCCCAGAACCAGTCAAAACCTGCTAAATGCTGACTGACAAAGTCGGCAAAAACGGCCACTACGCCAAGTTTACCGAGAAGTCCGGCCATGCCTACAAGGGTACCCATCCAGATGAGGATATCCCAACCGGTGCGTTCACCTAGGATATCCTCCCATGTAAGGGATCCCGTTACAACGCAAGCCAATACCCCCATCATCGCGACAACTGTCGGATGAAGCTTAGTCCAAATAGCAGTGGCCCAAAGCAAGATACAAAGCACAAAGATAATAGCCACGGAAATCTCAGCTTTCGTAACAGGCCCGAGAGCATCCAGTTCCTTTTGAGCCATCGCGGCCGCTTCAGGGGTTTCCCTGATTTCAGGCGGATAAATCTTGTATATGAACCACGGCATCAGAATCATACAGATAACGCCCGGAATTACGCCGGCCTGAAACCATTCCCACCACGAAATATCGTAGCCGAACAGCTTCGCACCTAATGATGTAATCAACAAGTTGCCGCTACAGGCGGTCAGGAATATCGTGACCGTAATGGTGTTAATCGTATGTGCCGTCGTCATCAGGTACGCACCGATACGTCGAGACGTAGGGCCATGCGGTTCGGAACCGAAGGCAAGAGAAATATTCTGTACAATCGGAAATATAATACCGCCGCCCCGTGCCGTATTGGACGGCGTCGCCGGCGAAATAATCAAATCGGTACACGCCAGAGCATAGGCCAGTTTCAAAGAGCTGGTGCCGAAGGCCCTGATCAAGGTGTACGCAATGCGCCTACCGAGTCCTGAATTAATAATGCCCCGCGAGAAGAATACGGCTGCCACGATGAGCCATACATTGGTCTCCGCATAACCGCCGAGAGCCTGTACCATGGTAATGGACTGTGTCGCCACCGCCGCTACGATACCGAACAGAGCCATAATACCCGTCGGCCAGGGCCGTAAAATAAAGCCTACAATCGTAGCCGTAAAAATAGCTAATAAATGCCAGCCTTCCGGCTTAATCGCCTCCGTATGAGGCAAGAACCAAATAATGAGCCCCACCAAAAATGTCAAGGCCGCTCGTATCCATGTATTCATAGGACCTCCCCCTAAATCTGCACACCCATTAACAGCACACGTTCAATTACAATTACAATTAATTATAAGGCGATCATCACACATAACCGCCATACCTTATCAGCAACTTTCTAAAAAAGCTTTGATTTTAGGATTCCGCTGCAGCTCATCCATCTGTTCCGGCGATAACAACTTCACCTTATCCCGATCTTTATTCACGAGGCAGAGAAATCCGACATAATCCCCCTTATTCGCGCGGAACTGATGAATCGTATTGCCCGGAATTTCGATGAAATCACCGGACTCAACATCATGAATGTCATCCCCCAGTAACAGCTGCCCCTTTCCCCTAAATATCATGACCATATGAGTATGTTCATGATACTCCAATGTGGAATAACCGCCGGGCAGACATTCAAAATAGCGGAATTGACAAGGAATATCGTAAGCACCGTCATAGAGGACCTGTCGCGTCACATCCTTAAAAGGACTGCCGTCCTGCTTGTATACCAAAGTATCTACGCCATCCCACTTGAAATTTCGCGCATCAAACTTGCGTATCATCCTATCACCTCATTACAAAAAAGGGCTGCATCGAAACAATGTTTCAATACAGCTCCATAAGTCCGATTATTTAAAAAGACGTTTCAATGTACCCATCAAACCATGACTATGCTTATGTACACCGTCCGCGACGGATGCCACTTCAAAGCCCGTCTTTTCGATGGCCGTTGTAATCGTCTCAACAGATACCTTAGCCGGATCAAAAGATACGGTCGCCGTTTTTTCCGGCAAATCCACCTCCGCACTCAATACGCCCGGTAATCCTAACGATGCACCTTCTACAGTTTCTTTACAATTACTGCACATCATGCCCGGTACGGTAAATACCTTTGTAACAACGCCATTATCTTCGCCGCAACCACAATCTTTACACATAGTGATACCTCCTAATCTTCAGTTTCCTTATGTTTATCATTGTTTTTGGCCCCTGCCGTCACATCGATGGTCGTCGCTTTTTTAACGGCTTCCTTCGTTTCGTCTACAGCTTTTTTAGGCCCCGATATGGCATCTTTAAACTCATTGATGCCTTTACCGATAGCTTTACCCACTTCAGGTAATTTTCCAGGTCCGAAGATAACTAGAGCAATCACTAATATAACTATTAATTCAGGTGTTCCTATAGACCCCATATGTATCTCCTTTGTTTCTACTTATACTACACTCTTTAGTGTACATCATCATAAGCGGCTTTGTCCACATACCAGGTCATATCTTCCTGTGAAAGTACCGCCCCCGGCAACACGCGACCGATGCGCTTGTCCCAGGCCGTATCTTCGTAGTCCTCACGCTGGTACAACACCTTTGTTAAAGCCGCCTTCTTGCTTTCACCGGTCACAGTAAACCATACCGCATCAGTTTTAGCAAGAAACGAGAATGTCATGGAAATACGTTCCCATACCTTGCCGTCCTCAACGGCCACCACATCGTGATCCGTTATACGCAATGCATGAGACCCCGCAAATAACCCGGCCGTATGACCGTCTTCACCGAGGTCGAGAATCGCCAGATCAAGACCGCCTTTCTTGCACGCCTTGAGAACCGTCTGAACCTCTTTCTCATATTCCCCGGCCGCCTCCACGACGGTCTTGGATTCCGTGTTAATCGGCAGAAAATGAGCCGCACCACGAGCTTTGCACAATAGATAAGGCTTTACGCGATTATAGTAATTATCCTCATGAGATTGCGGTAAAAAACGTTCATCCGTCCATACAAAGAATACCCGCTCCCAGTTCAAACGATCGATATACTCCGGAGAATTGAGCATTTCCAATAATCCGTTTACCACCGTTCCCCCTGTAATCCCCACGACACAAGTCTCGGTACGGGCGATTTCCTCATTGGTGAAAGCGATAAAATCCTCCACCATAGCATTCACGACATCATCAGGACTGTCATAACACTTAATTGTATCTTGAGCCATCTAATATGGACCTCCTAAAACTATTTCAATAGTTCTATTATATACACTTTTTCGGTGTAATGAAAGAAAAAACCGATGTAACTCAATAGTTGGAGCCACATCGGTTCTAATTATATTCATATCTTCTTATGAATTACAGGAAATTCCATTCCATATATTCATAAAGCCATATTAATTGTGACCAAATTTAGGACGGCGACGCTCTGTGAAAGCACGTACACCTTCTTTGAAGTCCTCTGAAAGACCTAATGCACATTGGTTTTCTACCTCAAACTTCTTGTACTCTTCCCACCCCGCTAAGAAGCTATTCCACATCATTTCCTTCATAACACGGTAAGATTGTGCAGGTCCTTTTGCCAACTTCTCAACAAGGCGTCTTGTAGCGGTCTCTAGATCCTCTAGTTCACAAACCTTATACACAAAGCCAAGTTCCTTACCTTTTTCAGCAGATACGGCTTCACCGGTCATAACGATATGCATAGCACGGTTCATACCAATAGAACGAGTTAGTAGGAATAAACCGCCCGCATCAGGAGCAAGGCCAACGTTTACAAAGGCTTGAATAAAACGTACGTTATTAGCAGCTACAACAAAGTCCGCCGCCAAAGCCATATTGAAGGCAGCACCTGCTGCAGCGCCTTGAAGGCTCATGATAACAGGTTTAGGTAATCGTTTCATAGCCATAGAAATTTGAGCTACTAGTTCAACAATTTCAAATAAAGACTCTGTATCACCATCATTTACAGCCCGTTCCATTTCTGTTAAATCGCCACCAGCAGAGAATACCTTACCTTCAGCATTGATGAGCAAAGCACGAACACTTTCATCATTATGTGCGTTATCTAAAACCTCAAGGATCTCCTTGCACATCTCGATATTAAAACCATTCGCCACTGTAGGCCGATTAAATGTCAACGTACCAATGCCGTTGTCCACTACGTATTGAATTGTATTATAAATCATATGAGTTCTCCTATATGAAAATCTATTTTCGAAAAAATTCGATTATTATATATCTATTATAGGAGAATTAAATGTCCCTGTAAATGATAGAATTATATAACCCAATAAATTCAAAACAATACGGTAATCGTATACGCCATAAACTAAAAATAAGACCTAAGCTATAAACAGTCTATAATGCAAAAACACCTGCAGACATTGTCTGCAGGTGTAATGACCTGTTGTCCAAATATTAACGTTTGGAGAATTGGCTTGCTTTGCGGGCTTTTTTAAGACCGTATTTGATAAGTATGGGTTTCAGTTTAGTTAAAAACAGCTTAGTTATCCACTCTTTTTTTCAGATAGTGTTTTTAAAGTTATGACGTAAAATGCCGCAATTAAAACACTATACATCATAATCGGAGGATAGACAATTGCGGATAGAATCAATCCCACTCCTTTAATTATTAGGTCAGGTATCAAGAACTTTCTATATTGTGCGGTAGCTTCAAGTAATTCTTTCTGATCTATATTGGGTTTATCAATTGCTTTATGTAAAAACCAGTTTCCTACCGTTGAAACAATAACGATCAGTCCATAAAAGAGCTGTGCCGTATGATTCATGAAATGACTACTAACTATTCCAGTAGCATAGGGCATAAACGAAACAAAAAATAAAAGATACAAATTCCACCAAACAACTTCTTGAGAAATTCTCTCAACCTTTTCCCATAATTTGTTTAGTGCCATCCATAACGATCCCAACCAGAAAAAGGAAAGAAAATAAGCAAAGAAATTTTGCCGTAAATCCCAAAAAGCTTGAAGACTTGGTGTCGTTGGTTTTTCTAATTCTAAGATTAGGATAGTCATTATAATTGCTAGAACCGCATCTGTCAATGCAATTAATCTATCTTTCTTCATCAGATTACATCGCCTTTCATTTTGTAGCATTCTATCTCATCGTATAATATTTATTAATCTTAAATAATAGATATTCATTTCATACTTTGAGTACAAACAAGATACACTAAAAAACATGCATCTGTCATATCTTATTTAATTTTAGAAATATTCATTCATCTAATTAATAAATATATCATATTTCACAATAAATGCCTACTATCAAAGATACATTTTCTTTCAATTTTCTCCCTTTTCACTTGATCACTTATTGTTGCTTAGATTTATCAAGAACAATCAAATTTGTATCAATTTCAAGTATCACCTAATTACAAAAATTTGGGGTGAACAGAAAAAGCATTCCGTATTTTTGATACGAAATGCTTTCAATAAATGTAAGTAAGTTTTAACGTTTACTAAATTGTGATGCTTTACGAGCTTTTTTAAGACCGTATTTTTTACGTTCTTTCATACGTGGGTCACGAGTCAAGAAGCCAGCTTTTTTCAAAGATTGACGAAGTTCGCCATCTACGTCCAATAACGCACGGGAGATACCGTGACGAATTGCACCAGCTTGACCGGAAGGACCGCCACCAGCTACAGTTGCGATAACATCGTATTGTTCAACTGTGTTAGTCAAGTTCAAAGGTTGTTTTACGATCAATTCCAAAGTTTGGCGACCGAAATATTCATTAAGTTCACGTTTGTTAACAGTGATTTTACCTGTGCCCGGTACCAGACGAACTCTAGCAACGGAAGATTTTCTACGACCAGTGCCGTAATATTGTGCTACTGCCATTATATGTTCCTCCCTCTAGATTATCGTACGGAAATTTCTAATACTTCTGGTTTTTGAGCTGCATGTGGATGCTCAGAACTAGCGTATACGTTTAATTTACGGTATTGTTGTGCACCCAATTTATTTTTTGGAAGCATACCACGAACTGCCATTTCAACAACACGTTCAGGTTGTTTTTCAAGCATCATGGACAATTTAGTGAAACGGGAACCACCTGGGTAACCAGAGTGACGGAAGTATTCCTTTTGTTCCAATTTTTTACCAGTTACGCGAATTTTTTCAGCGTTTACAACGATCACATGGTCACCAGTGTCTACGTGTGGTGTGAAAGTTGGTTTATTTTTGCCCCGAAGAACTTTTGCAACTTCGGCAGCAAGGCGTCCTAAAGTTTTACCTTCAGCGTCAACAACATACCATTTCCGTTCGATTGTGTTCGGATTGGCCATAAATGTAGTTTTCATGCTGCTTATCCTCCTAATAACGTCATAATTCTACCAAAATCAGCTAGTCCTCGCTTCCGGGGCTAATGGAAACACGACATAAGCCTACCCGAATAGTATACAGATTTTATAAGGCTGTGTCAATTAAAATTTAACAGTTATGTGCTGTCATCAAATTAATTTTTTAATACACACAACATACAAAAACCCGCAGTGCATAGCACTGCGGGAAATAGCGCCAAATTATTTCGAATACAATTCGACGATAAGTGTTTCGTTAACTTCGATAGGAAGTTCTTCACGTTGAGGAAGACGAGTGAATGTAGCTTTGAAGCCGTCCAAGTCTTTTTCAATGTAAGGAAGTTCGAAAGAACGAAGCTCTTGGAAGTTAGTTTTGAACATTTCGTTGTCACGAGATGCTTCGCGTAATTCGATTACATCACCTGGTTTGCAGGAGAAGGAAGGAATGTCTACGCGACGACCGTTTACCAAGATGTGGCCATGGTTTACCATTTGACGAGCTTGACGAATGGAGTTACCGAAACCGATGCGATATACAAGGTTATCAAGGCGTTGTTCCAAAAGGATCAACATATTTTGACCTGTAACACCTTGCATTTTTTTCGCTTTATCATAATAGCGTACGAACTGGCGTTCTAGCAAGTTGTAGTAAGCTTTAACTTTCTGTTTTTCTAATAATTGTGTGCCATACTCAGACATTTTCTTCTGACGTTGGTCTTTCTTGACGCGATTCAAGGCTTTTGCGTGACCGAATACGTTCACACCAAAGCGACGACAAAGTTTGAATCGAGCCTCTCTTCTCGTTGCCATGTGATTATCACCTCATAGTTTAAATAAAAAAAATCCGTACCTACACATAAAGGTACTTATAAATAATATCACTTCCCCCTATCCATGTCAATTAGTGATACGTGTGGAAGTTATTGAAACAAATGCATAACGCTCTTTTGAAAGTATAACTTTTACGATAAACCTGTCTGCTATATCGATTCCGCATGATTCATCGCGTTTTGTAGATTTAGATGAAAAAATACTTGTGATATGCTACAATACGATTAAGTAAGGTAATAGTTAGCATGGGAGTTTTATGATTAAATTGGGGGATCCATATGAAAGAATTACCTACAATGCAAGAGCTGCAAAGTTTTATTACCTATAATAAAACAGGTAGCTTTACATTAGCTGCACAATCTATGAATATTACACAGTCTGCTTTCAGCGCTCAAATGAAAAAATTGGAGCGCTTAGTAGGCGTGAAATTAATATCCCGCTCGACGCGAGGCAGTCGTTTGACACCGGAAGGCGAATTGTTCTTGCCTGAAGCGGAGCAAGTACTGGATACATTGGAACGGGCGATTCAATCCATCCGGCTAGCGAGCAAGGTGGAACGACCTATCCTGAATATCGGCGTGCTACGCAGCTTGGGCGATATCCGTCTGAACGGCTATGTATCACATTTTTTCCGCAATCATCCGGAATTCTCCGTCAGCATCTATGACATGGAAGAAGAAGAACTGATGCTCGACTTGCGCGAGAACCGCATCGACATCGCCCTTCTCTATTTGCCGAACAATAAGGATATGTCCCTGTATGAATCAACGGCGCTTCGTGAGGATGAGTTCGTCTATTATGCACCGAATCTGATTGAAGGTATGAAAACTGCCAGTCTCAAATCGATTCAGCAACAGCCGTTGCTCATGTATCCGCCTAAATACTTTATGTATCGTACATTAAAAAACTATGTCGGCAACGGACAGCAGAATATCCATATCCGCGGCAGCCGATTATCCAATCCGTACACGATGATCGACTACTGTCAGAAGAATAACTCCGGTTGTATCGTGGCTCGACAAATTCTGGATTCTTTAAACATTTCCGACGGTTATGTTCCGTTGGAAAAACCGTTTAAATTGCAGGTATGCTTTGCATTTAAGAAAAATAACTCCAAAACGGAAACCATGAGCACATTCATGGATTATGTACAACGTGAATCCCCGGCACAAATATAATTATGCTCTTATCAATTCTATTCTTTATACTCGCAGGCCTCGCCGAAATCGGCGGCGGTTATCTCGTGTGGCTTTACATGCGCGATGACAAAGGTCCTTTATATCTTCTGGCCGGTGCGCTCATACTCATACTATACGGCATCATCCCCACCTTTCAGCCGGAGGCGAATTTCGGAAAGGTCTACGCCGCATACGGCGGTGTATTCATCGCCCTCTCCATCCTATGGGGGTGGCTCATAGACGGATTACGTCCCGATATGTACGATATTCTGGGCGGACTTGTCTGCCTCATCGGCGTTTATATCATCATGTATGCACCAAGGTAAGATGATATGTATAGCCGGAATATAAAACGATATATATACGTCGACATAAAACGATAAAAGCGGTTGTCCGAAGACAACCGCTTATTTTGGTGGACGATGACAGGATCGAACTGCCGACATCCTGCTTGTAAGGCAGGCGCTCTCCCAGCTGAGCTAATCGTCCATGTTGGTGACCCGTCCGGGAATCGAACCCGGGATACCGCCGTGAAAGGGCGGTGTCTTAACCGCTTGACCAACGGGCCGCAATTGGTGACTCACCCGCGACTCGAACGCGGGACACCCTGATTAAAAGTCAGGTGCTCTGCCAACTGAGCTAGTGAGTCATATAAAGTTTTGGCAGGGGTAAAAGGATTCGAACCTTTGAATGACGGAGTCAGAGTCCGTTGCCTTACCGCTTGGCGATACCCCTACATAGTGGTATACCAGTACCAGAAATAAAAAAATGGCTCCCCGAGTAGGACTCGAACCTACGACCGATCGGTTAACAGCCGATTGCTCTACCGACTGAGCTATCGAGGAACATATGGAGCGGGAAACGAGATTCGAACTCGCGACCCCCGCCTTGGCAAGGCGGTGCTCTACCGCTGAGCTATTCCCGCATGTGGTGGACGATGACAGGATCGAACTGCCGACATCCTGCTTGTAAGGCAGGCGCTCTCCCAGCTGAGCTAATCGTCCATGTGGTGACCCGTCCGGGAATCGAACCCGGGATACCGCCGTGAAAGGGCGGTGTCTTAACCGCTTGACCAACGGGCCATGATTGGTGACTCACCCGCGACTCGAACGCGGGACACCCTGATTAAAAGTCAGGTGCTCTGCCAACTGAGCTAGTGAGTCATATGCCAGTAGGCAGTCTCAAAAGAGAAATGGCTCCCCGAGTAGGACTCGAACCTACGACCGATCGGTTAACAGCCGATTGCTCTACCGACTGAGCTATCGAGGAACATATGGAGCGGGAAACGAGATTCGAACTCGCGACCCCCGCCTTGGCAAGGCGGTGCTCTACCGCTGAGCTATTCCCGCATACAGAACTGTTAATTAATATAACATAATTAACAATACGTAGTCAAGATATATCACTCATATGTCTTAACTGCTATATAATACTATCAAATTATAGCCGCCAGTGTCAATCATTTTCTATGAATTTCCCGGTGTCCAAAATAGGCAGCGCTATGAAGTGAAATTTCTTCCACTCCATAGCGCTGCTTCTTATACTATAAATCACTCTATATCCTTTTGTCGCCCTTTACCGGCACCGTCTTCCGCCGCTTTCACATCGGCCTCAATGAAAGTTTTCATATCGTTCAGCATATGCATGGACGCATCGATAACAGATAGTCCCATGGTTGAACCTAAAGCTTCATCAATTTGCAAATTATAGTATAAACATGGTTTTACCTCAAGGAATCGACATTGCTCCTTATGAATAGGTTCATCATAGGCGGCAGATGAGAATACATAACCCTTAACTAACGGGTCAATGGTAACAGCAGCCAAAACAGCGGCACCGGTTACGGCATTATCAAAGACTACAGCCATGCGATGACCGGCAGCACCTAAGATAAAACCCGTTAAGAATGCAATATCTAATCCCCCTGCTACGTGAAGCAAATGCAATACCGCATCACGGCGCTCGCTTTCACTCAAAGCGGACCAGTCATCCACAGCAATGTTAAAACGATCCACAAAGGAATGAATATGAGCAGCTCGTTGCTCTACCGTAGGACCGCACTCCGTATGAACGAGAATATCCTCATACGCACAACCTGTAATAGCGGCAGTCGTTACTAAAGCATCCAGAAACGCTCGTTCCCCTATATTACCGATAGCTACGACCTGTAATCCATCATCGTGTAGTTTATCAGCATACTTAAAGCCAAGGTCAATAGTACGGTCTAATTCCTCTCGGGAAATGACGGGTTCCACACCAAAGAAATGAGAACCCTTACGGACTACTTTTGTATCAATATTCTCCAAACGGGATGTATCCTGCTCAAGTCCGACATTGACAACATGTACATCGGCATTTAATTTAAAAGCCGCCCCCTGTGTTGCCGTCGTTCCTTCATTAAAGTGTTTTATGGCAGCGTAACTTTCACTACCGTGCTGACTATTTTGCGGGCCATCCACCAAGTGATCGGCTGCCACAACAAGCACACCATGGCGCAAATGATTCGGTTTTGGATTCCCAAGAATCCCTGCAAAACGCTCTGCTATAGTTTCTAGCATAGCAAGGCTATAAATAGGTTTTGTCAGATTATCAATACGTAAACGGCATGCCTCCATGGACGGTGCATGCAACGGTTCTATTGTGAAAGTTCTCATGCCCTACCTCCTGTAACAGCCGTATACATATGAACGGCAAGATCCAGCATACCCATTTGAATAGAGCCGCCCGACGCCTCTCCGAGACATAGGCCCAAATCGACATATGCCGTAAGGCCTAAATTTTCCAAAGATGATTTAGCCGCTTTTTCAGCGGACAAATGAGATGCCATCACATAATCCATCGCATGAGGTGCCAAGTGCTTCGCCACCAATGCACAGGCGGATGTGTTAAAACCGTCGATAATAACTAACGCATGATTCGCCGCAGCCCCTAATATGACGCCCACGATGCAGGCAAACTCGAAGCCGCCTACAGATGATAAAATTCCGATAGCATCATCTTTCTGAATATCCTTATATTTTTCCAATACGTCATGAACAATGCGTTGCTTTAATTTAAGGCGCTCATCGGAAATATTCGTTCCTCGACCTGTCGCCTCTTCCGCTGTAAGTCCTGCAAACTTAGCCGTCATGAGTGCACTGGCCGTAGTATTTGATATGCCCATTTCACCAACGAGAAACACATTATAACCGTCTCTGATTTTTTCCTCCACGAGGCGGATCCCCGTTTCAATGCCTTCAATGGCTTGTTCACGTGTCATGGCCGGTTCTTTCACAAAGTTCTTCGTCCCCATACCGAGCTTATGGCTGCGAAGCCCCGGCACCCAACTCATATCCGCATCAATCCCCATGTCGATAACTTCCATTTGAGCACCGCAGTAATTCGCCAGGGAATTAGCCCCCGCCCCTTTAGGAATCAGGTAATTTTGCGTCATGCCGACGGTGGTTTTCTTTGGATATGCGCTGACACCCATGTCGGCCACGCCATGATCCGCCGAAGCGATAATCATGCACGGCTTCGGCACCGTAACGGAATCTTGATTCGTGGCGGCCCCATACTGAGCCACTATATCCACCAGGCGACCGTATTGTTCGACCGGCGATGCCGCATTCCATCGATTTATAATATGTTGTTCAATCTCTGCGTTGCGTTTCTTAATCGCACTGCAGGTTTCTTGTAACAAACCCATGTAATCTCCCTTATCAGATTCTAATCTATCCGTCCTGAAATCAGCTGTTTCTCCTCTTAGCTGTCTTTGATTTGACCCGTCAGATACGGCAAGGTATTTCGTATATTCCGACTGCGCTCCAGATAGGATTCCAGTGCCGCCCCGTCGTCATCTTGTGAAAGTATCTCCTTTACCCGAAGAATTTCTCTTTCCATCTTCTCCAAGCCTTCAAGCACATTATGGCGATTACCGTAAATGATTTCCCGCCACATGGACGGCAATCCGCCGGCTATGCGGGTACAATCGCGAAATCCTCCTGCGGATAATTTCATACGTAATTCCCCCAGCTCATCACCGCCGGAAACCTGTGTCAGCATGGCCGCCATTAAATGAGGCATATGACTGACCATGGCCAAATACGCGTCATGTGCGTAAATATCGACAAACTCGATGCGGGAACCTAATGCGCGGCCCATATCCGCCAGCTCCTGAGCTACAGCTTCACTATATACGTCGGAGGCCTTATCCTCTAATACGATCCATCCCATACCTTTGAACAGATTTTTATGAGATACTTCATAGCCGCCCTTTTCGGACCCCGCCATGGGATGAACGGATACGAAAAAGGTTCCCTTCGGAATCGATTCATATACGGCACGTACAAAATTCTCTTTTGCACTGGATACATCCGTCACGACCTGCCCCGGCTTAAAAAGATGCGCCACCTCCTTGAACAGGCGTGCATTCGTATCAGGAGGCAAGGAAAATACGACCATATCCGACGCTTCAATAAGGGGTTCCACCTCTGTCCACGCGAATTTTACGACACCGTCCTGCAAGGCCGCATCACAAACCTCCTGACGGCGGGCATACCCTACCACCTCATAATCCGTATATGCTTTCAAAGCCTTCGCCAACGAACCGCCCAACAGGCCCAGTCCGATGATACCAACAGTCTTGCTCATATAAACCTACTTTCACAACCATCTAGCAGTCTACACTCTCCAATGCAATGCTACATATGATTTATCAATAATAAAGAAATCGAAGGGAAGCCGCACTACAACATCAAGTTTCAATAAGACGTCTGTTTTTCCATTTACCGCTGTACCAACGATATACAAATAACAATCCTCGCAAGATTTCATCAATCGCCATAGCAACCCATATGCCTACAAGCCCCCAGCCCCAATAAATACCGAACAGGTATGACAATGATACTGCGCACAGCCACATACCGAAGATACCGACCAGCATCGGCGTCCGAATATCACCTGCCGCCTGTAAACAGCCAACCATAACGATATTTACGGCGCGACCTAGTTCAAGAAAAATCTCCACGAACAATACTTTATGTGCCAGCTCTAAAATCTCCGGATCGGAAGTAAATACTGATAACACAATATCGCTAGTCACATAAAAAAATGTGGCAAGCCCTACGTTAATAACAATAGCTAAATACATAGAATGCCACACGCGATTCGTTACTTCGTCCTGCCGTTTAGCCCCCATGAGAAAGCCAACGATAACTTGTGATGCATTAGCGAGGGCTATCGTATATACATAACAGAGCATGGCAATAACTGATACATACACCTTCGTGTTAATTACGGCTAATCCCAAAATATTGACCATCTTCATAATCGTCGTCTGAGACAATTGATAGCTCAAGGTTTCACCACCTGACGGCACACTGATGTGCAACAACGACTTAATCGTATGCCACGGAAAAGGCTTTAAAAATCTGAAACTAATCTCCAAGGTTAATAAGCGTTTAAATATATATCCGATAATAACAAGTCCTACCACCTTAGATAACCACGTGGAAATCGACACACCTAAAACACCCAGACTCGGTATCGAGCCGTGTCCGAAAATTAGTACATAGTTCGTCATAATATGGATAATATTCATAACAAGCGCTACATACATGGTGATACGCGTCAATGAATGACCTCTAAATACAGCAACTAATGCATAATACATAGCCTGTATCGGCAACCCCGCCGCAACAATAGTCGTATACAGCGATGTATCACTCATCGTTTCCTGCGGAATACCGAGCCACGTAAAAATCCACTCATGACAAGTTATAAAGAATATCGCTGCTATAGAGGAGAACAAGAAATTCATTACCAAACTGACGGTACAAACCTCTGATAGCTTCGACTGATTCCTTGCCCCTAAATACTGGGCAATCATTATCGTTGTCGCCGTACTCATAACGATGATGAGCATAATAAAAATATTTAAAATCTGATTTGCATTAGCTACCGCTGCCACCGCTTCTGGTGAATAGTGACTCATCATGAGTTGGTCGATATTACCTACAAGCATTTGCAAAAACACTTCAATAAAAATCGGCCAGCTCAAAGTCCAAATAGATAAGCTAATCCCCTTTTCGTATGCTTTCATAAAACCCTCTGGCAAAAATTTCATACAATGATTTTATTATATCATGTTCTCCGCCCCTATGTGACAAAACAAAACGTGCCATCCGCAGATGACACGTTTCATCATTCATATATACGCCGCATCCTTAACGGGACAGCTATATATTGTGAAAGTATTATTTAAATTGATTACAAAGGCTGTCAAATAGAGCTTGATCAGGTTTTACAACATCCTCTGTCAATGGATGAGGATGAGGACCCCCATTAGCGTCAGCCATTGCTTTTTCAAAGGATGGTCGGCTGTTATCCCGGTAGAGTAAGCCCGTTACCAAGCCTTGTGTTTCGCTCAATACCTTGAACGCCGCTGCGCGATCTGTCGGATCATACCCTTCAGGCAATGCAGTCAAGTGTTCCTTAAACCAATCATAACTGTTGTGTTTATTATAAGTAACACAAGGACTGAATACATTGATGAAGGAGAAACCTTCATGGTCCATCGCCTGTTGAATAAGATCAACTAGTTCCGCGCGGTTAATCATATAGCCTTGAGCCACAAATGTAGCACCGGCGGCAATCGCCGTTTCACATACGGATAACGGCGTTTCAAAGGCACCGCGAGGCGTCGTTTTTGTAACGAAGCCGATATCGGAACGAGGGGATGCCTGGCCTTTAGTCAAACCGTATACATGATTATCCATTACGATGTATGTCATGTTTACATTGCGTTTAAACGCATGAATCGTATGTCCCATGCCGATAGCAAATGCATCGCCGTCACCGGAACATGCGATAACTTCCAAGTCCTGGTTAGCAAGCTTTACGCCTTGCGCATAAGGAAGTGCTCGGCCATGAGTTGTATGAGCGCCATATGCGTAGAAATAGCCACCGATACGGCTAGAGCAACCAATACCGGAAATTACGGCTAATTTTTCTGGTGGAATATTTTTCGCTACTACAGCGTCAGTAATTGCCGCTTGAACCCCATAATGGCCACAGCCTGGACACCAGTTAGGACGAATATCATTTCTGTAATCTTTAGCTGTTGTCATATTATAGGACCTCCTTAATCGCATTTTTCACATAACTTTTTGTGAATGGATTACCATCGTATTTCAAGCAGCTAGAAATCTTATGTTTCTTATGCATGTTGATTTTAAATAAGTTAGCCAATTGACCAGTTTTATTGTGCTCTACGATAACCACTTTTTTCGCAGCATCCATGAACGGTTGCAACTGTTTAGCCGGGAACGGTTTAATCAAGCGCAATTGCAAGTGGTTAACCTTAACGCCTTCCTGATCGAATTCCGCTACCGCCTCTTCAATAGCGCCACGACTGGAAGCAATACCTACAACGAGTACATCCGCTTCATCGTATTTTGCATTATTCAAGAACGGTTCATAGTTATCCGCTACGGTTTCCAATTTACGGAAACGTTTATCCGTTTGCGATACGTGCATCGTAGGGGCTTCCGCCGGTTTACCTTCTTCATTATGTTCGAGACCTGTAGAAAGGAACAGACCGTTTTTCATACCCGGAATTGTACGAGGGGAAATACCGTCCTCAGTCAATTCAAAGCGTTTGAAATAATGAGGTTGTTCCAATGCAGGAAGATCGGATTCCTTCATCATCTTACCGCGATTGATAGGCACGCGGTTCAAGTCAAAGGACGGAACGGACTGTTTATTCAAGCCTTGTTGTAAATCCGGCATAAAGATAACCGGACATTGATACATTTCAGCCAAGTTGAAAGCCTTCTGGATTTCATAGAAGCATTCTTCGATGGATGTAGGCGAAATTACGATGCCCGAATAATCACCGTGTGCATTATAGCAAGCCGCATCGATATCGGACTGTTCCACCTTGGTAGCCATCCCCGTGGATGGACCGGAACGCTGTACATCGATAACAACCATTGGAAGTTCAGCCATGGATGCCATGGATAAGGATTCCGCCATGAGGCTTAAGCCCGGACCAGATGTGCATGTAAAGCCGCGAACACCGGCATACACACCGCCCATGGCAGTCATGCAGGCCGCGATTTCGTCCTCTGTCTGAACGATGGTGGCGCCCAATTTATCCATGTTCTTAATCATGTATTCCATAACTTCGGATGCCGGTGTAATCGGATAGGATGCCATGAAGCGAGAGCCCGCAGCAATCGCACCGAGTGCACAGGCTTCATTACCGAGCAGGAACATCTGATCCTTTTTACCCGGAGCCGGCAATGTGTCGATATCCACATCGCCCAACTGTTCCATAACCAGGCCGTGACCGTCATCAAAGGCCTGTAAATTCTTATCTACGATTTCCTGAGATTTTTTTGCAAATTTAGCAGTAATAGCGTCCTTGAACATCTTCGTATCAAATCCGAGAAGTGCTACGGACATACCGAGGGCAACGATATTACGCATCAACAAGGAGCCTTGTTTCATCGCTGTTTCGGAAATAGGCAGGGACAAACAATGAACCTTGGAACCTTCAAATTTGGAAAAGTCCGGATTCACCTTGCTGTCACAGATGATATAACCGCCATCACGAACTTCACCGCCATGCATGTCCACGGTTTCCTGATCCAAAGCAAGCAGAAAGTCGACACCTTCACCGATGGACATAATTTGTTCCAATGCTACACGCAATGCAAATGTAGTATGCCCCCCCTTAATGCGGGATGCGAATAAACGTTGACTATATAAAGAATACCCTTCTTTAGCGAGGATTGTGGCCATGATTTCGCCACAGCTCTCGATACCTTCACCTTGTTGGCCGCCCATTTTCCAGATAAAATCTTTACGCTTTTGCAAGAGATTCACCCTCCTTAGGATAAAATTATACTGCTGACAAGAGTCTATCGTACTTATTTAACCGATATACACGTAACAAACCTGTCTTACAAGGTCATTGTATCATGTCTAAAATCGCTTTACAATGTATCATTTCACATAATAATAGGTATAAATCACCGTATTATAACTAAAATCTATAAATAAAAAGAGATACTGTAATCACGCAGTACCTCTTTTGCCGGTTAGATTTATTGATTAAATTTATTACTCAATCCATTTATCGCTATATCGGATTATATAGAATATTTATTCTCAAGCACCTCTTGCAAGCGCGCTTCGGTAAAGAAAATCTCCTCCAGGCACAAGCCTTGAGGTGGTGCTGTTTTACCGATAACACGGCGGTCTCTGGCCTCTAAATACCCTCTGATATCCTCCACCTTGCGCCGTCCCTGTCCTATATCGACAAGAAGCCCCGCAATATTGCGCACCATATGATACAGGAAACCATCCCCTACAACGGATATGGTCACATTCGGGCCATCCGCTTCAACGGCAATCCCCAGAATCGTTTTCACCGGATTAGCCGGCGTCGAATTCGTCCCTTGCAGAGTCGTAAAGTCATGCGTTCCGACGAGTTCAGCGCCGGCTTGACGCATCAGTTCAATATCAAGAGGCTTCTTCACATGCCAATGGAAACGTTTTGTTAGCGGATTCCCTATTTCCCGATTATAAATGGTGTATGCGTATTCCTTGCCGTATATGTTCCACCGAGGCTTCCAGTCAATGGGGATTTCCTCCGCCGCAGTGACAACGATGTCCTCAGGAATATGCGCAATCATGGCTCGCGGAATATTCTCCACCGGAATCGAGCCGGACGTCCGGAACGTGCATACCTGAAACTTTGCATGCACCCCCGCATCAGTGCGGGACGCCCCGTAAATCTGAATCGGTTCATTACAGATACGCGACAAACCGTATTCCAGACAGCCCTGCACGGTCAGCCCCTTGTCATCAGGCTGCTTTTGATAGCCAGCCAGATCCGTCCCGTCATAAGCTACAATCAGTCGTATATTTCTCATAACCCGAACCACCACAATATAAGAAGGATAATCGTAACGATAATAACAGCGCCGACGCCGATATAATCGACATAGGTCACCTTGAGGGCCTTCATACGCGTCCGATTCACACCGCCCCGATAACAGCGCGCCTCCATGGCTGTAGCCAGTTCATCGGCCCTTCTGAAAGCGCTGATAAACAAAGGCACTAAAAGCGGTACCATATTCTTTGCCCGTTGAATGATGGAGCCCGTCACAAAGTCCGCGCCACGTGCTGATTGAGCTTTCATAATACGATCCGTTTCATCCAGCAAGGTCGGAATAAACCGCAGCGCAATCGTCATCATCATCGCCAGTTCATGAGCCGGCACACCGATACAGCGGAACGGATTCAATAAGTGCTCAATGCCGTCCGTCAAGCGTATCGGTGACGTCGTATACGTCAACAGCGATGAAAACAGAATCAGGAATATGAGGCGCGCCGCCATCTGCAAGCCCATCGCCACACCTTGATCACTGATATTGATAAACCCCCACGAAAAAATCGTGTTGCCCGGTGTCGTAAATATATGAATACCCATGGTAAATACGATGATAATCCACAGCGGTTTAATGGCCGTCCACATCAAACGGAGCGGCAAGCGCGATAAGAGCATCGCAAAAATCGTAAAGCCTCCCACAATACCGTATGCTAATGTCGAATTAGCCAGGAAAATCGCTACCACGAAAATCGTAGTGGCAATGATTTTCGCACGCGGATCCATGCGGTGCAAGAAGGAATTGCCCGGAAAGTATTGTCCGATCGTTATATTATTTAACATGACTGCCTCCTTCCATGATAGCAGCAACTGCATCATCTACGGAGAGTACACGGTTTGATACATCGAGGCCGCGAGAGCGCAGATATTCCATCGTTACCGATACCGGCGGTACGTCAACCCCGATAGCCTGCAATTCATCGCGATGATCGTTAAAAATATCCATGGGAGCCCCATCGAGAATGATACGTCCCTTATCGAGAACTACAAGGCGCGAAGCCATGCGGGAGATATCCTCCATATTATGAGATACAAGAATAACCGTAATTCCTTTTTCCTTATGAAGTCGGATAATCTCTTCAAATATTTCCTCACGACCGAACGGATCAAGTCCGGCGGACGGTTCATCCAGAACGAGAAAATCCGGATCCATAGCCACCACGCCGGCAATGGCGACGCGGCGCATTTGACCTCCGGAAAGATGAAACGGAGACCGTTCCGCATACGTATCATAGTCAAGGCCTACAAACTTCATGGCATCGCGCACGCGTTCATCCACTTCCTGTTCCGAGAAACCTAAATTTTTCGGACCGAAGGCGATATCCTGAGCAATCGTCTCCTCAAACAGCTGATGCTCCGGATATTGGAATACCATACCCACCTTATGGCGCATCCGCTTCGCTTCCTCCGTAGAAGCACTGATATCCACGCCGTTCACCGTAACGGTTCCCGTAGTAGGATGTAATAAGCCGTTCAAATGTTGAACGAATGTAGATTTACCGGATCCGGTATGACCGATAATCCCTAAGAACTCACCATTATTAATAGTAAGAGAAACGCCGTGAAGGGCCGTCTTTTGAAAAGGTGTTCCCATACCGTATGTATAGGTGATATTATCTAATACAATCGCCATTACCGGGCACCCTCCCCTCTTACCGTGTTAACAATGCTATTCGCTTCAAGATGATTTACCTCCGTAGTAGCCGTAGTTGCGGTAACAGCTGTAGCAGCACTATCTGCCGTAATATTCTCAACCGCAGCTATACCGTCACATATCAGACGCGAACCTTTATCCGATTTGATAAGTGCATCCGCCAGTTCTTCATTGTTGATGATACTGTCCCCTAATGCATAGCTATGCTGATTTAATTTGAAAG
Organism: Veillonella denticariosi JCM 15641; assembly: GCF_002959855.1. GTDB lineage: Bacteria > Bacillota > Negativicutes > Veillonellales > Veillonellaceae > Veillonella > Veillonella denticariosi. Next base: position 93,799 of record NZ_PPDB01000003.1, read on the forward strand.
CAATTTCCGATGCTACCGGCACATCGAGGCCGATGGATTTCAATTCATCCACATGACTGAAGATTTCGCGCGGCGTACCGTCATGTAACTTTTTGCCGTTCCTCATGACGATTACGCGATCAGCCGTTACGGCTTCCTCCATGAAATGAGTGATAAGTACAATCGTAATGCCTTCTTCTTTATTGAGCTTATGTACGGTTTCAAGGACCTCACGCCGCCCCTTAGGGTCCAACATGGCCGTAGGTTCGTCGAGAACGATACAGTCCGGTTTCATCGCCAATACACCGGCAATGGCGATGCGTTGCTTCTGCCCTCCAGACAATAAATGAGGCCCATGTTCTCTGTATTCCGTCATGTTCACCGCTTCGAGAGCCGCGTCGACACGAGCCACGATTTCTTCGCTGGGAACGCCTAAATTTTCCGGACCGAAAGCGACATCCTCCTCTACGACGGCCGCCACAATCTGATTATCCGGATTTTGGAATACCATGCCCACATGTTGTCGAATATCCCATATGTGATTTTCATCGCTCGTATCATATCCGCACACGCGAATTTTACCGATACTGGGCTGTAATAATACGTTAAAATGCTTGGCCAGCGTGCTCTTACCGCTACCGTTAGTACCGATGATGCAGACAAATTCGCCACGCTTGATCGACAAGCTCACATCATCCAATGCGCGTACATCATTGCCGTTTTCATCTGTGTAAATATGACTGATATGATCCACATCGATCATAATGTCCTGTTCGTTCATGAATAGCCTCATATCTTTCTAGTCAATTTCGCCTCTTTGTGAAAGGTTGACAATTTACTTTCATCATTTACGATAACTGCTAATATATTATGACATTTATACTCATCGATTGTACCACAAAATTGACAATAAAAAAACGGTGTCGCAACCGAAGTTACAACACCGTATGAGTTTGATTAAACCAACTCGATAATAGCCAAAGGTGCAGAGTCACCTTTACGAATACCAGTTTTGATTACACGAGTGTAACCGCCTTGGCGTTCAGCATATTTTGGAGCAATAGTATCAAACAATTTTTTTACTACATCTTCATCCATAAGGTATGAAAGAACTTGGCGACGTGCATGAAGATCACCACGTTTAGCCAATGTAACCATCTGATCTGCTAAAGAACGAAGTTCTTTCGCTTTAGCTTCAGTCGTTTCAATACGCTCATGTTGGAAGAAAGATGTTAACATTCCACGGAACAACGCTTTACGAGCGGAGCTGTCGCGGCCTAATTTTCTGTACATTCGTCTTCCTCCTTATTCGCCTTTTTGTTTAAGTCTAAATCCGCCCGGATGATTGTTGAGTTTTTCCTCAATTTCATCGATGGATTTTTTACCTAAGTTGCGAACTTTTCCTAAGTCATCAATGGTTTTGTCTAGCAAATCTGCAATTGTATTGATGCCGGCACGTTTCAAACAATTGTAAGCGCGCACGGATAATTCCAATTCATCGATGGAAATCTTTGCCGGACCTTCATCTTCAGGTTGATCCACAGGATCATCAGTAGGTCCGATAATAATACCGTCATCAGCACTACCAACAGCAACAACATCAGCAGAATGAGCTAATTTAGTGAAGTTCCCTAAATAACCAATCATAATGGCAGCAGATTTTGCCACTGCATCAGCAGCGGTAATAGAACCGTCGGTCCAAACTTCCAATGTCAGTTTGTCGAAGTCCATTTCATTACCTACACGAACATCACTCACTTCGTATTTAGCGCGAAGAATCGGAGAATAGATGGAATCGATAGGAATACAACCGATTACATCCGTATCTTTTTTATTCTTCGTGGACGGAACATAGCCTTTGCCACGTTCAATCACTACGTCCATTACGAGGTGAGCAGTCTCATCCATTGTCGCAATCACGAGTTCAGGATTCAATACTTCTACTTCCGGTGGGAATTGTTCAGCTAAATCACCGGCTGTTAATACGCCATCCTTTTGAAAGTCCATATGGACTTCCAACGGTACTTGTGCATCTTCTTCAAGTTTAATACACAATTGCTTCAAGTTAAGGATAATATCCGTCACATCTTCGCGAATACCTGGGATAGTTGAGAATTCATGAAGAACTCCATCAATCTTGATAGAGGTGATAGCTGCCCCATCCAAGGATGAAAGCAAAATTCTGCGTAAGCTATTACCGAGAGTGATACCATAACCACGGTCCAAAGGTTCACATACGAACTTACCATAACGACCGCCATCAGCGATGTCCACTTTCTCGATTTTAAGTTTCTTTTCTTCGCTCATCAGGAACATCCTCCTATATAACACACGTTCATAGTTTAATTATAGCAAACCGTACCAAAGCGGTCCCTATGAATTATACACGACGGCGTTTTGGAGGGCGACAACCATTATGAGGAATTGGAGTTACGTCCTTAATGGAAGTAACTTCAAGCCCTGCAGCCTGTAAAGCACGAATCGCAGCTTCACGACCGGATCCAGGACCTTTTACAAATACTTCAACAGTGCGAAGGCCATGTTCCATAGCAGCTTTAGCAGCTTGTTCCGCCGCCATTTGTGCTGCAAATGGAGTGGATTTACGGGAACCACGGAAGCCCAAGCCACCAGCGGAAGCCCAAGACAACGCATTACCGTTTGTATCAGTTAAAGTTACGATAGTGTTATTGAATGTAGAACGAATATGAGCCGCACCGGATTCAATATGTTTCTTTTCTTTTCTTTTAGTTCTAACAACTTTTTTAGCCACGCTTTATCCCTCCTTTATCTTATTTCTTTTTACCAGCAATTGCTTTTCTAGGACCTTTGCGAGTACGTGCATTCGTTTTAGTACGTTGACCACGAAGTGGTAAACCCATACGATGACGTTTGCCTCGATAGGAGTTGATTTCAATCAAGCGTTTAATGTTAAGAGCTTCTTCACGACGAAGGTCACCTTCAACTTTGTAATCAGCATCTAACACTTCACGAATTTTCGCAACTTCATCTTCAGAAAGATCACGAACACGTGTGTCAGGATTGATGCCTGTCTTTGCTAAAATTTCAGTAGCAAGAGTCGGACCAATACCATAAATATAAGTTAAACCAATTTCCACTCGTTTATCACGAGGTAAATCTACACCGGCGATACGTGCCATTTAAATCTCCACCTCCTATCAGATTATCCTTGTTTTTGTTTATGTTTTGGATTTTCGCAAATAACCATTACACGGCCTTTGCGTTTAATGATTTTACATTTTTCGCATATCTTTTTAACTGATGGTTGAACCTTCATTAGTACCTCCTTTGTGGACCCTATGCTTATTTAAAGCGATAGGTGATGCGACCACGATTTAAGTCATACGGTGTCAGTTCCATAGTAACTTTATCACCAGGAAGAATACGGATAAAATTCATACGCATTTTGCCTGACACATGAGCCAATACGATATGACCATTTTCCAACTCAACTTGGAACATAGCATTCGGTAAAGCCTCAACTACCGTACCTTCCACCTCAATAACGTCTTCTTTTGACATATCTTTTCCTCCGGTTACCTGTTTTATTTAATTAACCGCAGTTCATCCCGCATAGTTAATATTTCAGGGCCGTTTTCTGTAACAACCACTGTATGTTCGAAATGAGCGGCAGCTTTACCATCAGCGGTAACCGCCGTCCAGTCGTCCCCTAATACACGAACTTGATAAGAACCCAATGTAATCATAGGTTCGATACACAATACCATCCCCGGTTTCATAAGCGGTCCCTGTCCAGGACTGCCGTAGTTCGGTATTTGTGGATCTTCATGCATTTCGCGGCCTAAACCATGACCTACGAAGTCGCGAACGACACCGTAACCATGTTTCTCACAATACGTTTGAACAGCGTGACCGATAGCACCGATATGGTTGCCTACCTTCACCTGTTCAATTCCCTTGAACAGACTTTCTTCTGTTACTTTTAACAATTTCATCACATCGGGTTTGACATGACCGATAGGAATCGTCACAGCCGAATCGCCGTGATACCCATCAATGGATGATACTAAATCAATACTGATGATATCACCGTTTTTAAGCTTCCGCTTGGCGCTCGGAATACCATGAACGACTTCATCATTGATAGAAGCACAGATTGTTGCCGGGAATCCATAGTACCCTTTACAACTTGGTATACCACCGTGGCTGCGAATATATTCTTCGGCAATTGTATCTAACTCAAGCGTCGTGATGCCAGGTTTAGCCTTTTCTACTAACAAGGACAACGTGTCTGCTGTAAGCTTACTTGCCTTGCGGATACATTCAATTTCATGAGACGATTTCAAAATAATCATGGATTATTTCTCCAAAGCCTTAATGATGTCGGCAAATACTGCGTCTACATCTTGTAAACCGTCGATTTCTTGATATAATCCGCTATTGCGATAGTAATCAATTAACGGTTTTGTAGATTCTTCGTACACAGCTAGACGTTTCTGTACTGTTTCAGGGTTATCATCAGCACGATTTTCAAGAACAGCCCGTTCACTGATACGTTTAACCAATTCCTCGGAAGGAACGTTCAAGTTAAGCACCGCATCAAGAGCAATTCCTAATTCTTTAAGGATTGCATCCAAGGATACAGCCTGTGCCGTAGTTCTTGGGAATCCATCAAGAATAAATCCAGATTTGCAGTCATCTTTAACCAATCGATCACGCACGATACCGACAGTTACACTGTCAGGCACCAACTGACCGGCGTCGATGTATTTTTTAGCCTCAACTCCAAGAGGTGTTTCGTTCTTAATCGCAGCGCGGAACATATCACCTGTTGAAATTTGGGGAATACCGTATTTTTCAATAAGTCGAGCCGCCTGAGTACCTTTACCGGCACCCGGAGGTCCCATTAATAGAATATACATATTGTTTCCCTCCTATTTAACAAAGCCCTTGTAGTGGCGTGTTACCATGAGCGACTCAATTTGTTGCATTGTATCAAGTGCTACACCTACAACGATGAGAAGAGCCGTACCACCAAAGTATACGCCCTGGACGCCTGTTATAGTACCGAGGAAATTCGGTACGATAGCAACGACAGCTAGGAATACAGCGCCTGCCAAAGTGATCTTGGTCATCACGTTATCCACATAATCAGCAGTTGGTTTACCCGCACGAATACCTGGGATAAAACCACCGTATTTTTTCATATTATCTGCCATATCTGTAATGTTGATAGAGATCGCAGTATAGAAGTAAGTAAATATGAAGATCAATATTGCATACAATGCCGTTTGTAACGGCGTTCCCCATGTGAAGTAATCCGCAAATTTATGAACCATATCATTGTCGATAAATTGCGCAAGTGTTACAGGGAACATCAACACAGATGACGCAAAGATAATGGGAATTACACCTGCCTGATTGACTTTCAACGGCAAGAATGTAGAGTGACCACCGTACATTTTACGACCTACCACGCGTTTAGCGTATTGAATCGGAATACGACGTTGGCCTTGTGTAACTGCGACAACGATAGCGATCATCGCCAATGCAATTACAGCAAATAAAAATGCTTGGAACATATTAATTGTTCCCGTTTCGATGTATTGGTAAATGGTTTGAAGTCCATCCGGTAAACGTGCGACGATACCGGCAAAGATAATCAGGGAAATACCATTACCTACACCATATGCTGTGATTTGTTCACCGATCCACATCAACAAGCATGTGCCTGCTGTAAGGATGATGGCCACAACGAATACACTAAGGAAATCATTATTTACCAAAGCGTTATTTGCCTTGAGGGCAAATGCCATGCCGGAGGCTTGTACAAAGCCAAGGACTACGGTGCCATAACGAGTTACCTTCGCTATTTTCTTACGACCCTCTTCACCATCTTTACTCCACGCCTCAAACTGAGGAACTACAGCTTGAAGCAGTTGCATGATGATGGAAGCATTAATGTAAGGAGTAATACTCATTGCAAAGATAGAGAACTTACTTAGCGCACCACCAGCAAACAAGTCTAATAGACCGAATAGGTTACCGGATGTAAACAAGGATTCGATAACAGATGCATCTACACCTGGCACAGGAATATGAATGCCTGCTCTGAATACAGCAAACATCATCAATGTGTATAAAATCTTATTACGTAATTCGGTAATCTTAAAGATGTTCGAGAGGCTATCTAGCACCCTAGATCACCTCTACTTTTCCGCCTGCTGCTGTAATTTTTCCTTCAGCAGATTTAGTGAAGCCGTTAGCGATAACAGTCAAGTTTTTTACTTCCAATGTACCGTTACCTAAAATACGGATACCGTCGCGTACATTTTTCAAAATACCGGCTTCAATAAGTGCTACAGGATCAACTGTTGCACCATCTTCAAAGCGATTTAATTGTGCTACGTTAACTTCAGCATATTCTTTAGCAAATACGTTGTTGAAACCGCGTTTTGGCAAACGACGATAAAGAGGCATTTGGCCACCTTCAAAACCGGAGCGAACGCCACCGCCGCTACGGGAGTTTTGACCTTTTTGACCACGGCCGGAAGTTTTACCCAAACCGGAGCCAAGACCACGACCTACACGAGTTCTAGTTTTTTTAGAACCGGCAGCCGGTTGTAATTCATGAAGTTTCATTCAGTGCACCTCCTTATCAGTATTAAACTTCTTCAACTTTTACTAAATGTCTAACTTTGTGAAGCATACCTTCGATTTGAGGTGTTACTTCTTTAACGACTTGAGAATTAGTTTTCTTCAAGCCCAAAGCTTTAACTGTCGCGCGTTGATCTTCAGGACGACCGATTAAGCTTCTTGTTAATGTTACTTTAACTTGTGCCATTTCTTGTCTCCTTATTACGCGTTATAGATTTCTTCAACGGTTTTACCACGAAGTTCAGCAACTTCGCTAGCGCGTTTCAAATCTTTCAAACCTTCGATTGTAGCGCGAACCATATTATTAGGGTTAGAAGAACCCAAGGATTTAGTCAAGATGTTACGAACACCAACCAATTCCAATACGGCACGAACAGGACCGCCGGCGATAACGCCGGTACCTTCAGCAGCCGGTTTCAAGAATACGCGGCCTGCGCCGAATACGCCTGTTACGCTGTGAGGGATTGTACCATTTTTAATCGCTACATTTACAATATTTTTCTTAGCATCATCGATACCTTTACGAATCGCTTCAGGTACTTCCGCTGCTTTACCTAAGCCAACGCCTACATAACCGTTGCCATCACCAACAACTACAAGTGCGCTGAAGGAAAAACGACGACCACCTTTAACTACTTTGGCTACGCGGTTGATGAATACTACTCTTTCTTTAAGATCAAGACTGGTGTAGTCAATTCTCGCCATGTCTATAGTTCCTCCTTCTTAGAATTTTAAGCCTGCTTCACGAGCACCTTCTGCAAGTGCTGCTACGCGGCCGTGGTAAATATAACCACCACGATCAAACACTACTGTGTCAATGCCTTTAGCGATAGCTTTTTTAGCAACTGCTTCACCGACAGCTTTAGCAGCGGCTATGTTACCACCATAGGACAAGTTCAAATCTTTATCTAAAGAGCTAGCAGCCACCAAAGTTGTACCTGCTACGTCATCGATAACTTGAGCATAGATATTGCCTAAAGAACGGAATACGTTCAAACGTGGGCAAGCTGCCGTACCGGAAATGTGACGGCGAATACGAAGATGACGTTTTGCTCGTGCGATGTTTCTATTAGATTTACGAGGCAAGATATTCACTCCTTTCATTTATATAGATGATATTACTATTTACCTTTTGCACCAGCTTTACCAGCTTTGCGACGAACAACTTCGCCTTCATAGCGGATACCTTTGCCTTTGTAAGGTTCAGGTTTTCTCCATTTACGGATATCAGCTGCTACTGCACCAACAACTTCTTTGTCTGCACCAGACACAACGATTTTGTTAGGAGCCGGAACATCAATTGTAATACCAGCTGGAGCTTCCATTTCTACCGGATGAGAGAAGCCAAGTGTAAGAGCTAATTTATTGCCTTGTTTAGCCGCTCTGTAACCAACACCGTTGATTTCAAGCGTTTTAGTGAATCCTTCAGTTACGCCTGTTACCATATTAGCAACAAGAGCGCGAGTCAAACCGTGAAGGGAACGATGAGCTTTGTCTTCGGAAGGACGAGCTACTGTAATTGTGTTACCTTCTACAGTGATATTCATATCTGGATGCAAATCGCGAGATAATTCGCCTTTAGGACCTTTTACATGCATATGATGATTATCATATGTAACAGTAACGCCTGCAGGAATCTCGATAGGCATTCTACCGATACGTGACATTATTTCTACCTCCTCTTGTTACTATTACCAAACGTATGCGATTACTTCGCCACCAAGACCTTCTTTACGAGCTTGCTTGTCGCTCATAACGCCTTTAGATGTAGAAATAACTGCAATACCCAAACCACCAAGTACACGAGGAAGTTCTTCCTTTTTCGCGTAAACACGTAAACCAGGTTTGGAAATACGTTTAATTCCTGTAATAACTTTTTCGCTATTGGAACCATATTTCAAAGTTACTTTTAAAGTGTTTTCTTCTTTTTCTACGTTCTTTACGAAACCTTCTTGTAAAAGGATCTCAAGAACAGCTGCTTTCATTCTAGATGCCGGAATGTTTACCGTTTCATGAAGTGCAGCATTTGCATTACGGATGCGCGTAAGCATATCCGCGATAGGATCGGTCATTACCATAATCTAAAAACCTCCTCTCGTCTAATATTACCAGCTGGCTTTTTTAACACCAGGAATTTGTCCTTTATACGCCAATTCACGGAACGCAATACGGCTGATACCGAATTTACGCATATAGCCGTGAGGACGACCAGTTAAGTTGCAACGATTGTGCAAGCGTGTCGGGGATGCATTAGCCGGTAATTTGGATAAGCCTTCATAATCACCTGCTGCTTTTAACGCTTCACGTTTAGCTGCATATTTTTCAACGATTTTAGCGCGTTTCTTTTCGCGTTCAATCATAGATTTTTTAGCCATCTATATGTTCCTCCTATTATTTTTCAAAAGGCATACCGAATTGAGTCAACAATTCACGAGCTTCTTCATCTGTATTAGCACTTGTTACGATAATGATATCCATACCAGTAACGCGTTCTACCTGATCATATTCGATTTCAGGGAAGATGAGCTGTTCTTTAAGACCCAAAGCGTAGTTACCACGGCCATCAAATGCAGTAGCGCTGATACCGCGGAAGTCACGTACACGAGGTAATGCCGCATTGATCAATTTATCAAGGAATTCATACATGCGTTCGCCACGAAGAGTAACTTTTGTACCCAACGCCATGCCTTCACGAACTTTAAAGTTCGCAATGGATTTTTTAGCTTTTGTGATTACAGGTTTTTGACCTGCAATGATAGTCAAATCATGAACAGCCGCTTCCAATGCTTTTGCATTGCCTACTGCATCACCTACGCCCATGTTGATAACGATTTTTTCCAATTTAGGAATTTCCATTACGTTGCCGTAACTGAATTTTTCTTGCATACTCTTTTTGATTTCAGAGTTGTATTGTTCAAACAAACGAGACATTTATGTAGCTCCTCCTTTCCTGATTATTTAAGTACTGTACCGGATTTAACAGTAGCGCGAACGAATTTACCGTCTTTACCTTCTACTTTTTTGATACGAGTAGCTGTTTTAGTTTCTGGATCAACGATCATTACGTTGGAAACATGGATACCAGCTTCTTTAGTAACGATGCCGCCTTGTGGGTTAGCTTGAGAAGGTTTTGTGTGACGTTTTACAGTATTAACGCCTTCAACAAATACGCGTTCTTTTTTAGGTTCAGTAGCGATTACTTTACCTTGCTTACCTTTATCTTTACCGGAGATAACAACAACGGTATCGCCTTTTTTGATTTGTAATTTAGCCATATGCTGCGTTCCTCCTTCTTATAATACTTCCGGAGCCAAAGAAACGATTTTCATGAAGTCTTTTTCACGAAGTTCTCTCGCTACCGGTCCAAAGATACGAGTACCACGAGGGGTCTTGTCATCTTTAATAACTACTGCTGCGTTTTCATCAAAACGGATATAGGAACCGTCTTGACGGCGGATACCTTTTTTAGAACGAACAATAACAGCTTTGACTACGTCGCCTTTCTTGACAACGCCACCGGGTGATGCATCTTTTACAGAAGCAACGATTACGTCACCGATATTGCCGAATTTGCGATAAGAACCGCCCATGACTTGGATGCACATAATACGTTTAGCACCAGTGTTGTCGGCAACATTCAAAATTGTTTGTTGCTGGATCATCGTCTATTCCTCCTTACATCACTCTTATTTTTGTCTTTCAAGAATTTCAACAACTCTCCAACATTTATCTTTAGAAAGTGGACGAGTTTCTACAATTTTAACTGTATCGCCAATTTGACACTCATTGTTTTCATCATGAGCTTTGAAGCGTTTTGTGCTAACCATTGGCTTATTATATAATGCGTGAGGTACTTTACGTTCAACAGCAACAACAACAGTTTTGTCCATTTTGTCGCTAACAACTTTACCTACGCGGACTTTACGTACGTTTCTTTCTTCTGCCACGATTTTAAGCCTCCTTTTCAAACTTTAACAAATCTGTGTTATTATGCGTTTTCAGATTTAAGTTCAACTTCACGTTGTACAGTTTTAATACGAGCGATTGTCTTCTTAACTTCACGAATGCGCATAGGATTTTCTAATTGACCTGTTGCAAGCTGAAAACGGAGGTTAAATAACTCTTCCTTAAGACCGGAAACTTTTTGTTCCATTTCGGCAGCGCTCATATTGCGAATGTCATTAACCTTCATTTACGTCACCACCCAATTCTTTACCCTTAACAACAAATTTGCATTTGATTGGAAGTTTATGGCTTGCAAGACGCATAGCTTCACGAGCTACAGCCTCAGGCACACCGTCCATTTCAAACATTACACGACCTGGTTTAACCACTGCTACCCAGTATTCAGGCGAACCTTTACCGGAACCCATACGAGTACCTGCAGGTTTAGCTGTGATTGGTTTGTCAGGGAAAATTTTAATCCATACATTACCGCCACGTTTGATATAACGAGTCATAGCAATACGGGCAGCTTCGATTTGACGGTTTGTAATCCAAGATGGTTCGCATGCTACCAAGCCGAACTCACCATGAGACACTGTATTACCGCGCATAGCACGACCTTTCATACGGCCGCGGAATTGCTTACGATGTTTTACGCGCTTTGGAATAAGCATTACTTGCCACCTTCTTCCTTCTTAGCAGGCGTTTGTTTCGCCTCAGGCAAAACTTCACCTTTGTAAATCCATACTTTAACGCCGATACAACCGTATGTTGTATGAGCTTCAGCAGTACCATAGTCGATGTCTGCACGCAATGTATGCAATGGGATAGAACCTTCACGGTAGGATTCGCTACGAGCGATTTCAGCGCCACCAAGACGACCGCTTACCATGATCTTAATACCTTTTGCACCCAAGCGCATCGTACGACCAACAGCTTGTTTCATTGCGCGGCGGAAACCAATACGGCGTTCCAATTGGCCGGCAATGTTTTCAGCAACTAATGTCGAATCCATGTCTGCCTGTTTAATTTCAGCGATGTTAACGTCCACTTGTTTATCAGTGAAACGAGTCATTGCTTTTTTGATATCTTCGATACCAGCACCACCACGACCGATAACCATACCTGGTTTTGCAGTGTGGATAGTCAATTTAATACGTTTATTTGTACGCTCGATTTCAATGCGGGAAATACCAGCAATGAAAAGGGTTTCTTTCAAGAAGTTACGAATTTTTACGTCTTCATGAAGATTAGCAGCGAAATCTTTATCTGCATACCATTTTGCGTCCCAATCTTTTACGATACCGACACGCAAACCGTGTGGATTAACTTTTTGACCCACTCTGATTCCCTCCTTCTTAAGCTCTTTCTTTAACTACTACTGTTACGTGGCTAGTGCGTTTCAAGATTTTGAAAGCTTGACCACGGGAACGAGGATGAATGCGTTTTAATGTAGGGCCTTGATCAACGAAGATCTCGGATACGTAAAGATTGTCAACATTCATATCGAAATTGTGTTCTGCATTTGCTACAGCAGAACGCATTACTTTTTCTACTACATCGGCGCCAACTTTCGGAGTAAACTTCAAGATGGCAAATGCTTCGCCGATGTTTTTACCGCGCACTAAATCTGCTACGATACGGATTTTACGAGGCGCGATTCGGATATGTCTAGCGATTGCTTTTGCTTCCATGTATTATTTCCTCCTATTTTTTGCCTGTAGATTTTTCGTCCTTACCATGACCTCTATAAGTACGTGTAGGGGCGAACTCACCTAATTTATGACCTACCATATCTTCTGTAATGAATACAGGTACGTGTTTGCGACCATCATGCACAGCAATTGTGTGGCCTACAAAACTAGGGATAATAGTAGAGGCACGGGACCAGGTTTTTACAACTTTCTTTTCGTTAGTTTCGTTTAAAGCATCAACTTTCTTAAGCAAATGATCTGCTACGAAAGGGCCTTTTTTAATAGATCTGGACACTATTTTATCTCCTTTCCTTTATCCTATTTTGTACGACGTTTAATGATCAAGCTGTTAGAAGCTTTTTTCTTGTCGCGAGTTTTAACACCATGTGCTGGTTTGCCCCAAGGTGTAACAGGATGTTTACGACCAACAGGAGATTTACCTTCACCACCACCATGTGGATGGTCACAAGGGTTCATTACAACACCGCGGTTACCAGGACGAACGCCCATCCAACGATGACGACCAGCTTTACCGATTACAAGGTTGCTGTGGTCAGCGTTACCAACAACACCGATTGTCGCACGGCATTCTTGACGTACGCGGCGCATTTCGCCGGATGGCAAACGAAGGATAGCATAGCCATTATCCTTACCCATCAACTGAGCGGATGTACCAGCGGAACGAACGATTTGACCGCCTTTACCGATTTTCAATTCGATATTGTGAATTTGAGTACCGTCTGGGATATTCATCAATGGTAAGCAGTTACCAGGTTTAATATCGGAATCAGGGCCGGAGAATACAACGTCACCAACTTTTAAGCCGTTTGGCGCTAAAATATAACGTTTTTCACCATCAGCATAGTTAAGCAAAGCAATGCGAGAAGAACGGTTAGGATCATACTCGATTGTAGCTACCTTAGCCGGAATATTATCTTTAGTACGTTTGAAGTCAATGATACGGTATTGACGTTTATGACCGCCACCTTGGTGACGAACCGTCATTTTACCAGTATTGTTACGACCACCTTTTTGAGAAATCTTAGTGAGCAAGGATTTTTCCGGTTTGCTTGCTGTGATTTCGTCGAAGGCGGATACTGTCATAAACCGGCGACCAGCGGAGTACGGTTTAAATGATTTAATTGCCATTAGTGGGCCTCCTTACAACTAGACTCTTAGACACCTTCAAAGAATTCAATGGATTCGCCAGCTTTTAAGGTTACGATAGCTTTTTTGTAATCGCTACGTTTACCTTGTGTACGACCCATGCGTTTAGTTTTGCCTAAAACGCGAATAGTAGCTACTTTCTCTACTTTTACATTGAAGATTTTTTCAACTGCTTGACGGATTTGCACTTTATTTGCAGTTAAAGGCACACGGAAAGTGTATTTGCCTTCTTCCATAAGCATAGTGGATTTTTCGGTAATAACCGGGCGGATTAGTACATCATGTAATTGCATTATCCGAGCACCTCCTCGATTTTTTCGACAGCGCCTTTAGTAATGAAGAGCTTATCGTAATGAAGAAGATCGAAAATGTTCATACCTTCGCAAGCCAATGCTTTAACACCTTGGATATTACGAGCGGAACGTTCAACATTTACATCACCTTCAGTGATGAACAATACTTTTGCATCACCAACGTTGAAGCTGTTAAGAATGTTCAACACTTCTTTAGTTTTAGGAGCTGCTAATGTGATTTCTTCCAAAACGTATAATTCGCTATTATTCACTTTATCGCTAAGAGCAGATTTAACTGCCAAACGTCTAGCCTTACGAGGCATAGCTTTATAATAGCTGCGAGGTTGAGGACCAAATGTAGTACCGCCACCGATCCAGATTGGGGAACGGCTGGAGCCTGCACGTGCACGACCGGTACCTTTTTGTTTCCAAGGTTTGCGACCGCCGCCGCGAACCATACCTCTAGTTTTTGTTGCATGTGTGCCGAGACGTTCGTTAGACAATTGACGAACTACGGCTTGATGCATAACGGCTTCGTTTACTTCAACGCCGAATACTGCATCGTTTAACTGTATTTCACCGACTTTAACGCCGGATTGATTATATGTTGCTACTGTAGGCATTACATAATCCTCCTTTCGACAAATGATTATTTAACAGGTTTAACCGTGCTCTGAACCATAACCAAGCTACCTTTAGCGCCTGGGATACCACCTTTAACCAATAAAAGGTTACGTTCAGCATCAACTTTCACAACGGATAAGCGTTGTACGGTAACTCTGTAACCACCCATTTGTCCAGGGAGTTTTTTACCTTTGTATACCTTACCGCCGCCACCGGAGATCATAGGACCGATGGAACCAGGTTCACGGTGAGATTTGGAACCGTGAGTTTCAGGACCACGGGAGAAATTATGGCGTTTAATCGTGCCAGCAAACCCTTTACCTTTACCTGTACCCACTACGTCCACCAATTCACCTTCTGCGAAGATATCAGCTGCCAGAGTTTGGCCTACTGTGTAGTCAGCCGCATTGTCAACGCGAACTTCGCGAAGGTATTTCACTGGATCTACGCCAGCTTTGTCGAACTGACCTTTTACAGGTTTTGTTAAATGTTTTTCTTTAATGGAACCGTAACCAATTTGTACTGCTTCGTAGCCGTCTGTTTCAACAGTCTTTACGCGCACTACAACGCTTGGGGTAGTTTCCACTACTGTTACAGGAACTAAACGGCCTTCAGCTGTGAAGACTTGTGTCATTCCTAATTTTTTACCCAAAATAGCTTTAGACATTATCGCACCTCCTTATAGTTTTATTTCAATAGATACACCAGCCGGTAAATCTAAACGAGTGATAGCATCTACTGTTTTCGAATTTGGTTCAAGAATATCGATCAAGCGTTTATGTGTACGCATTTCGAATTGTTCACGGGAGTCTTTGTTTACATGTACTGAACGAAGAATCGTGAAGATATTCTTTTCTGTTGGCAATGGAATCGGACCAGAAACCATAGCGCCATTTCTTTTTGCAGTGTCTACGATCTTAGCAGCGCTTTGATCGAGAGCTTTGTGGTCGTATGCCTTAAGGCGAATACGGATTTTTTGCTGTTTAGCCATTATTAATAATTCCTCCTGTCGTCCATTTCATGAATGAACTGCTCCATAGAAATTCTCCCCCGCAGAGGCAACCTTCTACTTCATAGTTTAAAAACACAACACTAGAGCGGCAGTATCTGCCGCTCTTATGTGCTGCAAGTATTGTACTCAGCGCATTACTGCGATGAGCATAAAAGGTATATTAACCTTCGATTTGTGTTACTACACCGGCACCTACTGTGTGGCCACCTTCGCGGATCGCGAAACGAAGACCTTCTTCGATAGCGATTGGAGTGATCAATTCGATTTCCATTGTTACGTTATCGCCAGGCATACACATTTCTACACCTTCAGGAAGGTTTACAACACCTGTTACGTCTGTTGTACGGAAGTAGAATTGTGGACGGTAGTTGGAGAAGAATGGCGTATGACGACCACCTTCTTCTTTAGTCAAAACGTATACTTCTGCTTTGAATTTAGTGTGTGGGTTGATGGAACCCGGTTTAGCCAATACTTGACCACGTTCGATGTCTTTACGGTCAACACCGCGAAGCAATGCGCCCACATTGTCACCTGCTACTGCGGAATCCAATGTTTTACGGAACATTTCAAGACCTGTAACAACATATTGTTCAGCTTTTTCTTTCAAGCCTACTACTTCTACAGTGTCACCAACGTTCACTTCACCACGTTCAACACGGCCAGTTGCTACTGTACCACGACCGGTGATTGTGAAAACGTCTTCCACAGGCATCAAGAAAGGTTTATCAGTATCACGAACTGGAGTTGGGATGTAGGAGTCTACAGCCGCCATCAATTCGTCGATTTTTGCTACATATTGAGCGTCGCCTTCCAAAGCTTTCAATGCGGAACCTACGATAATAGGTACTTCGTCGCCAGGGAATTCGTAGGAAGAAAGAAGTTCACGAACTTCCATTTCAACCAATTCGATCAATTCTTCGTCATCAACCATATCGGCTTTGTTCAAGAATACTACGATTGCAGGAACGCCAACCTGACGAGCCAACAAGATGTGTTCGCGAGTTTGAGGCATAGGGCCGTCAGCTGCGGATACAACCAAGATAGCGCCGTCCATTTGCGCCGCGCCGGTGATCATGTTTTTAACATAGTCAGCATGGCCCGGGCAGTCAACGTGTGCATAGTGACGATTTTCAGTTTCATACTCAACGTGTGCAGTGTTGATTGTGATACCGCGTTCACGTTCTTCAGGAGCTTTATCGATCATGCTGTAATCCTGGAAGTCAGCTTGGCCTTTTTCAGCCAATACTTTAGTGATTGCAGCAGTCAAAGTAGTTTTACCATGGTCAACGTGACCGATTGTACCGATATTAACATGCGGTTTCGTACGTTCAAATTTTTCTTTAGCCATTTTAAATTATCCTCCGAGGAAAATAGTAATTCTATTAATCAAATGTGAGATTAACCATTTTTCTTTGCTTGAATTTCTTCAGCAATTTTCTTAGGAACTTCTTCATAATGATCGAATGTCATGGAGTAGTTACCGCGACCTTGCGTTTTGGAACGAAGATCAGTTGCGTAACCGAACATTTCACTCAACGGAACATATGCTTTGATATGTTGGTTACCATTGCGAGCTTCCATGCCGTCCATACGACCACGACGGGAGTTCAAGTCACCGATTACGTCGCCCATATATTCTTCAGGAACGTCTACTTCTACGGCCATGTACGGTTCAAGCAATGCAGGGTCCGCTTTGCGAGCACCTTCTTTAAAGCCCATAGAACCGGCGATTTTGAAGGCCATTTCGTTGGAGTCAACGTCATGGTAAGAGCCGTCGAATACGATAACTTTGATGTCAACCATTGGATATCCGGCGATAACACCGGTTTCCATAGCTTCTTTAACACCGTTTTCAACAGGTCCGATGTATTCACGAGGAATCGCACCACCTACGACCTTGTTTTCAAATTCAAAGCCAGCGCCCGGTTCTTGAGGAATCAATTCCAACCAGCAGTGACCATATTGACCACGACCACCGGACTGGCGTACGAACTTACCTTCAGCCTTAACAGACTTGCGGATAGTTTCGCGGTACGCAACTTGAGGTTTACCTACGTTACAGTCTACTTTGAATTCACGATGCATACGGTCAACGATGATATCCAAGTGAAGCTCACCCATACCGGAAATAATTGTTTGACCTGTTTCTTCATCGGTGCGAACTTTGAAAGTAGGATCTTCTTCCGCCAAACGAGCAAGAGCCGTACCCATTTTTTCTTGGTCAGCTTTTGTTTTAGGTTCAACGGCAACGGAGATAACCGGTTCCGGGAATTCCATGGATTCAAGGATTACAGGAGCTTTTTCATCACACAATGTGTCGCCTGTAGTGGTATCCTTCAAGCCGACCGCCGCAGCGATATCACCGGAATATACGCGTTCGATTTCTTTACGGGAGTTAGCGTGCATTTGAAGAATGCGGCCAATACGTTCTTTCTTACCTTTAGTGGAGTTGAAAACGTAAGAACCGGATTCCAATGTACCGGAGTACACACGGAAGAACGCTAATTTACCAACATAAGGGTCAGCCATGATTTTGAATGCCAATGCGGAGAATGGCTCTTCATCGGAAGAAGGACGAGTTGTTTCTTCTTCAGTACCAGGAACAACACCCTTAATAGGTGGAATATCGATTGGAGCAGGCATGTAATCGATGACAGCGTCCAACAACATTTGCACACCTTTATTTTTGTAGGAAGAACCGCAAAGAACCGGGAACAATTGGTTAGCGATAACGGCTTTACGCATCGCTGCTTTCAATTCTTCTATGGAGATTTCTTCGCCTTCCAAATATTTCATCATGATATCGTCATCAGTTTCAGCGATAGCATCGATCATCATTTCGCGACGAGCTTCCGCCACTTCTTGATATTCAGCCGGGATATCAGTGATTTCAAATTCTTTACCGTCATCGGATTTGTAAATTTCCGCTTTCATAGTCATCAAATCGATGATGCCTTGGAAAGTATCTTCGGCGCCGATCGGCACTTGAATCGCTACGGAATTTGCACCCAAACGGGTTTTCATCATGTCAACTACGTTAAAGAAGTCAGCACCGATCGTATCCATCTTATTTACATAAGCAATACGAGGTACACCGTAGTTAGACGCTTGACGCCATACAGTTTCGGATTGAGGTTCAACGCCACCTTTGGCACTGAACACCGCTACGGAGCCGTCAAGAACACGTAGAGAACGTTCTACTTCTACAGTAAAGTCAACGTGACCAGGAGTATCGATGATGTTAATACGATGTTCTTTCCATTGACAAGTTGTTGCAGCAGAAGTGATTGTGATACCACGTTCTTGCTCTTGCTCCATCCAGTCCATCGTAGCAGCACCTTCGTGTACTTCGCCGATCTTGTGAACGATACCTGTATAGTAGAGGATACGTTCTGTAGTAGTTGTTTTACCGGCATCGATGTGAGCCATGATACCGATATTACGAGTTTTTGCTAAGGAAAACTCTCTTGCCACAGTTGTCAACTCCTCTTATTACCAACGATAATGAGCAAATGCTTTATTAGCTTCTGCCATTTTATGAGTATCTTCTTTTTTCTTGATTGCAGCGCCTGCATTGTTGAAAGCGTCCATCAATTCGCCTGCCAAGCGTTCTTTCATAGTGCGTTCACCACGAAGACGAGCGTAGTTTACAACCCAACGAATACCCAGGGTTTGACGGCGATCAGCGCGAACTTCAACTGGTACCTGATAGTTAGCACCACCGATACGGCGAGCGCGCACTTCAAGCACAGGCATAACATTTTTCAATGCTTGATCAAAAACTTCCATTGGGTCCTGACCCATTTTGGAACGAATAATTTCAAATGCATCATATACGATAGTTTCAGCAATGCCTTTTTTGCCATCGTACATAACTTTGTTGATGAAACGTGTAACTAATTTGCTGTTGTACACCGGATCTGGAAGTACATCACGTTTCGGAACAGGGCCTTTTCTTGGCATGTTCAATTCCTCCTTTATTAGATGTGTGTTAATTTTGTTTAATGGCTAAAATTATTTTTTAGCTTTTTTCGCGCCGTATTTGGAACGACTTTGCATACGGTTTTGTACGCCAGCTGTATCCAATGCACCACGAACAATGTGATAACGCACACCTGGAAGGTCTTTAACACGACCGCCTCTGATAAGTACAACACTGTGTTCTTGTAAATTGTGACCAATGCCTGGAATGTAAGCAGTTACTTCAATAGCGTTTGTCAAACGTACACGGGCAACTTTACGAAGCGCGGAGTTTGGTTTCTTTGGAGTAGCTGTGTACACACGAGTACATACACCACGTTTTTGTGGGCTTTCTTGAAGTGCTGGAGCATCAGACTTTTTAGTCATGCTTTCGCGACCTTTGCGTACTAGCTGATTAATTGTTGGCATTTGGGCACCTCCTTTCCAAATTTGAGATTTATAATTGATCCGCCATAACAAAGTGTTACATCGGATATTACCGAGATCAACGCAGGATTCCCACCGCCGTAGCGCGCACCTTGATGCGACACGCACGTCCGAGATCATCCATGGTGTGCTCGTCATTCACAGGTATTCCCTGTTCTTCACAAGCAGTCCGTAAAGGCTGTACCACACGTTCATCACTATCACAGCCCAGGAACACGTACTTCACAGTACCTTTAGCAATTTGTTTCAACGTTTGCTTGGCACCGATTGTTTTGTTCACCGACTTCAAATGGGCAATGTCCATTGTACTAATTCTCCTTACGAAATTATGCTGATTAGGCATACCATGCCCAGAGCACTATGTAAGTATATCAATTACGCAAGACCATGTCAAACGATTTTCAACGTCTTACACCGCTATTTATCTGCATTTTATATGCACACTCATCCGTGTGTTTCACACTTCTTCATTTTATAAACACAGCAAGAATTTTTATTCACATTTGATTATTTTGGCGAATATTTACTCATTCTATACATGCGCTATTATTTTTTCTTTTACCAATTATGCAAAATTAATATAAACACCATTTTAGTATGATATAAATTTATATAGAACAAATATTTGTAATTATAGATTATTATAGAAAGGAGATTATATGATCCAACTCATCAAACGTTATTCAAACTTCAATCCACCTGTAATCATAGGCAGCTTGTCTATCGTTTTAGGGCTGAGCTTATGCGCCCTTCTGATTCCGCAAATATCTCAAACGATCCTCCAAGGGGTTCGAGATATCATATTTGAAGATTTCAGCTGGTTTTACATTTTAGCAATCAGTCTCTTCTTTATCTTCAGCATATTTCTAGCACTCAGTTCGTTGGGCGATATTAAACTCGGCAGCGACGACGAGGAAGCTGAATTCTCTTATACAGCTTGGCTCGCCATGCTATTTGCGGCCGGTACCGGTGTAGGTCTCATGTTCTTCGGTACCGCTGAACCGCTCTCGCATTATCACTCCGCCATAGGTCTCGTCGACGGTGCACCGAGCGCCAAGGAGGCTCTATTCCGCTCCATTTTCCACTGGGGCATCAACGCATGGACTGTATACGGCATCATGGCTTTAGCACTAGCATATTTCGGTTTCCGTTATAAACTGCCCCTAGCGCTACGCTCATGCTTCTATCCGTTGTGGAAAGATAAGATCAACGGTTCACGAGGGCATATCATCGATATTATCGCACTTTGCGTAACTCTATTAGGGATTGTGACCACGTTAGGATTCGGTGCCGCCCAATTAGGTGCGGGCTTTCTATATATTGACGTCATTTCCGCTAACGACTTTCCCGCACAAACGGTCATCATCATCGTCATTATGTCCATCGCCGTTTTATCAGCCGTTACAGGTATCGATAAGGGCGTCAAACTGCTAAGCGAAGTCAATATATCCGTTGCATTAGTCTTAATGCTCTTTGTTCTCTGTGCCGGTCCCACATTGCTTCTACTAAACTCCATGGTGGAAAACTTCGGCTATTATCTGTCACATATTCTGGGACAAAGCTTCTATACATCTATCTACACGCCGGAAAACCGCCCATGGTTTTTCAGCTGGACCATACTGTTTTGGGCATGGTGGTTATCTTGGGCGCCATTCGTCGGCATGTTCATCGCGCGAATCTCAAGAGGTCGCACAATTCGAGAATTCATCTTCGGCGTTCTCATCATTCCCACCGTATTCACCATCGTCTGGTTCACCATCTTCGGCAATACCGCCATTTATATTGATGAAAGCGTGGCAAACGGCGCACTCGGTGCATTAACCGATAAACCGGAACAGCTGCTCTTCGCATTTCTCGAGTATTTACCATTATCCGGTTTGACCAGTCTCCTATCGATTATCGTATTGGCATTATTTTTCATCACATCTGCCGACTCGGGAATTTATGTATTAAATAATATCGCCGCTTATGACAAAGGCACGCCATCACCGAAATGGCAATGTCCGATGTGGGGTGCCGTGATGGCATTCCTCGCAATCAGCTTGCTCAGCATCGGCGGACTCAACGTACTCCAGTCGGTAACACTCATTCTAGCCTTACCGTTTGCAGCTTTGATGGTCATCATGTGCTACAGCTTATGGCAGGGATTATTGACGGATAATCAATACTTTAACACGAAACTTTCAACCACATCCATCTATTGGGACAGCAAAAACTGGAAACAGGGGCTCGCTAAAATACTCAATCAAACGCAGTCGGAAGATGTTATTTCCTTTATGAAAACGACCGTATTGCCCGCCATGTGCCAGCTTAATAAAGAGTTAACCGAGGAATACGGATTAACCACGCGAATTGACAAACAATTCAACGGTAACGATGCCTCCGTGGAGTTGACCATCGAAAAGGAATCGATGCGTAACTTTACCTACGGTATCAAGCTCGTTACACAGGAGGTATCGGATCATCTCATCGACGATCCCAATATTCCTCACATTACGGAAAGCACAAATGCAATTCCCATGACATATTTCAGTGACGGTCGCGCCGGATATGATGCGCAGTATATGACACGCGAGGATATCATTACCGATATCATTCGACAATATGAACGATATCTAACCTTATCGGATGACGTCGGTTATGACATCATGGCTCATGACGCGGAGGAAGCTGCCGAGTAGTTTTTATAAAATAGCAATCAACGAAGTATCATTTAAATTCACCAAATGACACTAACACATATCATATAGCTCCCAATTTATACAGGCATATAATTATATAGTCCTATAATCATAGAGCTTAAAATCAATATATGCCTATAACAAAAGGGTGCACCTCGCGGGTGCACCCTTTTTATTCTGTCGCACAGTATCAACGATGCAACAAGTCTATACAATTAATATGGCCTAACGGCCGGTCCGAAGCGATTACTCTTCAGACATAACCTCTTCCGTAATATCAATGATTTCAGGTGTATTTTTTACAACTTCAATCTTACGGTAACGACTCATACCTGTGCCGGCAGGAATCAATTTACCTATAATTACGTTTTCTTTCAAGCCTAACAATGGATCGATTTTACCCTTGATGGCAGCGTCGGTAAGAACACGTGTCGTTTCCTGGAAGGACGCAGCGGACAAGAAGGAATCCGTAGCCAATGCGGCTTTCGTAATCCCCAATAACGTGCGTTTGCCCGTAGCATTTTCACGCCCGTTGAGAGTAAGGCGACGGTTTTCTTCGTCAAAAGTATTAACGTCGACCATATCCCCCGGAAGCATATCCGCATCGCCGGCAGTTTCAATTTTAACTTTATGAAGCATTTGGCGTACGATAACTTCGATATGTTTATCGTTAATTTCTACACCTTGGGATTTGTATACCTTCTGTACTTCGTATACGAGGTAACGTTGTGTCGCTTCCGTACCCATGACACGCATGATGTCATGAGGATTGATGGAACCCTCTGTCAAACGAGCACCTAAGGATACCACATCACCGTCTTTAACGATAATACGGGAACCGTAAGGAATGAGATAATCAAGTTCGATACCGTCTTCACCGGTGATGAAGATTGTATTGGTGCCTTTTTTACCTTCGTTAGGCACAACGCGAACAGTCCCTTCGTTTTCGGCGATGATGGCATTACGTTTCGGCTTACGTGCTTCGAACAATTCTTCGACACGTGGCAAACCTTGTGTAATATCGTCACCTGCGACACCGCCTGTATGGAATGTACGCATTGTCAACTGAGTACCCGGTTCGCCGATGGATTGTGCCGCAATGATACCTACGGCTTCACCGACTTGAACCTGGTTACCTGTACCCAAATCGCGACCGTAACACTTGCGGCATACGCCATAAGGGCTGCGGCAGGTCAATACGGAACGGATCTTGACAGTTTCATAGTGTTTTACTACTTCATCAGCCAATGCTTCCGTAATTTCACCGTTAAGAGGAACGATAACTTCTCCTGTTTTCTTATTAGCCAATTCTTCGGCTGCAATGCGGCCTACGATACGGTCTTTTAACGGTTCGATAACACCGGTACCTTCAACGATAGCTTCCACTTCGATACCGTGGATTTCATTGTTGCGCACCTGTACTTCTTTTACATCGGAGTTAAGAATGGCTTCGATGCCTTCTTCCGTAAGGCGTGTATCGGCAGGGAAAATTTCCACGCCGTTGCTGTCGACGATTGCATTTACAGTGTCCTTGTTCAACATATTCTGAACCATAGTTTCCTTCAATGTTGCACGGATACTGTCATCGCTTTCACCAAGAATGATTTTTTGAACCAGATTAGTATGGTTGATATCGCTGTCGGAGCCTAAATGCACACCGCGCAAAGCAATCGATGTAACACCGGATTCAGCGATATCCGTCAAGCATTGTTCATCAAGAACGGTTTCCGCAGGTACCACAAGTTCTCCTGTTTCCGCATTAACCACATCTTTATCCAACACGCGGCCGAGAAGCTTGTCTTTCAACAAGTCCAACGCCTGACGGGAAGATGTAGCCAAACGAGCGCGTTCACGAACGAGATCGATACCTACCACATCACAATCATCCTCACGAACGATTACGTCCTGAGATACGTCGACGAGACGGCGGGTCAAGTAACCGGAGTCAGCTGTACGGAGCGCCGTATCGGCCAAACCTTTACGCGCACCGTGAGAGGATGTAAAGTAATCCAATACGGTCAAGCCTTCTTTAAAGTTAGCCTTAATCGGCAAATCGATGATACGACCGGATGGATCCGCCATCAAACCGCGCATACCGGCAAGCTGACGAATCTGTTGTTTATTACCGCGGGCACCGGAGATAGCCATCATATATACAGGGTTAAAGCCGTCTTTATCGCACGCCATATTATCCATCATGGCATCGGTAACGTCTTCTGTCGCCTGGGTCCACAACTGAATGGTCTTACGATATCGTTCTTCCTCTGTAATGAGACCGCGACGGTACAAGCGGGATACTTTTTCTACCTCTTGTTCCGCCGTATCAAGTAAATCAAACTTAACATCCGGTACTTTGATATCCGCAATCGCTACGGTCATGCCGGCGCGACGTGCAAAAGAATAGCCCAAGGACTTGATTCTGTCCAATAATTCCGCCGTTTTTTCGTTACCGAACAACTGGAAGCATTGATCAACCAATTTGCCGACGGTTTTCTTATCCATAACCTTACCCAAGGAATAAGTGCCGTCTTCACGTTGTTCATATTGCCATAATTCAGGGAATAACGCATTATTGAAGATCAGACGACCTGCAGTTGTTTCCACACGACCATGTTCAGGCATGCGTATATAAAGAATATCCTGTAAACCGATGACATGAGATTCATAGGCAAGCATGACTTCATCGTAGGTAGCAAATGTTTTTGCCTTATCTTTAGTATCTTCGCGTACAACCGTCAAGTAGTATGTACCCAAGATCATATCCTGAGACGGTACTGCTACCGGTTTGCCGTCTTTGGTGGACAAGATATTATGGCTGGAAAGCATCAATGTACGTGCTTCCGCCTGTGCTTCAACGGACAATGGTAAGTGACACGCCATTTGGTCACCATCAAAGTCGGCATTGAACGCTGTACATACTAACGGATGTAACTTGATAGCACGGCCTTCCCAAAGAATCGGTTCAAAAGCCTGGATACCGAGTCTGTGCAATGTAGGGGCGCGGTTCAAGAGAACAGGATGTTCCTTGATAACCTCTTCCAAGGATTCCCACACGCCGGGGCCGATTCTTTCAACCTGGCGTTTAGCAGCCTTGATATTGGATGCCTGCCCCCGTTCAACCAGACGTTTCATAACGAACGGTTTGAACAATTCCAACGCCATTTCCTTAGGCAGGCCGCATTGATGCATTTTAAGTTCAGGGCCTACTACGATAACGGAACGACCGGAGTAGTCAACACGTTTACCGAGCAGGTTCTGACGGAAACGGCCCTGTTTACCCTTGAGCATATCGGACAAGGATTTCAACGGACGGTTACCGGGCCCCGTAACAGGACGACCGCGACGACCATTGTCAATCAACGCGTCCACCGCTTCCTGAAGCATACGTTTTTCATTGCGCACGATGATATCAGGTGCACCCAAATCGAGCAATCGTTTCAAACGGTTGTTACGATTGATGACACGGCGATATAAATCATTGAGGTCAGATGTGGCAAAACGACCGCCATCGAGTTGAACCATAGGGCGCAATTCAGGTGGAATTACAGGAACCACGTCCATAATCATCCATTCAGGACGGTTACCGGATTGGCGGAATGCTTCTACAACCTCTAAACGGCGAACCGCACGAATTTTACGTTGACCGCTGGCCGTGTTCAATTCTTCACGCAATTCAGCATTCAATACTTCTAAATCGAGTTCAGCTAAAAGCGCTTTTACCGCCTCAGCCCCCATATCGATGCAGGCGAAAAGAATTTCTTCGGAAGCGCCTAATTCATAACGTTCTTCACGAGTGAGTTCCTCGTATTCTTTATCGGCTTCCGGAATCGTCGCATCATCGCGAAGCGCCGCATTATAGCGTTCTTTGCGTTGTGCTTCACGCACGATGGCCAAACGTTCGTTGCGTTGTGCCACCGTTTCGATAACGACGGATTTACCACCGATAGTATAACCGTCTTCGTTAAATTGAGCTTCATATTCACGATATTCTTGCTCGGATAACAATTGGCGTTTCGCCAATGGTGTTCCGGCAGGATCTACTACGATATAAGAAGCAAAGTATAATACACGTTCCAAGGAACGTGGAGATACATCAAGGATCAGACCCATACGGGACGGGATACCTTTAAAGTACCAGATGTGAGATACAGGAGTGGCCAATTCAATATGACCCATACGTTCACGACGTACTTTTGCACGAGTAACTTCAACACCACATTTATCGCAGACTACGCCTTTATGACGGATACGTTTATATTTGCCGCAGTGACATTCCCAATCCTTTGTAGGTCCGAAAATGCGTTCACAGAACAGGCCATCACGTTCCGGCTTTAACGTACGGTAGTTAATTGTTTCTGGTTTCTTAACTTCCCCATGAGACCATGCCAAGATCTGTTCCGGAGAGGCTAAGCCGATTCGCATGGAATCGAATTCATTTACGTCTAGCACTACTATCGCTCCCTTCTATAGATAGTTTCAGTCTTCATCGTCAGAGGATTGATCCATAGGATATGCCAACTGGCTGAGAATATCATCTTCCCCGCCGTTATCAGCAGGTGCTTCTTCCTCTGCTTCCGGTTCTACAACTGTTACTTCATCTGTTTCAACAGCACTGCCGTCCATAACATCTTCAATACCAGTTTCTACCGCTTCATCTTCGTCATCAAGTTCTTTCATTACTACTTCTTCTTGATCTTCATTCAATATTTTTACATCAAGACCGATACTTTGAAGTTCTTTGAGCAATACTTTAAAGGACTCAGGTACGCCCGGTTCTGGAATATTTTCACCTTTAACGATTTTTTCGTATGCTTTCACACGGCCTACGACATCATCGGATTTAACGGTCAACAACTCTTGAAGTGTATAGGCTGCACCATAGGCTTCAAGAGCCCACACTTCCATTTCCCCGAAACGCTGACCGCCGAATTGAGCTTTACCGCCCAACGGCTGTTGTGTAACAAGGGAATACGGACCTGTGGAACGAGCATGAATCTTATCATCAACCAAGTGATGGAGTTTAAGCATGTAAACATACCCGACCGTAACGCGATTATCCATCGGTTCACCTGTACGACCGTCATATAGTACGGTTTTACCGTCATCAGGGCGGTCTGCAATCGCCAATGTTTCGAATACGTCTTTTTCATGAGCACCGTCAAATACAGGTGTAGCGATATGAATACCCGCTACGTCCGGTTTCGGCATGCCGTATTTTTTGTAGTCATAGCCGAGTCCTTCCAATGCTTTGCGGATTTCAACCCGTTTCGCTTCGGCGGATTCAATATCATTAAGAGTATTCTTAACCTTATCGATAGCGGCCAATTCCTCTACGAGAACCGGATCCATTTCCGCCGCTTCTTCTTCGGAGTCGAAGTATTCCATATGAAGTGCATTGTATTTAGCTTCCAAAGCTTTGAGCTCCTGATAACGGGCTTCACCGCCCATAGCTTTGAATTTCTTCTGTGCCGCTTTTTCTATATGTTTGAGAATTTTCGCTTTCAAATCAATGATTTTTTCATTTTCATCGAAATGATCTGCCGTTACATCTTCTGTAACCTTCGCTTCCAAAGCTTCAATTTCACCATATAAATCGCGAACGGCTTCGATTTCATCCCAATAAGAACTGTCGGTGCGCGCTTCTTTCAACACATTCTGAATATGAAGATCCGTTTCTTTAATCTTCATGCCTAGACCTTGAACGGCCCAGCCCAAATGAGTTTCAAGAACCTGACCGATATTCATACGAGACGGTACGCCCAACGGATTCAACACGATTTGTACCGGTGTACCGTCAGGAAGGAACGGCATGTCCTCTTTTCTCATAACGCGAGAAACGACACCTTTGTTACCATGACGGCCCGCCATTTTATCGCCTTCGTGAATCTTACGTTTTTGAGCGATATATACGCGGACGAGTTTATTTACGCCCGGTTGTAATTCATCACCGTTTTCACGAGTAAAGACCTTAACGTCTACGACTTTACCGGATTCGCCATGAGGCACACGCAAGGAAGTATCGCGTACTTCGCGTTCTTTGTCGCCAAAGATTGCACGTAGCAAGCGTTCTTCCGGCGTAAGTTCAGTTTCACCTTTCGGTGTTGCTTTACCCACGAGAATATCCCCTGGATGTACCTCCGCACCGATGCAGATAATACCGTCTTCGTCGAGATTTCTGAGCGTATCATCACCTGTATTAGGCAATTCACGCGTAATTTCTTCGGCACCTAATTTAGTGTCACGCGCATCACATTCGTATTCTTCAATATGAATGGATGTATAAATATCTTCCTTGCAAAGTTCTTCACTGAGCAGGATAGCATCTTCGTAGTTATAACCTTCCCAAGGCATGAACGCTACAAGAACATTGTAGCCCAATGCCAATTCACCGCCGTCGGTAGCAGGGCCGTCAGCCAACACCTGGCCTTTTACAACGTGGTCACCGCGGTTGACGATCGGTTTTTGGTTAAAGCATGTGGATTGGTTGGAACGAAGGAATTTATTCAAACGGTATGTATCAACACGGCCGTCGCTATCGCGAAGAACGTGAATTTCATTACCCCAGCAACGTACGACTTTACCGGATTCACGCGCCAATACGCAGACGCCGGAGTCAGTTGCGGCTGTATATTCCATACCTGTACCGACTAGAGGCGCTTGAGCTCGCAAGAGCGGCACCGCCTGACGTTGCATGTTCGCACCCATCAAGGCACGGTTAGCATCGTCATTTTCAAGGAATGGAATCATAGCTGTACCGATGGATACAACTTCTTTCGGACTAACGTCCATATAGTCAACCTTATCAGGTGTAACTTCCAATACGTCATGACCGCGACGACAGGCAACATGATCCTCCATGAAGTAACCGTCCGCATCGATAGGCGAGTTCGCCTGAGCGATGGTCATTCCTTCTTCTTCATCAGCCGTCATGTATACAACACTGTCAGATACGCGCACTTTAACAACGGTATCGGATTCTTTCCCTTTACCGTAAATTTTTTCAACGCGACGATATGGCGCTTCAATAAAGCCGAATTCATTTACCTTTGCATAGTTGGACAAAGAGTTAATCAAGCCGATGTTCGGACCTTCCGGCGTTTCAATCGGACACATGCGGCCGTAGTGAGAATGATGCACGTCACGGACTTCGAAGCCCGCACGTTCACGAGACAAACCGCCAGGGCCGAGAGCCGATAAACGACGTTTGTGAGTCAACTCCGCCAATGGATTTGTTTGGTCCATGAACTGGGACAACTGGGAGGAACCGAAGAATTCTTTGATTGCCGCCACTACAGGGCGAATATTGATCAATGCTTGCGGTGTAATCGATTCAATTTCCTGAATCGTCATGCGTTCACGAACAACGCGTTCCATACGGGTTAAACCGATACGGAATTGATTTTGCAACAATTCACCTACGCAACGAAGGCGGCGGTTTCCCAAATGGTCGATATCATCAGTATGACCCGCACCATCCATAAGATTGAGCAAATACGAAATATTAGCAATCATATCTTCTCTTGTAACCGTGCGATGTTCATATGGCAAATTGCAGTTATTGCAAATCACCTTGGAAGACATGCCGTCAGAATTTTGAATATAGAACTCTGCAAAGCCTTCCCCGTCAAACACGTGGCTTTCAGCCACTACAGCCAATTGTTCCTCGGAAACCTGCACGCCTGCATCGAGAATAATTTCACCCGTCTCAGTATCTACGATAGGTTGCACCAATGTTTGACCCAACATACGTTGACGCCAGCCGAGTTTTTTATTTAATTTATAACGACCTACGCGCGCCAAATCATAACGGCGAGCATCGAAGAATAAGTTATCGAACAAATTACGAGCGGATTCTACAGTTGGAGGTTCGCCGGGACGTAATTTTTTATAAATTTCAACCAATGCTTCATCAGCAGATTGAGTCGTGTCTTTTTCCAGTGTGCGAACGATGCGTTCGTCATATACCGGCAATCCGTCCTCACCGGTCTCACCGTTCCAGAATAGATCGAGGATGCTTTCATTAGTATCCCAGCCTAATGCACGAACCAACACCGTTGCCGGTAATTTACGGTTTCGGTCAATACGGACGGACACCACTTCACTCGCATCTGTTTCAAGTTCTATCCACGCACCGCGATTAGGAATAACGGTGGACTCATACAATCGATTACCCATGGTATCGATTTCTTTACCATAGTACACCCCAGGAGAACGTACCAATTGAGATACGATAACGCGTTCCGCACCATTGATGATGAAAGTACCCGTATCAGTCATCAACGGAAAATCGCCCATAAATACTTCTTGTTCCTTGATGTCCATATTTTCCGGATCATTATTTACCAAGCGAATATTTACGCGAAGTGGCGCCGCATATGTAGCGTCACGATTTTTACATTCATTAATATCATACTTGGGTTCACCCAAGCTGAACCCTTCGAAAGAAAGTACTAGATTACCTGAATTGTCTTTAATCGGAGAAATATCGTTGAAAATATTTTGTAAACCACTCTCCAAGAACCATTCATACGATTTACGCTGAATGTCCAATAAATGCGGCATCTTGATAACTTCGTTAATTTTTGCATATGTATAACGAGTCCTTTTGCCTACCTGTTCAGGTTTGAACATATTTGCTTTCACCCCTATCAAACACACCGGTCTACCATTTTCTATAACGGCATGAAAAAGACATCTTACAGGTCTCAGTTTTCCTGCTCGAATAACGTCAAATAAAGCAAGGTCCATTTCATTTTTAAAATAACCTTGCTTCCCGTTAACCAAGCACAACCTTGGAAGAAAACCTCATCACTATTTGTGTTATAGTTTTTGCATCCAAAAGCAGAAAACGCTACTTTTGCAATATATAATTCTATCAGTAATGCAAAAAACTGTCAACCAAAGGGGTTGACAGTTTTTGATTTTCATATATCATTCATTTAACATTATACCAAACATAGACGTATCCATCTTAACTACGAATTTAAAAACGAATATTTAGTTCCCCTTATGTTTCAAAAGGTTAGCACCGGCAATGCCGGGCCGTGTCATTTCTTTAGGGGATAAGATATGATTAATTTCTTCTTCCGTTAACAAACCCTGTTCCAAGATGATATCCCGAATAGCACGGCCCGATTTATACGCTTCCTTCGCAAGAGCCGATGCCGTTTCATATCCTAAATGCGGTAACAATGCCGTCACGATACCTACGGAACGGTTGAGCCAGTACTCACATTGTTCCCGATCGACTTCAAGATCC
Organism: Veillonella denticariosi JCM 15641; assembly: GCF_002959855.1. GTDB lineage: Bacteria > Bacillota > Negativicutes > Veillonellales > Veillonellaceae > Veillonella > Veillonella denticariosi. Next base: position 125,496 of record NZ_PPDB01000003.1, read on the forward strand.
ACCAATAATTTATCTACAAATGTATTAACCCCGTTTTTGAGGTAGCAAAGATTGTTAAATAAATTATATGCCAATACAGGTTCCATTACATTCAATTCAAACTGACCGTTTTCCACCGCCAACGTGATGGTAAGATCATTACCGATAACTTGGTAACACACCTGGTTCAATACTTCTGCGATAACAGGATTAACCTTACCCGGCATGATGGATGAACCCGGTTGACGAGGAGGTAGTTTTAATTCGCCGATACCGCAACGAGGGCCGGATGCCATCAAACGGAAATCATTGGCCATCTTGATAAGCACCAATGCGGTAACTTTAATACCGCTGGAGATATCCGCGAAAATATCCGTATTATTCGTAGCATCGATAAGGTTATCCGCCGTGTAGAACGGTTCCCCCACCACTTCACTGAGTTCATATGCCACATCATGAATATAACTAGGCTCCGCATTAAGGCCCGTGCCTACCGCAGTAGCCCCCATATTGATGACATGAGCGCCTTCAACGGCGGATTTAATACGCTTAATACCGCGGCGTATACCGGATGCATAGGCACCCATTTCTTGACCCAATGTAATAGGCACCGCATCTTGCAGATGAGTACGGCCCATCTTCAAGATTTCACTGTATTCTTCCGCTTTCTTTTCCAATTCCTCCACGAGACGTTGTAACGCTTCAAGAAGCGGTTTCGTCTTCAAGATGGCACATACCTTGATAGCCGTAGGAAATGCATCATTTGTAGATTGCGCCATATTGCAATGGTTATTAGGGCTGACGATATCATAGCTGCCCTTAGGATGGCCTAAAATTTCAAGAGCTCGATTCGCCAGCACTTCGTTCATGTTCATATTGACGGATGTACCGGCTCCGCCCTGAATCGGATCTACAGGGAACTGATCCGCAAATTTACCGGCGATAACTTCGTCTGCCGCCTGCGCAATAGCTTTACCGATAGATACATTTAAGCGACCCGTCTTCATATTCGCCAATGCGGATGCTTTCTTTACCATCGCCAGAGATTTGATAAAATCCTGGTCTAAATGTTTTCCCGTAATATTGAAATTCTCTAATGCACGAATTGTCTGTACACCATAGTATAGCTCATCAGCTACTTCTAACTCACCTAGAAAATCGTGTTCTTTTCTCATAATAAGCCTTCTTTCCAATGTACTATGTCTTTGAAAACGGTAAAATTTTGATAACGTACACTTCATTTATGGGTTCATTATAACATGTATCTTGTATACACAAAAGTCATTTCAAGTATTCCTTGCAAACAATATTCTATATAATGTATAGAAATCTATTTTAATGAATAAATATATTAAACAAAAGCTATATTTAATAATTCCCGCCCCTATAGTACAATAAGATAGACTATGTAAGTAAGGAGTACAACTACATGATTGATAATCATAAATTACGAATAGGCGCGCTGTTCTTGTTGACCGTCATCAGTTACGGCTTTTACAATGCCTATTTACCTGTAACGGATCCGGTGGAATCCAACTATGTTCTGTCCGCCATCACGATGCTGAAGCATAACTCGTGGATATCACCCATGATATATGACCAGGTATGGTATGATAAACCGCCTCTCACCTATTGGGCTCTCATGATAACATACAAACTGTTCGGTGTATCTGACTTTACATCGCGCATGCCGAATACGTTGATTGCAGGCGCCAGCGTAGCCCTGATGTATCATCTTGTATTTCGTATAAAACAATCAACACATCTTGCCGTGACAAGCGCCATACTGCTTTTCAGCACATTACAGTTCTGGTATATTTCGCACGCCATCATAACAGACGGGTTTTTATTTTTCTTCTCACTCGGTATTTTCGGCTATTCTTATTTAGCCTTTGAGAATCGTGACAGAACTTCCATGGTGAAAGCCTATGTGGCGGCCGCTTTTGCGGTCCTCACGAAAGGGCCTGTAGGCATCGTATTGCCGGGACTGATTTTACTGCTATTTATTTGTATGAGGTGGTTCGCTCATAGAGAAAATGCAGACCACCACCTTGCAGATGATATACAATTACTTTTTAATCCATTAGGCCTTATTCTGTTTTTCATCATCGGTTGTCCCTGGTATATAGCTATGTATGCTATACATGGTCAGGATTTTATCACCGGCTTTTTAGGGCTTCATAACATTGATCGGGCCATCGTATCAGAACATCCGAAGTTTAATGTTTGGTACTACTACATAATCCTTATTCCTCTCGCCCTATTGCCATGGACGCCGGCCATAATCTATCGTCTTAAAAGTATCAGCTGGAAAGATAATTTCGATATATTAGGTATTCTATGGTTTGCGGTTATCGTCGTCTTCTATTCAATGGTAGCTACAAAATATATAACCTATACATTACTCGCCATCATTCCATGTATCATATGGGGTGCGGAAGCTTTCATAACTATTATCAATAAAAATGATAAAACCTTTACATATATTATATCCATCCCATTTTTCATATATTTAGGTATTTTCCTGACTGCCAGTTATACAACACCGGAACTATGGCCTGCACCGTTGATGATCACGTCAGTAATAATCCCGTTGTTGCTGACAGTATCAAAACATTTCATTAAAAATCTTTGGCAGCAGACTATTTACCTGCTTACACCGATAGTTATCCTATATAGTGCGGTAACTGTCACAGTCCCTCCTATTCTACTCAATCAATCGGGGATTCAATTTAAACCATACATCGAATCAAGTAACCAAAAGATCTATGTATATGGTACATATTTCACATCAATCCGGTATTATACAGAAGCTACACCTACACAGGTATTCGTGCATACTACCGATAATCCGCTGTGGACGGAAGGTAAAACATTAATGCCGACTATTACAAAAGACGAATTCTATCAGACAGTACCAAATGAACACGATGCGATTATCATCGTTCCCGATAAATACAATAAAAAATTTATTGAATCGTCAGCTTATCCAATGACGAAAGAAATCGGCAAAACCGCAACAGCTAAGATTTACAAGGTTCAATAAGAAACAAAAAGGCGTACCCGTGGGTACGCCTTTTAATATGTCCGGAATTATTTCAATTCTACAGTTGCGCCAGCTTCTTCCAACTGAGCTTTCAAAGCTTCAGCAGCATCAGCAGCTACGCCTTCTTTTACAGGTGCAGGAGCGCCGTCAACGATTGCTTTAGCTTCTTTCAAGCCAAGACCGGTTGCTTCGCGAACAACTTTGATTACGTTGATTTTGGACCCGCCAGCCTCTTTCAAGATTACGTCGAAGGAATCTTTAGCAGCGCCGCCGTCAGCACCGCCAGCAGCTGCTACAGCTACAGGAGCTGCTGCAGTTACGCCAAATTCTTCTTCGATTGCTTTTACAAGATCATTAAGTTCAAGGATTGTTGCTTCTTTCAATTCAGCAACGATGTTTTCAATGTTCAATGCCATTTTAGATTTCCTCCATAAATTAGTTTAGTATGCCGGTGTCATGCAGCCGACAAGTAGTTTGCAGTAATGATTATTCTGCTGGTTTTGCGTCTGCAACAGCTTTGACAGCGTATGCAACGTTGCGAACAGGTGCTTGCAAAACGGAAAGCAACATGGAAAGCATGCCTTCGCGATTTGGAAGACTTGCGATTGCTTTAACGCCTGCTGCGTCCATAACTTCGCCTTCAACGATACCAGCTTTTACAGTGACAACGTCGCCTTCTACAGCTTTAATGAATTGCTCAATAACGCGAGCAGGTGCAACAGCATCATCTTTAGAAGTAGCCAACGCAGTTGGACCTTCTAAATGTTCAGAAAAGCCTTCAAGGTTCAATTCATTTGCAGCAATACGAGTCAATGTATTTTTGATTACTTTGTATTCAACACCTTCAGCCAACATTTTGCGACGAAGATCAGTTGCCTGCGCAACAGTCAAACCGGAGTAACCGATCAATACAGCGCCTTTTGCTTCAGAAAGAGTTTCTTTCATTTGAGCAACGATTGCTTTCTTTTGTTCAGTGACAGCCATTAGATTACCTCCTTGTAGATTTTTTGGTGCTCTATGTACTATCTTAGCGTAAAAACGACCCCATCGCACGCGATGAGGTCGTAACTAGTCCTAGGTTGTTCTAGTGTCAGCCTCAGCGGGCGGATTTTCATCCATTATACATACCAGCCGTCTACAGCTAAGAGACATATGTGATTATTGCTCTTTGGAAACAGCGCTCAATTTGAACACGTTCAAAGGCACACCAGGGCCCATTGTAGCGGATAGGGTTACAGATTTAATGTACTGACCTTTAGCTGCTACAGGTTTAGCCTTGATAATAGTATCAACGATTGTACGGTAGTTGTCAAGTAATTTTTCTTCATCAAACGACGCTTTACCGATGGAGCAAGAAACGATACCCGCTTTATCAGTACGATATTCAATCTTACCGGCTTTGATTTCGTTTACTGCACGAGCAACGTCCGGAGTTACAGTACCAACCTTAGGATTCGGCATCAAGCCTTTAGGGCCCAAGATTTTACCGAGACGACCAACTTGACCCATCATGTCAGGTGTTGCCACAACTACATCGAAGTCGCTCCAACCGCCTTGAATTTTAGATACCAACTCTTCGGAACCTACGTAATCAGCGCCAGCTTCTTCAGCGGCTTTAATATTGTCGCCTTTAGCGAACACAAGAACGCGTTTAGTTTTGCCAGTACCATGAGGCAATACTACTGCACCACGAACTTGTTGATCAGCGTATTTAGGGTCGACATTCAAGTTGAAAGAGATTTCAACTGTTTCATCGAAATTTGCAGTTGCAGTTTTCTTAACGAGCTCAATTGCTTCTACCGGCTCATAAAATTTACCAGCTTCAATAAGTTTTACCGCCTCAGCGTATTTCTTACCTACTTTTGCCATTATAATATCCTCCTTATGTGGTCAAACGGGAATTCCCTCCCACCGATCAGCGCATTGCGCCAATCCTACGCTTATTAGTCAACGATTTCAATGCCCATGCTGCGAGCAGTACCTTCTACCATGCGCATACCTTGTTCTACGGTATTAGCATTCAAGTCAGGCATTTTCAATTCCGCAATTTCACGAACTTTATCGCGACCTACTTTAGCCACCTTATCGCGGTTAGGCACACCGGATCCTTTAGGGATGCCTGCAGCTTTTTTCAACAATACTGCAGCCGGTGGAGTTTTTGTAATGAAATCGAAGCTACGATCTTCATATACGTTAATCACTACCGGAATAATCAAGCCAGCTTGCTTAGCAGTGCGTTCGTTGAATTCTTTTGTGAAAGCAACGATATTAACACCTGCCTGACCTAGTGCAGGACCAACTGGTGGTGCTGGAGTAGCTTTAGCGGCTTCAATTTGTAGTTTTACTTGTTTAACTAATTTCTTAGCCATGGGTAATTAAACCTCCTATGCTTATACTGTGGTGGTAACGGATGTACATCCTCCCACTGGCAACCAAAATCGATTGCGCTTTTAGAGTTATATGTATATATTAAAGAGTTTTCTCAACTTGAGAGAACTCTACCTCTACTTCGGTATCTCGATTGAACATTTCCACATTGAGCTTCAATGTTTCCTTTTCAGGGTTAATTTCTGTAATAACACCAAGTCTATCTTCAAAGGCCCCGGATGTAATGCGTACCGTTTCACCGACTTCAATATCAATATTGACGGTCGGCTTCTTATTCAAGCCCTGAGACTTAAGTATATGTTCTACTTCGGAATCAGAAAGTGGAACTGGTTTTGTGGCGGATCCGACGAAACCCGTTACGCCCGGCGTGTTACGCACAACATACCAGGAACGGTCGTTAACCTCCATCTCCACCAACACATACCCAGGAAAGATTTTGCGTTTTACTACTTTTTTAACCCCGTCTTTTTCATCTATTTCGTCTTCAAGAGGCACCAGAATACGACTGATAACATCCTGTAAACCCATAGACTGAACCTTAAGTTCAAGAGTGGTTTTTACTTTATTTTCGTAGCCTGAATAGGTATGAATTACATACCACTTCTTATCTGCTTCCATGTAATGGCCCCCTATCCAACAAAGTGCAACAACGTATTAAAAAGTTGGGCAAAAATCGCATCAAATACATAAATGAGCACAGCAATAAAAATGGTCACTAAGAATACTACAATTGTGTAATTGATGAGTTCTTTTTTTGTTGGCCAGACTACTTTTTTTAGTTCAGCTTTCACACCGCGGAAGAATTTTCCAAATCCACCACGCTGCTGCACCGCTGAGTTAGACTTTGCCATTGTTTCACATCCTCAAATCAACAGGTAATGAATGATAAGAATTATTTTGTTTCACGGTGTAATGTATGTTTACCGCAGAATTTGCAATATTTCATCATTTCAATACGATCAGGATTATTTTTCTTATTCTTGTTCGTCTGATAATTACGTTGTTTGCAATCTGTGCAAGCTAAAGTAATGGCATTACGCATCCGGATACACCTCGCTTTATATTTACTAATCTGTCTTTTGCACTCGAAATCGCTCGACTACATACTAAAAAACTATATCATATGAGTCTAGTGATGTCAAGAATTTAAGCAACTCAAAAAAGCCAGGCACGTGTGCCTGACAAAGTAAGTATAACAAATTATAACACCTCATGTCTATACTTTATATCAAGAAGAGAATGCACAGGTCATATCGGTGTACATATTACATATCACATCGGTGTACATATTACATATCACATTTTTTCAGTTTACCATATTTTTCGGTTTAGCTTAGCGGCAGCCGTGACAGCAATTTTCTAGCGATACGAAATTATTGTAGTCAAATAGCTATAATGAAAACAGAGCTCCTTACCCAAGTCCGGGTAAGGAGCTCTGTTTATTAGATAACCTAAATCTTATCGTTTGATTTTCTTAATAAAGATGACTTTCACAATCTGCCAGAAGAAGGCCACAGCCCCCAATATCATGATGGTATCGCCTACCATACGAAGCCAACGCAGATTTTGTAACAGCGGCTGTTGCATGAAGTCTTCGCTGCGAGCGAGCCACAAGCCTTGTGTAACGCTTGCCCAGCCTTGAATCAAGCCGATCGGCAGCAAGCTGATAAGAACCATTAACGCAAGTCCCCAGTTCAACGCCCAGAAGCCGAATTTCATCAATTTGTCGTTGAATTCCACCTCAGGTCGAATGTAACGGGCGATGAGGAATACAAAGCCCAGACTAAGGAACCCGTATACACCGAATAACGCCGTATGAGCATGAACGGCTGTCGTATTTAAACCTTGAATATAGAACAGGGAAACCGGCATATTGATAAGGAAACCGAAGATACCTGCACCCACCAAATTCCAAAAAGATACTGCAATGAAACAGTATACAGGCCATTTTAAGCGGTGCATCCAAGGCGCACTGTGAAGGCGCGTATAGTTTTCAAACGCTTCATACCCCAAAAGAACGAGAGGTACCACTTCCAATGCGGAGAACGATGCCCCTGTGGCCACCACAGTCGATGTAACGCCAGTAAAGTAAAGGTGATGGAAGGTTCCCGGAATACCGCCGATGAGGTAAATAGCACCGGACGAAATCGCCGCAATCGTACCGGCACGATACGATACAAGCCCGAGGGTTACAAAGATAAATGCCATCAAAGTAGTGGAGAATACTTCAAAGAAACCTTCTACCCAGAGATGAATCACCCACCAGCGCCAGTATTCCATGATTGCCAAGTGGCTATGTTCCCCGTAAAAAAGACCGGGCCCATAGAAAATACCGACCATGACAACCGAGAAAATAAACGCGGCTATGAGGTTTTTATCCCCCTTGTTTTTGAAAGCTCCGATGATGCTGCGCACCATGAGCACAAGCCAGAACAGAATGCCGATATATTCAATCCATTGCCATACGCGGCCCAGCTCGATATACTCATATCCCTGGTGTCCCAGATAGAAGTTCAAAGCCGCCGGGATTTCATGAGCGACACCCAAGTATGTGCCCGCAAACGAACCCACTACGAGAACGACGAGCGCCCAGAATAAAATATCCACCCCAAGTTTTTGGAATTTCGGATCCTTACCGCCGTTAATAATCGGCGCCAAGAATAAACCGGCACTCAAAAAGGACATTGCAATCCAGAATAAGGACGCCTGAATATGCCATGTACGGGCAATAGAATACGGAAAGTATTGCGCCAACGGAATCCCATAGAAGGCCTGCCCCTCTACGGTGTAATGCGCAATGATACCGCCCATGCCGAGCTGTAGTAAAAATAATGCCAAAATCGTAAACAAATATTTTCCCAAAGACCGCTGAGACGGGGTGAGATTTAATTTGGAAATCGGATCTTCCGCAGGAGGTGTCAATTCATGGTCATCCTGTTTGCGACCGAACGCCCACATCCATACAACGATACCGATACCGCAAAGTAAAATAATAACACTCACAACGGACCATGCAATACTTTCCGGTGTCGGGTTGTGATCTAACAACGGTTCATGCGGCCAGTTGTTCGTATATGTCGCATCTGTCCCCGGACGTTGAGCGGATGCCATCCACGTAGTCCAGAAGAAAAACCGCGCCATATCGATACGGTCCTGTAATTCCGGCAACGTATTATCCTTCATCGCGAAATGATCACGCGTTTCTGATAATTTCGGGTTGTCTCCGTAAAGTTCAACAAAATATTGCCCCGTTATATTCATCGCTGCAATACGTTCTGGTGAAAGCACTACAGTTCCGTCTTCGCGAACCGCGCTCTTGAAATACTCCGCTTTAACGACTTCTTTAACAGCAGCCTGCTGAGCAGGACCTAACTGTTCATAAAGAACACCAAAAGCCTGTTGAGACTTGATGTCGAGCATAACGGACACCTCTTTGTGCAGCCAGTCAGCTGTCCAGTCAGGCGCCTGATATGCACCATGCCCCAATACGGTCCCTACGGATTGACCGCCTGTAGATTGCCAAGCCGATTGACCATGCAGAATATCCTCTTTAGTAAATAAGACCTGTCCATCCCGAGAAACATACGCTATCGGCACCGGCGGTGCTTGATGATACACATCAGTACCCAGATAACCGAGAATCGAAAATCCGATAACAAGAACTGCTACCACGGCTATCCAATACTTTTTGTATTCACCCATCACATTACCTCCTTTTCTATAAAAGCACAAAAGAGGGCCTATGCCCTCCTCGTATATACTATACACTAAATCCATTGATAAAGCTGTATCCTAAGTTACAATGTATTAAAAATTTTTCTCACTACAAATCATTACAAATAAATTCCACGTACCATCTCATTATAACCGGATCAATGTTCAACATAAAACATTTAGAATATTACAGGGTATCGGATATATTATATCTATATCTATATCTATATCTATATCTATATCTATATCTATCAAGATTATATATTCGGCCATTCAATCCTGTTTTTTCAATCAATACATAAGACAAATATAAAAGGGACCCGACGGGTCCCTTTATAGAATCTATGATTCAGTTATCGTACTCAGCGCATCACCGCGATGAGCATAAAAGGTATATTAACCTTCGATTTGTGTTACTACACCGGCACCTACTGTGTGGCCACCTTCGCGGATCGCGAAACGAAGACCTTCTTCGATAGCGATTGGAGTGATCAATTCGATTTCCATTGTTACGTTATCGCCAGGCATACACATTTCTACACCTTCAGGAAGGTTTACAACACCTGTTACGTCAGTTGTACGGAAGTAGAATTGTGGACGGTAGTTGGAGAAGAATGGCGTATGACGGCCACCTTCTTCTTTAGTCAAAACGTATACTTCTGCTTTGAATTTAGTGTGTGGGTTGATGGAACCCGGTTTAGCCAATACTTGACCACGTTCGATGTCTTTACGGTCAACGCCGCGAAGCAATGCGCCCACATTGTCACCTGCTACTGCGGAATCCAATGTTTTACGGAACATTTCAAGACCTGTAACAACATATTGTTCAGCTTTTTCTTTCAAGCCTACTACTTCTACAGTGTCACCAACGTTCACTTCACCACGTTCAACACGGCCAGTTGCTACTGTACCACGACCGGTGATTGTGAAAACGTCTTCCACAGGCATCAAGAAAGGTTTATCAGTATCACGAACAGGAGTTGGGATGTAGGAGTCTACAGCCGCCATCAATTCGTCGATTTTTGCTACGTATTGAGCATCGCCTTCCAAAGCTTTCAATGCGGAACCTACGATAATAGGCACTTCGTCGCCAGGGAATTCGTAGGAAGAAAGAAGTTCACGAACTTCCATTTCAACCAATTCGATCAATTCTTCGTCATCAACCATATCGGCTTTGTTCAAGAATACTACGATTGCAGGAACGCCAACCTGACGAGCCAACAAGATGTGTTCGCGAGTTTGAGGCATAGGGCCGTCAGCTGCGGATACAACCAAGATAGCACCGTCCATTTGCGCTGCGCCGGTGATCATGTTTTTAACATAGTCAGCATGGCCCGGGCAGTCAACGTGTGCATAGTGACGATTTTCAGTTTCATACTCAACGTGTGCAGTGTTGATTGTGATACCGCGTTCACGTTCTTCAGGAGCTTTATCGATCATGCTGTAATCCTGGAAGTCAGCTTGGCCTTTTTCAGCCAATACTTTAGTGATTGCAGCAGTCAAAGTAGTTTTACCATGGTCAACGTGACCGATTGTACCGATATTAACATGCGGTTTCGTACGTTCAAATTTTTCTTTTGCCATTTAGGATTGTATCCTCCTTCACAAAAACAAATTACATTCTAATATTAATATAATATATTAAACTAATTTAATCAACGGAATTAACATCCTTACAAAGTATTATATCATAATCTATAAAGCTTGATAAACAAAAAATGCTTTCACCTGATTCACTCATCACAGGCAAAAGCATAGATGTATTAAATTGGGATATAAAAAAATCCTCACCAGGTGAGGGTATATGGTGGCGGCACACGGATTTGAACCGCGGACACACCGGGTATGAACCGATTGCTCTAGCCAACTGAGCTATGCCGCCATATGTGGAGCTAGTGACCGGGATTGAACCGGTGACCTTATCCTTACCAAGGATACGCTCTGCCGACTGAGCTACACCAGCACAATGAACGTTCACGTCACTGTAAAAACATGGTTGCGGGGACAGGACTTGAACCTGCGACCTTCGGGTTATGAGCCCGACGAGCTACCAACTGCTCCACCCCGCTATAACTGGTGGAGGGAGAAGGATTCGAACCTTCGAAGTCGAAGACGGCAGATTTACAGTCTGCTCCCTTTGGCCGCTCGGGAATCCCTCCGAAATAAAATGGAGCTGGCGATAGGAATTGAACCCACAACCTGCTGATTACAAGTCAGCTGCTCTACCTATTGAGCTACGCCAGCATTTTCACGACAAGATGTATTCTATCATCCGTCGCACTCAGTGTCAAGATTTTTTTGATAAATTAATCCTGTTTACCAAGGTGCCTCTTTGTGCTTAATCATAATATCATGAAACCATGACCTATGCAAGCATTTTATCAAAAATTATTGAAAAAGCACTTCTGTTGAAAGAATCGCTAAAATTCAACAAAAGTGCTTCTCTATCATAATTAAATATAATACAGATTAAAATTGATTCCGATTACATAATTTATGATCAATTCTGGTCCGATTAATCGATTTCCAAGACATGACTCGGATGTGTAACCGTTACGGAAGCATGTTTCGGATCATTATTATGTTCCAAATACAATTTGTCGCCTTCAAGATGACCTCTCCAACCGACAACAATAGGATATGTTTTACTGATAGTTTTCAATAGTTCAAAAGGTTGTAAGTTTAAAATCGGTGCGAAGAACACATTAATTCCGTCCAATAATACGACCTCAGTATCGCTGCGGCTGAGGGCGCGACGAACGGCCTCCTCGGCAAGCTTCGGACGTTCATCACGAGGAACCAACAGAAATTCCTCTTCGATCAATTGTTTCGCTTCCAGATATTTCCAACCCTTTTGTTCAGATAACTCACGAATTAGCAAACTTTTACCGGATCCGGGGCCCCCGACGATAAACAGTATGCGTTCATCGTCACCTTGAATTTGTTCCCATCGTTCCTTTACATCTTGAACAGTAACCATATCCCTTGCCTCCTCGCTGTGACCGTCTCTATTTAACAGGACGGTCAGATAACATAACGGATTTGATATATTGGTTTTTATCATCTAGGGCAAACTGTAGGTAAGAATTGCTTGCCGCCGGATTTTTATATTCGTATACGGTAGCAGTGCCTGTATTCGTTGTAGATTCAACGATACGTGTCGGCATCCCGTAAACAAAGAGCAATAGATATTTTGTATCCCCCATCGCGATACCGCGACGAGTAGGCGTATAAATATTGAGTAACACCCGATTGATCAAGGAATTTTTATCAACGCTGACACCGTATTCGTTATAGCCGATAAAGGTGGAACCGAACAACATACCTTGCGTCTTCCATTCATTATTCGGATCATTGACGAAATGATCGTTCAACTGAAAGCCGCGCAGTACAAAGTCATCAGCCGTCAATTTTCCCGCCTCGAAATTATATACAGGCGCTTTAGGTAATCCGAAACGAGGCCATACCTGTCCGGAAATAAAATCGACAGCCTCCACCGTATTGTTTTTGATGGTAAAAGCGATATAGTTTTTACGATCATCTAACATGGATTTTTTTTGGCTATTATTATTTGTATTCTCTACAGAGGTGGTAAACTCCTTTTTTTGGTCCCATGAATTTTCCTCATGACCTTCATATAGGAAAATATAGGTCTCATTCTTTTGGTCACGCCACATCGCATTGGGACTGCCATAAGCAAAAACGAGTTCCATACGCGTGCTGCCCGGACCGATATCGCGTACAGTAGCGATGCCCTTTTTCGTACTATGAATATTAGTAATGGTATTCGGTTCAAAGAAGTAATTAGCCCCTTGTCCCCGCAACTGATTGTCTACCAATCGTTCCTTTGCAGGACCCGTATAAACGGTAACATCAAAATCCTTCATGAAATAGGTGGTGAAATTATCCCGCACGGAAGTGCGTTCTACATCTTTAGGAGCTGTAAAGTGATCACCCAAACGGTATCCTTCAATCGCATAATCATCCGCCGTATCGCCGAGAGCCGGTAAATTATTAGCCGTATAGGACTTACCGATGTCAGCCAGGTTATTCTTTGTCACACTCGGCAAAGGCCCCTCATTTTCACTGGCCGCCTGCCAATACTGAATAGAATCACCGAAATCTGTAACGGCCATCTGTTCCGCAAGCCAGCCCGTTTTGGACTGTTCCGGACTTTTCGTAGTTGCCACGGGCATAGTCTTTGTAGCAGCAGGTTCCTCCGCATATCCGATGCCGGTTGCAGATAGTCCTATCAAAAGTGTTGCCGCAATGCGACGCTTCATAGAATGGTTCATCGATTATTCTCCAACTGTGCACGCAACCACGAGAGCCATGGTTCTAGCCCATCGCGAGCAGTGCAACTCACTTCAAAAATTTCCCCTGCGGGATTCAAGTTCCGTATATCCTGTAAAGCCTTATCCTTTTTAAACGGTATATACGGCAACAAATCAATCTTATTCAGTAAAATCGCTTTCGACTCTTTAAAAATCAACGGATATTTGAGAGGTTTATCCTCTCCTTCCGTAACGGATAGAACAGTGACCTTCATACTTTCACCGATATCAAATTCCGCCGGGCACACAAGATTACCTACATTTTCTATGATAATCATATCGAGGTCATCCAGATTCAAGTCCCCCAATGCATCTTGAATCATTTTCGCATCCAGATGACAACCGCCTACCGTATTAATTTGAATAACCGGTACACCCAGTGCGTGGATTCGTTCCGCATCTTTAGCGGTGAACAGATCGCCTTCAATAACGGCAAGACGATAATCTTTAGCAAGGTCCTGTAACGTCGCCTCTAAAAGAGAGGTCTTGCCCGACCCCGGAGAGCCCAGCAGATTAAATACAAATATGTTCTTTTCCTTAAACAGCTGTTGTAAGGACTCTGCAATGGCATCATTTTTCGCCAGTACATCCGTTTTAACTTGAACTTGCATGGCCTTCCTTTCTCTCAATCTATATCCATAGAGGTCACCTGTAATTCACGACCTCCTACGGTTTGTACAAAATGACTGTCACAATAGGGACAGATAAATTTATAATCCGCCACGTGAAAGTGACGGTCACAATCCAAACACCTTCCTTCAATAGGAATGGTATTAATTTCAATACGAGACCCTTCTGCAGGGGTATTTTTCGTTACCGCATCCCAACAGAACAGCAATGCATCCGGCTCGACACCGCTCATAAGGCCTAGATCAAGTTGCACAGAATGAACGACTTTCGCCTCATGCTGTCGCAATGTATCAAGGGCAATATCGAGGATGCCTTCAGCTATGGACATTTCATGCATGATATGCCTCGTATACAGCCTCGAGCATTATCGTTGTCGTAACGGATCCGACACCGCCCGGCACCGGAGTGATGGCCGAAGCAATATCCTTCACCGCATCATAATCCACATCGCCCACCGTTTTCCCGTTCAATTCATTGATACCTACATCGATAACTACGGCTCCAGGCTTAATCATATCCGCAGTAATCATATGAGGTCGACCGGCCGCAGCAATAACGATATCACCTTGTTTTACATAATTTGCCAGATCCGGAGTCCTGGAATGGCAAATCGTGACGGTGCCGTGTGCCGCGAGGGTCATGAACGCTACGGGCTTACCGATAACCTGGCTGCGTCCTACAACGACCACATGTTTTCCTTCTACAGAAATATCATAGTGATCCAGAATCGCCATACACGCCTTTGCGGTACACGGTGCAAAACCGCCCTTGCCGGCCGTTACGAGTCCGATATTATACGTAGTGAGGCCGTCGATATCCTTTTTAGGGTCAAGCGCATCGATGAGCGCTTCCGTATCAATATGTTTCGGCATCGGCATCAACGGCAAAATGCCGTGAACGGTGTCATCATCATTCAGTTCCCGTAATGCCGTCACCACTTCATCATGAGAGGCTGTTTCGGGTAATTCTCTCAGCACAAATCCGTATCCGAAATTCTTCGCCGTTTTTTCCATGAATGTGGCATACATGTGAGCACCGTGATCATTTCCGACAAGTAATACCGCCATGGTAATCACCGCATCACCAACCGCTGCGATTTTATTCTGCAATGCCGTCTTATGGGCATCGGCCACCGACTTACCGCGTAATTCAATCATAACTATCTCCATTTCAAAGGCTCTAACAAAATTACCGCTAAACTATTAGCGACTAAAATGAACTGTAATAGCATCGCCCGCTTTGACGGTAGAACCGGGACTTTCATCCTGAGAAACCGCGATACCCGTACCGTCCGGCTTAAATGCAAGTCCGGCCTTATGGAGCCAGTCGCGCACTTCGCCATATGTAAAGCCCCCGAAATTAGGCAATACCATAGAA
This sequence comes from Veillonella denticariosi JCM 15641, assembly GCF_002959855.1. Taxonomy (GTDB): domain Bacteria; phylum Bacillota; class Negativicutes; order Veillonellales; family Veillonellaceae; genus Veillonella; species Veillonella denticariosi. Next base: position 140,964 of record NZ_PPDB01000003.1, read on the forward strand.
CCATCACCAGACGGATTCACCGGCGGCAACGAAATGCTCGGTGCGGATGCTACTTCAGCACCATCCTTGACATAAGGACTGATCTGATAATATCGCACGAGCTGCGCCATGATGTTCTTAAATACCGGCGCCGCAATTTGCCCGCCGTAAATAGAACCTTTTTTCGGATCATCAATGGCTACGAGGACTACGAATTTAGGATCTTCTACAGGACCGAAGCCGATAAAGGACGCAATATATTGTCCATCCAGATAACCGCCGTTTTTCGTATCCAGTTTTTCGGCAGTCCCCGTCTTACCGCCGAAATGATACCCTTCAACCATCGCTTTCGTACCGCCCCCTTCGGAGACTTCTTTTTCCAGGATATCCACGATGGTTTTCGCCGTTTCAGTCGGAATCGGTTGACCTACGGTAGTGGGCTCCGTCGTACTCGTCACCTCGCCCTGAGCATTGCTGTAGGACTTGATGATGTGAGGTTTCATCATGGTGCCCCCGTTGGAAATGGCCCCGAAGGCACGCACCATTTGAAGCGGCGTTACCGCTACACCTTGACCGATAGACATCGTCGCCACGTCGAGTTTACTCATATCCTGAGGATCATATAAAATACCTTCCCCTTCTCCGGGCAATTCAATGCCTGTAGTGGAACCGAACCCATAATCGCGAACATATTTTGAGAGGATTTCGGCACCGGTTGTCGTACCGACTTCCGCCATCCCCGTATTGATGGAATATTTCAGGATATCCAAAAGGCGTACCTGACCATAGCCTTCACCATTCCAGTTGCGAATGATATGTCCATTGGCTAAAAAGGCACCTTTATCGTTGTACACCTTATCGAGCTCCCATTTACCGGAAGCCAATGCGGCAGACGCGATAATCGGCTTAAACGTGGAACCCGGTTCATACAAGTTCGTAACGGCGATATTTTTAAAGTCTTCTTCCGTTCCCTGATTGTAATGATTAGGATCATAGGTCGGACGGTTTGCCATGGCTAGAATTTCACCGGTCTTCGGATCCATAACGATGACGCTGGTGTGCTTCGCCCCCGTATCGGCCATGGCCTTATCCAAAGCTCGTTCCGCCATAAACTGAATCGTAGCATCAATCGTCAATGTTATACTTTTACCCTTATCAGGTAAAAACTTGGATAATACGGAGCCGAAAATAGCGTTTCCCTTGTTATCCGTTGCAACGATTTCCTGCTGAACTCCGCCCTTCAGTTCATCGTCCAGCACCATTTCAAGGCCGTCCAGACCTTTATCATCAGTACCGACAAAGCCGAGAATCTGAGCCGCCAGGATACCGTTCGGATAATATCGTTTGGACTCTTCTACAAAGTTGAGCCCCACAATATTGTTATCCTTAATGATCTTCGCCACCGCCTTGGAGTGCTCCGGTTCCATCATCCGGTCAAGCCAGACGAATGCGGAATCCTCCTGCAATGCTTTTACAATATCCGATTCGGACATCATCACATGCGGCGCAATCAGTTCCGCGATTTCCTGCGGCGATTGCTTGATCATTTTCGGATCCGCATATAAGGATTTTGTCACCACGCTCATGGCCAGCGGTTTGCCATTGCGATCATAAATGGTGCCACGCGGCGATTGCAGTTTTCTATCCACCTGTACCTGCGACAAATTCTTTGCCTGCAAATCAAAGGTATCAAAAATTTGTAGTTGTGCCAGTCGGCCTACGAGTGCGAAGGCCACCCCCATGAGAATCGCCAGACAACATGTCGTTCTGTTCCAGCCACTCATTCGTTTCAATATTTTTTCTACTATATTCATCATTTCTCCAATGGACGGCGCAGTTTACGATCCAAGGCGTTATATAGAGCATCAGGCTCATTCGGAATAACACCGTTCTGCACCTGTTGCAACAGATACTGCAAGCCTTCTCCGGCCCGCTTTCCCGCCAATTCAATCACCCGTTCATCATAATTCAGGTCCTTAGTATGTACAGGCATGGATAAGCTCAAATCCGCCATGCATTCACCAAACGCCAATGTGCCGTCCGTCGCCGCATTAGGCTTTCCGCAGCCCAATACATCAGCGGCGCACACCTTGGCCAGCTGTTCCCAGGCCTCACGCATAATTTGACTATCCCTAAATTCACCGCTTCGCGCTTCCTTGCGGATCCACTTTCGTTCATCCGCATCACCGTTCTGAGCAAAATAGTGAAAGCGCATGTGATTCTTTACAATCCACGCAACACGACGCACAAAATTTTTAGAATAACCCAACCGGGTTAATATGGTCTCCGTCATCTCGGCACCTAATGTATCATGACCGCGATCTGTGAGCCGCCCATTATGAACGGCGCGAATCATAGGCATTCCCTTTGCCACATCATGCAGCAAGGCCCCCCAACGGACCGTTAAATCCGGCTCCGTATGGGCAACAACGGCCAATGTATGATACCAACCGTCGAACTCGTGAAAGTCCTTTTCTTGAGGAAGATTCACCAAGTGATACAATTCAGGCAAAATCGGTACTTCTCTCGCCACACCATTTTCCACAACGCGACACGAGCATTCGGCAAGACGTGATTGAACGAGCACATCCAAGCCCTTCGCCACAGCCGGCTCCAGCATGAGTCGGTCCAGTTCACCTCGGACCCGGTCCAGTGATAACCCCGACACACGATGAAACGCCTTCGGCATTGCATCCAGTAACTCCTTGGTCGGCAGAAAATCGAGCTTTGCCACGAAACGGCAGGCCCGAAAAAGTCGTAACGCATCTTCTTCGAACCGCTCCACAGGATTGCCGATGGTACGCAATGTTTTATGTTTAATGTCTCGACGGCCTCCGACAAGGTCAATGATTTCACCATGCCGGTTCATGGCCATACCGTTCACCGTAAAATCACGCCGTGCCACATCTTCTTCAAGGGTATTCGCATAGGTGATTTCCTCGGGTCGATGACTGTCTGTACCGTATCGCTCTTTTCTGAATGTCGCAATTTCATAATGCGCCTCACCGACAGTGGCCACGACGACCCCAAAAGACTTTCCTACGAGGTCTGTCGTCTGCACATCATGACTGCGCAATGTATCGATAACCGCATCGGGGCGTGCAGATGTAACAATGTCTATATCATGAGGTTCACGATGTAACAATACATCGCGAACAGCACCGCCTATGATATAAGCTTCATAGCCGGCATCTTCCAATATGGACAATATGCGTTTCGCCTGTTCCATCTGACGCCCTCCTTTCCACGCTAGTCTAACCTTTATTTTACTACAAATGGAGGCATGAAAAAAGATGCAACCCTTATAAGGATTGCACCCGTTTTGTAATTGCCAGTCCCGTCGGTGTTATCGCAAGACCGCCATCGCTCGTTTCTCGCAATGCTACAGGCATAGCACGACCGATATTATTCATTGTTTCGATAACTTCATCCGGCGGAATCTGGCTTTCAATACCTGCTAAAGCCATTTCCGCAGCGGTAATAGCATGGACCGCATAGAAACCGTTACGTTTTACGCACGGCACCTCTACAAGTCCCGCTACAGGGTCACAGGCAAGGCCCAATAAATTTTTCATGCACAAAGCAACCGCATCCCCCACTTGACGCGGTGTACCGCCCATCATTTCCACGATGGCACCGGCCGCCATACACGCAGCAGTACCGATTTCCGCCTGACATCCGCCAACGGCACCGGCCACACAGGCGCGGTTTGCCACCACATTTCCGATGCCTGACGCCGCTAAAAAGCCCTTTATCACCGTAACCTTATCCAATTTATAGTGCTCAACTATGGCTTTCACCGCACCGGGCATAACGCCGCAGGATCCGGCCGTAGGACACGCGACAATGCGAAACATTTTCGCATTCGCCTCGTTAACGGCAATGGCATAGGTCATCGCCTTATACGCAATCTCGCTCATAAAGCGGGGCCTTTGTCCATTCAGATGAGCCGCCTGACCACCGGACATTCCGGATGTCGTTTTTTCGGTATAAGATAATCCGGCTTGAATAGATTCTTCAAAAATATCCAGGCGACGTTCAATTTCATTGAACACATCCGACTCTGTGCGGTCGTAATTTTCCAATTCATTACGCAGTACCACTTCACCAAAGGAAATCTTATTCCCCTCCGCCAGGCGAATAATATCTGCAACTGTATCATATGCATAACTCATAATTCGCCCTCCTATAACGCCTCAAAGGTCATAACATCCTGAATACCGGGGCACTCGCGCATAAACTGAACCGTAATGGGATTGACCACGGTGTCCGTAGTAATAACCATAACCGCATCCTTATGCCTGCCCTTGCGGAATACGCGCATCGTCGCAATATTGATATCCGATTCGCTAAGCGCCTGGCTGACAAGAGAAATAGCACCGGGACGATCCTCATGAAATACGACGAGCGTAAATTCATCCCCCGTAATGGACATATCATTGCCATCCACTTCGGTAATCATGATTTGACCGCCACCGAGCGAGCGTCCCACAACAGCCATATGACGATTATGCTCATCATACATATCAAATCGCACCACATTCGGATGCCCCACATCAAGCGGAGACTCAATAAACTTATACTCCATGCCCTCCTGCTGCGCCATTGTATCGGCAATGCGAATATTCGTATCATCCTCCTTAAAGCCCAATAAGCCGCCTAAGAGCGCCTTATCCGTACCATGCCCCTTGTACGTCTTAGCGAAGGAACCGTATAATGTGAGGGCCACCCGCTTCGGCGTAGACCTGAATATGCAGCGCGCCATCTTCCCCAGCCGCGCAGCCCCTGCCGTATGCGAACTGGACGGCCCGATCATCACGGGCCCTATAATATCAAAAATACTATTCATAATCGCCTCTATAGTAGATATACAAAACAATGTACAACGATAATTACCATGTCGTACCATTTTCATATAACCATGAATGAAAACGTCATCTATAATTCCACGAAAACACAGGAATTAACAGCAATTATCCTTATTCATCTATAGTATAACAATGAAATTACAGGACTGTCTATATGTACATCGACGGCATATTTGTATGTCTTCAATAGACTCTCTTTATTCTTGTGAAAGTTATCTTGGAAGGATCATATATTGATGGGACACCTTCACATCTACAGTTATAAAAAGGAAGGACTATACTTATGCAGCGACATCAGGTCACGAGGAGCAAAGAAGTATAGTCCTTCCTTTTTAATTAAAATGTAGTAGTGAAATCTGGGCCCCATCAATATACATACCACTAACAGATAACTTTCACAGGAATAAAAAAACACACCCCGGGAGAGAGGCCTAGGGTGCGCCATATATATAACAACAGTCCTAAATCATAAAAGAGAGGGGAAATAGGACTGCAGTTACCTAGTTAATAGATCCGATTAGCCCAAGATAGCTTTCATATCAGCTTCCGGAGTTGTAATTGGATGCAATTGGAATTTTTCTACCAAAATGTTCAATACATTGCTGGAGAAGAATTTAGGCAAAGAAGGTCCGATGTAAATGTTACGGATACCCAATGCCAACAATGTCAACAAGATACATACCGCTTTTTGTTCGTACCAGGACAATACCAAAGTTAATGGCAAGTCGTTTACGTCACATTCAAATGCACCGGCCAAGGCTACTGCTACTTGAATAGCGGAGTAAGCATCGTTACATTGACCCATATCAAGGATACGAGGGATACCTCCGATTTCACCGATGTTAAGGTCGTTGAAACGGAATTTACCACAAGCCAATGTCAATACTACAGTATCATCTGGAGTCTGTTTTACGAATTCAGTGTAGTAGTTACGGCCAACTTTAGCACCGTCACAACCACCTACCAAGAAGAAGTGTTTAATAGCACCGGCTTTTACAGCATCGATTACTTTATCAGCAATCCCCAATACTGTACCATGACCGAAACCAGTGGTTACTTCATGACCGCCGTTGATTCCTGTGAAGTGTTGAGCTTCTTTGTAGCCGCCCAATTCGATAGCGCGGTTGATAACTGCGGAGAAGTCTTTAGTGCCGTCTTCTTTTTCTTCCACGTGTGCACAGCCGTCGAAACCTACCATATCTGTAGTGAAGATATTAGCTTTGTAGTTTTCTTTTGGTGGCATAATGCAGTTTGTAGTGAACAAGAATGCGCCAGGAACGTCAACAAATTCTTTTTGTTGATTTTGCCATGCTGTACCGAAATTACCTTTCAATTGAGGATGTTTCTTCAATTCAGGATAAGCGTGGCAAGGCAACATTTCACCGTGAGTATAGATATTCACACCTTTACCGTCAGTTTGTTCCAATAATTGTTTCAAATCATGAAGGTCATGACCGGTTACAACGATGAAAGGACCCGGTTCTACAGTCAAAGGAACTGTAGTCGGTACAGGTGTACCATATGTTTCAGTATTAGCTTTATCAAGAACAGCCATACATTTCAAGTTGATATGACCGAATTCCATCAAAAGATCAAGCCATTCTTCAGCGCTGTGATCTTTAGCGAATTCCACCATGCCTTTAACGAACCAAGCGTCAACATCAGCATCGTGGAAGCCAAGGCGAGCAGCATGCCATGCGTATGCAGCCATACCGCGCATACCTAACAATAATGTGGAGCGAAGGGATACGATGTCTTCTTCACCCTTCCACAATTGTTCCCAATCGAAATTTTGTTGAACGCTGTCCACTTTCGCATGATAAGCATTCACTTCGTCAATGAATTCTTGAACGCGGTCTTCAGAGAAGTTCACGTTTGTTACGCACATGAACAAACCGCGCATAATATAATCGATACCTTCTTTAGTGTGACCTTTTACGTCTAACGCACGAGCCAAGCCCACCAAAGCTGCAGTTAATTCGTCTTGTTTGTTTGCAACCGGTGCAGTTTTACCACATACACCTTGTACTGTACAGCCACCCGGTGCTGCTGATTGTTCACATTGATAACAGAACATACTCATTGAAAATCCTCCTTTGCGAGACTTTCTCGCGGTCAAGCTTAAAATCTATAAAACCTGTACGATATACCGATAATTATCGGATATCCGATTGATTACATTGCAAAGTATATCCTAAAGGTGATACAATTTCTGTAGCTTGAGCAACAAATAAAAACTTTTTTGAAAAAATTTACCTGACTCCCCTTACGGAACAGGTCGGACATCAGTCCCCATATTATGATTATACAAAACCTATTTAGGATTACATATACGATTTATCACACAGGAGGCGCTTATGAAACAAATACTTTCAAACGATATTATCAACCAATACATGCCTATCCTCACACAATGTCCACTCTTCAACAACTTAGGGGAAACGGAATTGCGCAGCTACTTGAACAACGCAAAGGTTATCGTACACAGCTACAAGAAAAATGAATTTGTCGCCCTCTCCGGCGATCCGATGGAGGGTATCGGCGTTATTCTCGAAGGCAGTACGCTCTTAACACGGGAAAACGTGATGGGCCAACGTGTCATCATGGCGAACCTCGACGAATCCGCCATCTTCGGCGAGGCTCTGCTATTCAGCAAACATCCGCTCTGGCCTGCTACGATCAAGGCTGTGAAAGCAACAAAAATCATGTTTATTCCGTTAGAAACATTCATCGAAACCTTGCCGGACTGTCACCAGTGTCAGACGAAAATCCTGTCAAACCTGTTACAGGACTTATCTGAAAAAGCAATCCTTCTCACAAGAAAGGTTCACTATCTCACATTAAAGGGAATGCGAGAAAAAATATTCGCGTATTTCACAGATCTGTATAACCGTCAGCAGTCTACGACAATCCACCTGCCTCATAATCGCGAACAGATGGCGGAGGTTCTCAACGTATCCCGTACTGCTCTCAGCCGTGAACTGGGTCGCCTGCGTAATGAAGGCATCATAGATATTACAGGCCGCAATGTAACCTTAAAAGACATCGATGAAATCGAAGAGTTCGGATTTAACGGATTATAATCGATAAAGCCTCACCCGTCATATCGACCGGGTGAGGCTTTTCTTTACAATCCAAAATCTGTCAGAACCAATGAGACAAATCAAATTCTTCACCGATAGTTGCTTTCACATGAGCGCGTCCCAAATAAAGACCTAATAAAGTCAAGCTGATGGACGACATCGGAGTATTATCAAATACATCCGCCAAATCGAGAAGTACCGGTGAAATATCATCCATGATATCGCGCGCTTCCTGCCCTGCAAATGCGGTAGGCTTACTCTTCATAAGAGCGATCAGATCGCGCTGTACCATGAAGTTAGAAATACGCGTTTCTCTAAAGAATCGCGGTGCCATCGCTTCATCAACAAGGGCCAATTTATACAGATTGGAATTCAAGCTGCGCACCACATACCGCGGATCAACACCATGCCCGTCCGTAGCTCGGAACAATTCCTCCTTGGTAAAACCGCGATAGTTAAATACAAACGGATACGAGTTCGACAACACCTGAGCCAATGTAATCGGTTCACGTTCCTCCTGCGTACAGCGGAGATACTCCAGCTGACGATAAAACGACGGATTTTGAGGCAAATCGGAAATAAACGGCTCAATATATTTTTCCACATAATGTTGAAAGTGAATGAGCCCATAGTTATTTGAATTACGAGAATACTGTAACAGCAAAGTTAAGGCCATCACCTGAAAGTGCCCCAATGTCATATGCGGTAACACGCGCAACGCATCAAATGCCACTAAATAAGGTGTGCTAGACTTCGGAGACTGTACCACATCGAGGAACGCACCCAATGCGGCGGATTTCATCCACTCCGTCGTCGTACCCGCATAGGCTTTCTGCATACTCATCAACGCCTCTTGAATGACGATATTATCCAATAATACATTGACCTCCGCCACAGTTGTAACGTTGAGAGCCGCCAATGCATCCCGTGTGATAGATTCAACATACTGATGCGTGTCACCCGACAAAACACCAAAGGCATGAGTAAAAGGAGCCATCGCCATTTCAAGATACTTATCTTCGTAATCTATTTGCGGTACAGCATGAGAGGATGACTCTTCATGTAACCGTTCAGTAGCAGCCAGCTGCTCATTGATTTCCGCAGCATCAAAGAGGCGTGTTTCTTCCAAGGCGGATAACGCCTGAGGTGCGGCCTGTTCCTGATCATTCCGCTTTTCTTTTATAACGCCGCCGATCATCTGTGTGGAGTCAATAGCTTCCTCTTTATCCGCCGCAAGGGCTTCCAGGGATTCACCCATGGCAATCGTATCCTCAACACCTTCAGATTGCTGACGCATTTCATCCGTAACAGCATCAAGAATAATTGTATCTGATGTAGCCTGCAAATTCGGTACAACCGACTGTTCCGGGGAATCAGCTGCATCCTGTGTATCAGGCACATCTGATGTAGCCGATGTATCCTCACGCTCCGGATCACCTAGTTTTAATGATGTTTTATAAGCGACATACTCATCAGGAATCAAATCGCTTTCACGAGAATCCACAAGGGCAAGAGCATATTCATTTTGAGGTTGTGTATCCTGAGCCAACGCCTCTTGATTGTCGTCTACATTAAATTGTTGATTTTGAGGGGACGGAACGCGAGAATACTCATCTTGATATCCGTCTGCATTATGACTGTCGCTATGAAACGACGTATCCTGCAAAGACTCATGTTGATACGTATCTACACCGGAACCATTATTTTGAAGCGGAATATCATACTGAGGTTCACGCTGATAAGAATCCGCACCGGGTTCCTTATTTAAAAATGGTATTTCCGGATATGCATTACTGCCATGACCTGTATCCGTATTATGCCGCGTATGACGAACACGTGTGTCGCGCTTCGTATCACGTGTTTGACTTTTACCATCACCACGATTAAATACGGCGTAACAAACCGCAAAAAAGCCCAATGCCACAATGGTCAAAACAAAATAAGGTACTACGCTTGACATAACTCTCCCCCTACATCAACGTTTCATTATATACAGCACGTCCGCCCCCAATGCTCTTAGGACGAACACGACACGCGGTCACATGAGCGGAACCGATCTCCTTAATACTGAGACGCACCGGCACTGTCACATGTTTCATATGCATACCGATAAAAGTATCGCCAATATCTATACCGGCATCGGCGTTAATAAACTCGACCACCACAGGATTTGTGAACTGTTCATAGGCCCTTACCGCCATAGCACCGCCGGCATGCAGCTGAGGAACCACATTCACCTCTTCCTCCCATGTAACGGCTCCACGCTCCATCACCAGAGCGCGATTAATATGCTCACAACATTGAACCGCTAAATTAAGCCCACGAGCCTTAACGGCATCATATATTTCATCAAATACGGCATGAGCCACATCGACGTGGGAATCAGTGCCTATTTTTTTACCCATAATTTCACTGGTGGAGCAACCGACAACAAATAATTGCCCCGCATGAATTTTTGCTAAATCTAATAACTCAATCATCGCCACACGGACAGACTGACGGATATCTTCTAAGGAACTCATATCATCGCCTCACTCGATAATGAATATATAAAATCTATAATGTATGTTATCACAAAATCGATAGATTCGATAGACTATACTCTACACATTTGAGGTGAACATCGCATGATAATACCGTATAAATCTTGAAAGTATCGCCCTAAACCGCCGGAGACATTTAAAGGCAACAAAAAAGAGGCTCGCTAAAGCAAGCCTCTTTCAATCGCTCAGTGGCGACGATTAGATTTTTCTGTAAGGTTTTTGACCTAATTCGTAGAAGTTGTTACCTTCAGTATCGCCGACTACGATGCAAGGGAAATCTTCAACAGTCAATTCAGCCAAAGCTTCTGGACCAAGTTCACCATAAGCAAGTACTTCGTATTTTTTGATGGATTTTGCAATCAATGCTGCAGCGCCACCCACTGCTGCGAAGTATGTGCAACCGTTTTTCTTCATAGATTCAACTACTTCCGGTTTACGGGAACCTTTACCGATCATGCCTTTGATACCTTGATCAAGCATGGTCGGTGTGTAAGCATCCATACGACCGGAAGTTGTAGGACCAGCGGAACCGATTGGATCACCAGGTTTTGCAGGTGTTGGTCCAAGATAATAAACGAATTTATTCGTCCAGTCGATTGGCAATTTTTCACCACGCGCTAAAGCTTCAGTCATAACTTTATGAGCAGCATCACGAGCGGAGTAAATTTTACCGGTGATAAGAACGCTATCACCAACTTTTAATTTGCGGGAAAACTCTTCATTATATTCTTCAGTATTAATGCGAATTGATTCAGCCATTGTTTTTACCTCCTATCGATTAAAGTACTACGTGAGCATGACGAGCAGCATGGCACATGATAGTAACTGCAACAGGAAGACCTGCGATATGAGTTGCGCCCCATTCGATGTTTACACCGATACAAGTTGTAGTGCCGCCCAATTGTGGTCCGATACCGGTCTTGTTAACCATTTCCATGATTTCTTTTTCCAATTTCGCATAGTCTGCATCTTTATGAGGTACGCTAATGTCACGAAGCAATGCTTTTTTGGACATAACAGCTGCCTGGTCCATAGTACCGCCAATACCTATACCGAGTACGATTGGAGGGCATGGGTTAGGACCTGCATGTTTTACGATTTCAAGAACTGCATTTTTAACGCCTTCCACGCCATCAGCAGGTACGAGCATAGCTACATCGGATTTATTTTCAGAACCGAAACCTTTTAACTCTATTTGAATATCTACTTTATCGCCAGGAACGATTTCAGTGTAGATAATAGCAGGTGTGTTATTTTGTGTATTTTTGCGGTTGAACAACGGTTCAGCTACAACGGATTTACGAAGGTAACCTTCAACATAACCGGCTGCAACACCGGCATTGATAGCTTCTGTAAGATCTCCGCCAACAAAATGTACGTCTTGACCAACTTTTAAGAATACCATTGTCATACCGGTATCTTGGCAGTAAGGACGATCTTCAGCATCGGCAATTTCTGCATTTTTGATGATTTGATCGAGAACGATACAACCTACCGGAGACTCTTCTGTTTCACGGCCTTTTTTCAAACCTTCATAGATGTCTTTTGGCAAGTGGTAAGCTGCGTCCATACACATTTGACGGACTGTTTTTGTGATTTCAGATACTTGAATCTCGCGCAAGATAATCCCTCCTCAGGAAAATAGTTGAATATTAATTCTAATACCGATGAGATGAATTACATTTCTCAAGCATATGAGAGAATATCCATCTCAAACCGATTGAGATTAACTCTATACATAAATCGTAGCACACAATATAGGGGGATTCAACGCCCCACCTATACAGTTTTCTCAATGCTTTTCAATGTTTTGAGAATTATTTTCACGCATAATTCTACATATATTAAGGCCCTTCTGCGAGTATTTTTTCATGATTTATTCCATAATCATTCTATTTTATAGGTGTGATAAAAGTCATACATATACAGCAGTCTTCCCGCTCTATAGAATGCTTTATATAAAATTTTTAAAACCTATACAATATCTTCTAAAAACCTTGTGAAAGCAGTCTATATCTAATAAGATAAATACACTAATTATATTAATTGATATTATCTTTCAACAACTTTGATTAAACTTTTTAATCTTGCATATCTATACCGATTATCTTCAATATAGATATATTGCTAACTCTTACCTATATTCCTATTATAAAACACCGACAATCCCAGTAAATAACTGTATGTTCTCCTCTTAATAAGTTTTATAAAAATTACTAATTAACTCATCACTTTTTTGTTATGAGTTATATAATTCATAATGTTATGTCTTTTAGTCATATCATTTAACACGAAATTTGGCGACTTTAGCCGAAAAAAATGCTTGCTTTTATAATAAATCTAACATATAATAACAAACGTACCATTCCTCGATAGCTCAGTCGGTAGAGCAATCGGCTGTTAACCGATCGGTCGTAGGTTCGAGTCCTACTCGGGGAGCCACTTTTGGCCCGTTGGTCAAGCGGTTAAGACACCGCCCTTTCACGGCGGTATCCCGGGTTCGATTCCCGGACGGGTCACCAACATGGACGATTAGCTCAGCTGGGAGAGCGCCTGCCTTACAAGCAGGATGTCGGCAGTTCGATCCTGTCATCGTCCACCAGCTAAAGAAGCAAGCTCAAGGCTTGCTTCTTTTTTATTACACTATGATATAATAGTTATTAATATCAACCTTTCATATTGTTATTTAAATTCGTGGAGGAATCATGACACATAGATTTAAAGGCTTTATTCATCCATTACTCATCCTAGGCGCTGTGGCAGTTATTTCAGCTGCGAGCATTGCCCAGGCGGCAACAATCCAATCTGAAACATCAGTTCAAGCAAGGGAACAACACCCTATACTGTCCGCTTCAACTCAAAAGGCTTCTATAGCACCGTATGATGCGAATGTAATAAACCAGATACCAACTGCTGCCGGTAATGCCAGTGCACAGGACAAAGCGACTATCAACGATTCCACAGCAAATTATGACGGTCACCTAAAAAATTTCCCGAGCCGAAAGGTGACCATCGTTGTTCCCGCCACATTGAAAAATGAAAAAACCGCTCAATTCGGTCAATATATGACGGAACGCGTATCAAGCCTATTAAAATATCCATATTATGATACGACCATCGTCAGCACAAATACGCCGACTGCAAATATTTCGGCTACCGATTTAACTCAAATTGCGGCGGCGCAAAATTCCAATATCGTAATCATGCCGGTTCCGATTCAGGATACATATGTCCAGTTAAACTCCATCAATAAAATTCCCCCAGCCGATAACGATGAAATCTACATCACTGCAAAGGTAAGCGGGCTTTTATACTACTATGATATAAATGACAAAATAGTTCATACGGTACGTAGCGGCTTCAATCAAACGGACGACACATTGACTATGCCAACGCATAAAATGATTTGGAACAAGGTTGTATCCATGTTGCTCGATCAATTACCATACAAGCGAATCCCGACGGACCAAGACCGCTATCAGGCGCCCGGCGTCAATGCGGAATCACCGGTAGTGCTGGACTTTCAAGTTGAACAACCTAAAAATACGGCATATTCCCTCAAAGGGGTCAGCGTATTATAAAATCGCATAATACATAACAAAGGGCTAACCGATTGGTTAGCCCTTTTAGAGTTATAGGACAAAACAACACGTTCTGTCCTATAAGCCCTCTTTTATTATATTTGTTTTGTTACATGTAGTCGCAACAGCGCCCGTTTCAGAGCAGCCTGCGCCCGTTCCACATCAATATCCGGTGTCGGATGGGACAGACGACCTTCGGCACGCTCTTTCGCACGCCGAGCACGTTCAATATCAATCACGTCCGGATCTTGACAATCAGGCGTTACGATATTCACCTTGTTATGTTCGATTTCACAGAAACCGCCGAATACGGCATATTCCTTTGATGTACCGCCGGGCTCATCAATGCGTAACGGGGCCACATCTAAAGCGATAATCATGGGTGCATGATTGGGTAATATCCCGAAGCTTCCGTCGATAGCACGGCCCACAAAGAATGTAGACTGTCCATCATATACAACCGAATCAGGCGTAATAATCTGTAGGGTCATAGGTTCCGCCATGGATTATTCCCCCTTCTCTTGCATTTCCTTTGCTTTTTGAACGGCTTCATCAATGGTACCGACCATGTAGAAAGCGCCTTCCGGCAAATCATCATGCTTACCGTCCAGGATTTCTCTGAAGCCTCTCAATGTTTCGGACAATGGTACGTATTTGCCGGGAGAACCGGTAAATACTTCGGCTACGAAGAACGGTTGACTCAAGAAACGTTGAATCTTACGTGCGCGGGATACGGTAAGCTTATCTTCGTCAGATAATTCTTCCATGCCGAGAATTGCGATGATATCTTGAAGATCCCGATATTTTTGCAATACTTCCTGTACGCCGCGAGCTACCGCATAATGTTCTTCACCAAGCACATGAGGATCAAGAATACGACTTGTAGAATCCAACGGATCCACCGCCGGATAAATACCTAATTCCGCAATGGAACGGGACAATACAGTTGTCGCATCCAAGTGAGCGAATGTTGCAGCCGGTGCCGGGTCAGTCAAGTCATCGGCAGGTACGTATACAGCTTGTACGGAGGTAATGGAACCTTCTTTTGTAGATGTGATACGTTCCTGTAACGCCCCTACGTCATTAGCCAATGTAGGTTGATAGCCTACGGCAGACGGCATACGGCCCAAGAGGGCGGATACTTCGGAACCCGCCTGGATAAAGCGGAAGATGTTATCGATGAACAAGAGCACGTCTTGTTTCTTCACATCACGGAAGTATTCAGCCATTGTAAGCCCTGTAAGACCTACACGCATACGAGCTCCTGGCGGTTCATTCATCTGGCCGTATACGAGGGCCGTTTTATTGATAACGCCGGACTCTTTCATTTCATTCCACAAGTCATTACCTTCACGGGTACGTTCCCCTACGCCGGAGAATACGGAATAGCCGCCGTGCTCAGTCGCAACGTTGTGGATCAGTTCCATAATCAATACGGTTTTACCTACACCGGCACCACCGAAAAGACCGATTTTACCGCCTTTTACATATGGGGCGATGAGATCAACGACCTTGATACCGGTTTCCAGAATTTGTGTGTCCGGAGAAAGGTCATCAAATTTAGGTGCCGGACGGTGAATCGGCCATTTTGCATCAGCTACCACAGGCGCCGGATCATGGTCCACCGTTTCACCGAGGACGTTAAAGATACGACCTAATACGCCATCCCCTACAGGAACAGAAATAGGTGCACCAGTATCCTCAGCCTCCATATTACGGGTCATACCGTCAGTAGAACTCATGGCAACACAGCGAACGGTATCGTCCCCCAAATGCTGCATAACCTCTACTACAATTTTTTGTCTATCGTGTGCTTTATGATCATGGTAGATGTAAATAGCGTTATAAATGGCTGGTAAATGACCCGCTTCAAAACGCACGTCTACAACCGGTCCGATGACCTGCACAACTTTACCAATATTATTACTCATCGACAGATGTCTCCTTATCTATTGCAAGGCGTTAGCGCCGCCAACAATTTCAGAAATTTCATTTGTAATACTGGATTGACGTAACTTATTATATTCAAGCCCTAGGGAATCAATGAGTTCCCCCGCATTATCCGTTGCGGATGTCATGGCCGTCATACGAGCGCCCAGTTCACTGGCAGCGGATTGCAACAATCCATTATATACGGTAATTTCTAAATACTTCGGCAATAGCGCTTCCAAAACGGATACAGCGGACGGCATAAAATCATATTCCTCGCCCTGTACCTCGTCTTGCGGCTGCTCAATCGGCAACAAACGTTCAGCCTGTGCAATTTGCGTCATAGAATTTACAAACCGTGTATAAATCATGATGACTTCGTCTACTTCATGACGTTCGTATAGTGAAAGCGCCTCATTCATAATAGCGCGCGCATGTTCATAGGATGGCTTGTCGGAAAATCCGCTAAAGGATTTATCGATATGGATACTTCTGGATTTCATGCTGTCCCGAGGTTTTCGCCCCACCGTGATGACACGGTACGCTTCCGGGCTTTTACCGTGAAGCTGCTCCATAGCAAACTTCAACACATTCGACGAGAACGCTCCGGCAAGGCCTTTATCGGCGCCTACTACAATATAACAGGTTCTCTCTACGGAGCGTACCTCCAAGAGAGGGCTTTCAAAACCTTCCAAGTCACTATTCGACATATGACGCAAGATTTGCCCAACCTTCTCCGCATAGGGACGGGTTGCTTCCGCCTTTGTCTGAGCCTTACGGAGTCGAGCTGACGCTACCATCTTCATCGCTTTTGTAATTTGTTGCGTATTGGTAACACTTTTTATGCGCTTTCGCAAATCTTGTGCACTAGCCATACATTACGCCTCCTTATGAGACACTAACATATGAGTAGAGCCAAATGCTTCCACACATTCCGGAATTGCTTGCTTCAATAGGTTTTCTGTTTCTTCCTCTAATTTCTTAGACGTATCGATATTGCTGATAATTTCAGGATAATTAGCTTTCACATAGCGCAATAATTCCGCCTCGAACGCCAATACATCATCAACCTGAATAGATGATAAATATCCCTTTGTACCTGCATATAAACAGATAACCATTTCAGCAACGCTCATCGGTTCGTATTGACCCTGTTTCAACATCTCCGTCAACCGTTCTCCGCGATCGAGCTGAGCACGAGTCGCCGCATCAAGATCGGAACCGAACTGGGCAAATGCCGCAAGTTCACGATATTGAGCAAGGTCCAAACGCAATTGACCCGCTACCTGTTTCATCGCTTTAGTCTGTGCACTGCCGCCTACACGGGATACGGACAAACCTACGTCAACGGCAGGACGAACACCTGAGTAGAACATATCGGTTCCCAAGAATATCTGACCGTCCGTAATGGAAATTACGTTTGTCGGAATATACGCGGATACGTCGCCGGCCTGCGTTTCAATAATCGGCAATGCCGTAATGGAACCGCCGCCGAGTTCTGGTGAAAGCTTCGCCGCACGTTCCAACAGACGGCTATGTAAGTAGAATACGTCACCCGGATATGCCTCACGCCCCGGTGGACGGCGCAATAATAGCGACATAGCACGATATGCAGCCGCCTGTTTTGTTAAGTCATCATATACGCACAATACGTGTTTGCCTTGATACATGAAGTATTCACCCATGGCAACACCCGCATATGGTGCGATATATTGAAGCGGCGCACCTGTGGATGCACTTGCGGATACTACGATAGTGTAATCCATCGCACCGGCTTCTTCTAATTTCTGAACCACGCGCGCAACGGTGGATTCCTTTTGCCCGATGGCTACATAAATACAGATAACGTCCTTGCCCTTTTGGTTCAAGATTGTATCCAAGGCGATTGCCGTTTTACCGGTACCGCGGTCACCGATGATAAGTTCACGTTGTCCACGGCCGATCGGTACCATCGAATCAATGGCTTTAAGCCCCGTTTGCAACGGTTCATTTACGGACTGACGATCCGCAATACCCGGTGCAGGATGCTCGATAGGACGACGTTCCGTAGCATGGATGGTGCCCTTGCCGTCAAGCGGTTGTCCCAATGGATTCACAACGCGACCAATCAAGGCATCCCCTGCCGGAACATCCATAATTTTACCGGTACGACGCACTTCATCGCCTTCTTTAATCAGGAAGTCATCACCTAAAAGTACGGCACCGACATTATCCAATTCCAAGTTCAAAACCAAGCCATAAACACCGTGAGGTAATTCCAACAACTCACCGGCCATGGCTCTTTCAAGACCATAAATATGGGCGATGCCGTCCCCTATGTCGAGAACTGTACCCACGTCATCGACATTGAGATCAACATCATAGTCCTGAATTTGCTGTTTGATTATAGCAGTGATTTCTTCAGGCTTCATTTTCATATATACCCATTCACCCCTATCTAATAGAGTTCGTTCGCAATAAAGATTTTTCTAATTCCTGTAACCGGCGAGATACGGATCCGTCTATACGCTTATCCCCTAATTGGATAACGATACCGCCCATAATGGATGGATCTTGGCGCACAGATAAAATAACATCTTTCCCTGTTACTTCTCGTAATTTAGCTTGTACAGATGCTTCTACATCAGCTGTGATTGGTTCTGCTACAGTCACAGTAGCGTCCAAAATGCCACGAGCCTCTCGTGATTTTTGAATAAACGCTGCAATGGCCTGTGCAATATAACGATGGCGCCCGCGTTTAATCATCACATAGATAAAGTGTAAAGCAACTTTGTCGATACTAGATTCAAAGATAGAACCAACTAACTTAATCTTTGCATCTTCTGTAACGATTGGATTTTCAAGGAATGAACGAAGTTCAGACTCTTCCGCCATAACGGACGCTACATAACCTAATTGCTCCTCCATGAGTTCCAAATTATTTTGTTCTTGAACTAATTCAAACATAGCCGAACCATATTTATCTGCTACAATTTCTATGCTCATCGTATCACAACCCTATCGTTTTACTATCAAGTTGACGAATAGCGTCTTCGATCAATTTTGTATTAGTTTCGCTGTTCATATCTTTAGCAACAACTTTCCCAGCCATAGCTACAGATAAAGATACCACTTCGTTACGCAAGCTATTCATAGCACGATCGCGTTCAATAGCAATATCTTGGCGAGCACGATTTTTTTCTTGTTCAATTTGCTCGCGTGCTCTTGACAATTGTTCACGTGTTGTATTTTCTGCTTCTTGAACTGCTTTTTCCACAATTTGTTGTGCCTCTACACGAGCATTAGCAATTTGAGCTGCATAATCAGCTTTAAACCCTTCTGCTTCTGCGCGAGCTTGTTCTGCATCTTCTAAGTCTTTAGCAATTCGTTCTTTACGTTCTGTCATTATAGCCAATAATGGTTTATATGCAAAACGAGCCAATAGCCAAACTAATATAAAAAAGTTCAACATTTGAGCAAGAATCGTTCCAAGGCTTAAGTCAACCAAGGTTATTCCTCCTCGTTATTATCTGAATAACAAAATAAATGCTACTACTACACCGATAATAGGCATCGCTTCGATCAAGCCAATCGCTACGAACATAGTAGACATCAATTGACCGCGCAGTTCAGGTTGGCGTGTAATACCTTCAATAACTTTGCTAGATACAAGACCATCACCGATACCTGCACCAATGGCACCACAACCTACTGCGATTGCCGCTGCTAACGCGAATAAACCTTGAGCTTCCATAATATATCCTCCATATAAATTAATTAATGTTCCTCACTAAGCCCCATCCCCAAATAGGATGCAGTAAGAACAGTAAAAATAAAGGCTTGAATAATACCAATAAATAAGCTAAAAGCAATCCAAACCCATGGTACCGGCACAAACCAAGGCAAGTTATATAATACTTCTAACAAAATTTCACCAGCTACGATATTACCGAATAGACGGAAAGCAAGTGTAACAGGTCTAGCAATTTCTTCAAAAATATTGAGTATTAACAAAGCCTTATAAGGTCGTACAAAATGCTTAAAATAAGATAAGCCTTTAACTTTAACCCCCATAACCCATACCACTAATGTACTACATAAAGCTAAAGCAATTGTAGTGTTAATATCGGATGTTGGTGATGTTAAAGCCTTGAATGTTGGCATTAATCCTAACTCATTTCCTACAAAAATAAATAAGAAAAACGTAAATAACAAGGAACTCACCATCGGCCAATGGCGACCCAAATTCGGAGCTAATTGCCCCTCTAAGCCTTCTAATATAGATTCCACTATATTCTGCAAGCCTACAGGCACCAATTTACGTCCCCGGGTGGCTAATACTGTTATCAGTATTACAATAGCCATAGTAACCCATGTAGCAATTAAAGTATCCATATTAAATGTCAACCCCAACCACTGCACGACCTCATGGTGTCCCGCATGTAATTCCACGTTCTCAACCCCTTCCATAAACATAATAAAACCTAATATATTTACATTAATATAAATATAATATATATGTATCATCATACATCGTTATAGATATATAATCAACACTTGAGGGGTAAACAATTCCAATTACTCATAAATATTTTGTGCATAATGCATTATTGGAATACACATATCATTTAATACATATAATCATGAGATTAGAAATGTCGACTAAGCAACCAGTACACTACATATAATACAGGTTGTATCAGTGCAATACCAATAAACATACTAATAGCCTCTATTCCTTGGATTTTCAATCCTAAGACCACTAAAGAGCCTACTAATAAGAGACGCCATATCATCTGTCTGCGCGCCTTACGAACAGCCTTATAAGGATCATCTAATATAATTGCTTGACCATGTAATGCAAGGCTAAGCAAGTAGAGTACCATTATGAAAACGCCCCACAACCAGCCCCATACATAGTGTTGTAATCCGCATGCAACCTGTATTATTACACCTAAAAAGGCAATAAAAAAACAAGTCAGTAGCACGCGCACTATGAATTTTACATATTGATTCATATACACCTCACTACATAACCTGTTTGTACAACATATAGAATCCTGTGACGGCTCCGATCAGACCCAATATTATCATGCATAGCGGACTGGTTTCTAACCAACCGTCCAGTTTATATCCGATCCAAACAAAGCCGCCGATACAGGCAGCTAGTGTCATCCCTGCGGATGTGGCCATAGCCATGGCTTTCACAGTATCCTTATCCATCTTATTTACCGAACCGTTCCGGACGTTTCGCATCGCCCAAGAATTCATGACGAAGCGCCTGAATGATACGTTCCGATGCTTTGCCGTCACCGTAAGGGTTCACGGAGTTCGACATCAATTTATAGGCTTTTTCGTTACTTAATAATTCATAGGCCGCACCATGTACAGCATCCTTATCCGTGCCTACGAGACGTACCGTACCCGCTTCAACGGCTTCGGGGCGTTCCGTCGTATCACGCAATACGAGAACCGGCTTTCCAAGCGCAGGAGCCTCCTCCTGAATACCACCGGAATCTGTGAGAATCAGATAGGATTTAGCCATCAAATTTGCAAACGGTTCATAATCGAGAGGATCGATAAGGGTCACGCGCTCAACGGAGCCCAGTTCCTCCTGCACCACTTGACGCACCTTCGGATTCTTATGAACAGGAAATACCACTTGAATATCGTCAAACTCAGCAATCAAATCGCGGATAGCCTGATACACATGGCGCATAGGCTCGCCCAAATTCTCTCTGCGATGAGTCGTTACGAGGATTGTTCTTTTAGCGGGATCCAGTGCATTAATCGCTTCGTCCTCAAAGACATAATTATCCTGTACCGTCGTATCGAGAGCATCGATAACTGTATTGCCCGTTACATATAGATGAGCATCATTGATATTTTCCTTTTTCAGATTGCTTTCAGAGCTGGACGTAGGCGCAAAATGATAAGTTGCAATAGAGCCTGTGAGTTTACGGTTCATCTCCTCAGGAAACGGCGAGTAGATATCTCCCGTCCGAAGTCCCGCCTCCACATGTCCCACGGGAATTTCCTGATAAAAGGACGCCAAAGCCCCCGCAAAGGTTGTCGTCGTATCGCCGTGAACGAGAACGACATCGGGTTTCGCTTTTTCCAACACATCCTTGAGGCCCAACAACGCACGATTTGTTACGTCATACAACGTTTGCCCCTGACTCATAATATTCAAATCATAATCCGGCGTAATGTTAAATAGATGCAGTACTTGATCGAGCATATCTCTATGCTGAGCCGTTACCGTTACAATGGGCTCCATATCCGGAGCCGCCTGCAATGCTTTCACAAGAGGGGCCATCTTAATCGCCTCAGGTCTTGTACCGAAGATTGTCATAACTTTTAACATAGTTGCCTCCAATATAATAAGGTAGAAAAAAAGGGGCGCAAGCGCCCCACATATGGTTATTCCTTATGAGAATCATCCGGATTCTCCAAAGCTTTGGCCAATTCATCACGATCGAAGGATATGGTATCATCCGAATCGCTGCGTTCAATTGTAGGACGTGGTAACGGATGCCCTGCCGCATCGCTATGCATGATAACACCAAGACGGCGGGCAATATAGATACTGCACAAGAAAATCACTAAGACCAAGGTCGCTCCGACCCAGGCGTTAACCTCCGCAACGATAACGGATACGCCACCGAAAAGAGCTGTTACGGCATACATCATGAGGACCGCCTGCTTTTGAGACAGGCCCTGAGCTAATAAACGATGATGCACATGACCTTTATCGGGTTTAAAAATCGGACGTCCGCTGATTTTGCGGCGCACAATGGCGAATAAGGTATCCAAAATCGGCAATCCTAACACGATAGCCGGCACTACTAAAGCGATCATGGCCGCCGTCTTGACGGCACCCATAACGGAAATAGCCGCCAACGTGTAGCCTAACAACATAGAACCCGTATCACCCATGAATATTTTAGCCGGATTAAAGTTATATCGCAAAAAGCCTACCGTAGCACCCGCCAAAGCAAGCGCAATACAAGCCAGATCGATTTGACCGAGCTGTAAGGTCATCGCACACACGGCGATACAGGCGATAAAGGATATACCCGCAGCTAACCCGTCAAGACCGTCGATGAGGTTTACGATATTCGTAAAGCCTACAATCCAAAATATAGTCAACGGAATCGCCCAATATTTGAGGTAGATTACACCGCCCCAAGGAAGGTTGATAAAGTCCACTCGAATATCATAGGCCACGAGAATAGCCGCCGCAATAATCTGCCCCATCAGCTTTGTCTTAGGTTCAATCTGCTTGATATCATCCCAAATACCGACGATAACGAGAATGACCGTACCGAGCACAAAACCGAATAATTTATGGTCATGAGGGATTGAACCGTTAAGCAGAACAGATCCCATATAACCGAGAAAAATCGCCAATCCACCGAGTCGTGGAATCGCACCGTGATGCACCTTACGAGCATCCGGCTTATCTATTGCCCCGACGGCGACCGCAAAGCGTTTCACCAGGGGCGTCAATGCATATGTTATGATGAGCGCCAACACAAAGGCCCACACATAATCAGGCATGAACTCTCTCATAAGACACCTCCAACAACCGGGTCACATTCACTGAATTAGTTCGTCAAACTGCGGATAGGTGCCGGAATACGACCGCCACGCGCAATAAACTCTGCCGCACTATAAGGACTCACCTCAATAATAGGGGCATAGCCTAACAGTCCACCAAACTTAACGACTTCACCGACCGTTTTACCCGGTACAGGAATGACGCGAACCGCTGTCGTCTTATTATTAATCATGCCAATCGCCGCTTCATCAGCGATGATAGCGGAAATCGTATCTGCCGTCGTGTCCCCCGGGATAGCGATCATATCAAGCCCTACGGAGCACACACAAGTCATGGCTTCCAACTTATCTAGGGAAAGACTGCCGCAAGCCACGGCATCGATCATGCCCGCATCTTCCGATACAGGGATAAATGCGCCGCTGAGGCCGCCTACATGCGAAGAGGCCATAAGGCCGCCTTTTTTCACCGCATCATTGAGCAGTGCCAACGCAGCCGTCGTACCATGACATCCGCAGGAAGATAAACCCATTTCCTCCAATACATGTGCCACAGAGTCGCCTACGGCCGGTGTCGGAGCCAACGATAAATCGATGATGCCGAACGGTTTACCGAGACGACGGGACGCCTCTTGTGCCACCAGCTGGCCGACGCGAGTGATTTTGAAAGCCGTCCGTTTAATCGTTTCAGCCACTACATCAAAGGGCTCACCGCGAACGGACTCCAATGCATGTTTCACAACGCCAGGACCGGATACCCCAACGGAAATAGCACTATCCCGTTCCGTAACGCCGAAGAAGGCCCCCGCCATAAACGGATTATCCTCAACAGGATTACAGAATATAACGAGCTTTGCACAGCCAAGAGCATCATTATCCTCGGTGAGTTCCGCCGTTCTCTTTACGATGAGGCCCATTTCCCGCACCGCATCCATATTGATACCGGTCTTAGTAGAACCTACACCTACGGAGCTGCACACGATATCCGTCATCGCCAATGCTTCCGGAATCGATTCAATCAGGATACGATCCGCACGTGTCGCCCCCTTCGTAACGAGAGCTGAGAAACCGCCGATAAAATTAACACCTACGGTCTTTGCCGCTCTATCCATGGCCTCCGCGACAGGTACATAAGACGTTAAATCAGTACCGCCCGCCACGAGGGAGATAGGTGTCACGGAAACACGTTTATTGATGATAGGGATACCGAACTCTCGCTCGATATCTTCACCGGTAGATACCAAATGTTCCGCTTCCTTTGTAATGCGATCATAAATGCGGTCGCATAACTCTTTACCGGAACTGGAAGCACATTCTAACAAACTGATACCCATCGTAATCGTACGAACATCAAGCTTATTATCGTGAATCATCTGATTCGTTTCTAGAATATTATCGATAGATAACATGGTGCCCCCTATCCTACGCGGTGCATGCTCAAGAAAATATCCGCATGTTGAGCGCGAATTTCCACGCCGAGTTTCGTTCCTAATGCTGTCAATGCATCCTGAATAGACGTCAAATCCTTTACGTCTTCGGATTCAGTCTCGCACATCATAATCATATTGAACAGACCATCCAAAATAGTCTGATTAATTGACAGAATATTGACTCCATGATCAGCCAAAACTGTACTGACCCCCGCAATGATACCAACGCGGTCGACGCCGACAACGGTAACAACTAATTTCATAATATCACCTTTTCTATGGACTACAAACCATCTAACCGTATACGGTCATTCGATAAACTATATTAATATATTATATCATAATTTATCGCTTTTTTTCGGTGAATTCTTCATGAGATTACACAAAACTATAAATAGTTATGCATCTTCTGAAAGTGCAGCGGTTACAATTTCTTCACCGGCCGTCAACAATGCCACGAGACCGCGGTCACCTTTATAGCTTTCACCATAAATTTTATACAGGTCCTCCGTGCCTGACGGACGCGCTACAAACCAGCCTGTCTCAGTTTCTACACGAACCCCGTCAATGGGCATATCTTTATAAAGTGATGTAGTGCGAATCGCAGTAATCGGATCACCATCCACCTCAACAGCCGTAATCGCACCCGCATCAAGGGCTTTCAATTTTACCTTTGCCGCCTTGGAGCAAGGCGCGTCGATGCGGCCGAATCGAGGTTCCCCGCAATCTTCAATGATACCCTTATATAATTTTTCAACGGTAGCACCCATAACAGCCAGCATTTCAATGGACAACAAGGCCATAATCATGCCGTCCTTATCCGTGGTCCAAACGGTGCCATCCTTCTTGAGGAACGATGCTCCGGCTGATTCTTCGCCGCCGATACCGATAGTTCCGTCGAATAAAAGAGGACTGAAATATTTAAAGCCCACCGGTACTTCATAGACCTCAATGCCTTTCTTTGCAGCCCATTTATCGATCATAGTAGTACATACTACGGTCTTTCCGACGCCTTTATCCTTCCATCCGCGCGTCGTAAAGAGATAGTCCGCCGCAGTCGCCAAAAAGGCATTCGGCGATGCCAGCCCTTCCGGACTTACCACACCGTAGCGGTCATAATCAGGATCATTACCGACAGCCAAATCATAATTCCCGATTTGCTTGATAACATCCGCCATGGCATACTCGGACGAGCAGTCCATACGAACCTTGCCGTCATGGTCATAGGTCATAAAGCTGAACGTAGGGTCGTAATCATCATTGATGATGTCCATATTCAAATGATATCGTTCATTAATAGCGCGCCAGTAACTGCTGCCGCTACCGCCAAGAGCATTGACGAGGACCTTCAGTTTCGCACTTTGAATGGCCTCCATATTAATAATGGAAGATAGTTCTTCCACATAAAGCCCTTTGTAATCATACGGTTCCTGTTGCGACGGTTCTATATTGTCCAAACTGATGCGTTTAAATCCATCCATCTCGCAATAAGCGCGCAAATATTCATTCGCTCTGGTTTCAATCCACTTCGTCACCAATGTATCCGCCGGCCCGCCGTTAACGGTATTATACTTAATGCCGCCGTTATCCGGAGGATTATGAGACGGCGTGATGACAATTCCGTCAGCCTTATCATCATGGCTTTCATTATAACGAATAATAGCACGGGAAATAGACGGCGTCGGTACAAAGTCCATATCGCTGTCAACCATTGCAACGATACCGTTGCCGGCCAGCACCTCAAGAACCGTCACCAATGCCGGTTGTGATAAAGCATGTGTATCCTGACCTACGAATATAGGACCGGTAGCGCCGAACTGTCCACGTCCATCACAGATAGCCTGTGTAATAGCCGCCACATGAA
The DNA here is from genome assembly GCF_002959855.1 of Veillonella denticariosi JCM 15641. GTDB lineage: Bacteria > Bacillota > Negativicutes > Veillonellales > Veillonellaceae > Veillonella > Veillonella denticariosi. The sequence goes on from NZ_PPDB01000003.1 coordinate 167,780, forward strand.
GATCCGTAAAAGTCCCGTTAAGCGACGTACCGCGGTGTCCTGACGTGCCGAAAGACACCAGTTGCGTCGGATCATTCATATCCGGTGTATTGTCAGAATACGCCTCTATCAAGGCCTCTAAATCAATAATATCTTGTTCTTGTACAGGCTTGCCTGCTAACTCATGAGCCATAGGAACCTCCCAATTACATGTACGGCGAACATGCATAAAACCGTACATGTACCTATCTTAATAATAATGAACATCTGCTCAGTTTACATAACGATAGATGTCTACATAGTCCATAAAATCATACTCTGTGAAATAATAATATAATCTATTAATTAGCCTAACATGACCACGCACTTACTTATTTGTCACATAATGTGCATTTTCCTGACATTCTTTCGCCAGCATTTCCACCGAAGCCGGTATCGTAGGTCGTGTAAAACCTTCTCCGATAACCTCCTGCGCATCGGTAATGAGGATAAACGCATGTTCGTCCGCCTCTTGAATGACTTCTTTCAGTTTATTCACCTGCAACAGATTTACCGCCACCATGACGATTTGTCGCGGGGTCCGCGTATAGGCACCGATACCGTTGATGATGGTCGCACCGCGACCGACCTTATTGATGATGCATTCACAAACTTCATCGGTCCGATAGGTGATGATGAAAGCAACCTTTCTCTGGTTAAACCCGATGACTACTTTATTCGTAATGATCGTATATACATAAACGCTGACAAGTGTCACCGCTACCGCCTCAAGACCTACAACGGCGACAGCCACTGCGAGGATAACGCAGTTAATGATGCTGTTAATGGACCCCATCTGCAATCCGTAATATTTCCGCACGATAAGGGCGATAGGGTCAAGGCCGCCCGTATTTCCGCCAACCCGATATACTATACCGAGTCCCACACCGGTCGTAACACCGGCCATCATAGAGCTCAACAGAGGATCCTGAATAATCATGTTATATTGCAGAAAATCAAACTGATCAATCATCCAGGACAACATCAACGTACCGTATATCGTATTGACTACGACACGTTTTCCCAACCAGTGCCAGGCGGCCCAACATATAGGTATATTCAAAATAATATTCCATGTCCCGATGGATAGCCCCGTAAGATAATATAATATAAGCCCCAAACCGCTGAGACCGGTACTCACCAGCTTATGCGGCAGAACGAATGCATCAAGCCCGGCGCCGAAAACAGCACACCCGACGGCGACCATCACAACCTGGTATATATCGGCTTTATACTTGGTTAACATAACCCCTCCAAATTGCCATTTCCCTATAAATATTCTATAATGGAGTATCTAAAACATACGCATTTACAATACGTTTAAGAATAATACAACTAGCGTATACAGATTCATCATAAACCACTTAATGGTTATTTTCAATCACTTTATAACAGTATAGAATAAACATATGAAATGCATATATCACATATCCATTCAAGGCTTTGTCGATAAGGGTTACAATCCTGTTGCAAAGCATATTAAAGCATATTTCAGAATCTAACTATATACATATACTAACGAGGATTTCATGAGTAAAAGTTTCGAGCAACTCGGTTGCAGTAAAATTAATATAGGACTCGCCATCACGGGTAAGCGCGATGACGGTTATCACGATATCGATTCCATCTTTCAATCCATCCGTCTCAGTGATTCCATCTACTTTGCCAAACACCATTCCGTCGTATTTTCCGGAGGGGCTCCGGAGCTGCCCGATTATATGCAGAACCTCGTCACATATGGTGAAAGCAATCTCGCCCTTAAGGCGTTACGCGCCATCCAGGCCTATACGGGATGTAAGGCGGGTGCCGCCATTCACCTGTTAAAACGCGTGCCCGTTCAGGCCGGCCTAGGCGGCGGCAGCGCCGATGCGGCGGCGATGTTAAAAGGATTAAACAAATTTTGGGACCTGCGTCTGACGCAAGATGAATTATTGACATTAGGATCTCAATTAGGCTCCGACATTCCTTTTCTATTACACGGCGGTACGGCACGCGGCACGGGTCGCGGAGAGATCCTTACCTACGGTAGGTCTCCACAACCGCATTGGCTCCTATTGGTTAAACCGACAACATCTGTTTCAACGGCAGCTGCATATAATCAATTCAAAGGTAACTCAAAGGCCACATCCGAAACGATTGATACGGTGCGGAAACACATCGAAAACAACGATATGTATGCGGCTTTCACCAGCAGTATCAACACCTTCGAAGAACTATTGTTCCCCGAACACGAGGAATTGGCCCAATGTAAGGAGTTCTTTATATCCCGCGGATATCCGACCATCATGACCGGCAGCGGTCCGACGATGGTCGTACTGCTCGAGAAAGCGACAGATGCCTTGCACCTGCAGGACGAAATCTCAAAAGCGGGCCACGACTGGCTCTCACTCATTACAAAAACATGCACAGAGGAGGATTTACCATGACAAAACGGTTGCAACCCATACGCCTCGATGCGTACAAACCGCTACGGGAAGTTGTAAGTGAAACATTACGACAGGCCATCCAGGAAGGCATTTTAAAGCCCGGTGAACGGCTCATGGAAATTCCTCTGGCAGAGGAACTGGGCGTCAGCCGTACACCGATTCGCGAAGCCATCCGCAAACTCGAACTGGAAGGCTTCGTCGTTATGATACCGCGCCGCGGCACCTATGTGGCGAACATCTCCTTAAAGGATATTACGCAGGTTTTTGAAATTCGATCCGCCCTGGAAGAACTCGCGGCGGGTCTTGCGGCGGAACGCATCACGGCGGAGGAAATCGAAACCTTGGAGCGCATGCTCGTCGAAATCGGTGATCACATGGAAAACAAGGACATGGAATCCGTCATTACCGCCGACGTGGAATTTCACGAAGTATTATACAAAGCGTCCCGTAATCAACGGCTGGCGGATATTGTTCACAATCTGAGGGAGCAGACCTACCGTTTCCGCAGTTTCTCCATGAACCAGCCGGGTCGGTTGCGCAAAACATGGGAGGAACATCGCCAGCTCGTGGAGGCCATCGCCTCCCATAACGAGACGCAAGCACGCAAGCTGGCGCGAATTCACATGGAACATTCCGAACAGACCCTCTTAAAAGGGATGGAGGAATCCACCGAATTCGATATGTCCAGATAAGTTTTAACAAGAAAGGGATTTTTTATGGAAGCATATTTAAATGATCTAGTGTCCACCATAAACGGTTATTTGTGGAACTACCTCATCATCTTCATCCTCATCGGCGCAGGCCTCTTCTTTACAATGACGACGAACTTCGTACAGATTCGCATGTTCAAAGAAATGCTTCGCCTCGTAGCGAATGGTGCAGGCAACTCGACCGAAAAAAATCACGTATCCTCATTCCAGGCCTTTTGTGTCAGCACCGCCTCCCGCGTAGGTGTCGGCAACATCGCAGGCATCGCCATCGCCGTTGTATTAGGCGGTCCCGGTGCCATCTTCTGGATGTGGATTATCGCCCTCATCGGTGCGGCAACCGGTTTTATTGAAAGTACATTAGCTCAGATCTATAAAGAACCCCTTGCAAAAGGCGGCTTTTACGGCGGCCCTGCCTACTACATCCGCTACGGCCTCAACAATAAGTTCTTATCCGTTCTTTTCGCCATCTTGATCAGCGTTACCTTCGGATGGATTTACAATTCCGTGCAGGCCAACACGTTAGCGGCCTCCCTTGTCACCTTCGACTTTGATGTAACATATACAGGTGCTGTTGTAGCTGTACTCGTAGGTCTCGTCATTTTCGGCGGTATCAGCCGTGTAGCCAAGGTGTCGGAAGTCCTGGTACCGATTATGGCCGTTCTCTATATCTTGACAGCCCTCTTCGTTGTCATCATGAATATCGAGCATTTTCCTCATGTGATTTACACCATCGTTACATCCGCCTTTGATCCTTATGCGGCAGGCGGCGGCTTCATGGGCGCTACCATGATGAACGGTATCAAGCGCGGTCTCTTCTCAAACGAAGCCGGCGAAGGTTCCGTACCGAATGCGGCGGCTACAGCAGCCGTTAATCATCCGGTAGAACAGGGCCTCGTACAAGCCTTCGGGGTTTTCCTCGACACATTCATCATCTGTACCGCATCCGCTTTCATCGTCCTCGTCGTAGGAGACTACAGCACGACAGGTCTTACCGGCATCGCACTTGTGCAACATAACCTGGCACAACAGCTCGGTTCCTGGGCCCCATTGGCCGTAGCCGTGTTTATCGTGATGTTCTCGTTCAGTTCCCTCGTAGGCAACTATTATTACGGTGAAATCAACATCAGCCATTTGACGGATAAAAAAGGCTACCTCTATGCGTTCCGTATCGGCGTTATCATCATGACATTCCTCGGCTCTATCGCATCGCTCGATCTCGTATGGAATCTGGCCGACTTGTTCATGGCATTCCTGGTACTGACAAATGTGAGCTCCATCGTGCGCATGGGCCGAACTGCAGGTCTCGCCCTCGACGATTACATCAAACAACGCAAGGCCGGCGTCGAATCACCCTTATTCCACCGCTCCGTATTGAATCATCCGTACGGCGTTGTATGGTGGGGTGACGGTCAGACGACGGATTCCTCCGTACCGCCTACACCGATTGAAAATACGGTAGAAAACAGATAGTGCTTAAATTTTCTAATAACATATAATTTCCTAACAGAAATACTAGGACCCCCTTGGTGCGATTATCGACACCGAGGAGGTCCTATATTTTTACTATATTTTCTATTATATTTTCTAAAATATGCTCTATTATCTCTTATCAAGACCTTCCCAATCCTTACCCCTCCTTATCGTCCGTAAACTTTCACAAACTATAGAATATAGTTATCCTTTATGCAGGTTATTTTATAAAACATGTCGAATACTATTAATATAGAATTCTTTTCGTATTCTCATAACATATTCTATATACAGGAGGTATGTATGAAAGCATATAACCCTTATGAAAACATGTTAAATACCTTGGATGTGGCTGCGGAAAAACTCGGCTATTCCCGCAGTGATTACGAAGTATTGCGTCATCCGGAACGGGAACTCAAGGTCGCCGTTCCATTACAGCTCGACAACGGCGAAGTACGCGTATACGAGGGCTATCGTTGTCAGCACTCCACATTGCGCGGCAGCGCTAAAGGCGGACTCCGTTTCCACCCTGATTCCGATGAAAACGAAGTGCGTGCCTTGGCCGCATGGATGACCATAAAAAATGCGATCGCCAATCTTCCGTACGGTGGCGGTAAGGGCGGTATCAAGGTCGATCCAAAAACGTTGAGCCAACGCGAACTGGAACGCTTAACCCGTAATTTCGTTCGTCGCATTGCCCCTATTATCGGCGTAAATACGGACGTACCTGCACCGGACGTAAACACAAACGCTCAGATTATGAGCTGGATTGCCGACGAGTACAGCACATTAAAAGGCGAATGGAGCCCGGGTATCGTTACGGGCAAACCGATTGAGGTCGGCGGCTCTCTGGGTCGTAACGAAGCGACCGGTCGCGGCTGTCTCATCGCATTGCAAAGCTATCTCGCTAAAAAAAATCTGGACATCAAAAATCTCACAGTAGCCGTACAGGGCTTCGGTAACGTAGGATCCGTCGGGACACGTCTCATCGCACAGGCAGGGGCTAAAGTCGTTGCCATCGGCGATGTGAGCGTCAACATCTATAATCCGAATGGCATCGACGTTGAAAAAGCATACGAATACGCAAATTCACACGGTCGATCCTTGGAAGGTTACTCCGAACCGGGTATGACCCTCATCGGCGGGCAGGAACTATTGGCTCAACCTGTTGATGTTCTGTACATGGCAGCCCTTGAAAACCAGTTAAACAAAGATAACATGGAAAATATCCAGGCCAAAATCATCCTGGAAGGTGCGAACGGTCCTACTACAAATGATGCGGATAAGTACTTCTACGAAAAAGGCATCGACATCATTCCTGACGTTCTCGCTAACGGTGGCGGCGTAGTCGTATCGTACTACGAATGGGTTCAAAACAAGGCGAGCTACTACTGGACCGAAGAAGAGGTCAACGAACGGTTGACTAAAAATATGCAAAACAGCTTCGAAGCGGTTTGGAACATGCAGCAGAAATATAATGTACCGCCTCGCCAAGCGGCATACATGGTTGCTCTCGAACGCCTCGTAATAGAAACCACATTGCGGGGCTACAACTGCTAAGCTTTCAATGAAAAATTAGATTTATAATCAACCAATTAAACAATTCCGCAATTTCTAATCCATCTTCCTATGCTATAAGCATAAAAAGAGCGTAAACTCTACATATACAGAGTTTACGCTCTTTTATTTGAAAGCCTCATCAATATTATCATACGAAGGATTGCTATTTCATACGAAGGATTGCTATTTCATGCGAAGGTTTCCGACACTTTTATTTAAAAGTCCCCATCAATGCAATCATACGTGGGTTCGCCATTAAGGATCTCACCAGAACAGATCCGACCACAGCCGGCACAGTCTGTCCCACTAAAAGATTCAATACCAGCGGCCAATAGGGAATATCGAGCAACTGGCTGAGCCACAACGGCACACAGAGCGCGGGCACCAGGATAATCGGCAAGATAACCCACCACGAACTGAGCCCCATGCGGCGCATGCCTACGATGATACCCGTCGTCAATATGCCGACACCGAAACCGCCCAGCATATCGAGAATGCCGAGGCCGCCAAATAAAAAATTGGAAATGAGGTTGCCAATCCCCATGGGAATCACCAAAAACGGAAAGGCATAAGCAAGTGCATACAATGATGTTGCTATACGAATTTGATAAGCTCCGAAAGAAATACTTTGGGTCACATACAATAAGACGATATAAAGCGCTACAACCATAGCGGAAATTGTCATTTTTCGGGTAGAACTCATAACACTCACCTCCTCAAATAAAAAAGAACATGGCAAAACTACCATGCTCGAATGCTTATGATTTTCCGTAGTTTTGTTTAGAGACAGGATGGTTTCAAACTGTCTTATTCAATTGTCGCCTTTCGACATATACACATCTTAGCATATATCCGATTGTTTCGCAATTGGTGAAAGTTCAACGCCTATTCCGCAACGTCAGACGAACCGGATTATTTCGCGAAATGAATCGCCGGGTCCTCAACGCCGTTGGCACGAAACGCTTCGGCCCTGTCAATACAGGTACCGCAATGTCCACACGGCACCGCTCCGCCTTCGTAGCAGGACCACGTCAATTCATAAGGCACATGAAGGCGCAATCCTTCTTTCACCACATCCGCCTTGTTGACATTAATGAAAGGCGCCTCCAATGAACAGGCCTGACCTGAGCCTTCAAAGATGGCATCGCCCATGGACTTATAAAACTGTTCCGTACAATCCGGGTAGGCATTCCCTGCCGCATCATCGCTATGCGCGCCGTAGTAAATATAACCGCAGTCGAGTGATAGGGCCAGGGACGCCGCCGCCGACAGGAACAATCCGTTTCTAAAGGGCACATAGGTACTCACCGGACCGTCCCCTTCCCGATCCTGCTGCTCTTTATAGGAACCTTGAGGCACGGCTTCATCGGATTGCATCAAAAGGGACGAATTGCTGAAAGCAAACAGCTTCGTCACGTCCATCGTCTTTCCTTCGATACCGTAATGCGCCAAAACGGCGGCTGCCGCCTCTAATTCCTTGCCATGCTTCTGACCGTATCGGATTGACAACGGCACCACATTATCCTTACCGAACCGCTCAATGGCAAGCGCCAGACATGTCGTACTATCCACGCCGCCGCTGAACAAAACAACGGCACGTTGTTTCTGAGCCATAATTTCTCCTTTCAGAACACGATTATAAGTCGATATCGAGTTCTACAGGACAGTGGTCGGAGCCGAAAATCTGTTGATGAATCTTCGCCTCTTTAATCTTGTCATCAAGGCGCTTGGATGTAATGAAGTAATCGATTCTCCATCCCGTATTCCGTTCACGCGCCTTGCCCATGTATGACCACCAGCTATATTTCTCAATCGCATCCGGATAGAGGTGGCGGAATGTGTCCGTAAAGCCGGCCTCCAGTAATTCCGTCATCTTTGCCCGTTCTTCATCGGAAAAGCCCGCATTTTTGCGATTTGTCTTCGGATTTTTAAGGTCGATTTCCTGATGCGCCACATTTAAATCGCCGCAGAGAATAACCGGTTTCTTCTTATCCAATTCAAGCAAGTAATTGCGGAACGCATCTTCCCAGGTCATACGGTAATCGAGACGCGCCAACTCACGCTGACTGTTCGGCGTGTAGCAACACACGAGATAAAAATTATCATATTCCGCGGTAATAACACGCCCCTCCTGGTCATGTTCTTCAATACCGATACCGTTTGTCACGGAAAGCGGCTTGATACGCGTAAATACGGCGGTACCGCTATATCCCTTCTTCACCGCACTGTTCCAAAACTGTTCATAGCCGGGCAATTCCAGTTGAATCTGATCCGGTTGCAACTTCGTTTCCTGCAGGCAAAAAATATCCGCATCCAATGCGTTAAAGGATTCTATAAATCCCTTTGTCACAGCGGCACGCAGGCCGTTTACATTCCAAGAAATTAACTTCATTTAAACTCCTTTATTTTATACTTCTTCGCATGGCGTGCTTCAGCACGGGCCTTTCGGGACTCCTCATTGGCACGCATGGCATTTTCCTTTTTTCCCCGATAATAATTAGCCAGCACGGATAGAAGGAAAATAATCATGACCGTTACATTAAATGCACCGGGCCCGAACGTATAGATATGATAGCATAAATAACCAAATGCGATGATTGACAATATGTGTTTTAAACTTTCCATCATACCTCCTAGGACTGTTGCAAGGTTTCGACGCCGGTATTGAGCGGAAATCCGTCATAGGTCACCCAGTCGCTGGAGCTGCCTACGTATAAAGCGGATTCAAGCCCGATTTCACTCATCGCCATCAAGGCATTACACGCGGTAACACCGGACCCGCAATACGTCACAAGAGGCCGACTTTGGTATAACTCGTTATAAAACTCGGCCTCCAAATCTTTGACAGATTTAGGACCGTCCGCTGTATAGCCGCTTTCATAAAAATGATTCACGGCACCCGGAATGTGCCCGGTCATACCGTCCATAGTGTCTATTTCAGACCCGTCATACCGGTGCGGCGCACGGGCATCGATGATGACATGATCACCGCTTTCACTGGCCTTGAGAACCTCATCGCGACTCATCACCATATGAGTCTGCAATTCATAATTGAACACTGACGGTTTATCCGGCAACGGTGTCGGTTCCTTCGTTAAAGTATGACCTTCCTTAATCCAGCGTTCAACGCCGCCTGATAAGACGCGCACATCCTTTAGCCCCATGTAGCGCAACGTCCACCACAAACGACCGGCCAGAAACAACCAGGAATCATAAATGACAACCTTCGATTCGCGTGTTATCCCGTATGATTCAAGAGTATGCGCCAACTGATCCATATCGGGCAACGGATGACGACCGCCGTGCTCACCGAGCGGCCCTGTCAAATCCTTGTCCAAATCGACAGCATAAGCCCCCTTGATGTGACCCTGCTTATAATTTTGATACCCGCGAGCATCGAGAATGATGACTTCATCTAGACAACTCAACAATTCTTTAGGAGTGATAAAATTAGACATATGTACTCCTTTCTATAAACATATCGAAAATATCAGATGCGATATGTTTATTATATAACGAAGGAAGGTTGTAGACAATGAATATCAGCTTTCATAAGAAGTAATATTAATAAATTTCATGAATCTCTTATAATTCTGTGCCCTATACGTCTTTTTTACCCCTTTAACATATGATATAATGTAACTAATTACTCTTGTGTGTGTAATTAGACTAGGTATCTAGAAGGGTTTGTGTAGTTGTAAGGAGCGTACACAGTTGAAAAAAGGTTACATCAAACTAATTGCAGCCGTTGTACTCGGCATTGCTATTATTGGTGGCGGAATCTACGGGGTATATACCCTCTTATCATCCAATACAGCGACAATTTTATATCGCTCTACCGTAGAGGACAAAATCAACGCGCTTCGACCTTATATCAATGCATTGGATGCGTATAATTCTTACAGCGTGGCCTACGAGAGCCAATTACAACCAACCCTTGAAGAACTTCGAAACGGTACACACAACACAACGATTACCTTACCGAAATATAAGGACTTAAAACAGGCTTTAGAAGAAGCAAAGCAGGAAAGTCCTACCGCCTATGAGGATGTAAATCAGGCAACAAATGACGTGCTTGCCCTTTTAGATCAAATCATTCCGATTGCGGATCAACTGCAAGCCTATTACGTAGCAAGAACCTATGAAAAAGATAATTACAAGGGCAGCGATGATTTAGCCGCTCAATACGTACCGTTGGCGGAACAGTTCAATGCCGCTTACAATGCATTGGATCTCGCTCTGGATAATCGTAACAATCAACTCTACAAGGAACGCATGGGTGAGTTCCAAGAGGAAAAACGGGAAAATGCGGTAAACTTTATCGAACTCAACCTTATCACAGCACAGACGATCAACCTTATCGACCCGGACGGCAACACCGACACACAAAAGGTCGAATCCAACTTGCAACAGATTACACAACGCATCAATAAATTACAACCCGGCTCCACGCCAAGCACACAGGCCGCTGTAAAAGCATATCAGGATTCCACAAAGGAATTCGTTGCAGAGGCGCGGAACTACATCATTATCAATTCATCTTACGGCGAAGCATATACCCAGTTGTTTATAAAATATAACAAGATGGTGAGCAAAGCCAACTCCGTTAATATGAATGATCTTGATATAACCGAAAAAAGCAAAAAATGAAGAATAAGCCGAGTCCGATTACCGTCGGAGTCGGCATTATTAATTTAAATGCTAAAACAGGAAAAATAAACCTCCTAAGGTAAGCCTCAGGAGGTTTATTTATGTTCTAACCTTATTCCTAGAATAACTGTTTTCAGCTTATTTTCGCTTCAAATCCTTCGTAATAATATAATATTCCGCAGGAGAAATAGCGATGCCGTCAATCTTATTATTCCCTACCACATTGATATTCGGATAGGCCAGGAAAAGGGCTACGCTATTGTCGAGCATCAATTGTTGTGCATTAATAACGGCATTACGGCGTACCGTCTGATCATCGGAGCTTTCAGCAAGTGCTAAGAGTTCATCAAATCGTGCATTGGAAAATCCCGTACCGTTATTTTCACTGCCGGTCCCCCAATATTGTTTCAAGAACCACACGGGCTGCCCCGTATTAGATGTGACTATGCTGGATAAAATCATGTCATAATCGCCGGACTGCGCAATCGAATCCACCACGGTATAATCCATGATTTTGATTTGCACATCAATACCGATTTTCTTGTAATCCGCCTGCAACGCCTCCGCATATAGCGGCAATTCAGGACGGGATGCATAAGTATAAAGCGTCAATACGAGGTTCTCCCCATCTTTATCGACGATGCCGTCCCCATTCGTATCACGATACCCGTCGCGAGCCAGTAATTCCTTCGCACGTTCCACATTATATGCATTCGGGTCGCGCAACTGATTAAATCCATAGTCCACCGATGGCGGCAACGGTGCTTTCCCCGGTGTGAAAGTCCCCTTCATAAGGGTTTTCGCATATTCCTCACGAGGGGCCGCACTGATAAGAGCGCTGCGAAGATTGGCACTCTTCAACGCCCCTTTTTGGCTCATACGCACCATCAAGTCTCGCAATGATGCGGTTTCATAGACCGTAAAATTCTTGTCATTCTTAAAGGTTTCGTATTCTCCGGGACCGATATTGACGGCCATGTCCACATCGCCGGACTGTAACGCCATCGCACGCGTGTTCGCATCATTGATGGCAGGGACCTCTACCCTGCTGAATCCGGCTTTACCGTCCCAGTAATTTTCATTGCGTTTAAGTACCGCCCGTTCCTTTGTAAACGATTCCACTTCATACGGACCTGTCGCTATGGGACCGTCCTTGCTGATATCACGCCCCTGTTCCTCTGCGGTCACGTCGATAATGAGAAATAGAGGATCACCTAACAAATTCGGCAAATTATAATACGGCTTGTCCGTCTTAATCGTGAGCTCCTGACCCTTTGCAGTTATCTCCGTGTAATTGAAGAACGTTTTAGCGCGATTACTCTTTTTGAAAGTTCGCTCCAGTGATGCTTTCACCGCCTCAGCCGTCAAGCGATTGCCGTTTGAGAATTTCACCTTGTCATTGATGGTGAAAGTCCAGGTCAATTTATCATCCCCCTGTTTCCAGGATGTTGCAAGCCACGGTTTCACCTGCATGGAGTCATCAAACTTAACGAGTGTTTCACCGATACCGTAACGCACCACCACCCAGCTGAAATAATCCGCTGTCGGCTCTAATGTGCTGGCAAAACCGATAGTGCCCACCTTAAGGACATCATCGGAACCCGATTCCGACTGATTCATACAACCAATGGTACCAAACACCATGATACCCAATGCGGCACCTATTAATAAAGCCTTGCTAAATCCTTTCATCTACGCACCTTCCTTTCACACAAATCTATGTATATAACTTCATATGAACATACGCCTATATACCCATATGGGTATACTAAATCTATTCAAATATACTATATTCCGAGTATTTACACAATGTGAATTTATGAATATTTGTACAAAAACCCCCCCTTTACTGGTTGTCCAGTAAAGGGGGGGGGGAACATATCAAAAAGGGCTTTCACCATGTTCTTATTCTGCTACACTATCCATCGTCAACGGTTTATGGTCCTGTCCGATTTCAAAAATAGAACTCAATAACACCTTCGTATATGGATGTTTTGCATCAGCCAGATGGAACGCATCCAGTTCCTCCACGATAGCACCTTTATACATGACTACGACCTTGTGGCACATAGTACGGATGAATGCAATATCATGGGCGATGAATAGATATGTCAGATTTTTCTTTTTCTGCAATCTCGCTAACAGATATGCGATGGAATCCTGTACGGATACATCAAGGGCACTTGTCGCTTCATCGAGAACGAGAATTTCCGGCTCCAATACGATAGCGCGAGCAATCGCTACGCGTTGGCGCTGACCGCCGGACATTTCATGAGGATAGCGATGCATAAACTCACGCGGTAAATCTACCATTTCCAGGTAATCACCGGCAATTCGTTCCTCTTGACCCTTTTCGAGCAAGCCGAAATTATATAGAGGCTCCAGTATGATGTCCTTTACTTTCATGCGCGGATTAAACGCTGCTGACGGATCCTGAAACACCATTTGAATCTTTTGACGATATTGTTTCGTCTGTTCCCGATTCATATGCTGGATTTCAACACCGTCCACATAAATTTCGCCTTCCGTAATAGGAAGCATCTTCATAATCATGCGCACCAGCGTAGTTTTACCGGAACCGGATTCCCCTACAATGCCCAGGGACTGGCCTTTCTCAAGCGTGATATTGATATCTTTACACGCCTCGAGTTCACCGCCGGTCGGCAAAGGGAAGCGCTTGCATACATGTTTTAGTTCTATTGCGTAATCAGTCAATGTAACGGCCTCCTCCCAATGTCGGTACCGCATCCTTCAACTGTTTCGTGTATGCATTGGATGGGTTTTCCAAGATATCCTGTGGCGTTCCCGCATCGACGACACGGCCTTTTTTCATAACGAGGATATAATCAGACATATACGCGGCCACACCGAGATTATGCGTTACCATGACGATTGCCGAATTATGTTCCTTTGAAAGCTCGAGCATTTGCATTACCACCTGAGATTGCGTTGTCACATCAAGCGCCGATGTAGGTTCATCGCCGATGAGAAGTGCCGGGTCTAACGCAAGCGCCATAGCGATTCCCACGCGTTGACGTTGACCGCCGGATAATTCATGAGGATATCGTTTCAACATATCCGCCCCGTCAGGCAGGGATACGGACGCTAACAACTCAATAGCACGTCGGTCGCATTCATCATCAGTAATGTCTATATGCGCTTTAAACAGCTCACGAAACTGCTTTCCAATACGCACGATAGGGTCCAATGCACTACCGCTGTCTTGAAATATCATGGCCATATCTTTACCGCGTATAGACCGCCATTCTGATTTAGATAGTGTGCGAAGATCATGACCGTTAAACACCAGGGTTCCGTCCGTCACTTCTCCGCCTACCGGCAACAATCCCATAAGGGCCCGGATTACGGTGGTCTTACCGGATCCGGATTCCCCTACGATGGTTAATACCTTGCCGCGTTCCAAGGTAAAGTTTACATCCATAACAGCAGGCACACCTTGATACGCGATGCTAAGGTTTTTTACAGTAAGTACGTTTTCCGCCATTACAGCTCCTCATTATTTCGTAATTTTATTTGTAATCCAGTAGTAATCACTTGGGTACATAACAGCACCTTTCAAGTAAGAACCGGTTACGATATTAGTTTTAGGATAGCCCAAGAACAATGCTGCACCGTCATTCATCAACAATTGTTGGATTTTAATAGCATAATCACGACGTTTAGCAGGATCAAATTCAGTTTCTGCCGCATCTAACAATTGGTCAACCTCTGGATTGGAATAACCAGAACCATTTTGAGGATTGGAACCATTGATATTGGAGTGCCAGTAATTCGCCAAGAACCAGATCGGGTCGCCCGTATTCGCCGTTACGATATTGGAAATAAGCATATCATAGTCGCCGTCCTGACCCATTTTATCGATCAAGTTATAGTCAACAGTCTTGATTTTCATATCGATACCCACTTTTTTGAGGTCCGCTTGTACAGCTTCCGCATAAAGTGGCAACTCAGCACGAGAGTTATATACAACGAAGTTGAATGTCAACGGTTTACCGTCTTTGTCAAGAACACCGTCACCGTCAGTATCTTTCCAGCCGTCTTCCGCTAATAATTGTTTTGCCCGTTCCACATTATACGCATTAGGGTCTTTCAAGTCATTGAAGCCATAATCCATGGATGGTGGAATTGGAGCGGAACCGGGAATGAATGTACCTTTTAACAATACATCCGCATAGTTTTTGCGGTCCGTTGCGGAAATAACCGCAGCACGAACCTTGTCATCGCCAAGGATACCACGTTGATTGATACGCGCCAATACTACACGAAGAGATGCGATTTCATCTACCTTAAACTTGTCGTTGCCTTGGAACAAACCGATTTCACCGGGGCCGATGTTAACAGCCATGTCCACGTCACCGGACTGCAAGCTCATAGCGCGCGTATTCGGATCATCGATGGAAGGGATTTCTACAGTCTTGAACGGTACTTCACCATCCCAGTAATTTTCGTTTGCCACCATTTCAGCGCGTTCCTTCGTGAAAGATTTCACTACGTATGGACCTGTACCGATCGGGCCTTCTTTAGCAAAGTTACGGCCGTCTTTTTCAGACTGTACATCGACGATGAGGAACAACGGATCCGCTAAAAGACCGGGCATGTTAGGGTATTCCTTATCCGTCTTGATGATCAATTGTTGACCGTTCGCTTCGATGGAATCATATTTGAAGAACGTTTTGGCGCGGTTGGATTTTTCAAAAGCGCGTTCAATGGATGCTTTTACAGCGGCCGCATCAACCTTTTTGCCGTTAGAGAATTTTACCTTGTCATTGATTGTGAAAGTCCAGGTTTTCTTATCATCAGATACTTCCCATTTGGAGGCGATCCATGGCTGCGGCTTCATTTGTTCGTCAAATTTCGTCAATGTTTCGCCCACACCGTAACGCATAACAACCCATGCGAAGAAGTTTTCAGTCGGTTCCAATGTAGATGCGAAGTTTGTTACGGCTACTTTCAACGTATCCTTATTCTCGGCACCTTTGTTATCAGCACCGCAACCGGCAATGAAGGAACCCATCATCACAATGCTAAGGCCTGCTATGAGGGCCTTTTTCCAAGATTTTTTCATGTAAATCTCCTTGTACAGTTACAACATATAAAATATCACCATGCCACACTATGATTGGCAGTAATGGTAAAACCACATTACAGTCCGCCGCCACATGACGGTTCTTTCACGGAATATATTTCGGATTTTTTCCTGAATATACCTTAGGCTAAAATTTATCCCTGATTCTTAGGATCCACTACGTCACGCAGCGAGTCGGACCAGAGATTGAAGATAGCTACGACGAGCAAAATGGACATCCCCGGAAATACCATAAGCCATGGGCTCGTCTGTAAATATTGACGCCCCTCATTGAGCATAAGGCCCCATTCCGGAGTCGGCGGCTGCGCACCGAAACCTAGGAAGGATAAGCCCGCAACCTCAATCATGATAGCACCGATATCGAGAGCACCGGTCGTTACGACGAGAGGTAAAATGTTCGGAATGATATGACGTCTGAGAATGGTTCCCGTAGAGGCCCCCATCATAACCGCCGCCGTTACATATTCCTCGCCGCGTACTTTCAGCGTAAGGGAACGCACGATACGTGCATATTTCGCCCAGCCTACGACAGACAAAGCGAGAATTGTATTTACAATACTACCACCCAAAATACCGGCGATAGCAATCGCCAATACAACGCCCGGGAAGGATAACATAATATCCGCCATGCGCATGAGGACGATTTCGATTTTCCCGCCGAAATAACCTGCCACCGCACCGATAACGGTACCGATTGTCACCATGATAGCGACGATAGACACGCCCATGAAGAGAGACAACTGCGTACCGTAAATGATGCGGGATAATACGTCGCGGCCCAGCTTATCCGTGCCGAACCAGTGCTGTGCGCTCGGCGCCTGCAGAGCCTGACTCATATTCGATGTGAAAGCATCACCCGGTGCAAGCCATGGTGCAAAGATAGCGATGAACACCACGATGAGCATCAACATACTGTAGAAAGAGAACAATTTATGTTTTTGAATAAATTCTGTCATCATGCTCTCTCCCGTTTTAATCTAGGGTCCAACAGGATATACGATGCATCTACTAGAGCGTTAATGCACATATACGCTAATGCAACCCACAACACAAAACCTTCAATCAGCGGATAATCGCGCATGGTGATGGCATAAATCGCCATATTCCCGAGGCCAGGCCAGGAGAATACCATTTCCACTACGGCTACACCGCCTAAAAGCCATCCGATAAGCACGCCCAAGATGGTAATCAATGGAAGTAATGCATTCGGCAAGATATGGCCGAATAAGATTTTCACTTCGCTGACACCACGAGCGCGAGCACCGATGACATAATCCTTCTGCATTTCCTCCAGGATGACAAGACGTACTTGCCTCATGTACTTGGAACCTACCACTACGGCCAATGTAATCGCCGGGAGAATGACCCCCGTTGCCGTTACGCGGGACGATGCAATCGGAACCAGACCTAACTTAAGACCAAAAATGTAGATTAACACTAGGCCCAACCAGAATGTCGGCATAGAGATACCTACAAAGGAAGCAAATCTGAGCAGATAGTCTATCCATTTATTCCGATTAAGAGCACTCACAATCCCTGCCGGCAATGCATACAGCAATGTAAATACTAACGCTGTTCCCGCGAGAGCTACCGTTCCCGGCAAAGCCTCCAGCATGCGATCCACCACCGGTTTTTTCGAGGAATAACTCATCCCCAAATCACCGTGCGCCGCATTGACAACCCAGTTCGCATACTGCACCAGAAATGGCTTATCGAGCCCCAACTGTGCTCGCGTTTCATCAATCGTTTCCTGAGATACAATCGTATCCGCCGTTTCCAATAACATCGTTACCGGATCACCGGGGGCTAAATAGGTTAGACAAAATGTCAAAAATGTAATGCCAAACAGGGTCACAATAAACTGACCGATCTGCTTGGCAATGCGTTTGCCCATAGGCACCTCCTAAACTCTCTAAAACCCGAAATACCAGCGATACATGAATAACTTATAAGTGCCTCTCCAAGCTGCTGCATTCTAATATCTCCTATCTCCATAATTTTATTGCTTTGCAATATGGAGCCCTCCACACACGTTGAGCTCTACCGGGAAATATGCGCAAAAAAAGGCTAGTCAGCCTGACTAACCTAAACAGGAAATACCATATACAATATACCGTTCCTTTAGAGCAGGCTTTCTGACTTATGATTCATCGCAACATCTCGGCCTTCCCAGTTCCCCAGTGACCCTATAATGAAACCTTGCTCCTCATTACAGCTATTTGCATAGTATGGGATTCACACCCATTTTCCTCTTTTACGCTCGGTATACACCGACACTCATTAGTTTATTCATTTTTATCGATTATAAATATACTATATTTATACTTAGTTTACAATACACATACCCCCTATGGGTACAAAGCACACATCAGGGCACAAAAAAGAGGCCGTTACAGTAGTAACAGCCTCTAAAAGACGAGAGTTTAATCGATACTTTGTTGTAAACCGACCTGGCGGCGATGTAGCCATGCTTTGCGAACCATATACGTTACAAAGCCGATGCCGATAGCAATAGCGCTGCCCATCATCGCATCCACGCCACATGCGTAGATTGCATACAAGCAGTATGCTACGCCAAACATCGCAACCGGTGCGAATCTTTTAACTTTCACCTCTGCAGCACCCTCCTGTCGCATCATAGTCGTTACAGCTAAGATACACAATACATAAGGGAACACATTAGTTACAACGGCCAAGTTTACAAGATTTTCAAATTGCTGACGAAGAGAATCATCTGCCGTAAATAATGTAATCGCCGTTTCAATAGCCAACAGGATAAAGACGCCACGCACGGGAGCATCCTTGCTGTTCACGCGAGCGAACACCTTAGGGAAATAGCCGTGCTCTGCGCAACTTTTAAAAACACGAGACAAGGTGAACTGCCAGCACAATAATGCACCGAAGCAGGAAATCACCATAGCCGCCATTACGATATCAGCCACCATATCATTGAACATGTATACGAAGGTCAACCCGAATGGTGCGTTCGAATTTAAGAGATCAACGTTAGGCACGATACCGGCCATCACGTTAGTGGACAAGATGTAAATCACCGCCACTGCTAATGTGCCCGCTACAGTCGCAATAGGCACGTTTTTCTTTGGATTCTCTACAGCATCAGCATTCGCTGCAGCAGATTCAAATCCTAGGAAGCCCCACAATGTTAATGCAATGGATTGTTTGATTGCATCAAAGAACGGCAAGTCGTTTGGATTCCATGCCGCCATGTACGTGTCAGGGTTGAACCAGAACCAACCGAGAGTTCCGATTACAAGGACCGGGACGATAGCGCCCCAAATAGTAAGGTTGCTTAATTGACCGGTGAAGCGATTACCGCGGAAATTCAAAATCGCCGCGAACCAGAGCAATACGATTGCCGCCTCACTCATCTGAATGGCATTAAGATCAACCCCAAAGAAAACTGCGCCATAACCGACTGCAGATACTGCAATGGCTATATTAGCAATGATAAGCGATATGCTGTAAGCATAATTCGCCATAAAATGTCCAGTTTTACCGAAGCGGTATTCTGCATAGCCGCCCACGCCGCCACGTTTCGTGGAGAACATACCCGCTTGAGCAAAAATATACGCCAGTACCAGCGCACCCACAGCTGTCACGAGCCAAGATAAAACTGAAATAGTACCAACTTGAGCCAAATTAGTCGGTAACATAATGATCCCAGCTCCTAGCATATTGGCTGCTACCATTGTGGTTAGCTGGAATACAGACATTTTTTTAGCGGTGGTTTTCATGTATCAATCCCCTTTCATTAAGGTGAATTTTTTCTCGTCCATAATTCACTTGTACTATATATACCGCTAAGTAAATCCAGTTCGTGCTGTGATGGGCTTGAATGTGGATTTACCGTTTTTATTCTTAATACGACTCCAATAATATCACCTATGAGTTCAAAATGAAAGTACTTTATTGACGGACATGCCATATTACACGAATTGAATAAATCATATATAATTTAACATGTAAAACGAACTGAATTTATTTTAACGATGACAATATATATTTTTACCCTATTTTATCCTGTGTCTATATGTGGTTTTTCCTATCTATGACGGTTATAGTATCGTGGCACAAGACTATTATTTTCTACAGTCCACTGTACGCGAACACAAAATTACACCATTTTTATAGTACATTCTCACTTACAATACATAACAGTTTCAGCAAACCAAAAGCCGATATATACATAGGTCTATATCGATTCCCTTAACGGCAAATCAACGATTATGTATATATCGGCTTTATAAATTTTTCAGCTATACTGATGAATTATTTTATCCCTGTACGGATTCAACAATGACCTTCCAGTCGGCAATTTGTTTTTCTTCTACAGCGATAACGGCTTTACCGTTATTCCGTTGCCGTTCCACGCATTCCGGTGCGGTTCCGGAGTAGTTGTTACGTCCCGCTACACAGGCTTCAATGGAGATGGCATCAAGAATATCCGCATCAAAATGATGAGAGATGGCTTTGAAATCCTCTACGGATAAATCGAGGAGTACACAGCCCTTTTCGATGCAATGATGTACGGCATTGCCCACGATTTCATGAGCTTCACGGAACGGAACGCCTTTTTTCGCAAGATAATCCGCCATATCCGTCGCATTCGAAAAGTCGTCATCCAGGACTGCTTTCATATGAGCACCGTTTACCTTCATACCCCGAATCATGGCCGCATTGATGGATAATGCAAAGTGAACCGTATCAATGGCATCAAAAATCCCCTCTTTATCCTCCTGCATATCCTTGTTATACGTCAACGGCAAACCTTTGAGTGTCGTTAGCAGCCCCAACAGATGTCCATAGGTACGACCTGTTTTACCGCGCACCAGTTCACATACGTCGGGATTTTTCTTTTGCGGCATGATACTGGAGCCCGTGCAGTGCGCGTCGTCCAGTTCAATAAAATTAAACTCATTGGTGGACCACAAAATCAGTTCCTCGCTGAGACGGCTCAAGTGCATCATCACAAGAGACGCAAAGGCAAGGAATTCGACTACGTAATCACGGTCGGATACGGCATCCATACTGTTCTCATAAATACGAGAAAAACCCAAAAGCTCCTGTGTGTACGTCTGATCAATACCGTATGTGCTGCCCGCTAATGCACCCGCCCCGAGAGGCATAATATCGGCATGCTTAAAGACCGTCAGCAAGCGGTCAAAATCGCGTTCCAACATGGAAAAATACGCCATCATGTGATGTCCGAACAACACCGGTTGCGCCCGTTGCAAATGAGTATACCCCGGCATGATTACGTCGCTGTATTTCTCCGCCGTTTCGATGAGCGCCTTTTGCATATCCACGATGAGTTCGCCCATTTCCACAACAGCCTTGCGCACGTACATATGCAAATCCACCGCACATTGGTCATTACGACTACGCCCTGTATGCAAACGACCGCCCGCTTCACCGATATCGTCGGTGAGGCGCTTTTCAATATTCATATGAATATCTTCAAGGGCGACGGAAAACGGGAACTCCCCCTTATCGATTTGCCCCTTTATCTTCGTTAAGCCCGCCACAATTGCATCCCGATCCGCGTCGGAGATAATATGTTGTTTAGCCAGCATTTTCGCATGTGCCTTACTGCCGGCAATATCTTCGGCGTACATCCGAGCGTCAAAAGCGATAGAGGATGTAAAATCCTCTACCGCTTTATCCGTGCCCTTTGTGAAACGCCCGCCCCACAATTTAGCCATTATAAACCTGCCTTTTCTTTCATCAACGCATTAATTTTAAGAGGTAAACCGAACAGGTTGATGAATCCGGCTGCATCAGCCTGATCGTATACATCATCCTCTTCGAATGTTACGAAATCTTCGCTGTACAAGGAATATGGAGAGGTACTGCCTGCAGAAATGATATTGCCTTTGTACAATTTGAGTTTCACATCGCCCGTTACCGTCTTCTGCGTTTCGTCCACAAATGCCTGCAACGCGTTCATCAACGGCGCAAACCACATGCCGTCGTACACGAGTTCCGCATACTTGTTCGCAATGAGTTCTTTATAGTGATACGTCGCTCTGTCGAGGCAAAGGTATTCCAATTCTCTGTGCGCATACATGATGATAGATCCGCCCGGATTTTCATAAACGCCACGGGATTTCATGCCTACCAATCTGTTTTCCACGATATCTACGACGCCGACGCCATAATGAGCGCCGATTTCATTGAGTTTTTCCAACAATTGCAACGGGGTACCTTTTTCACCGTCTACGGCTACCGGTACGCCTTCTTTGAAAGTAACCGTCACAAAACCGGCTTCATCAGGGGCCTGTTCCGGAGTATGCGTCACCAAATACACATCATCTTTAGGAGCATTTGCGGGATTTTCAAGATCGCCGCCTTCATGAGATAAATGCCATACGTTTTGGTCCATCGAATACGGATGCGTTTTAGTGGCCACTACAGGGATGTTATGCTTCGCCGCATATTCCATGCAGTCCGTACGGGATTTCAAATCCCATTCCCGCCATGGCGCGATAATTTTCAAGTTCGGTGCAAGGGCTTTGATAGCCAATTCAAACCGCACCTGATCGTTACCTTTACCGGTCGCACCGTGAGCAACCGCATCGGCGCCTTCTTTAGTGGCGATATTAACCAGAATTTTACCAATCAAAGGTCTCGCAAAAGATGTTCCGAGTAAATATTTACCTTCGTACACGGCACCGGCTTTCACAGTAGGCCATACATATTCTTTAACGAATTCCTCCTTCGCATCGACGATATACGCCTTGGACGCGCCGGACGCGATAGCCTTTTTCTCAACAGCATCGAAATCCTCAGGCTGCCCCAAATCAACGCACACGGCGATGACCTCGCAACCGTAATTTTCCTTGAGCCAAGGAATGATAACAGATGTGTCCAACCCACCAGAATACGCAAGTACTACTTTGTTTGCTTTGCCCATGATAACACCTCATAAACCCATTATATATTTCTATAATATACGTGATACACTATCAGACAACTGTGAAAGCCCCATGGCTTTACAGCCGGTGAAAGCATTTCACCAATCTGACAAAACATAGTATACACTCGTATATTTATAAATGCAAGTATTATTTTTATGCAATTATATAATATAGTTCGGTTTGTAAGTATTTTCCGAATCAAACTTCAAAAGTATCAATACTAATCACATACCTGTAGATTAGCGACTAATCGTAAATTTATTTCAAAGACCCTTTTCAGAAAACTCTAATACTACTTCATCAGGAGTATCTTCCTTAATAGATAAATAATATAACTGTCCATCAATCTCCTTTTGATAATAGTTCCCCGACAACTCCCATCCATTCTTAGATATAAATTTTTTAATATTATTAGAATCGTCTACATCCATAAACTTAACTACAAAATGTGGAGAAAGCGTACTTATATCAAAAATAAAAGGTGTAATTGAATCAACTTTAAGATCAACTTCATTCGTAAGAGTTCTTAATTCAGCCCAAAATATTTCTTGAGAAGCAGAATATTGCGTTTTCAACTGGTTATCAACTTTATATAACACACACAATACGTTAATCCTTCTGATTCACTAAAATCAACGTCTACTTCATTCCTACTCATCTCGTTAATAGTACAACATCAGAATCACTGTAAAGTGACTACCATCATAATCAAGAAATCATCCTGCAAATTTAATATCAAATTTACTTAAACATTATTTTTAAAATATATCCCATGAGTATTAGATATATTAAAAGCATAATAATTAGCATATTCATCAACTTATATTTTCTTGATATAAACCTATTACTAAAATCAGTGTATATACTCCGTCCCATAATATAGTAGTACGAATAAACTGAACATCATTATTAAATATTACATAAGAAGCTACTATCGGTAATAAAGCAAGTAATGCTAGCTGATTTAAAACTTTAACTAACTTTGGAAACCGTCTAAACTTCTTAATCGTTTCCCATTTTTCATCTGTTAAAGTTTGGGCTATCTCAATTCTATAAATAATACTCCCTGTCCATGCAATAGTAATCAGGAAAATTATTCTTAAAATATCAATCTTGTACATTTCTACACCGTTTATAAGAGTCTGTTACTTTACTAAAACACGTCCCGCTTTCAAATAAACTACCCCCCCATATCCAACACATACTATATACGATGAAAACTTCTTTAAATGATATCCGGTCAATTAATGCTTCACCATTTTTCTTAAACAGTAGCAATAAGAACGATTTAAAATGCCCCAATAGTTCATCTCCTTTTATAATAAGCTTCTACTATTTTAGCCATGCATCTAATACATTTGAAAGTTTTGCTGCTATTGCAATAGATCCAATTGATAAGAAAAATACAAATACTTTATTTAATGCAACAAGTCGATACAGCATCACATTAAATAGAAAGAAGACATAGCCATTGAGTATAGTTATTATTAATTTTGTTGCATCTGCAGCAAGTCCATACCAAAACACATTGTAAAATTTAAGGCTATTAATAGGATGTATTAAAATAATTTTTGTACTTAAACAAAATAAATAAAAAGTGGATATATAAAGTGTAATTAAGAAAAACTTTCTTATTGCAATTTGTCGTGATCTACCGACAATTAACCATAACAGTAATGCTATAAAAAAGTTATCTACTAAAACAGCTGTAGAGAAATCAACTACATATGATAACAAGCTAATTTTCCCAATATTAAAAGGTTGAGCAATAACACTCAGAGAATCTCTTATAAAAACTCCATGAGTACCATAAGCTACTCGCAAGGTCAACCAAGCAATAAAGAAGTAAAATAATGCTGTTGTTACCTTCGTACTACTAAGGATATGATTAATGTCTGCACGCAATGGCGAAAAAAATATTACTTTCAAATTTTTAAGCATCAATTACCCCTTTCATTATTTAATATTATGTCTACGCAAGTAGCTATTTATTCTATAAAGTTTTTCATCACTAAAGTTTCTGATTCCCATACGCCCCACGTAAGCCTCTAGCATATATAATATTATGATTGTACGGTCAAGGTTAAAAAATTCAACTCCAACATAAAAAAGAGCCATTGTTTGGAGTGATTTACATAATTATAATCGTTCTTTTTTAACTCATAGAGTTAAAATTGCAACACATTTTGCCCTATAATCAAAAACAGCAGATAGTTGACAGGATATAGCCAACTATCTGCTGTTTGAAGTAATAAATTACACACTACAGATTACTAGTAATCCCGATCTCCCAATTTCCATCATATCTATCTTTATAAAGCATATAGACCCCATAATTATTATGTGATAAAAGATAGGAAGTACTATTATTAGTGCTTCTCTTATTAATTATATCAGACTTTATAATAGGTTTAAGTGGATTTAGTATTAAATCCACAGTTTCACTTTCACTCAATTGAGATACAAAGGTAATTGTAATGCTCCAGCCCCCTCCTTTAGGGCGATGACCTTCTCCGACTGAACTAACGCTTACTTTATCATTATTTTTTATAGTCTCTATAACGGCATCCTGTACAGTTTTAACACGCTCTTTATTAAAGTCCAGTTGAGAATTATTATAAATTGAATGAAAAAGAAAAACTGCTACAACCAAGCCTAGAAATGCAAAAAAACTCCATTTACGCATATGATAATCTCCATTTGTCATCAATTATACTCTTCATATGGATCCTCTTCTCCATCATCTAATATTTCATATAGTGCCTACACTCTAGCCGGAGCTTTTGTTGGTGAGTTTAATAGAATCGCTCTATATTATTTAAGCAATAAAAAACCAGCAGGTAGTTGATAGGTTATGATCAACTATCTGCTGATTAAAATAAGAATAAAAAGCACTATGGATTACTTTTTGATTGTTATTCCGTAATATCTGAATCAGCAAACATTTCAAATTCAAGAGACCCAGTTTTTTGAGTTACTTTTAAAATATAAATCGTATTATTTACTGACTTTTTATAAACATCATCATTGAGTATCCATCCAGCTTTTCTCAATTGCAGCTCAATATCTTCACCATTAGAATTAACTTGCGCAATAAAATGAGGTGTAAAGCTACCAATTCGTATAACTTTAGGATTAATAAACACTATCTCATATGCATTCGTATTTACAAGCTGTTTAAACTCAGCCCAATAAACTATAGAATATGAAGAATATTCTTTTTCCAAATACGTATCAATAGCAGAGCCTATATATATGGCAGAGATCATACCTAAAATCATGCCAAACGCCACAAGGAATGCTTTTAATAAATTCATAAAGAACTCCTCTTCTACTGAAAGATACCAATAACTAAACTTTCATTATCAAAAATTAATAAATAGTCATCATCTACACCTTTAGATACATACATTAAATGATTCTCATCCAGAAGAGTATAATTTGATTGCATTTTAGTCCCCATATTTTTATCTACTTTACCTATAACCCTAATTTTTGTTGATTCAGAAACCCCCATTTTATGATAAAGCTTAGTCCAAGATATTTCTTTTAAAATTTCCTCATTATACAATTTAAAGACTTCAATATATAGATTTGAAGCATACGGATATCGATTAATTGCATAATAGTTGCTGATATGCAATACCAGAAAAAATGACATACTAGTAATTATTCCCAAAAGAATATATTTAATGATAAATTTGATAAATTTTATATCCATTATTAATATCGTCTCCAATGCATCTTATTTGAATACTCATCAAAACCTTTAAAATGATGGAACCCACCATAACCATCATATATTTCAGCTCCAAATGGACGACGTCTAATCAATACAAGTTTACCTGCAGACCCATTATATAGTTCTAATCCACTATTCGGATGAGCTTTAAAATATGCTAAAACATTAGTATTATAATCACTTCCCCAAATGTCTGCATCAGAAAGATTACCAACATAACTAGAATATCCACCAAAGGTTGATATTCCATGCGCAGTAGTAGTAACACCTGTATCAAAATGAATACTTTGATTCTGAGATGAAAAATCATCTAAACTTGAAGGAATTGCAACTCCAGTCGACCAGTTAATATAATTATAGGTAGCACTTACACCTATACTACCTCCTTTTATCGACTCTTTTATCAATTCCGCAGAGTTTGGGTCATTGGGAATATTAGGAAATGTAATTACTTTAACAGTAGCACCAACAGGAATAACATTATCAGATATTGATAAATCTCCACCAACTTGATCATAAATTCCACCAAATTTATCTACTATAACTCCTACCATTCCATCAACAGAAGCAATACCTCCATTTATAATATCTGCAGATGCGTCTATTGAATAAACTTGATTATATTGTAATTTACTTCTATCAACATAATCTATTGCTGGTTTAAAAATAAATGAAGTAAATTATATTTAGTTCACATCGAAGCCATTGTTGCACCAACTGAAACTGGTTTATCAATGACTTTATTAACAGCCACTCCCAAAACAGCACTTAGTATTTGTGCTTGATCCGGATGATCTTTTCCTACCGTATCAATAATCTTCTTAATCGCTACTTCATTAACGCCCGCCGCTACAGCCCCCCGCTCCATTTGGGTTACCTGCTAACTGTGATGTAATTTCACCAATTGCAGCATGTAAAGGTACTTTCTGTGCGGAACCGTCTTTCGAATGGTATTTATCACTTAAGCGATGTACTTCTTCAAATGCATTTTTAGCATAATCAATATGAGGCTTCCAGCCTACTCAACTAGGCACAATATAACAAGAACGCCGAGAATAGATAAACCTTCACCATCGACATACTGTAACACCTTGATACGCTTTGCATTGAGCGCATCGATTTTGAACCATGTCAGCTCAATGAACGGCATATTATCGATAACAAATTAATACGATGCTCCGGCACATAAGCATTCGTCGACACATGAACAATACCATCCTTTATAATGCGCAGATTCATGTTCTTCACGCGCTTGATGGTCAACTCGTATTCAATTCTGTCGCCATTATAAGTAATAGACCTAGTTGTTTAAGTATTCATGCCTTTCATTTTATCATAAAGCACTCATAAAATCGTAAAAATCTGGTAATTTTAATAGGAATTATTCGATATAGATAAAACAATAAAAAATAACAGATAGCTGATTGTTGATAATCAGCTATCTGCTGTAAATACTAAAATATTATATTCTTAACTTTAACGCTTGTTAAATTTTACCAACTCCAGATTCCAAGAAGGATCAGAAAAATACTCTGTCCTACAGACACAACAATTCGACCTATACCTATAATACTAATGCCATAACATTTCCCCTCTTTGCGCATAAAATATTCATTCAGATTTTGCTTTAGTGCAAACATTTCTCCCCAAAGAAGGCCAGCAAGTATTAACGAAAAAATAGAAAAGCTATGTAAAATCGTCCCCCCGAAAATAATCATTAATTCAATCATTAATAATTGACCTAATTGTATCATCGTAAGAACTAGACTTCTCTTAGTATTTGCTCCTGCAATAGTTATTGTATTATTCCGTATAATATATATTGCATACATACCAATTAAAATACTACTTAAGACACGCCCAGCGTTCATAATTCCTCCTCACTAATCTTTTATACCTTCAAAACCATCTTGAATAACTTCATCCGTATACGCAATATTATCTGCTTGTCTTTCCTCTGCATTTTTAGGTCCATAATAAACATCCTGATAAGCATTAACACCTTGACCAATACTATGAGATATAGCAACATACTCAGATTCGTCCATAAAATGAGTGGTTTTTTGATTTGTGACTACGTCGCGAACCAGTCTAAAGACAATAATAAAAATGACACCTCCTAAAAGGTGCCATTTTTATTATTATTTGTCAATTCGTATTAAAACAAAATAACTTAAGATATTAATCTAAATCGTATAAACAAGATGGTTTATTGCTCAAGTTTACAATGATGTTTTTAAATCTAGTTATTTTTTTCATAAAAAATTTTTTTCTTATAATCATAACTAATCCCCCACTCTGCAGGAGATATCGGAATATGCTCATTATCATAATCAATACCTCTCCAAACAGAATTATCTCTAAAGTAACTAAGACCATCTTGAACTAATTTGGTTTCTAAACAGAATTCACCAGCCAAACTTATATTATTCTCTAAAAGTAGTCCTCTTACTATTAAACACTCATATTCCCAACCTTCATAATTTAAGTACTCAAAATATCGCAATGCAATTTGAGCATCCCACAAGTTATTTATAACCATAACTTTAAAGAGACTATTTACTACTTCATACTCGCTAGATATATAATACTCATTTGTTAACAAAAATTTATATATCTGCTTACCTTCATTTGTATTTAATTTACCAGACCTTAAACTGTCTTGTAAATTATTCATGTTTAACATTTTACTTATTTGAAACTGATCCATAAAAACCGCTCCTCATCTAAACTATACTCACTGGATAAAAAGTAGATATGTATATATTACTCCCTTGTTTGAGCGCGCTTACCTCTAAATTAACTTTACCAGCTTCTCCATAACTATTTATCATAATCATTTGAGTTGTTAATGTATGGACTTGACCATCATCTAAATAATGTCCTGCTTCAGCTTGTATAGCCACTGCACTTACTGCTTGTATAACATCAAACTTATCCGTATTCTTAAAACTAGGTAATCCTTGGGTTCTTTGCGATCTATGATCTCTATAATAACCATGTCCACTATTAATAATCATATAGTCTCCATTCCCCATCCACAATGTCATTCTCTCATTTACTGTTCCTGCATCTGTATAGCTAGCTGTTTTAATGGCATATTTTAAATTGTTCAAATTAACCTTAACAAGTTGTTGATCTGTGAAAGGAATGTCAAATTTAGTATAAAAAGAAGCAAATGAATTCCACTTAGTAGCGTAAGATGCCACTGCCGCTCCTGCATTTACATTTCCACCACTAGCCTTATTAACTGTAGCACCAACTGCAGCACTAATCCATTGTGCTAGTGCAGGATCATGTTTAGCTAGTTTCTCTATCTCACCAATTAACATTTCATTAGTCATAGTCGCTTTAAACCCACTACCAGGCGCATTACCGGCTATACGGGCTGCCCATTCACCAATGATACCATGAGCAATAGACTTAGCCAATTTACCATCCTTAGTTGTTGGTTGCCAATTATGTAATTGTTCATAGGCATTTTGTGAGAATAAGCGCGCCAACTCCTGACGTTCTTCAATTTTCTTTTTATCAAAAATTTTATTTAATTGATGTAAAGTATTTTCGGTATTTGTGTTAATTGCTTTAGTATCAATCTCTTTACCATCTACAGTCAGTATACCATCAGAAATTGCGGATTGGGTAGTAGAGCTAGCTTTACCTTTAGAACCAACTCCTAAATTAGATACTAATCCAATAGTATTATAAATCTTATCATAACCTTTTTTATCGTTTGTCTTCATCTCTTCGAGTTTCTTTTTACTACCATAGTAGTTATAGCCGATACCATTGTTGCTATATGTATACTCAGCCTCATTATGGATATCTTTCATCTCTAGAGATTTTGTAGCCAGTTTATTCTTTTCTTTTGGTGCACCGCTCTTAATCAAAGCCCCTTCTAAGGTTGTCGCATTGCCTGTATGAATATCGTATCCTTCGTCACCGGCATAGATACCCGCCTGTTTTGTCACGCTCCTCCACTTGCTGTCAATGCGACCGACACTAGCGCTGATACTACCGGTAGGGTCAGTGAAGTTCGGTTTTGAGGACACAGAGAAACCACCGGACTTACTATGTTCTTTAAAGTTATCTACATCTTGTAAGCTCCGAATCGTTAAGTCACGCCCTGTATCTACCTGCACCTTCTTACCGGACACAGTAGATCCTATGATATTAGTATCTCGATTTGCCTTAAGTTGCGCAAGCTCTGCGGCCTTTATGGTTGTCGGTACATAGCTTTCCTGATGTGTATCACCATGTTGACGTGCCATATGCCCACTGGCATTTACATCTAACAGACTACCGGTCATTAAGCTAAGACTGGCACCTACACGCCAACCGGAACTCTTATAGTCATTTTTCACATCGGCTGTGTTCTTACCGGCCTCTATAGCAATATCACCGGCACTAGCTAAACTTAAAGATTGCGCAGATACGCTTTCACCGGTAAGAGTAATACCTTTGTTCTTAGCATCACGAGCCGTCATGCGGACATCACCGTCACTAATAACGGTTCCCCCCTTATAAGTTGCAGTATCTACTGTTTGGCCTTGTTTCTGTGATGTGCTACCGATTGACACGGATACATTAACAGCATCATCAATATTCTTTTGCCCACGCTGAGAATGACCTTTTGTATCTTTTAACACATTGCCATTCGCATTACGAAGTTTAACACCCTTAATCGCTTTATCTACCGCTGCATATCCATCTTGCAACTGTTTACGGGCTTCATTGAGTTCAAGTGCAGCTAAGCGTTTATCATCACGCCCTCCGGCTTGTTTAATCGTTCGCGTCGCATTTGTTACACTATCAGCTAAAGCACCCCCTAACGACACGGTTAAACCGGACTTTTTATAGCGATCATCATGTGTCAT
The DNA here is from genome assembly GCF_002959855.1 of Veillonella denticariosi JCM 15641. Taxonomy (GTDB): domain Bacteria; phylum Bacillota; class Negativicutes; order Veillonellales; family Veillonellaceae; genus Veillonella; species Veillonella denticariosi. The sequence continues at coordinate 199,278 of NZ_PPDB01000003.1, forward strand.
ATGTTGCGTATCGGTATTACCATCAAGGGTCACTGCGGCCCCTTCAATCGTTGTACCGGTTTTACTTACTACATCGGCACTGGTAAGATGTACCGTATCATTAGCCGCAATGTTTACATGGCCCTTCGTACTGGCAATGGTATTACGTACGGTTTTCTCTTCACGATTGGTATCATCTATATTTCGTTTTTCCGTACCGATAGTAAATCCAATACCACTTCCTATTAACCCTGAAGTTTTATGTCGATATGCACTCGTTTCTTCCGCTACATTCTTATCCGCGCCGAATTCAACCTTACCATTCGCCGTTACTTGAACGCCTTGTTCGCCCATCAGTTTAGCGGATTGACCCGTCACATCATGACCAGATCTGATTGCAACATCTTTACCGCTCACAACAGATCCCGTTACGGCAGTCACTTGCGTCACACCGGTTGCATCCGTACGTTCCCGTTTAACTAGACTTTTCTTCTTGTCCTTATACACATGATTGGCAGTGCTTGTGGCCGATGCGGTATCCAGTTTTACATTCTGACCTTCCACCTGTGCCTTATCAGCGGCCAGAATTTCACTACCACTAAGTGCTATATCAGCTTTAGCAGCCACAGTCACATTGTTACCTTCCACACTGCTGCCTACAGAGGTTGCTTCATTCACTACATCATGTGTTTCTGTAGTCTGAGAATGACCGCCACCGGATTTACCTTTGTCATAGCGATGTTCCTCTAATTCATGATTCTCTGTCATCGCCTTCATCGTGACCTGGCGTCCCGCTGCCACAGTAGCATCCTTACCCGACGTCACCGTACCGGCCTGCATAGCGACATCACGACCGGCCGTTACCACAGCATCGCCTTTCGCCGCAATTTGACCTTGATCTACAGCGGTTACCGTTTCACGGCGGCTATTGACACTGTTCCATACAACCTTACTATTGCCGGCTTCGTACTTAACGCCGTTATTGATAACATCACGATCGGCCGCTACGACAAGCTTTCCTGTTTCATCGGTTTGCTTAATCGTACCGCCCTCATTTATCACATCATTCTTAGCATATACAGTTGTATGATCACGGCCTTCTATCGTACCTTGTGTATTACGAACATCAGTATCCGCCACCACTGTCGTTGTACGACCTTTAATCAGTCCGTTATCATTGTGAATCGTATTACCATGTACAGTTATCGCATCATCCGCCACTATACTGCCGCCGTTATGCATCGTGCCCACTTGCAAATTAATCGATTGAGCCTGCATATTCGCTGCCCCCTCGACACGTTGTGTGGTCGGCGCCAAATATAACGTCGGTACGAGTAAAGTTTCAGTCTTACCGTTCGGCAATACTACCGGTTGACTGACAAGCATTACCACATCTTCCGTCAATTGCTGTTGCTCCGCCTCAGTTAATCCCTGTCCGAGCATCATCGATTTAGACTTCATCACGGTAAGGCCCGCATCCATTAATTTACGGTACTGCTCTTCTTCTGTAAGCCCCGCCTGCAGTCTACTTTTACCTGTTTGACGTAAAATAGCCTGCATCACCAATTGCTGTTCATAGTAACCATCCCCTAATCGTTTTTGTGTACGCATAGGGTTAAGTTGTAACCGATTGATGACATAATCAGAGGATAAGAAGGTTCTTCGATTGGTAAAATTCGGATCCGTTTCCATCGCATACGTTGTATTCGGATTGGTAGATAACTGACTCATCATCGCCAATACCGACGTATCCACCGTAGCCCCGGTTGTACTATCAGCTACATGACTGCCATAGACAGTTAACGGTATATCTACCGGCTGCACTACATCATTATGATACTCCGCCTCACGAACATTTGTAGAATCCCATCCATGATGTTTATGGCGACTATACCCTGTAGCCGTACCATTTTCACTAATATATTCATGTCCCTTCGGATTGCGGGCTTCATAGTGACCGATATTACCGACCAGAGTGCCCGCTGCACTGATTTGGCTGGCATCATTATGCACAATATCCGCTTCAATTTGTAAGTTACCGCCGGAAAGGATGCGCCCCGGTTTGGAGCTATCCACAACGTCTTTTACCCGCGTACGGTCATATTCATATTTCGTCCAGCTATCATGATGCTGTCCATTAATAGACAGTTGTAAATTTTCAGAAGAGTGAACTACGACCTTATCTTTCGGAATCGGATCGTCATGACCATAAATGCGTTCTTCAGATAGCTGATATCGTTTGATACTGCCTTCCGGGGCCACTTCATTTTTAACGTGCTCCGTAGTTCCCGTGGTAGCCCGTTTCAACGTAACGCCACCATTTGTATTAGCAATGGATTTGGCGAGAATCACACCTTGCTGACCGGCCTCGATAGTGGCCGCCACATTAGTCAGCGTATCCATCTTGCCGGCTACAGCGCCGTTATAATCCATCGTCTTTCCAAGTTGTAACACGCCTTCAGACTTCAGCACACTACCATTCGTATTATTTATTGTATTAGTAGCCACCGCTAACTTCTTACGTGCAATGAGTACCGGTGCCTCTTTTGTAACGGCATTACCGGTTTGTGTGAAAGCCTCCGTCGAAATGCGTGCCGAGTCAGCATACAATTTAGCTTTACCGACTTGCGTAAAGCCTTTTGCGCCAATACTCATATCCGGCGCCACCACAGTACCACTATTTTGCACCTTGCCGGTACTGTCTACAGAAATATGATTCTGTGCGGAAAGAATCCCTTTATTATTCACGCCGAAACCATCATTGGTTCCCACTAAATACATGCTGTTCGCATACATACCGCCAATGCGAGATACATCAAGACCTACCTTCTCTGAGTGACCCGTCTTGGTAACATTAGTTACCTTACCGCTACCATCGACAGATATTGTATTGTTACCGGTTACCACATGGCTTTCATTCGCCCATACCTTGCCGTTGAGCTGTACCGCTTCCGCCAAAATATCTGTGCGGGATGTACGCGATGCATCGAGACCTTGTCCGGATACCGTCACCGCACCTTGCTTCACATCATATCCGGCAATAGCTCCATCGGTAATAATAGGATTACCTGTGGTTAACGTAGCGGCACCGGCATTAATGAACGTACCATTATTAACGGCAATCCCATTAGGATTAGCAATGCATCCTTCCATTATGATGTCAATCTCTATCCATAAACTTCATGAAAGTTTTACTTTTCATAAAAAAATATCTCTCAGTCAATTTAGCAATTAACCAAGAGATATTCATAAAATAACTATTCCTCCTCAACAAGTTCCAAGTCCTGTTCGTAGGCATAGTCCGCTTCGGCACGTGTAATCATGCCCTGGTCGACCATCTGTTCCAACACGAGTTTCTGTCGAGCCTTGGCGCCTTCATAGTTCTCGTACGGATCTAGATAGTTCGGCGCATTCGGCAACGCCGCCAGCAGGGCGCACTGTCCCAGTGTAAGTCGACTCGGGCTGACTCCGAAATAGCCGTGCGAAGCTTCGTAAATGCCGTAATAATTATGCCCGTAGTATACGGTATTCAGATACATGGTAAGGATTTCTTCCTTTGTATAATAATGTTCCATTTCTCCGGCGAGGATGGCTTCCTCCACCTTGCGCGTCACGATACGTTTTGACGACAGGAACAGATTTTTTACCAATTGTTGCGTAATGGTGCTGCCACCTTCGACGGTTTCACCGGACACCGTATTAGTATAAAACGCGCGAATGATGCCGAAGATATCGATAGCGCCGTGATTATAATAGCGCTTGTCCTCAATGGCGATGAGCGCATTTTTCGCATTTTCCGGAATGATATCCTCTTTCACCCAGTGCTCCCGCGGCACACGCTGCGCAAGGGCCGTTTCCACCTTATCCTTAAACGTAAACAGCCGCACAATGCGGTCCAACCTGCTCAGTGTATCTTCATTTTGTTCTATCCGTTGCTCAACGGTGCTCTTTGCCTTGCTTTCACGATTGGTCCCCTGAAAGCTATGGTACGCATCATAGATATACATAGCCAATAGTATGACCACGACGACCGTCAGCGCACGGCGAATAAAGCGAAATATTGTCATTGTAACCTCATGCAGATATATCGATGTACAAATATACAAAAATAAGTTATATTGATTGTATTGTATCACATCTATGTGATTGTGTTGTATTTACGCGTTTATTTAGAGTATAATTAATAGGATGATAAAACATGCCCATTGGAGGAGTATTATGAAACAGTGTATGGATTCAGATAATCTACATCGTCGATTACGAAAAATTTTAGGTCAAGTACAGGCTATCGACCGTATGATAGAAGAAGACATTCCCTGCGAGGATGTACTGAGTCAGATTAATGCAGCTAAATCCGCACTGCACAAGGTAGGTCAGGTCGTGCTTGAGGGCCATATCAACCATTGCGTGCGTGACGGCATCGAACACGGGGACGTAGAGAAAACAATCAGCGACTTCACAAAAGCTGTAGAACGCTTTGCGAATATGGGAAAATAATCCTACGAGGCGTCTATGAAAAACGAACAATAGAGACCGGCTATTTCATATAGTCGGTCTTTTGCGTGTCCGTCAATCGATCTGTTGTATATCTGTTAATCCGACTTATAGGACGGAACGTGTTGTTTTTAATGCCGATTTTACATACCTCTAACCGGGTCATTACCTGCCTGTTAATCAATCTCCTTTTACGTATCGAATCTCGGGCAACAAAAAAGTCCTCTGACCATAGTGAACCGCGGCTCCTGAAATTATATCCAAATTTCGGAATGCAGTTCATAGTCGGAGGACTTTTCCAATTTTAAGATTAGTCGTGATTTGTAGTTAAGAATTCGCTCAATGCAGCGAGTGCGTCGTCTTCATCGGCGCCGTCAGCCGTCAATGTAACGGACGTTCCCTTTGTAGCGCCCAATGTCAACACGGTCAAAATAGATTTGGCATCCGCTGTTTTGCCGTTTGCCGCAATAGTGACTTTAGATGCGAATTTTGCCGCCAATTGTGTGAAAGCCGTCGCAGGACGCGCATGTAAACCGGATTCGTTTGTGATTTCTACTGTTAATTCTTTCATGATAACCTCTTTCTATCTCGATAGGTCTGACCCATCTCATACGTCTTGTAATAGATTTATTGTATCAATTCGATATTTCGAATTCAAGTACCCGCACTATCTACAACAAGCCTTTTTCTTCAAGAACGGCTTTAGCGTAGTTTGTAATCTCTTCCGCCGTATCCATGGTGAGGGCCTTGTCAGCCACCGCTTTACAATCCTCTTTCGATACGGAGCGCAGGATTTTTTTAATGAGCGGAATGGAGGATGCAGTCATTGAGAATTCGTCGAGGCCAAGGCCTAACAGAATCATCGTCGCCACAGGATCGCCTGCAAGTTCGCCGCACATACCCGTGAATTTTTCCTGTTCATGGCTTGCATCGATGACGTGTTTGATGAGCCGCAACACACCCGGATGCAACGGTTGATATAAACTGCCGATGGCTTCGTTCATGCGGTCTACCGCCAATGTATATTGGCAGAGATCGTTCGTACCGATGCTGAAGAAGTCTACGTATTTGGCCAAAATCGGAGAAATAACGGCCGCTGCCGGCACTTCAATCATAATTCCCACCTTGATCGCATCATTAAAGTCGATGCCCTCGGCGGTAAGCTCGGCCTTGCATTCGGCGAGCATCGCATTCGCCTGCTTAACCTCTTCCACGGAAGCGATCATAGGGTACATGATGTGAATATCTCCGAAGGCACTGGCACGCAACAGCGCCCGCAACTGCACTTTAAAAATATCCGGACGGTTTAATGAAATGCGAATCGCCCGATATCCGAGGAACGGATTCATTTCACTCGGCAAGTCCAGACATTTCAATTCCTTGTCGCCGCCGATATCCATGGTGCGGATGATAACAGGCTGTCCCTTCATATCCTGAGCTACTTTTTTATATTCTTCAAATTGCGCGTCTTCTGTTGGCAATTCATCGTTTTCCATGTACAGGAATTCCGTTCTATACAGGCCGATACCCTGTGCGCCCATCGTAAGGGCGTGCTTTACATCCTTCGCCTTACCGATATTGCCGAACAGTTCCACATGATGACCGTCCGTGGTCATCGCTTCAAGATTGGCGGACTCGTGCAATCGTCTGAGTTCCTCCTGAAATGCCTCGGCTTGGTTTGTGTATTCGTTCCAGTCCGCATCGGAAGGATTGATTTCCACGACGCCGTCCGTACCGAGCACGACAGCCTTATCGCCGTCAGTGAAGCTGTCAATATCGCCGACCCCCATAACAGCGGGAATTTCAAGAGTGCGGGCCATGATGGCCGCATGAGATGTAGGTCCGCCTGCGGCCGTCACGATACCCTTTACCACATTTTTATCAAGAGATGCCGTATCGGATGGCGCCAAATCGTGAGCCACCAAAATGACTTCGCCGGAAATATGGGACAAGCCGCGCGGATTCATGCCCAAGATATTGCGCATCAAACGGTCTCCGATATCCTTGATATCGGCGCCGCGCTCGCGCATATACGGATCATCCATACCGAGAAAGATATTCGCAAAGGTTTCGATAGTCTGCGACGTAGCCGCCACCACATTCACATGACCGGATTCAACGAGGGACTTGATGCCGTCGGACAATGCCGGATCCTGAGCGATTTGCATATGCGCCTCAAAGATGGCCGCCTCGTCGGGACCCATGTGCTCCAACGCTTTTTGACGAATCGTATCCAGTTGTTTCAAGGTAGCCGCCATAGCGGTGGCAAATTTACCGATTTCCTCATCCACCGTGTCGTCCGCTACGGTGTAATCGGGGATGACGATTTCCTCCTGCATATATCTATATACATTGCCTACTGCAACGCCACGAGATCCAGAAATCCCTTGAATTCGCATGTGTATTCCTCTTTCTATACTGATAAACTACATTACATATTATTGTAACATTTCTATAGTAAACAATAAAGTACGGCCCCCTTATATGTGATATAATAATATAATGTAAATCAGAGACTTTCACGGGGTTCATGGTGAAAGTCTTATCTATTAATAGGAGCGCTTATGAGATTAACGAAAATGCACGGCCTCGGCAACGATTTCATTCTATTTGCCGATCCAAAAGAGGACTCAAAAAATTATACGGACCTAGCCATTCGCCTCTGCGATCGTCGCACCGGCATCGGCGCTGACGGTCTTGCCATCCTCGTGCCATCCGATACATGCGATATACGTATGCGCATCATCAACTCGGACGGCAGCGAAGCGGAAATGTGCGGCAATGCGATCCGTTGCTTCGCTAAATACGCCTATGAGCACGGAGAAATCACAAAGGATACTTTCACCATCGAAACATTGGCGGGTGTAATGAAACCATCCCTGACGATTGAAAACGGCGTGGTAACACAAGTCACCGTCGATATGGGCAAACCGTTTTTTAAAGCCCGGGAGATTCCGATGAATGTAGATATGGACAAGATTATCGACGTCGACCTTGACGTAAACGGCGAAACCGTAACGGTCAGCTCCGTATTGCTCGGCGTGCCTCACACGGAGGTATTCATTGACGACATCACGAAGGCGCCTGTTAAAACGCAAGGCCCTATCCTTGAAAAGCATGACGCCTTTCCGGCGAATACAAATGTAAACTACGTGGAGGTCGTAAATGACCACCATATCAAGGTTCGCACCTGGGAACGCGGGGCCGGCACTACGCTCGCATGCGGTACCGGTTCCTGTGCCTCCGCCGTCATGGCCTGCGAAAAGGGCTTGACCGGTCGTGAAGTGGACGTGGAATTATACCTGGGCATATTACATATTTCATACTTGGAGGACGGCACGGTGCTCATGACAGGGCCTGCCGAGGAAGTATTCGAAACCGAACTTCCCATAGAATAAGATGAAATGGTTACAACTGATACTGAACGCATTTCTGAACTATCGCCAAGGTCGGTCATTAATGCCTCAAAACATAGAACCTCTCATCGGCTTATTGCTGTCCATCATCGTCATTATCACCGCCGTAGCTAACGGTATCGCTATCGGCTACGCCTTGCTCGCGGTATGGTGTATCATGGCGTACGTATTCTACCGTAAAGGTTATGAGCCGAAAGAACTGCTCAAGTTATCCTGGACAGGTGCGAAGTCATCGATTGGCGTAATACAGATTTTTCTTCTCATCGGATGGCTCATCGCCATGTGGCAGGCATCGGGAACTATACCGATGATCATCGCCACCTGTATCGACTGGATTAACCCATATATCTTTATCACCTGTGCCTTTCTCATGACTGTCGTCGTGAGCATGCTGCTCGGCACCTCGCTCGGCACGGTAGGCACCATAGGCATCGTGCTCATCACCGTCGCACGGGCCGGAAATGTACCGGAAAACATCATAGCCGGGGCTATCATTGCCGGCGCGTATGTGGGCGACCGCAACAGTCCCCTCTCATCCAGTGCATCTCTCGTGGCGGCCTTAACGCACACCGAGGTACGGACGAATATCCGAAAAATGTTTGCGGACAGCATACCGGCACTCGTCATTTCAACGCTTCTCTACATTTTGCTATCCCAATGGTTTCCGTTGGATACTACAAACAATTATCTGTCGGATACGATTCCTTTCATCTTTAATATCAATTGGACGTTATGGATTCCCGTCATTATCGTCGTAGCAGTATTGCCTCTGAAAGTATCCATCAGGTGGCCCATCGGCCTCAGCGCATTGGCAGCCGCGATTATAGCATATACCAATCAGGGTCAAAGTCTGTCTGACCTGGCCTGGTTCAGCCTGGCAGGCTTCGAGCTTCCCGGTTATAATCCGCTGGCAGATGTCATTCACGGCGGCGGCCTCAAAACCATGTTCATTCCGTCTCTATCAATATTTATGGCCTGCGCTATTTCCGGTATGCTGGAGGGCGTCGGTTTCTGGAATAATATGAGACAGCTCTTAGACCATGCTAAATCACGCAGCAGCTTATTTGCAGCCAATGCGGGGCTCGCCTTTTTAACGGGTGCTATCGGCTGCAGTCAGGCCATCGCGGTCATCATGACACATTCCATTATGCGTACCACCTATGCGAAACAAAGCATCCAGGCGGACGACGTAATGCTGGACTTTGAAAACAGCGGCATCCTCATCGCCGCCTTACAGCCGTGGAATATCGCCGCCCTCGTACCTGTTATCATGTTGAATACCGGTACAACCGGATATATACCATTCGCCTTCTTTTTATACCTGGCGCCTCTCATCTACTGGTTGCGCCTGCGCCGACATGATGAGGTGCAATCACTCTGATACAAGTATTGTTCTGACACGAAAATATCTGTTCAATTCGGCAGGATTCCGTATAAAATATAATTCAGCATAAAGCATAACAGTCGTTCAATATAATTATAGTTCGATATAATAATTATTTACGTAGTATCAAAATTTACGTAGTATCAAAATTTGCGTAGTATCAAAGAGGAATATATATGATCTACACCATCACCTTTAACCCGGCCCTCGATTATATCGTACGCCTGGACCATCTCGAAACGGGCACAATCAATCGCACCACCCAGGAATACATCCTCGGTGGCGGTAAAGGTATCAATGTTTCCATCGTGCTCAACAATCTCGGCATGGATACAACGGCTCTCGGCTTCATCGCGGGCTTCACCGGTCAGGAAATCGTGACCCAGCTGAATCAATTCGGCGTAACGGAAAACTTCATCCGTCTCCGCGAAGGGTTAACACGCATCAATGTGAAAGTAAAAGCATCCGATGAGGAAACGGAAATCAACGGTCGCGGTCCGACTATCGCCGACGATGAATTACAGGCACTGTACACACAATTGGATGCCTTATCGGACGAGGATATTCTGATCCTTGCGGGGAGCATTCCTTCAAGCCTTCCGAGCGATATGTATGAACGCATCATGGAGCGTTTACAGCACAAACACATCCGCATCATCGTCGATGCCACAAAGGATCTTCTGACGCGTGTATTACCGTATAAACCGTTCTTAATCAAGCCCAATAATCACGAACTGAGCGAAATCTTCGGTCGTACCCTATCCTCAAAGGATGACCTGGTATCGGCCGCAAAGGAATTACAGGCAAAAGGAGCTCAACACGTCCTGATCTCCATGGCCGGCGACGGCGCTATCTTAGTAGCTGCAGACGGCACGGTCTACACGAGCAAAGCCCCTCAGGGAACCCTTGTCAATTCCGTAGGAGCCGGAGACTCCATGGTTGCCGGATTTATTACAGGCTACGAAAAAACAGGTAGTCTTCAAGAAGCCCTCTACTGGGGCATCGCCAGCGGATCCGCTTCGGCCTATTCGGAAAACCTCGCCACATTGAACGAGGTGGAGGCACTACTTTCACAGGTACGATCCTAAATCACATTTCAATAATTTTCTATTTTATTTGCATCAAGGAGTACATATATGCAAATCACCGATTTATTAAAACCGGAATCCGTCCTCTTAAACGCGGAACCGGTAACAAAGGCAGATGCCATTTACATGTTAGGGGAATTGATGGATAAAGGCGGACATCTCATCGACAAAGCCGAATATCTGGCGGCCGTTTTCGCCCGTGAAGAATCCGGTTCCACCGGTCTCGGCGACGGTATCGCCACACCGCACGCAAAATCCGCAGGCGTTCGCGAAGCAGGCCTTGCGGCTATGGTCGTACCGAACGGCGTCGATTTCGAGGCCTTAGACGGTCAATCATCCCGATTATTTTTCATGATTGCCGCTCCGGAAGGCGCTGCAGATACGCATGTAGAGGTTTTGAGTCAACTCGCGACGATGGTTATCGACCCGGACTTCAAGGAAGCCCTCATCGCCGCCCCTACGGTAAAGCGGTTCCTGGAACTCATCACGGCTAAGGAGCAAGGAAAGTTTGATCCGTCCGTAGCGGGATGTATCAAATCCGCTACGACCGCCGAAAGCACGGTAAGTACTGCGCAATCCGATAACTCTGCAACAGAAACAGTTTCTGAATCTAATCCGTATTATGACGTATTAGCGGTAACGGGGTGCCCTACGGGCATCGCCCACACCTACATGGCGGCGGAATCATTAGACCGCAAGGCCAAGGAAATGGGCATCTCCTTAAAGGTTGAAAAAAACGGTGCATCCGGCGTAAAAGATCCGCTCACAGCGGAGGAAATCGCACACGCAAAATGTATCATCATCGCATCTGACCGCCAAATCGAAATGGCTCGCTTCAACGGTAAGCCCATGATTCAGACAAAGGTTGCCAACGGCATCAACAAGGCGGAGGAATTATTAACGGAAGCCATGTCCGGTACGGCACCTGTATACCACGCGTCCAACGCGGACCAACAGGACTCGGAAACGAACGGAGATGCTTCTGACAGCATCGGTCGTCAAATTTACAAGCATCTGATGAACGGCGTATCCCATATGTTGCCATTCGTTATCGGAGGCGGTATCTTAATCGCATTGGCATTCCTCTTTGATACATTCGATCCCGCGAGCCCTAAAAACTTCGGTTCCGGTACGCCTCTTGCAGCATTTCTGATGCAAATCGGCGGTGCCTCCTTCGGATTTATGTTGCCGGTTCTCGCCGGCTATATCGCCATGAGTATCGCAGACCGTCCTGGTCTCGCAGCGGGCTTTGTGGGCGGCTTATTAGCAAACCAGGGCGGCTCAGGATTCCTCGGCGCCTTAATCGCGGGCTTTGCAGCGGGTTATTTAGTATTGTTGGTAAAAAAACTCGTATCCGGCCTGCCGGAAGCATTGGAAGGCACAAAGCCCGTCCTCTTCTATCCGGTACTAGGCGTATTATTCATAGGCCTTGCTATTACCTTTATCATCAATCCGCCGGTATCCGCACTCAATCACTGGTTGATGGACTCCTTGCAATCCATGGGCACCACAAGCCGTGTATTGTTGGGTCTTATCTTCGGTGCTATGATGTCCGTTGATATGGGCGGTCCTGTAAACAAAGCGGCTTACGTTATCGGTACCGGTGCTTTAGCAACCGGCGAATACGGCATCATGGCGGCGGTTATGGCAGGCGGCATGGTGCCTCCATTGGCGATTGCCCTTTGCACGACCTTCTTCCCTAGCCGTTTCACCGAAGCGGAACGCAAGTCCGGTTTGACCAACTACATCATGGGCCTCTCCTTCATCACCGAAGGTGCCATCCCGTTTGCAGCAGCCGATCCGATTCGCGTGTTGCCGGCCTGCATCATCGGTGCCGGTACAGCAGGCGCATTATCCATGTTGTTTGAATGCACCCTACGCGCTCCTCACGGCGGGATTTTCGTGGTGCCGACCATTGGCAATCCGCTACTTTATCTCGCGTCCATCGCCATCGGCTCCGTTATCGCATGTATCATCTTGGGCCTGGTAAAGCCGAGCTTGAAAAAATAATATATCCTTTAGTGAAAGCCCTATACCGCTATGGTACAGGGCTTTTACTTTTATCATAAACATATTTCGTATCATCGAGCATAATAGATCACAATATATGACTAAACATAATATGTAGAGCTAATCATAATACATGGAATTAACCATCATACGTAATACGTAGAATCAATATCCGGCATTCATTTCTTCCCATCTCAATCGATTAATCTTAATTTAAAATTTATCATGTCTATAAAATCAGATAAATTCACGGTCCGCATGTATATAAAGTGTACAATTACACGGATTTATGCTAAACTATAAATTAACTTTAAAATTTTTAACTATCAATTCATATCTAGTAGGAGAGCATTAATTCATGAAGTCAACCAAGAATCAGAAGGTCACTGCCGCCCTTTTAGCGGCAACGGCCTTAGGTGGTGTAGCACATGCGGCACCGTCCCTCAATATGAGCGATTTAGTCGGCACTAAGTCCACCGCTGAATCTAAGACTACAACCCCTGCCGCAGCGACTACCTCTGCTGCTGCGGCTGCACAACAAACTACCGCACCATCCGCCACACAACCGATGGCTGCATCGGCACAATCGGAAATGCAACAAGGACAATCGTCCACACCTACCGCATCACAAGCAAATGCGTCTCGTAATACCATTGATGTTACGGCAATAGCACAACCTGTTGCGACAGTACAAAAACCGCAATATACGGTAGACAAAAACACGCACACCGTAATGGAACCGACATTGGCGATGCATAGCTTGATGAATGTACAACGTCAAACGGAGCAGTCGGTGGTGGAAAAACAAGTTGATGGAAAACCGGAATTACAAAAAACTCAAATTCAACGTGCCCCTGTGGTTCAACAGGAACCCTCTACGGCCCCTCTGCCAATTGCAAGGACAACAACGACAAAATCCGTCGTAGCAAAACAAAAGCTGACTATACGCGACATCCAACGCGCAGAGCGTGAGCGTTTAGAAAAAGAAGCACTGGAACAAGCGGCGCTGGAAGCTCAGCAGCAACAATTAGAAGAGCAGAAGCGCGCAGCAAAAGTAGCTGAGGCACAACGACAAGCGGCCCTTAAAGCTGAACAAGATCGTATCGCCGCTCAACAGGCTGAACACTCCCGCATTGCGGAAGAGCAACGCGTAGCCGCCGAACAGGAACGGCTACGTATTCAAGAAGAACAACGCCGTATGGCGGAACAAAAATACATATCTGCTCAACAAGCTGAAGCTCAACGGCAGGCTGCTCTCAAAGCTCAGCAGGAACAGCTAACGGCTCAACAGGCTGAAGCACAACGGCAAGCGGCCATCAAAGCCGAACAGGAACATATCGCCGCTCAACAAGCCGAAGCGCAACAGCAGGCCGCTCTTAAAGCTCAGCAGGAACAGCTGGCGGCTCAACAGGCTGAAGCTCAACGGCAAGCAGCCATCAAAGCCGAGCAAGAGCGTATCGCCGCTCAACAGGCTGAACAAGAACGTTTAGCCGCTCAACAACGCGCAGCGGCAGCTGAAAAAGCTAAAGCTGAACGCGAAGCCGCTCTCAAAGCTCAACAGGAACAGCTGGCGGCTCAACAAGCTGAAGCCCAACGCCAAGCGGCCCTCAAAGCCGAACAGGAACGTATCGCCGCTCAACAAGCCGAAGCGCAACGGCAGGCCGCTCTCAAAGCTCAGCAGGAACAGCTGGCGGCTCAACAGGCTGAAGCACAACGTCAGGCGGCCCTCAAAGCTGAGCAAGAGCGTATCGCCGCTCAACAGGCTGAACAGGAGCGTTTAGCCGCTCAACAACGCGCAGCGGCAGCCGAAAAAGCTAAGACTGAACGAGAAGCCGCTATCAAGGCTGAGCAGGAACGCATTGCGGCTTATCAAGCCGAAGCTCAACGACAGGCTGCACTCAAAGCCGAACAAGAACGTATCGCCGCGCAACAAGCCGAAGCTCAACGGCAGGCTGCACTCAAAGCCGAACAAGAACGTATCGCTGCTCAACAAGCCGAGGCACAACGGCAGGCTGCTCTCAAAGCTGAGCAAGAACGTATCGCTGCTCAACAAGCCGAGGCACAACGGCAAGCGGCTCTTAAAGCCGAACAAGAACGCATAGCGGCAGAAAAGACTAAGACTGAACAAGAACGTCTTGCAGCAGAAGAAGCTGAAAAAGCCAAAGCTGCAGCTGCAGAGAAAACTAAAACGGAAGAAGCCGAAAAGGCTAAAGCTGCAGCCGCAGAGAAAGCTAAAACCGAAGAAGCTCAAAAGGCCAAAACCGCCGAAAACGCGAAGGCTGAAGATACTCAAAAGGCAAAGGTTGAAGAACCTAAAACAGCTGAAAACAATACATTGCCTCAATCATATGTAGAAAGCCGCAGCAAAGCTTCTACAAAAGGATCTGCTATAACGGACGAAAAGAATATACTTTCACAACCTATGGATCCGCCGTTGCAGGCAGATACATCCGCGAAGATCAACTTGACATTCGATGCCAAGAATTACGAAACCATGACGGGTACGGTGGATAACAAAACTATCACCTATCGTGCATTTGAATATATTCCATATGTATCAAATCCGATTGACATCGATCAGCAATACCTCAATATCTATGTGCCGGAAGAATACTTTAACAACGGTACGATAAACGGATATACGACACAAACGGCACCTATCTTTATGCCGAACTCGGTAGGCGGTTATATGCCAAGCCAACCTATGGTACCGAAAGCTGAAAATGGCAAGCCGAACAGTGCCCTTTACGCATTGTCCCGCGGTTATGTTGTGGCATCACCTGCTACGCGTGGCCGTACCAATAAGGCATCCGACGGTAACTACATCGGCAAAGCGCCGGCCGTTATCGTCGACTTACAGGCCGCTACGGCTTATTTACATGCAAATGATGCCGCTATGCCGGGTAATGCGAATCGAATCATCACAAACGGTACCAGCGCGGGCGGTGCAGTATCCTTATTGCAAGGGGCTGCGGGCAACAACGTTGACTTCCAGCCATACTTGCAGGCTCTCGGGGCTGCTACGGCACCGACCGATGTATACGCATCCTCTGCATACGCGCCGATTACAAACCTCGATGCGGCAGATATGGCTTACGAATGGAGCTATAACGGTATTACATCATTCGATAAAGTATCAATAGGCCAGGGCGAATTGCCGCAAGCCAATGTTTCCGGTAACGCCGCTCCACCGAAACGTACAACACAGCGTGTAACCTTGAATACGGATGACGTGGCGTACTCGAACTTGCTCAAGGAACACTTCCCTGATTACGTAAACAACTTGCAATTACGTGACTCCATAGGACGTGTCTTGAGACTCGATAAAAACGGTGACGGCAGCTTCAAGGCTTATGTGAAAGCTTTCATCATCGACGCGATTAATAAAGCGCAAGCTAATGGTACGGACGTATCGAAGCATACATATGTGATTCGAGATGCTAAAACAGGTGCTATTAAAGATATCAACTGGGAGGCTTACAATCGTTTTGTAAGTCGCTCGAAAGCGCCGGGTGCATTCGACTCACGTAGTAACGACTCCGGTGAAAATAACCTCTTCGGTACAAGTACAAGCGATAATAATCACTTTACGATTACCGCCGCTCTGCACGATACGACATCCAACCAGGATGTATATGTAGAAAACGCAAAAATTGTTACCATGATGAACCCGATGAATTATCTCGGTTCACCGGCGGCAACAAATGCGCGTTACTATCGTATCCGATACGGTACAGCGGATAGTAACACATCCATGGCGATTCCGTTAATCGTCGGCACCCGTGCACAAAACCTCGGATACAGGGTAGACATGGCGACGCCGTTCAACGTGGATCACTCCGGTGACTATGACCTGGAGGAACTGTTCAATTGGATGGATTCGATTGTGAAAAACGGTCGTTAACGAATCGCTGATCAAGCAATTATATAGTACATGAACGTACATAAAGAAAGGACCTCCCTACGGAGGTCCTTTTCTTTCACTCACCAGTTTTTACAAGCACTCAACGCATTGTAAAAATATATAAGTCTCGGGATATTATATTTTTCAGAAATTATACGTTTATACTTTCAAATTATTACGTTACCGGAAATATTATACGTCCGAGACCATTATGCTTCCGGGAACAAAGGTGTCGACAAATAGCGTTCCCCTGTATCAGGAAGGATCACCACGATGTTTTTACCTTTATTTTCCGGACGTTTGGCCAACTCTTGAGCCGCCCATAATGCAGCACCGGAGGAAATGCCAACCAATACGCCTTCGGTATGGCCAAACGCTTGAGCCGTTTTGAATGCATCATCATTCGCAACCTGAATAACTTCATCGTATATATGAGTATCCAATATGTCCGGAATGAAACCGGCGCCTAAGCCCTGAATTTTATGAGGGCCCGGTTTACCATTCGATAACACCGCGGAATCAGCCGGCTCTACGGCGACCACCTTGACGCCCGGGTTCTGTTCTTTCAAATAACGCCCCGCACCGGTCAATGTACCGCCTGTACCGACACCGGCTACATAGATATCGACAGCACCGTCTGTGTCCTGCCAAATTTCAGGACCCGTAGTTTTATAATGAACTGCAGGATTCGCCTGATTTACGAATTGACCCGCTTCAATCGCCCCCGCCGTAGCAGTTACGATTTCTTTAGCCTTAGCAATGGCGCCCTTCATGCCGAGTGATCCATCGGTCAATACCAGTTGAGCCCCATAGCCGAGCATCAATTTACGACGTTCAATGGACATTGTTTCCGGCATTACAATGACTACCTTATAGCCTAATGCGGCACCTACGGCGGATAAGCCTATACCGGTATTGCCGGATGTAGCCTCTACAATTGTACCGCCCGGCTGTAATTCACCGGACTCTACAGCCGCCTGAATAATAGCCGCCGCGATACGGTCTTTCACGGAGCCGCCGGGATTAAAATATTCCAGCTTGGCAAAAATGTTAGACTCCGCCCCGACTGTTTTACCAAAGCGCGTAGCCGCTAGCAACGGCGTTTTACCGATTAATTCTACAAAAGATTTTGCGATATTAGACATAGTAATCACTCCTTATCTGACGCTATGAACTATGTAACCATACTGGTCATGTTACGAAATATTACGAAATATTATGAATTTAAATTAGAACTTTCTAAGCTAAATAGAGCCATCCCAGTTATCGTATTTAGTATCGAGTTTAGCGTAAGTCCCATCAATTACATCTTGAAGCGTTACACTGCCCAAATAATCGTGAATGTAGTTTTGCAACCCGGCCCAGAATCCAACGGTCCGCTCATTGATAACAGCATCGGTAGAAACCCCTTCATCAAGAGTGGAGATAATCGCCATGGATTCCTCTGTGGCGAGTAGAATCTCGATTATGGTGTACTCCTCCGGGGCTTTGGATAGTCGATAACCGCCGTATTTCCCACGAATACTATCCACTAAATCAGCCGCCACTAATCGGGCTACAATGCCTTCCAGATATTTCTCGGATATGCCTTGACGCTCTGCAACGGATCGTAAGGACACGGGCTTCTCCTGCCCCTGCTCCGCCAAATCGATGAGTACCATCAACGCATATCGGCCTTTTGTGGAAATTCTCATATATTTTGCCTTTCTTTGTAAAAGCCAAGACGCTCTAATATATTTAAAATGTAATTCCTATCTACACTTTTAAAAACCTTGTATATTACTAGGAATTAATTTTATTATAAAATAACTGAATAAAAATTGCAAGAACTTATATAACACAAAAGGACCGACCCGAAGGCCAGTCCTTTTGCGTATAGTTTGTAGTTTGTTATATGAGGTTTACCATGATGAATTGGAGAGGGTTCATCAGGTTATTGGGACTTACCGGAATCGATAGGGATACGATCCGCGCCCGTAATATCATTTGAGGAGTTGTCTAAATGGTCTAGATAAAAGGTATATGAGGTAATTAAATTTTACCTACAAGATCAAGACCCGGTTTTAACGTTTCTTTACCCGGTTTCCAACGTGCTGGACACACTTGGTCACCATGTTTAGCTACGAATTGAGCCGCTTGTACTTTACGTACCAATTCTTCAGCGGAACGGCCGATACCCATGTCATGGATTTCAGCAGTACGGATGATACCTTCCGGATCCACAACGAATGTACCGCGATACGCCATAGCGGATTCAGGATCAAATACATCAAAGAAATCAGCTAATTCATGTTTCTTATCAGCCAACATGTAATACTCGATTTTATTGATGCTTGGAGAAGCATCGGACCATGCTTTGTGAACGAATTCGGAGTCAGTGGATACGGAGTATACTTCGCAACCCAATTCTTTCAATTCCGCATAGGAGTCTTGTACGTCTTCCAATTCAGTTGGACAAACAAATGTAAAGTCCGCTGGATAAAATACGAATACAGACCATTTACCCAATACATCTGCAGTGCTTACCTTTACCAATTCAGGTTTTTTGAAAGCATCAAGTGTAAACTCAGGAAGTTTTTTACCGATAATAGACATGATGTCCTCCTTGTATAAATTCCATTTTTAGTTAACATATTTACATTGATGTACTTATCATCAAATCTATATCTATCTTTGTCTATATAATAACAAAAATCATTTAATATTGCAAGCATTATTTTTAAATTTATCGATATATTTTTCTGTAACAGTTTTGACCGCCAAAAAGAAGGCAGATGCTCATTTCTGAGCATCTGCCTTCTTTTTCTTATCATTATCATTTTTTAAGTTCCAGAATTGCATCTACAAAGCCACGGAATAGCGGATGTGCATTGTTCGGACGTGATTTAAGTTCCGGATGAGCTTGCGTCGCCACAAAAAACGGATGATCCTTTACTTCGATACTTTCCACCAAGCGGCCGTCCGGAGATGTACCGGAAATGACAAGCCCTGCATCTGTCAATTGTTGACGGTATTCATTATTGAACTCATAACGATGGCGATGACGTTCATAGATCAAGTCCTTGCCGTACACTTCATGAGCTTTTGTGCCCGGTTCCACCTTACATGGATAGATACCGAGACGCATGGTGCCGCCTTTTTTATCTACGTCAACCTGGTCGCTCATCAAGTCGATAACTTTATACTTTGCATGTTCATCGAATTCGCTGGAGGTTGCACCTTCCATACCGCATACGTTGCGGGCGAATTCCATAACAGCCGATTGCATACCGAGACAAAGGCCCAAGTATGGAATCTTGTTTTCCCGTGCATACTGAATGGTACGGATTTTGCCTTCCACACCGCGAGAACCGAAGCCGCCCGGAACGATAATCCCTTCTACCCCTTCAAATACGTCTGCAGGATTTACAGATGTGTCGTCCAACTCCTCGGAGTCAATCCATCGGATATTCACCTTTGTATCGGCCGCAATACCCGCATGGTCCAACGCCTCTACAACGGAAAGATACGCATCGTGTAATGCCACGTATTTGCCGACAATGGCAACGGTGATATTCTTGCTAGGGTTCAAAATTTTATGAACCATGTCCTTCCATGCTTCCATGTCACAAGGACGGTCTTCAAGATCAAGCTTCTTGATAACGATTTCATCAAGGCCCTGATCCTGCATCATCAACGGTACTTCATAAATGGAGTTACACGTCTGATTTTCAATAACCGCTTCCTGTTCCACATCACAGAATAAAGCAAGTTTTTCCTTCATTTCATCGGAAATATGTTTTTCACTGCGACATACCAAGATATCCGGTTGAATACCGATACTGCGCAATTCTTTTACGCTGTGCTGTGTAGGTTTTGTTTTCAATTCACCTGCGGCATTGATATATGGCACCAAGGTTACGTGAATATACAGTACATCATTGCGATCTACCTCTTTTTTCACCTGACGGATGGCTTCCATAAAAGGCAAACTTTCAATATCACCTACGGTACCGCCGATTTCAGTAATAACCACATCGGCATTATCCTCTTTACCTACGCGGTACACACTTTGCTTGATTTCATTTGTAATATGAGGAATAACCTGAACCGTACTGCCCAAATAGTCCCCTTTACGTTCTTTATTGATGACAGACCAATATACCTTACCGGCAGTAATATTGGAACGTTTGCTGAGATTGATATCAATAAAACGTTCATAGTGCCCCAAATCAAGATCCGTTTCAGCGCCGTCATCGGTTACGAATACCTCGCCATGTTGATAAGGGCTCATCGTACCCGGATCGATATTAATGTAAGGATCAAACTTTTGAATCGTCACATTAAATCCGCGATTTTTGAGCAAACGACCTAAAGATGCCGCCGTAATCCCTTTACCAAGAGAAGAAACAACGCCGCCAGTTACGAAAATATACTTAGTTGCCATGATGCCTCCCACCTATTACATTTTTTCCGGAGCGGAAATACCTAAAATCCCCAAGCCTTGACGAAGAACGAGGGCAATCGCCGTAATGAGTCCAAGACGAGCTTGTTGTAATGCCGGATCAACGCCAATAATACGCCCTTGACGATAGAACGAATGGAACATGCTCGCCAAATCATAAAGATAACGGGCAATGCGATGCGGTGCACGATGTGCCGCCGATTGTACAACCTCTTCCGGATATTCAGCTAACTTTTTAATTAACTCTAATTCCATTTCACTTGTAAGCGTTGTGAAATCAGTTTGATTATAATCACCAAATGCAATACCGGCTTCACGCACCTGATTATAAATGCTGTGAATACGCGCATGAGCATATTGGATATAATACACAGGATTATCATTGCTGCGAGATTTCGCCAAGTTAATATCGAAATCGAGTTGGCTATCGAGAGAACGCATCAAGAAGAAATAACGAGATGCATCGACACCGACCTCGTCAATCAATTCATCCAATGTAACGCTGTCGCCGCTGCGTTTGGAGAGCTTTACGAGTTCCCCGTCACGATATAAGGCAACCATCTGTAACAACAGAATCGTCAATTTATCAGGATCAAAATCAAAAGCGGCCATAGCCGCTTTCACACGAGCCACATAGCCATGATGATCGGCACCCCATATATTAATCATCTCATTAAAACCGCGCTCGTATTTATTACGATGATATGCGATATCCGCCGCCAAATACGTAGGAACGCCGTTATCACGAATAACCACGCGGTCCTTATCATCACCATAATCCGTGGATTTCAACCATAAAGCGCCATCCTGTTCATAAATAGCGCCGAGATTTTTTAACTGGTCTACAGCATATTGAATTTCATTAGTTTCATGCAAGGTGCGTTCACTGAACCAATTATCGAAGGTTACGCGGAAATCTTTCAACGTCGCTTCTAAGCGGGCCAATTTTTCTTTGAGCCCCGCCTCTTTGAACAACGCAATACGATCGGCCTCACTCATCGCATTTAACGTATCATAGCCCTCTCTATCGGCAATAGCCTTCGCCGTTTCAATAATATCGGGACCACGATAACCGTTTTCAGGGAACACGAGCGCCCCTTCCGGAACGTCGAACTCCGGCATAGAGCCGTCTTCATTGCGCTTAGGCGGGAACAGCAAGGTAGCCCCCTGCAGCTCTTGAAAGCGATATTCAATGGAAATCGCCATATTATCGATCTGATTACCCGCATCATTGATATAGTACTCAGACTGCACATTATAACCGGCCGCACGCAACAGATTAACCAAAGCACTGCCATATGCCGCACCGCGACCATGACCTACGTGCAACGGGCCTGTCGGATTCGCACTCACATATTCCACCTGAATTGTATCTCGTGCGCGTAAAGGCTGCATACCATACGTTTCGCCCGCATTCAAGATGGCTTTCAACGTATCGTATACCATATCGGATTTCAAGAAAAAGTTGATGAACCCTGCCCCGGCCACCTCTGCACGATCGAGCCAGTCAAAATTCATATGGCTAATCAAAGCCTCCGCAATAGCACGGGGGTTTTGACGAGCGACGCGCGCCGATTGCATGGCGATATTGGTGGAAAAATCACCGAACTCTTTTTGAGGTGGCACTTCGAGAACGATTTCCGGATAATCTCCGGCCGGTAGTGCACCGCTGTCAATCGTATCTTGTAACGCCTGCTCAATCCCCGATTTCAGGATTTCCTTCATGTCCATGCTCTGTATCCTCCCGCACGTCTATATCTAACTGATTATAAAACTGCCATTCACCTTCAACGGAAATATCATAGCCAAGATGAACATGACCGCTGCCATCGTGAAAGTCCACTGTTAATTCATGGGTGTTAACAGCCATATGCAGATCACCATATGGCGTTTCATAAATAGATTCTCGCTCTTCACCACGAATGTATTCATGACGCATATTCACCGCTCCCGTTCTAAGGAGCACGATGGAGTCATCATAAATTTTAATCGTCGTCTTTACCCCGTCCATGCCGGTCACGCTTGATTCTTCATAACGTACATACTGTACATTACCCTTTTCGTGCCACGTACCGGGCGAGATCAATTCAACCACGGTATCCTTGCCATCCATATCTCGTTGTACGCTCTTTACGGACACCAGAACCCGCTTCATATCTCAACCTCCAAGGTGGTAATTAACTAATATATTATATCATAACTACAGATTAATTTGTATCTTTTAAGAGTCTCAACTTCTGCGTCTTCGACATCCGTTTAATGGCGTATTCCCTACGTTGTGCCGCCCGTTTCTCGTGAAAGCTTTCCGCATACACCAACTGTACAGGACGACGTCCACGGGTATACTTCGCACCGCCCGGAACGATGCCGTTATGCGCCTCCATACGATGTTTTAAATCCGACGTCCATCCGCAATACAAGGAGTCATCCACACATTTCACGATATACGCAAAATGTAAACCCGACCCCATCAAACTCTCCCCGGACAGCAGAGCCTCACAATCAACGACGTCGCCGCAGGTCGAAATGCATTCCGATTTCTCATCATCAACCGCGGACCGAAGCTTCTCACTTGCCATTCTTTGCATCATCAGTAATCGGTTCCAAGGAGATGGAGTTGATTACCACCGGTTGTACCGGTTTATCTTTACCGTCCGTTTTAACCTTACCGATTTTTTCCACTACGTCCATGCCTTGCACAACAGTGCCGAAAATGGTGTGCTTATTATCAAGCCAATCCGTAGGTCCTAACGTGATAAAGAACTGAGAACCGCCCGTGTTCGGGCCTCTGTTAGCCATGGCGAGAACGCCCATTTTATTGAAGTGCAAATCGTTGGAAAACTCATCAGGAATCGTATATCCTGGGCCACCTGCACC
Source organism: Veillonella denticariosi JCM 15641 (assembly GCF_002959855.1). Classification (GTDB taxonomy): domain Bacteria; phylum Bacillota; class Negativicutes; order Veillonellales; family Veillonellaceae; genus Veillonella; species Veillonella denticariosi. The sequence continues at coordinate 222,874 of NZ_PPDB01000003.1, forward strand.
GGTACCCTCAGGATCGCCGCCCTGAATCATAAAGCCTTCGATAACGCGATGAAATGTAACGCCGTTATAAAAGCCCTTCTTCACGAGATAGTCGAAATTCTTTACCGTAATCGGCGCCTTAGAGCCTAACAGACGGACCTTAAACTGTCCGTAATTCGTATCAAACACGGCATATTCATCGGCAATCGGCGTATTGCTGAAATTCGGCATTTTTACGGTATCGGCCTGCACTGTATTTCCTTGGGGCTGACTTGTCCCGCTCTGACTACCACAAGCGGTAGTACCCAATACGGCAATTCCCAACATGGCGCATAATGCCAAACGTTTCCAGTTCATAGCGTCTCCTTTTGCATTAAACCGTCGCACAACATGCAACCAGTTCTTTTATACTAAAATTTATTATAAATCGATGTTCACATAGAAAAGCCGCTCAACCCGTGAGCGGCTCTTTTTTAGTATATCATGTTTTCAGGAAAAAATGGTTTAAATAAATATTAAATTTATCGTTTTGCTAAATCCGTATAGACCATTGCATTTTTCGCCTATCCAGCAATTTACTTCAAATTATCAGTCAATCCATTTAAAATGCTTGCACGCGTTATAAATCCCGTCCTTATCACAATCCGTAGTAATGTAATCAGCCTTTTCTTTCAACTCCGGTCGTGCATTTCCCATAGCGATATTAAGCCATTCAGGTCTAAACATGGACAAATCATTATAACCGTCACCAAACACGACAGCCTGGTTCGGCTTCATGCCGAAATAATCAAGCATTTTACGAATCCCTAATGCCTTTTCCATCGGCTCGTAAAGAACACAGCCGTCGCCGTAGCGAATGAGCTTATGCGTCATATGCTCAATGTCCTTCGCCTCTTCTTCGCCTTCTTTAAAAAACACGTAAATCTTATAAAATTCATCTACACTGTGGAAATCAAAATCAGGATCCACCGTCGTTTTAAATACATCCCAGTCGGGATGCCAATCGAGGATTTCCTTATAGGGCGTAATACGTCCTAATTTATTACGGTCCGTAACAGCCCAGGGAATATGGTGAGATTCCAAATATTCCAAATACTTGACACATGCCTCACGGTCCATACCGATCATGGATACAAGTTCATTATTTACGGTAATGCTGTGACCGCCGTCCGCTACAAAATTAGTTAGTCCCGCCCTTTCCGCAAAGCGTTTGGCATCTACCTGGATACGCCCCGTCGCCAATGCTACCTGATGCCCGCGACGTTGAAGTTCATCTAAACAATATTGCGCACTGTCCGGTATATTGCCTTCCGGCCATACCGCCAACGTGTTATCGATATCGAAAAAGAAAAATTTCTGTTCCACAGGCCCTCCTAATCACGTCCGCTCATCAATTTAAAGCGTTCCCGCTGCTCCACTTCAGGATATTTTTCACGGTCCACATCACTCAAAAACATCTCAAGGGGACGCACATACATATCTCGTTCATCATACAGTTTCTGATATACTACAAGCTTTTCACCCGTTTCAGAATGCGTTGCCACATCCAGCACATAGTAATACATGCCCTTAAAATGTCGATATAAACCGCCTTTTACAATATCTCTCATCATTAACCTCATTATTATATAGCAATATTATATAGCATATAGCAATGTGACAACTCAGCCTAAAATCATTATGATAACGACTCTATATATTCGATGGCATCTTTCAACATGTCTCTCGTAATTTCATACGGCGATATTACTATATCGCGAACGGACACGGCCTTTTCAACAACCTGCGGAATATGTGATTCATCAAGATCCAGCTGTGAAAGCTTCGTCGGCCATCCGATAGCTTTATAAACGGGCAACCATCGTTTCAATTCATCCAGCTGCTTATCCACCGCAAACAAGATCAAAAGGCCAAAGGCCACCATTTCTCCATGTAAATGATGTTTTTCCGTTCTTTCATTCGTAGCGCAGCCATAACAGATCGCATGAGCGATGTTGCTGTTATAGTCACCTGGCATACAGCCGGATACGATGCCCGTCGTGAAGATAACGGTCATCACCATCATATCAAAGGCTTCACTGCGGCGATGCGCCTCATTGTCCTTATAAGCCTGTAATCCATGTTCCAAAATCGGTTCGCTACACATGGACGAAAGTGTAAGCCCTAATTGCGTGTTATATACCTGCTCACGGTTTCGTGCCGACATAAGTGTTTCATAGTGCTTAGCGATGGTGTCCCCCATACCGGCCCAAAGATAACGGCTCGGTGCATTCACCAAAATATCCGCATCTATAAAACAATGCACAGGCGGATGATTCACAAAGGCTACGTCATCAAAGTTATGGTCTGCCGTATATACCGCAACAGCCTCCGACGTAGCCGCACAGGTAGCAGCGATGGTAGGAACCGTAAAGAACGGTTTATCATCAAGTTCAATTGCCACCAGCTTCACCGTATCGATAGCCTTACCGCCGCCGACAGCAAAGAGAAAATCCGCTGCTTTCACCGAAGGCATTTCGGAGATTTCCTTGCTTCTCTGAAACGTGCATTCGCCGCCGAATAAAATGACATCAAGAATCTTGATTCCGGCAGTCTTAAAAGCCGACTCCAAATGCGGTAACGCTGCAGATAATGCCTTTTCACCGCCGATAACCGCCACCGTGGATCCATAACGTTTTGTAAATTGAGAGATCAACGAAAATACTTCGTGACCGCCAAAACTGTAACTGGGTAAACAATGAGTACTACGCATAATGTTCTCCTTTCAAATGTCTTTCTACAGATTAATTATAAAAATTCCTCTATCCGAAATCAATGGATAGAGGAATTTTATTTATCGCTATGAGATTACGCTTTCACAGAATCACTCACTAAACCCTTGTGAATAAGACCTACGATAAAACCGAGAACTGCAAAGCTCACCCAGCCCATGCCGACCGATTGGAACGGAATATATTGAGTAAACAGATTTTCCAAGAAACCCGGTGCAATACCTGCCGTTTCGAGGCCGCTCATGAGGGCCGAAATCATGGTGAAAGCCATCGTCCATGCATAGATACAACGACGGCCGCCGAATACATTATGACCAAGCGCCAGGAAGATAATTACTATCGTCAACGGATATAGCAGCATCAAAACCGGGATAGCCGCACTGATGATGGTTTTCAAACCGAACATACTGAACGCAAAGGCGGCTACGGAAAAGATAACTACATATAGTTTATAACTAATCTTCGGAGTCAGCTTGTGGAAATACGTTCCGCAGGACGTGATCAATCCGATGCTCGTGCTGAGGCACGCCAAAAGAACGATAATTGCCAATACGATTTCACCGAAATCTCCGAATAGATACTGGGAGCTGACGGACAATACAGGGGCACCCGTATCGAACAGACCGAAGCGTTCCACGCTGGTAGCGCCGATATTGGCGATAAAGATGTATACCACGCCGAGTAATGCTACGGCAATAGCCCCTACTTCCATCACGGTTTTCGTAATGACGTCGCGAGAAGTAGCACCGCTGAGACGCACAAAGTCGATAACAAGAATGGCGAACACCACCGATGCAAGAGCATCCATCGTGTTGTAACCGTCAAGGAAACCCTGCAATACCGCTGTCGGTGCATCACCATAAGCCGGTTGCGGCACACTATAGCCGCCAAGAGGCGTGATAAATGATTTTACAATCAGCAGCAAAATAACAAGAAGCAATGCAGGGGTCAAAATATTACCGATACGGTTAACCAATTTTTGAGGACTGATGGACAACCATAAAGATAATCCAAAGAAAATAGCTAAAAAAATAGGCTCCATATTCATGTTCAAGCCTTCTGTAAAAGGCTTGATTGCAATTTCATAAGCAACCGTGCCCGTACGAGGTATAGCAAACATCGGTCCGATGCTCAAGTAAAGAGCAACCGTATATAGCAGTCCGTAAATCGGATGTACACGGCCCGCTAATTCCTCTACATCCTTGCAACCGGAGTAACCCATGGCCACAACACCTAGGAGCGGCAACCCTACACCGGTCAATACAAAGCCGAGCAAAGCCCAGCCTACATTATCACCGGCGTGCTGACCGAGCGCCGCCGGGAAAATCAAATTGCCTGCTCCGAAGAACAACGCAAATAACATCATGCCTATAGCCCAATACGCTCGGGTAGACAGATTACCTGTTCCATCCATAAAAATTGTACCCCCTTTAGGTTGTATATAATAATACTTTATATTATATACAATTAAAGGGGTGATACACAATATAAAATCCAATATCCATGTACACAACTATTTCTTGCGTATAAAAACCTGTACATCATAAAATGTGCTGCCCCAGCCTTCATCAGTCGGACGATCGGCAGTCAATACATTAATACCGGACTCAGGGTCGCTACATTGAGATTGCCACCACACGCCGAGGGTCACCAACGTACCGCGTTGCACATCTTCATCGCAATAAGCTTTAATCTTGACGGAGCCGCGCTGATTATAAATTTCCACCTCATCGCCGTCATCGATACCATAGTCCGTTGCATCATCAGGATGAATCCGCAACTTCATCAACTCCTGATCATCAAATTCAAGCTCGCAGAAGCTGGAGTCAAGAATTCGTATATCATTGCCGATAATGAGCCAGAACGGTGCATCATCACCATATGGGGGCTTATATCGGATTAGAGGCTCCATATCATTCGGATTGTATAATTCAATTTTACCTGACGGCGTTTTAAAATCGAGCTTATAATTATCGGGCACCGTCATTTCTACGGGCTCCCCGTCAAGAATACGATTCTGATCTTTCACCGATACGCGGTCCGACGTCCGCACGATGCGCTCAATCAGTTCCCGTTCCGTGAAAGCAAAAAAATCATCATCTAATCCCATACGACGGGCCAGTTCCGAGATGACCTGCCAATTGGAGCGGGACTCGCCGACCGGATCAATCGCTTTATAGCCGGTACCGATTGTGTAATGTCCGTACGAATTATAAATATCATTGTGTTCAACCGATGACGTGGCCGGCAAAATAACATCAGCGTATTTACAGGTATCCGTAAAGAACCGCTCATGAACGACAGTAAACAAATCATCCCGCATGAGCCCTCGACGCACTACATTCTGATCCGGCAATGTAATAGCCGGATTTGACGAAAATATATAAAGGCTGTGTACCGGTGTTCCTTCCGGTTCCGTCAACATTGAACCAAGTTTGATCATCGGCATGAGCCGTTTCGACGGAGCATTAACTTGCGGTTGCTGCATTACCTGTTTTCCCACAAACTTACTGCCGCTGGCACTGGATAGAAGACCACCTCCTAAATGTTGCCACGCTCCAACAACAGCCGGCAGTGCATTAATAATCCGGCAGGTCATACAGCCATTCCCGTATCTCGACAATCCGCTGCCGAGACGAATAAACGGCGCCCGCGCCTTAGCATACGCATGCGCCAACTCCGTCATTCTCTCTACGGATACACCGCAGATTTCAGAGGCCCTTTCAGGGGTGAAATCTTTCAATACCTTATCGACCAGATCCGGATATCCCTGTACATATCGCTCAATAAATGTCGTATCATCAAGCCCATCGCGATGAATGATGTGCATCATGCCCAATGCCAGTGCCCCGTCCGTGCCCGGCTTCACATATACACATTCATGAGCCTGACTGAAGGTATATGTCTTATGCGTATCAATAATCCATACACGAGCACCGTTCTTCTTCGCCACGTTCACATCGTGCAGAATATGAACGTCCGTAGCCGACGCATTAATGCCCCACAATATAATAAGATCACTATGTTGTGCCTCTTGAGGTTTGATCGCTAATGTATCACCATAAACGGAACGGAATCCGGCCTGCTTTGCGGGTGAACAGATGCCTCTGTCCTGGTCCGTGGCACCGATTCGACGGAAAAAATAATCTGCCGCAGCACTTTGAACAATCCCCATTGTACCCGCATAGGAATATCGCAATATGCTTTCACTGCCGTAAGTCTCAATAGTCTGTTCAAAATTATCCGCAATCATGGATAAGGCCTCATCCCAGGATATGCGTACATATTGATCCTCACCGATTCCCTTCTTCCCGATGCGTTTCATTGGATATCGAAGGCGTAACGGCGAATGAATCGTCCGCTCGTAATGAATCATCTTCGGACACAAGGTGCCTCTTGTAAAAGCATGATCCTTATCACCTCGCACGGATATCACCTTATCTTCTTCCACAGACAAGATAAGGCCACATGCATCGGGGCAGTCATAAGGGCATACGGATTTATATTCTTTCATAATAAGCACCTCACTTATAAATTGTACAAACTATAGGATGTATATTTATATTATAATATAGGATTAATATAATAGGTGTAATCTTTGATACAATCCGATTTCTTTCGAAATATACATCACGCACCATAATGTATATCAATGCATTCAGTTATCACATTATATATATCACCTTATCACTAAATGTGATATCCAAATTTGAACAATTCAATATTTATCGATATCTATCCATTATCATTCTTTCTATAATATTGAACAGATATAGTAATAATGCCTATAAAAATTCTGTAATTTTATGAAAAACACGTCCATTGATGACTAAAAGTAATACCTATATGATTTTAGGTATAATCGGACATTATAAGAATGAATTACAGATTTTGTGATGAAAATCACCGTAGCTTATGCGTATTTAGTAATGTTATTCACTATGTAAAACTATTCAACATCACTTGTATCTGTGCTATACTGACAGTGTCATTTGAGAGGATATAGAGCTCACCGGACATCATGTAATGTTCATGGTTGTCGCGAAGCGGAGTTGGCTATATCAGGTACATTTTTCTGAAAAGAGGTTTTAACAATGGCAGACGCAAAAAACACTGTGTTATTCCCTTATGAAACACTAAAAAAATTAAGCATGGACGCTTTCCAAAAATTCGGTTTCACTGAGAAAGAAGCGGACATCATCCAAGATGTACTTTTAACTTCCGACTTGTTCGGTATTCAAAGCCATGGTATGCAACGTATGGTTCGTTACCACAAAGGTATCACTAACGGTTTGATCAAAATCGACGCTAAACCAGAAGTTGTAAAAGAAACTCCAATCTCCGCAGTTATCGACGGTCATGACGGCATGGGTCAATTATTGGGCCACAAAGCTATGGAAATGGCTATCGAAAAAGCTAAAAAATCCGGTGTCGGTATCGTATCCGTACGTAACTCCAACCACTACGGTATTGCCGGCTACTATGCTAAAATGGCATCCGACCAAGGCTTAATCGGTTTCTCCTGTACAAACTCCGAAGCAATCATGGTTCCTGTATATGCTCGTAAAGCTATGCTCGGTTCCAACCCTATCGCTTGGACTGTACCGGCTGATCCTGTTGACTTCTTCTTCGACTGCTCCACTACTGTTGTAACTCGCGGTAAACTCGAAATGTACAACAAAATGGGCAAAGCTACTCCAGACGGCTGGGCTGTTAATAAAGACGGCGTTCCTTCCACTGATGCAGCTGAAGTATTGGGCAACATCTCCCGTCATGAAGGTGGCGGTATCCTTCCTCTAGGCGGTGCTACTGAAGTTCTTGGCGGCCACAAAGGTTATGGTAACGGCATGATTGCTGAATTATTCTCCTCCATCTTGTCCCAAGGCGGCACTTCCAACAAATGTATGGTTGGCGGTAAATCCAATATCTGCCACGGCTTCATGGCTATCAACCCTGAATTCTTCGGCGATCCAGCTGAAATCAAAAAACACTTCTCTCAATTCTTACAAGAATTACGTGAAGCACCTAAAGCTCAAGGTCAAGATCGTATCTACACTCATGGTGAAAAAGAACACGAATCCGTTGCTAAAGTTAAAGCAGAAGGTATCCCTGTTCTTAACGGTACAATGCTTGAAGTTCAAGACCTTTGCAACGAATTAGGTCTTGATTTCAAATCCTACTTTGGCGATTATGTACCAGAAGCTCCTGCTACAATGTTCAAAGGTAACTACTAATATCTTAAGTTAGTATTGGCCCTGACACGGACATGTAGTTAGTACAGAAAGGGGACATAAACACTGTTTATGTCCCCTCTCTTATGTTTTAACCTCTCACAACGATGAGGTTAAAAATTTTTAGAGATTATATCACTTTTTGCGATAAGTATATCTATTAATATGTTGTAACTTCTTATTTTTGCTGAACTTTTACAAAATTATATAATAGCATTTTACTCATCAAATAATTTGATTAACACTACATCGTCCTGTTAAGCATATAAAAATTTTTATTTTATTGAAAGGATGATTTTAGAAATGAGTGCTATCACCGTTTTATTAGCGTTAGCGCCTATCATTTGGTTAATCGTAGCATTATCCATCTTGAAATTACCGGCATGGCAAGCAACCACTGTTGCCGCAATCGGTTCTTTTGTTATCGCCATTACAGCATTCCAAGCTGATCCATTCCACATGGCGACAGGCGCCCTAGAAGGTGCCGCATTGGCCCTTTGGCCAATCCTATTAGTTATTACAGCTGCTATCTTTGTTTATAACTTGGTAGTATACACAAAAGCCATGGAAACAATTAAAACCATGCTTTCTTCTGTAACATCTGATACTCGTGTACTTGCATTATTATTAGCATGGGGCTTCGGTGCTTTCATGGAAGGTATGGCGGGCTTCGGTACTGCCGTTGCAATCCCTGCAGCTATGATGGTTGCCGTAGGTTTTGACCCGCTAAAATCTATCATTGCATGTCTCGTTGCAAACTCCGTACCGACTACATTCGGTTCCATCGGGATTCCGACAACTACATTGGCATCTTTGACCAACCTTGATCCAAGTCATTTGGGTACATTCATTTCTGTACAATTATTTTTACTCAACTTGATTGCGCCATTCTTTGTTGTTATGATCATCGGTGGCGGTATCAAAGCATTGAAAGGCGTATTCCTCGTTACCTTGCTTTCCGGTTTAGCATTAGCGGTTCCTGAAACAGTAATCAATGCCGTAATGGGTCCTGAATTGTCCGTAATCTCCGCCTCCATCGTAATCATGGCGGTTATTATTATCTGTGCAAAAATCATGCCTCCTAATGACCCTGAATACGCAGTTAAACAGACAGGAGAAACTCCTAAGGTTTCCGGTGGTGAAGGCCTTGTAGCAGCTATGCCGTTCATTTTAATCTTCGTATTATTGTTATTAACTTCTAAATTATTCCCTGCAATCAACGGACCTTTAGCATCTATTAAAACTTCTGTACCAATCTACACAGGTCAAGGTGCTAAACCTTATACATTCGTATGGATTGCAACTCCGGGTATCATGATTTTCATCGCCGGTATTGTTGGCGGTTTCATCCAAAAAGCGAAAGCCGGTGAAATCTTCGGTACATTGGGTAGCACTGTTAAGAATCTGAAATTCACATACCTTACTATCATCACGGTTGTTATGACAGCTAAATTGATGACGTATTCCGGTATGACTGCAGATATCGCAAAAGCAATGGTTGCAGGTACAGGTTCCCTGTATCCTCTATTCGCTCCTATCGTAGGTGCATTGGGTGCGTTCTTAACGGGTTCCGGTACAAACTCCAACGTATTGTTCGGACCACTTCAAATCGCTGCGGCTCAAGGCTTGAATCCTACGAACTTCGAAGACCTAGGCTTCTGGTTGGCAGCTGTTAACTCCGGTGCAGCCGGTATCGGTAAAATGTTGTCTCCACAATCCATCGCCATTTCCATCGGTGCCGTAGGTCCTGCTTTGAAAGCATACCTAGAAAGCCACAAGGACATCAGTGCTGAAGAAGCTCATAAATTAGAAAACGAAGTACAAGCGAATGTTATCATGAACAGCGCGTTCAAATACTTCATTATCTTTATCATTATGCATGGTTGTATCTCCTACTTCGGGCAACATTTCATCCATGAAATTCATCATATGTTCTTCTAAACATATAAACTAAAAGCAAAAAGGAACGGCTCGCAGGAGCTGTTCCTTTTTTTGCTCAATCATGATAAAATATTTAAGTCAAAACATTACATGCAGTCTGCGAAGTGCGATTCGCAGGCTTTTATTTTTTCATTTTTATATAGGAGAACACTATGACTCAGCAAACCTCTACCAAGGTCTCCTTTATCCTGGTAGTCTTCCTCGGTCTATTAACAGCCATTACACCGTTGGCGACCGACATGTACCTGCCATCCTTACCGATTATGCCCGGCGAACTCAATACATCCGCCTCAAATATTCAGATGACCATCGGTATCATGACCTTCGGTATCGCCTTAGGGCAACTCTTCGGGGGTCCTATCAGCGATACGCTTGGTCGTAAGACACCACTTATTATCGGAAATCTGTTATGCGTTATTTCCAGCGTTATCTGCGCCTACGCGCCGAACATTGAAATACTGTTACTAGGGCGCTTTCTACAAGGTCTAACAGGCTCTGTAGGTGTCGTTATCGCCAAAGCCATCGCCCGCGACTTTGCATCGGGACAAAAACTGACAAAACTCTTTGCCTTGCTCATGATGGTCAACGGATTAGCCCCTGTATTGGCTCCGCTCATCGGCGGACAACTGCTGCTATTCACCACATGGCGCATGATTTTTGTCATTTTAGCGATATTCTCCCTTATCTTATTGATAGGGTCTCTCTTATTTCGTGAAAGCTTACCGAAGAATCAACGTGTTACCGGAGGTGTGAGCACAGCCTTAGCAAATTATATCAAACTCATTAAAGACAAAGCCTTTCTGGGCCAGACTCTAATTCAGTTCTTTGCATTCGGTGCCTTCTTTTCCTATATTTCCGGTTCATCCTTTGTATATCAAAATATATTCCATCTGTCGGCCCAAGAATTCAGTTACCTCTTCGGCATCAACAGCTGCGGTATCATCTTAGCCAGTTTCATCAGTTCCAAAGCAAGCAACATCATAACGGCTCGTCAGCTTTTATCTTTCAGCCTTTGGCAACTCACCATCGGCTCCGCATTATTTTTAGCAACTATGCTCCTTGAGTGGCCGCTCATTCCTGTAACAATTATCTTATTCTTTACAGTATGTACGGTCTCCCTATTCGGCTCCGCATCATTTTCCATGGCGATGACAAAATACGGAAAACTCGCCGGTAGCGCATCCGCTGTACTCGGCTTCGCAAGTATGTTCTCGGCAGGGCTCGTATCTCCACTCGTGGGGATTGGCGGAGAACATACAGGCGTGCCCATGGGGGTAACAATGCTAGTATGTGCAGCGCTTTCCTTATTGTGCCTATATGAATTAGTAGAAAAAGAATAATCTCTTTTATACATTTATGTGAGCCCCACAATGGGGCCCGACTATAGCAGAATACTATTAGTATATAACTATGGAGGCATCCCATTGAGGGGCTATACAGTTAAATTAAAATCGGCTAATTTTTTTACAAATAGACTAAGCACCATAACGGAAAGCGCATGCTCAACTGATTGTAGGGAAAAGGGGCTGTTTTGTTACAGCCCCCTCCCTCTACCATCTGCACTAGTTATATTTTCAATGGGACTGCTTCATATATACAGTTATAAAAAGAGACTACCTATACCGATGCGCGACTTAGCTCGCTTTGAAGCGCGGAGGTATAGGTAGTCTCTTTTTAATTAAATTATCGATATGTAACGGGACCCCATTGAAAATATAACGGAATACTCATTTACTCGAACATTGTAGACAATAATAGTTTCAAACGGTTTGCCTGATTTACCGCACTGGAGCCTGGATCGTAATCGATGGCGGCAATGCGCACATCCGGATAGGCGGCGGATAGTGTTTTCACCATGCCTTTACCGGTTACGTGATTTGGCAGGCAGCCGAACGGTTGCAAGCACACGACCTGTTTGGCACCTTTTTCGATGAGATCGATCATATCCCCAGTGAGAAACCAGCCTTCACCGCATTGATTGCCAAGATCGATAAAGTGAGCCGCCTCTTTGGCCACCTTCGTCATCCGTTTCAACGGATCAAAATGTTTCGACGCAGCAACGGCCTTAGCATATGGCAATCGATATAATTCAAGGGCTTCACGAGCCAGGCTGCCGAAGAAGCCGGACAACCATGTACCGTCCAAATGCTTAGCACGATAGGTACTATCCATCGCACAGTACAAAAAGAAATCGAGCAAGCCGGATGTAACGACTTCACCGCCTTCTTTTTCAATGAGTTCATTAATATTGTTATTGGCGCTCGGATGGAATTTAACGTAAATTTCCCCTACGACGCCAACACGAGGTTTCTGCACCTTTTTATCAACTGGAAGGTTATCAAAGTCATTGATAATCTCCTTGATATACTTACTGTACTGACGAAGACTGGCCGTGGTAATATTCTTACGGAGCTTTTCAACCCAGTAATCACATAATGCATCGGTCGAACCAGGATTCGTTTCATACGGACGTGTAGCCAGTACGCATTGCATGAGGGCATCGCCGTATACGACAGCCTGAATCATACGATGCAGGAAGCCCTTAGTCAATTTGAAGCCCGGTTGACGTTCCATATCGCTCGCATTGAGAGATAGAATCGGAACCTGCTTCATGCCGGCATCGATGAGGGCTTTACGCAAGTAACCGATATAGTTCGTCGCACGACAGCCGCCACCTGTTTGAGAGATGATAACAGCTGTTTTATTTACATCGTATTTACCGGATAACAACGCGGACATGAGTTGCCCTACGACGATAATCGCCGGATAACACGCATCATTATTGATATACTTAAGACCTACTTCGATATCGTCGCGAGTCGGAGCCGGCAACAAATCAAAATCATAGCCTTCACTCTGAAGAACCGGTTCCAAGAGGCTAAAATGCAACGGCGACATTTGAGGCACCAGGATTTTGTAAGTCTTGCGCATTTCCTCAGTAAACACGACGCGATTATAATCATAAGCCGGCGTTTGATCCACAACGACCTCTTCCGGAGCCTCAGGATTATGATGACGTCTCAAGCTGCGTTCCATTACGGATTGTAATGAGCGCAAACGAATCGTAACAGCGCCGAGATTCGTGCCTTCGTCAATCTTCAATAATGTATGAATCTTATGTTTTGCCGAAAGTATATCTTTCACCTGATCGGCTACGATAGAATCAAGGCCGCAACCGAACGAGTTGAGCTCAACAATTTGGAATCCTTCCGTACGACTCACAAATTCAGCTGCACGATATAGACGACTATGGTATGACCATTGATCGACAACGCGCAGATGTTTGATTTCATTGCCGAGAGGTGCTACCCCATCCTCGGTGAGGACAGCCATCCCGAGGGATGTGATAAGTTCAGGAATACCGTGGTTGATACCGGAATCCAAATGGTACGGACGCCCCGCCAACACGATGGTCGGAATCTGTTCCGCTACGAGACGGGATACAGTTTTCTTTGTAGTTTCTCGATACGAAGCCTTACAGTTTTCCTGCTCTTCCCAAGCCTTTTCGACAGCATTGGCAATATCCTTTTTCTTGAGGTCAAGGAAATCCAATGCTTTCACAAGGGCGGGAACAAGAGATTTCTTATCCGCCAACGGCAGGAACGGACTATGAAACGGTGTATCACCGAGTACATCCTGCATGTTGTTTTTAATCAGTTCCGGATAGGAAATAACCATCGGACAGTGATAATTATTGTCTCGGCTGTACTCCTTAGGCCCATGTTGCACACATGGATACCATATAAAGTCCACCTGAGAATTCGCTAAATCGCGAATATGACCGTGTACAGCCTTCGCCGGATAACATGCCGTATCGGATGGAATTGTATCGATAGCCTTGTTATACTGATCCTTGGTGGTGTAATCGGATAAGATGACTTCACAACCTAATGTATTGAAGAATGTGAACCAGAACGGAAAGTCCTCATACATATTGAGCACGCGAGGAATGCCGACACGCAACTTACCTTCAAATTCCGGAATATTTTTCTTTAAGTAGTAGTCGAAATAACGACGTAATTTGACCTCTACTAAGTTCGGCACCGGTTTTCGCGCCTCCTGAATCATATCGCCCGCACCGCGATCACAACGGTTACCCGTCACATAGGTACGCCCGTCTGAGAAGGCATTAATAGTGAGCATACAGTTATTGGAGCACAGACCGCAATTGCGCATCGTCGTTGACACCTGCAATGATGCGAGCCCTTCGCTATCGAGCAATGTGCTGTTCTGGGTTTGGAGATCTTCTGCCGTTTCAGCCGCAAGTAACGCCATGCCATAAGCCCCCATCAATCCGGAAACATCAGGCCTGATCACCTCTACGCCCATCAATTTTTCAAAGGCGCGCAGTACGGATTCGTTGTAAAACGTACCGCCTTGTACGACGATATGATCGCCCAGTTCTTTAGGATCTTTTACCTTGAGAACCTTGTAAAGGGCGTTTTTAATAACGGAATACGCAAGGCCGGCCGCAATGTCCTGTACTGTAGCACCTTCCTTTTGAGCCTGCTTTACCTTGGAGTTCATAAATACCGTACAACGGGACCCCAGATCGATCGGCAACGGTGCCAACAGGCCTTCCTTGGCGAACTGGTCGATAGGAATGCGCAGACCGGTCGCGAATGTATCGATGAAAGAACCGCAACCGGAGGAACAGGCTTCATTCAATACGATGTCCTCGATATAACCGTCACGAACCTTACAACATTTCATGTCCTGCCCGCCGATGTCCAGGATAAAAGACACATCAGGACAGAAGAAGCGGGCCGCCCGGTAATGGGCCATTGTTTCCACTTCCCCGATATCGATACCGAGGGCGCGTTTCAAGAAGGCTTCACCATAGCCGGTAACACCGGAATGAGCGATATAAGCCTTCTTCGGCAACTGTTCATATATTTTTTCAATAATTTCTCGAGATTTTTCTAACGGTTTTCCGTGGTTAGGACCGTAATGAGAAAAAATAATTTCCTTATTGCTGTTAATCAGCACTACTTTCAGCGTTGTCGATCCTGCATCGATACCGAGATAACAAGGTCCTTCAGCATCCTCGATATTCGCTTTCGGCGTCACCGCCTTCGCGTGACGCGCACGGAATGCCTCCAGTTCCTGCTCATTGGCAAACAGCGGATCAATACGGTCCGTCGCCTCCATAGGCTCGCCGATAAGGTTACCGATTTCCCTCGTCAACTGACCTACCGTGATGTCGCGACAGTCCTCTTTCATCAACGCAGCCCCTAATGCGACGAAAAGCTCGCCGTTCTCAGGAATAATGCGATGTTCCTCATCAAGATTCAATGTATCGCAGAAGCATTGGCGCAATTCGGACAAGAATGTCAACGGACCGCCGAGAAAGGCCACATTACCTTCAATTTTATGACCACACGCAAGACCTGCAATCGTCTGATTTACAATGGCCTGGAATACGGATTTCGCGATATTCTCATGAGATGCGCCTTGGTTCAGCAACGCCTGCACGTCTGTCTTGGCGAAAACACCGCAACGCGCCGCAATCGGATAAACCGTATCGGCATTCATCGCCAACTGGTTGAGACCGGATGCATCCGTTTGCAATAATGTCGCCATCTGATCGATGAAAGCACCCGTACCCCCTGCACAGGAACCGTTCATTCGATGCTCAGCGGTCTGACCTAAATAGGTTACCTTCGCATCTTCACCGCCTAATTCGATGATGACATCCGTCTGTGGATATAAAGCCTTAATGGCCCGCGTTTCCGCAATAACCTCTTGTACAAACGGTACACGCACCTTTTCAGCCATAGCCATACCGCCGGATCCCGTAACAGATATATGTACCGGTGCATCTTCGTAACCCACTTGAGCCTCTTGAAGCAAAGTATGTACGGTATCCAAAATGTTAGCATAATGGCGAATATATTTTTTATACAAATAATTATCTTGTTCGTCCAATAATACGACCTTAACAGTCGTAGACCCCACATCAATCCCCATGCGTAGCATGTGTTGCATAGATACCTCTCTTTATGATAACCGTATGATTCAATCAAAATCATACTTTCTTACGTGAAAGTAACGCGTATTAACTACGCCCTTACATATAATCCAATGAAATTAAACATAAGTAAGCTTTCACAGTAACACCTAACCTTCACAAGAACATCTAATTTTTTAAATATCCTATACTTATATTATACAACAAATACAGCTAAAATCTAAGTTTTTCTATATTACAATGAGTTATAAAGAATATGCCTAATTTGATTTACAACGCCAAATTCGTTAGTTATAGGTTTTATAAATTATTATATCATTATAATATAAAAATAAAGTATCTATTGATACCTTTAATTAATTTATAATAAAAAGAGACTTCAATGATTATCATTAAAGTCTCTTTTTAAATAATATTCAAAACATAATTTTACAGATCTTCTAAAGCACATTTTTATACAAACCGATAAGATCATCACGATTAGCAGGATATGGATTAAATCGATAACACATATCCTCTAATGCTCTATCCGCCATAAGCCCAAGCTTTACTTCAGAATGAATCTTATCAACTCCAAAATCGGTAAGGCTCATCGGGCATTCTAAAGTCTTCTGTAATTTGACAATCGCCTTCAACAGAGAACCTAGTTTATCCCTATCTGATATATCAGGAGATCCAAAACCAAGTTTTGTAGATAAATGTGCGTATTTCCGCATCACCGCTAGATTATGAGCACAATTAAAGGCTATCACATATGGCAATAACATACTATTAGCTAGGCCATGCGGGACATGAAATTGTCCTCCTAGCTGATGAGCCATAGCATGAACTATACCTAATCCAGCCTTATTAAAAGAAAGTCCCGCTAAACATGATGCTTCATGCATAGACATCCTATCATAGTCTGTTGCTGTTGATTTATGACATTTTGGTAAATATTCAAATACAAGCTCTATAGCCCTTTGAGCCAAAGCATCAGTAAAGTTATTCGACTCTATCGCCACATAAGCTTCAAGGGCATGCACAAGAACATCCATGCCACTATATGCAGTAACATTTGGTGGAGATGTCTTTACGAATAACGGTGTTAATAAAGCTTCGTCAGGTAATACCGCATCATCAAGAAGTGGATATTTTATTTGTGTTTCACTATCTGTCAGAACGGCAAAAGATGTTACCTCTGATCCGGTTCCACTAGTAGTTGGAATAGCAATAAAGGTTTTAATATCCATATGTCTAAGCTTACGCCCAAAGTAAGCTACACCCTTACTCATATCAATGCAAGAACCTCCACCGATAGCAATAATTACAGTCGGTTTAACGCTGTCCATAAACTCAATTCCTTTTGCTACATGCGTAATTGGTGGGTCAGGTACTACATCAGTATAAATATTTACCTTATTTTGATCGTCCATAAGTCCAATCACATACAAAAGATTTGGTGAGTCTTTCAAAAAAGGGTCACATATGATAAGAATAGATTCGTTATTAAATTCTGTAAGACGATTCAACGAATCTGCCCCTGCATAAATTTGCGTAGGAAATGTCCATTGATCCATATACTCACCACCTATCGTATATTAAAACCTGTCGTTAAACAGCATCTACGACGGCGTGCAAAGCATCGAGCTGTGGTTGTCGATTCTCCAGTTGGCGTTGCAATAGTAAAGGTGGTTGTCCCTTCTCCACTAAAGCCCAGTCCTGCATAAGATGGGCCATTTTTAACAAAAATAGATGTTTTCATTTTCTGAGCCATCCGATTAAGTCGTTCCATATTTAGTGAATGCATTGTTGCAGTATGATGTAAGCCCGCTTCTAACATCAAGCATACATCGAGACCTTCATCAAAGCTATCTACCGTTACAACCGGTAGAATAGGCATCAACATTTCAATCACTGCAAATGGATGGTCTTTTGGTGTGCGCATGATAATCAACCGTGGATCATCATTGTACGGAATATGTGCCGCATCAAGAATGGCGCTTGCATTCTTACCAACAAACTTCTTATTTGGTGTTCCATTTGGCAAAACTGTCAATTCTACTAAACGTTGGATATCTTGTTGATTTTCAACAAGAACACATCCGACATTTACCATTTCTTGAACAAGTTGTGGTTCAATTGGTCGCATTGCAACTACGCTCTTTTCGGCAATACAAAGAATATTATTATCAAGACTAGCACCTAGGACAATATCCTGAGCTGCCTTTTTAATATCCGCTGTTTCATCTACAAAAGCCGGTGGATTTCCAGCCCCTGCACCAATAACCTTTTTACCACTTTGAAGTGCTTGTTTTACAACGCCGGGGCCACCAGTAACAACTAACAAGCTAACATCCGGATGCAACATCATCTCTTGAGCAGATTCAATCGATGGTTCATGAAGTGTAACAATAAGATTCTCAATACCAATAGATTTTGTAATTATTTGATTTAATTCACTAACAAGTAATCTACTTATATTCTTTGCGCCTGGATGTACACTAAAGAATATAGCATTTCCTGCTGCTAGCATACCAATAGAATTACATATTAACGTTTCTGCCGGATTAGTGCTTGGTGTAATAGCACCAATTACACCATATGCGGACAATTCATATAAGGTCATACCATTGTCACCAGTTTCACATTCTGTAACAAGGTCTTCTACACCTGGTGTTTTATCTAGTGTAAGATTTAATTTCAATACTTTATCCGCAACGCGACCCATTCCTGTTTCTTCAACAGTTTTCTGAGCCAACTCTTGTACTCGTGGGCGCATAGCAGTACGAATATCTGCTATTACCTTTTCACGAGTTGCCAAGGTACAGTCTTCAAAGCGTGCTTGCGCTGCTTTCGCGGCTTGAATCGCCTCATCTACCGTATCAAATACACCTGGTTCAGCTTGATGACGACTTCCAGATACTTGTTTAATAGATTGCGATAAAGCGGTCTCTTGCTTTTGCCCCTGTAATACATCTATAACCATGGAGCGGATCATTTCTTTCAACTGTGTATTGTTTTCCATCATGAACCTCCATATAGGTTGCACTGCTGATGCAATGGCCATGTCAACTTACGGTGTACACAATCAGGGATACATTCATGATGTGACACAATAACTAGGTTTAACTTTGGCACCAGCTATTTCCTATATAATTATTTTTCAAAACTATCAATAATACCCACAATGGCGCAATCTACTGCGGTGCCTTTATCATCTTCGAAAATATGCCGTGCCGATGAGCCTCGAGTTAGAAGCACATATTCACCTTCACCAGCACATACTGTATCGACGGCGATTTCTATGCGCCCCGTCAACCCTTGTTCTCCATCGAGAATATCCACCATCATCAGTTTCATTCCCTTTAGAGATTCATGCTTTTGAGTAGATACGATACTACCCACTACTTTACCGACTTGCATACTTCTCGTTCCCTTCAATTATTGTGATACCTAAGCGCTCTATCTCATCACGAGCAACCATGGTGAACCGTTGTCCCCTATATATGACGATAATAGACTGACTTTCACAAGATCGAACAAAAGAGGCCGTTATCCAGGCTTGATGACAAGCATATATAGTGCGACCAGATTTATCTAAAAATTTGATAGGCCAGTCTAAAATGACTGTTGGACTCATTAGCGAAGTAACAGGGACTACAAGACGTATTGTTACCTCACAATCATATGCTAATGCACGGTGCAAACAGACTACCCAAGGCACCAATGTATCGCTCATTAACTCTCGTATATGACCATAATCTACACCAGTAAAAGAAATGAGCTGGTTCTGCAACAATATATGTTCATCATAGGTATTGCACTCTGTGACAATAAAAGTTACAGTGGATGTCATGCGCTTTTCCAGGCGTTCTAACACCAGTTTAACTAATGCATCCATTTTACTGTTCACTTCCCATGGCAATCCCTAAGGGCGTTACAAATTCAGGATACAATGGCTTATGAACAGGTAACCCTATATATTGACTGAAAGTTTTTGTAAACTCTTCAAAATTAGAAGCCCCACCTACAACAACTATAGGCGTTCCTTTTTCATAACCACCCTCTTGCAACGCATGCTTAGAAATAGCTGCCATTTTTTCAACAACGGGCCGTATCGTTGCGTATACATCACGTTTATTTTCTTCGTTTCGCTTATAAACCTCCGCTTCTGAGATAGAAATTCCATAGGCCCCGCTGATAACGAGGTTCATATGGGTTCCTCCTGTAGGCTCATCTACGGTATATACAACTCGGCCATCCTTTAAAATGCTTATGCCCGTAGTACCACCGCCAACATCGATAACAGCTCCATCCGTAATTCCTAGCACATTAGCAGCAGCTGTAGGTTCATCTAGAATGCAAGTTACTTCAAAGCCTGCACTTTCTAGTACATGACCTACCACATCTTTATTCTTGCCTATCGTTCCAGGTGGAACAGCTGCTGCAGCATATACAAGATCCGTACCTAAGGCTAATTCTGCCTTAGCCTTTAAAGCTCGCGTAATTTTAACAGCTCCCACATAGTCAACTACAAGACCATCACGAATAGACTCGTTATATTCAAAGGCACCATATATAGGCTTGCCTTTATCGTTAACTACGGATAAGACAATAGATGACGTACCAAGGTCAATACCTACACGCAAATTCTTTTGATTATGAGAACTCACTTGTTTGGATTCAACAAGTTCCGAGAACTCTTGCAATGTATTATTTGCCTTTTTCAAGCCTTTCATCATATCACCTACTTTACTGTACAATTCTCGCCATTACTGAACCTTGTACATTGGCAGCATTTGCCTCATCTGTATCAATATGAAGTTCTAGAACAAAGCCAGGTACGACCCGAACAATGACGTCACTAAATACAGTAGTGCGTTCAGTCGTTTGTAGTTCAACATTTACTCTATCGCCATCGTTTACATGGAACCGTTTTGCATCATCAGGCGACATATGAATATGGCGCTTTGCAATGATACAAATCGGTTTTGTAACTTCACCATTTTCGGTACATAGGGTAATCTCTACTGCCGATTCTAAATGACCAGATAACACAATCGGAGGTTTTATACCTAATGTACGAGCATCGGTCAAGGATACCTCCACTTGTGACTGCTTCCTAAGAGGACCTAAAACGCGGACATTCTGTATGACTCCTTTAGGTCCCACTAAGGTAACTGATTGTTCTGATGCAAACTCTCCAGTTTGCTTTAAATCACTTTTCTTAGTAATGGCCTGATTAGGAAATAATATATCCCAGTCCTCCTGACATAGATGGACATGTCTATTACTCACACCTACGGGAATAGACGATTCTAACATGGCTTCGATCACTTCTCGTACGATAGCACGAATCTGTTCCCGATCCATAAGCTATTATCCTTTCTTAGGTAAGATTAATTCTACATCGCTATGAGGGCGTGGAATCACATGAGTAGATACTACTTCGCCCACTTTTTGTGCTGCTGCACAACCTGCATCAACAGCTGCTTTTACAGCGCCCACATCACCACGAACCATTACAGTTACAAGACCGGAACCAATTTTTTCAGTCCCTTCTAATGTAACATTGGCTGCTTTTACCATTGCATCAGCCGCTTCAATAGCGCCTACTAAACCTTTTGTTTCTACCATGCCTAATGCGTTATTCATGATAATCTCCTTTATTAATTACTACATTATTTCTTTTTAGAACTTTTCTTTAATGCCGTTTTCTTTGTGCCAGTCGACTTAGAACTTTTCGGTTCTATAATTGTAGATACGATTTCATCTAACACTTCAACAACCTTTTTATCTGATGCGGATTTTTCTTCCACAGTAGTAATAGCTTCTACTTTCACTGATTCGTTATCTACAGTTTTCTTAGCTGCTTTTGTATCATCAGATATCTTAGCCGACTTATCTGTAAAGTCATCATTAAAGGATTCTACTAAGCCTTCTGCAGGTCGAGGAATTACTTTATGAGCTACATAAAGGTTCAAACCTTTTGCAATAGCTACACCAGTTTGAACAGCTGCTTCTACAGCTGCCACATCACCAGCAACCTTAACAGTCATCCAGCCAAGCCCTCTCGCCTTTTCTATTCCTAACAACCATACATTTGCAGCCTTAACCATTGCATCTGATGCAGTAATAGCTCCCAATAAACCAGCTACTTCTAGTAACCCTAGTGAATCTTTCACCATGCCACCTCCCGACGTCTATTTCTTTTGATGATTCGCACGTAGGATGCATGCATTCCTATAACACGGCTTATTAAATTATGTACGAAGAACCTATATTCTTAGGTGTACTTCCCATAGTTTCTAATAAGACTAATCCCACATCACGTGCTGCTTTTACGGCTTGTTTAACAGCTCCTGCATCCCCACTGATTTCTAAAGTAACTTCGTTACACATAGCTGAACTCGATGGAGATCGATAACCTACCATATCTACATTAGCTGACTTAACTGCTGTATCCGCCATAACTACACCGATAGCTGCTGGGGCTCCAACGATCAAGCCAAAGGCTTTACCTTCTGGTGTCCCAAAGGCAGTCACTAATGCTTCTCCTGCGCGAGCTGTATATTGAACCTCCACATGACCAGCTTCGTTCATATATACTTCACCGAAGGTACGTTCTAATTCACGCAATGCTACTTCTACAGAACGTCTTACATCAGATACATCATCGCCGCCAAATATGATAAGGGAACCAGAACCAGCGCCACCTTTCATATCACGGGCAAGTTCAATGCTAACAATCTCGGTATTCGTTGCTTTTACAGCTTCATCAGCGGCCATGATTTGCGGCCCTGCACCTGTACGTGAACCTAAGATACCGATAGATCGATATGACTTAGTGAGCTTCATAGCTTCCAATACTTGACTGTCTACATTGGCAATTACGAGGCCAATTGTATCGCCTGTTGTAGTACTGCCTACGTGTTCAGTAATCATTGAAGTTTGTAGTTGATTTGTAGTAGGTGAACTTACAGGTGACGAATCACATGCACAAGATGCATTACCTGTTACGCCTGTAGTTTTGCTTAAATCAGCACCATCGATACGCATCAATACGCGCTTTAAAATCTCATCTACCATACTTTTAGTATCGGCCATAATTATTCACCCTTTGTTGGTAAAATACCTTCTACATCTTTATGTGGTCTTGGAATTACATGAGTAGAGATAACAATACCTACCCGTTCTGCAGCGGCTGCACCTGCGTCTACAGCAGCTTTTACAGCACCTACATCACCGCGAACCATAACAGTAACGAGACCAGAGCCAATTTTTTCATTTCCTACGAGTTCTACATTAGCTGCTTTAAGCATTGCATCTGCTGCTTCAATAGCGCCTACTAGGCCCTTAGTTTCCACCATACCTAATGCTTCTTGTGTCATCTGTTTTCTCTCCTTTTACAAAACATAGAGCAAAGATTACAAATTTATTTCTCTAATAGTTCCACCATAGTACCTATATTCATAAAGGCAAAGTGTGCTGTTTTAAGTAGTTGTACCATTAATACTGCACCAGTTCCTTCACCTAATGCCATTTGACCATGGATTGGAACTTCATCAAGACGAATATTTGCATAAGCCAATGCTGCTGCCATTCCTACCTCACGAGAATAATGAGATGGAATGCCATATAATGGAGCCTCTCCATTCATTTGCGTAGCACAAGCCATGGCAACTGCTGTTATATAACCATCGATAACAAATGGGATATGTAAGTCCGTACAAGCTACCATAGCGCCTGTAATAGCGGCTATATCAAAGCCACCTACACGGCTGATTACCTCTTTTGGACTATTTAAGTGCCCCTTATGATGAGATAGTGCAGTACGTACAAACTCTCGTTTTTGATTCATGTACGCCTCTTCATCAGGACCAGATCCAGGACCTACGGTTATCCGTGGGTCTAGTTTTGTAAGACCACTCAAGACAGCTGCTGAAGTAGTTGTATTACCAACACCCATTTCACCGAAGGAAAATAGGTTAACACCCGATTCTGCATAGTAGACAACGCGGTTATATCCCGCTTGGTACGCTAGGTCAAATTCTTCAACGCTCATAGCGGCACCATCTAATATATTCTTTGTGCCTTGAGCTACCTTTCGATTTACCCCAATACCTTGCGGACAAGCAATGCCTACATCTACCACTTCGTAAGGAATATGGTTAAAGATACAGTAATTAGCAACTGCGCTTTTACCATCAATCATATTTTGAGACTGTTTACGGGTAATCTCATAGTTATAACCAATCAGGCCATCTACGGAAATACCATTATCTGCCGAAAAGATAATATGCTGAGCATGAATCTCAGTTTTCATATCCTGCCAAGCAAGACACATTTTTTTAAAATATCGTTCCCATAGACCCAAGCTTTTTGGAATGATCGCCTTATTTAAAATAAATTGATTAAGTTGCTCTTCAAAACCTTTGTCCATGGAAAAACCTTCTTTCAACTAACCATATATGTAGTTACACAAATGTTCTAACGACTCTTCGTCGTGAACGGATATTTCAAAAATCTTAGTGACTCCCGCTAGCTTGAGATTACGTCGTGGCACTTCCACATCTTTTCCCGTGTCTACCTTGGATACAACCCCTATAACCTCGCGGTTTAAGGAGTTACCAAAGCTTGGTGGAAATATAGTTGTTTCATCACCTGCTGGGATCATGAAAATCACTAAATCCGCATCATAGGCATGCAAGATAATGCCTCGATAGTAATTAGGATTTTCCATATATTCCCCCGGTGTATCAATGAAGTTTCCCACCCGCGTTATAGCTTGTGTCTTATGATACGTAGCTGATCCATGCGTAATTGTATCGGCCAATGTAGTCTTGCCACAACCACTACGTCCTACTAGGAGGATACGCTTTTCTTTCTTTTCGGTACTCATAATTACCCTTTCATTAGGATCTTGTTAAATCCGTTGGGAAAAAGCCTAATATGCGTTGCAGTCCTTCAATTACACTGCGTAATGCAGATTCAACAGCAGATACATCACCAGTTATGAGAAGTGCCCCCGAAAATCTATCGATGAAACCGATTTCGATATCACCGGATTTACTTGCAATATCGGCTGCAATAATGGTCCCTTCGCCAGGTGTTATGGTAAGAATTCCAATGGCATTTCTACCTTTTTCCTCGAGCCCCATTTTTCTAAATAGGTCTGGTTTAGGATTGGCAATAACATGGGCTATCGTAACCTGTTTTCCGGGTACAAATTCTTGTATGATGCGCTGTTTTGCATCAATTACCTCTTGAAAGGCCATATAATCTCCTCCTAATTCAACATGTGTTCTTTAAACTATCCTGACAAACTATAATTCGTTTTATCTTATATACTAGCTAAAGTTAAGGTGCCACTAATTGGAAGAATAATACGGCTAAGCCTGCGCCGATCAATGAACCAATAAATGGTACCCACGCATATTGCCAGTTCGCTGTCCCCTTATTAGGAATCGGTAATAAGGAATACGCTAAGCGTGGGCCAAAGTCGCGCGCTGGATTTAATGCGTATCCAGTAGTCGCACCAAAAGACATACCAATAGATGCTACCAAGATACCGATAACCATAGGTGCTAAGCCATCAGCCATTTTCCCTAAGCAGAGAATAGCTAACATGAACATAAACGTAGCTATAATTTCGGATATCAAATTGAATGGTTTATTATCAATAGCTGGACCTGTTGCAAAAATTCCTACACAGTTTCCTTCGTCAGGGCCTGTTACCTTAAAGTGTGGATAATAGAACAGTGCAGCAATGGCGGCACCTGTAAAACCACCTGCAATTTGAGCTATAGACATTGGAATCACTTGATCCCATGGAAATGTTCCCGCCACAGCAAGAGCAAAAGTAACCGCTGGATTCAAATGACCAGGACCACCAAGAGCAACCCCTACATAGACACCAAAGGCTACGGCAAAAGCCCATCCAAAGATAATGTGTAACCAATTAGTACCAAAAATACTAACGATGGTTTTCTTTAACAAAATTGATGCATTTGTACTATTACCAAATGCAATTAGAACGGCAGTACCAACAAACTCACTAATATACATTTGCGTTACGTCCATTGTTTTCACCTCATAAATCTACAAAGATTGTAATGCGTGAGATGCAATGTCCATATCTTGTACCACGGTACCACCGCTAATGCCAAGTCCTCCGACTATCTTGCCATTGATGATGATTGGATATCCTCCACCAAAGGTGCAAATTTTACGGTTTACCATGGATTCTATGTTGAATAGATCGCCATCAGGCTGTGTGCTTGGATATATTTCATGAGTTGCTGATTTAAGCGCCACTGCGGTGTACGCCTTTGCCTGTGCGATGTCGTTACTGATGAGCAATGCATCTGACATACGTTGGAAATACATTAATACACCGTTTGCATCTACTATAGATACAACGATAGGTACGCCAATGGACTGAGCGTAGTCCATTGCCGCTTGTGAAAGTTTCGTCATAATATGCTCTAACTCGATTCCAGTTGTCATATCATTAACTTGATTTTCAACATTATGCTCTATATGACCTAAGCTTTGATTCGTTTCTGTTAGTATTTCCGCATGTCTAGTTACAACACGTTCTGAAACGCGTTCTACAATTGTTTCTACAAATTGTACATAGTCTTCCAAGCGAGCCATGATATACAGAGCATCAGATAGTCGATTAATAAATTTTCGAACCTCATCGCGGATAGGTTCCACGGAACCTAAGCTAATAAGCAACCGTTCACCACGACGACAAATTGTACGTGCCACATGTAGCTCTGCAGCAGACAGGTAATTTCCACTTAATATAAAGCTATGTTGCTGTGGCAATCGCTTCGTATAGTCATCGATTATACGTTCCAAGTCACTAATATCTTGTTGTGAAATTAAATTGCTACTTTCACTAAGATTTTCCACATGAGGTGTTGCTATCTCCGCACATAAGCGGAATAGCTGATGTTGTAATGTGTGAAGCACATGTTTATTGTCTGATGAGACGACTATTTTCTCACATACACTAACCTGTGCATTTAATTCATCAAAGGTTCCATATGTGTCCACACGAAGTGAATTTTTAGGTACCCTCGTCCCATCAAACAAGGCCGTTGTACCTGCATCACCAGTTTTCGTATAAATAGCCATATGCACTACCTCTCAAGTTAATTGTATTTAAAAGGCTACTTCCAATCGTTTATCTGAAACGAAAGGATTTCCTTTTACAAGGCGAGCTGCATTGACACCTAAGGTGCGTAAACTATCTGGATATTGACTATAACCGCTAAGTCGGTAGATAAATTGATGAGCTGGTATATTTTTATAGGTCAATACAATAGCCTGATCATCAACGCCAATACCTACAGACAAAGCCGAATTACGAGATGCTAAGTCAGCTAATGCAATATGAGTACCGCTATGGGACTCAATTACCACAGGAAGGTCTTCCTCTTCAATACCGTATAAGAGGGGCTTTAATACGTCCTCACTGATATGCTGTGTTGTATAAAGCAAGATGGTCGGTTTACTAATGATACTTTGATCCATCATCGGCCTCCTTTCTGTACATAAGATAGAACAAGTCCTGTTGCTACCGCATTACGCGCCCCTTCAATGCCTCGAATATTGCCGCGGCCAGCTACTAATGCATATTGTGAAAGTGCATCAGTCACAAGTTGAGGAATTTCAAAATCTAGTGCGGAACCGCCTACAATAACTACAAATGGAATGTCTCGTACATTATGAGTGGGGCTTACAGATGCCAAGGCACGAAGTGAATTTGTTACAAATACCCGTTTCTTTGCTGTTTGGCGTACGCGCTTAATCGTTTCTAATGGTATATCTCGTTCTATAGGAACGAGACCATCAGGAGTGACGATAACTACACGACCAAATAATTCCGCAGATAGCGGCTCGTTGAAAAATTGTACTGTACCATCTTCGTGACGAATATGATATACACTGAGTACTTGAGCTAATGGATCTCGTTTAATAGCCTCCGCAATATATACATCTTCAAGTCCAAGTTCAGAATTGATGAGCATAGTTACCATGTTTCCTGCACCTGCAAGATGAATGGCCTTAATTTTACCTTCTCGGTTAATGATAGATGCATCGGTAGAGCCTGCACCTAAGTCAAGTATGGCCATCGGTTTCGCTGTTCCTGGTGTTGTCAAGGCACCTAGGATAGCTGATTCAGCCTCTTCACCCCCGATTTCAACAGGAACGCCTAGCTCTTTCTCCACCTGCTTCGCAATGATTTCCATTTGTAGATGATCTGATTTAACCATGGATGCAATGCCTACAGCTTGTTCCATAGAGAATTCACCTGCGAGTCCACCTTTTACATTAATAGGAACAGCCACATCTACAGCCAGTAAATCTTGGATATACACGTCTTGAGGTGATTTATTTGTCAATTGCGCCATAGTGAGACGAACCTTTTCCAGCATGCCCCCCACATTCGTACCTGCTTCGCCGCTAATATCCTCAATAGGATGAACAGATTCAAGGGTTTCCATGATTTTCTCCGCCCCAGCAGATACATCAACGGATACAGTTCGGTCATTACCCATAACAATGATGGAACCAGCCGGTATTACACGCTCCTTAACGTCCCCTGCAGGAGTTTTGATAACAACGGCGGAGCGATTGCCGATAATGGCTCTAGCAATAGGCACAATATTTTTTGTCTCTTCTGGTGAAAGCTCAAATACAGTAGCAATCCCATAAGGATTCGATAATTGTGATACTACCTGCCCTGGTTCTACGACCTCTACGGCAGAAAGCATGTCCATTGGAATTTTATCGATATACGCAACCTCGTCTACGATAGGAATTTTGTTATCTAATCGATTGTTGACGAGTACTCCATCATCAGCCTGAAGGATCGCAGCCCGAATATCATAACCTCGTTTACAATACGCATTGATAAGCTGTGCTACCAATTCAAAATCGATAATCTTTGAAACTACCACGATATATGGCTGACCTTGTGGCTTATCGATAAGCTGCTCAATGGGAACAGTATACCCTACGCCAAGGCCTAAGCCACCTGGTGTTTTAGGATTGTGACCTATCATAGTAGATTCTGTGATAATCGTTTCCGTAATAGTTTCCATGGCCACATCGCCAATAACTGGTGTAGCCTCATTAATGCGAACCAAGTCAATATCTCGTAATGTAAGATTAGCAGACCTGATTAGCGACTTGAGGGCATCCATGAGGCCCACGATATTTTCTCGTGTCCCTTTAATACCAGTTGTATTGGCAATCGCGGAAGATAAGAACTTTACCTCCCCATTGCTATGAATTTCGGCCAAGGCCGCTTCTGTTGTAGAATTTCCGATATCGATGCCAACAATTCGTTTCATAATGACATCTCCTATTGGTTAATTATCACCTTTCAGTTTTTTACGACGTTCGTAGTTTTCTGCAGCTTCTCGTACAAAGGTTGCACAAATTGGAGCTCCCAGCCCATCAAGTTCATTAGCAATATCCAATAACTCTTGTTTAGAGGAACGATATGGACGAAGTGCATTGTACATTTCAAGTAAGCGTTTATCACTAACCTTCGTCATTTCTGCAGCGCGAGAAAAGTTGAGTTCAATTTGATCACGTCCGCCAGCCTTAGCGATTTGCCCTTGAGCTTTCAAAATAGAAGGAGAAATTTTCAAATCATCCATTGTAATATGGCCTGCCATTACGTTATCCATTGTAATATAGCTTAGGTCACGACCTTGACCAAGATCAATCCATTCAGGATGTTTCTTCGCAATCGGGTAATCTTCGATTGTAACTACACTATCTACAGTAGTTGTTGTATGTGGAGTAGAGTAATGAGTAGTATTGCCCTTTGCATCTTCTAGTTCAGATACAATCTGCCGAATTAAGGTTTCTAATTCATTAGCCATAGTAAACCTCCTTATACAGTGACACGAACTTCATCAGCCGGCTTACCTTTTACTACATGCTTAGTTTCTTTAATATGAAGCAATGCAGACAATGCTTGGTATTTCGGTCGAGCCATTTGATCGTTCAAGGTGGGTACTGGTGTTGGTGATTCGCCCTTAGCGTATTTAGCAGCATTTTTACCGATAGCACGGTATGTTTCAGCCGTTAATAGTGGTGCTTGAGGGAATAATTCCAAGTTTGAAAGTGGTTGTAAGTCGCGTTGATGAATCAATGTTGTACCTTTAGATTGAATACCGATACATACACCAGATCCAGAAATAGAATCGCCTTCAACGGCTACGGCCGCTACGTCAGAGGATCGATATACACGAATCACGCGAGCTTTAAGTCCTTCCTCTTCAATGCCTGCTACCACTTGGCGAATTACTTCTTGATGCGGTACACCAACAATGGTTTGTCGTTGACTACGACCAAAGGCAGGGCCTACAGCAATAACTACTTCATCGGCGCTTGTACCAGCTTGTGCTGGGCCACCAGTTTGTAGCCAACTATCGTCACCAGTTGGGTCTTCATGTCTAGATGCCGCACTTGGTGCGGTGCTTTCACCAACATTAGCCTTGAATTGTGGTGCCTCATGAACACCACCCATTTCTTGTAATACGTCCAGGATAATAGAGCGTAATACATCTCTGTTAATTTCAGCCATCATGACACCTCCTTATATATCCCGTGGATCAATGGCATTTGGAATATCTTTAATACGTTCCCAATCTTCACCTTCCACACGATACCCTGTGCCAACACCTTGATAGTCATTTCTATTATTAATCGCAGAAATAACGTTGAAATCACGGTCAAAAATGGCCGATGTTTGTAAGTAATCGCCGGTGATTTTTTGTTTTAATAGACTCAAAACACTTTGTGCTACATCAGTATGACCTTCTTTAGCTAATCCTTTTACAAAGTCAACGCCTGTAACACCGCGATTCAACAAGTCTTGAGCCGCTTTAATATCTGCAACCTTGTCGCGAGGAGGCATATCTTTAGACCCATTCGCATAGGTAGCAGCCTCTACCTCTTGATCTGTAATTGGAGGCAAACCTAATGATTTGAACAAAGCTTGAAGCGCACGAGCAGCTTTATTTCGAACTTCCACCACTTCTTCTTCACGAGCAGGAATAAGACCACCATTTACCTTAAGGTCACGTTGAATAACTGTCCAGTCATCATAGTCCTCTGCATCCCAGTTGGAACCAGCAAACATGTTGTCATAGTTTGGTGTAGAGCTATAACCAGAGCAGATAAAATCAGTACCAGGTGCAAATTGCATCAATGTACGTGCTGTTCTGCGCAAATCAGAGTGACTGAATGTTTGGTCATTACTAGATGCACATTCAAGGTCAAGCATAGCCGCTACAAGATTTTCTGCTAATACAGCGCGGATACCAGAAGGTACAGCTGCAGGAATACCGATACAGCTTACAGAACCATTTTGGATACCTTGTACGCCAGCTCCTTTTGTAATGTATAAACAACGGATTTCAAGGTACAACATAGATTTACCTTCCGCTTGGCCCATTTGTACTTCAGAACCCGTACCAGAAGTAAAACGCATTTTTAGGCCCCGAGAAGCATAAGCAGATGCAAGGAAACCTTTAGACCAAGGTGTATCATCACCATCGGTAAATACGTCTTCAGTACCATATACGGAAATTGTTTCTGCGTAGGCTGTAAAACCACGCATGCCAAGTTCCAATTCTGTTGCTTCTTCCAAGGAGCATTGAGTCAATACACCTGGTCGACCACATTGAGAGCCTACAAGTAAGCTAATCGCATTTAGTGGTGCATAACGAGCAACAGCTACAGTGGTTTCTTCTTCTGCAAAACCACGAAGTGCACCTTCTGCTGCATCTGCTGCAATTTGTACTGGGTTATCGTTTACGTTCGTTACATGGGCTTGGTTTGCCATTGTACGACGAGCACGCATTTTTTGCATGCATTGCATCATCTCAACAACGTTCATAGAACAAACAACTTCAAGCATTTTAGCAGGAGTAATAGATTTACAAATCTTAACGATTTCTTCACGAGGTACTGATGGTGTGAGCATCATATTAGCAATCTCTTTTGAGTCTTTTGACATTGCTTGTTGAGCACCATCGAGAACGATACCGTAATTTGCAATGAATGTATCGATAAGATCAAAGTCTTCGCGGTGTTTACCGTCAAGTTCAACAATACGGCCCCCTTCGATTACGAGGCTAGGTTTTGGATCTTGAGGAGATTCCATGGCTATAAAACCTTCCTCCACCCATTCCTTTACATAACCATCCTGATTGACCGGACGTTGACTTAAGACTTCGAAACGTTTTGATTTCATAGGGCATACCATCCTTTCAGATTAGATATAGGAAGGGGCTTCGTTCACTGGTTCGTCACCCATCGTACCGAGCAATTGTTTACCTACTTCACGAGCAGAGATAACTGCTTGTCGTACAGCCCCAGAATCACCAGAAATCTGTAAAATTACTTCGTTAGAATTACTTGTGCCTGCAGAAGGAGATGCATAACCAATTACATCAACATTAGCAGATTTAACAGCTACATCAGCCATGACTACACCGATAGCTGCCGGTGCACCTACGATAAGGCCAAATGCTTTACCCTCAGGCGCGCCAAATGCTGTATTTACTGCATGGCTGGCACGTGCTGTATATTGTAACTCAATATGCCCCGCATCATTTCCATATACATCACCAAAAGTACGTTCCACTTCAGCTAGAGCTACTTCAATAGCACGTTTTACATCAGATACATCATCACCACCAAAAATGATAAGTGAACCATGTCCTGCACCACCTTTTGTATCACGAGGTAGTTCAATACTAACAATTTCAGTATTTGTTGCCTTGACTGCTTCATCAGCAGCCATAATATGTGGCCCAGCACCAGTACGAGCACCTAAAATACCAATAGATCGATATTTTTTCTTCAGTTGCATCGCATCTAATACTTGTTGATCTACATTAGCAATTACAAGACCTATAGTATCACCAGTTTTACTAGTACCTACAAATTCAGTTAATCCACATGTTATCGCCATAATACCCTCCTTAGCCATAATGAAAGTATTTTTCTATAGGGTTTTTCATTTGTATTTCATATATATACAACAAACCACCCCATACACTATATAACTTTATAGAGCATGCTTTGCTATTCAATCTCTGTCCATTGGGCTCAATCCTTTCTCAATTTATGTAACGACAGTATTTATCTACTTTTATTATAAAAATTTTGAAATACAACATTTTTATGTATATTCATAAAATGCAATTTTTCTATTACCAAAATACTATAATCCTGTTATACTTATACATATAAAGGCGAATAAGTATTAATAATAACCTAAAGTTATATGTATATGAATTTTAAGTGGCATATCACTTTTCTCTTTTCTTAGGCTTATAATTCCCCCTACTAAATAAAGAGTAGGTAGAGCTACTATAGCACAGTACGCTTACCAGACCTCTTAATATATTAGTGATTGGAGGTTTCCCTATGATTTGTACACAAGAAGATGCGAAACTTATTAACGAAATCATGCGTGATTTCACAAATATTACAAAAATTGCGGCTATATTTGTCAATAATCGAGGTAAAGTATTATCTCAAGAATATAATTTTTCACCATTTTGCAAAGTAGTAAGACGTAACCCAGCATATGCACGCCGATGCAATCAATGTGATCTATATGGTGGTTTAGATGCTACAAAAGAGTTATCTTCATGTCCATACCGATGCCATATGGGACTTATAGACTTCTCTGTTCCTGTTATGAAAGATGGTGCTATTTTAGGCTTTATCATGGCAGGCCAAGCAAAAACTGAAGATACTACAATTAAACCTATCTTGCCTACGCAAACAAATTGGCACGACAACACAAAACTTCGGACGCTTTACCAATCATTACCAAGCCTGACGGCAGAACAAATCTACAGTGCTACAAAGGTTTTACGTATTCTAGTTGCACACTTCTTTCCATTCAATGATTTATCAGTAGAAGAACTACCTTACGGGAAATTACCAAACTTTGTTGAAACAGAGCGTCCTATTAATCGTCCAGAAATACGAAAGGCAATCTTATACATAGAAAAAAACCTGAGTAAACGCGTTTCACTCAGGCGAATTTCAGAACATATTCATTTAAGCGAGTCCTATTTCTCTAAGATTTTTAAAGATGACACAGGACTTTCAGTAGTTCAATATATAACACTACTACGTATACAGGAAGCAAAAAAATTATTAGTATATTCCCAATTAACGGTCAACCAGATCAGTAAAACACTAGGCTACAACAGGACCAGTTATTTCTGTAAGATATTTAAAATGGCTACCACTGAAACGCCACATTCATATCGGAAGAAATATGCGAAACCAATTGATGCATAATATAACAAAAAGGTGTAACACCAATGGTGCTACACCTTTTTTTGTATCTATAAAGTTATGTCATAAGAGAGTATTAAATTTAATACATATATGTTATTACAATCATTGATTAGAACGCTGGGATGATAGCCCCTTTGTAATGTTCTTCAATGAACTTCTTAACTTCTGGAGATTGTAATGCTTTAGCTAATTTTTGAATAACTGGTTTATTTTCATCACCAGGGTTTACGGAAAGAAGATTTGCATATGGAGAATCCGCTTTTTCTACGAATAAACCATCTTTTGTAGGATTAAGACCTGCTGGCAATGCATAGTTAGCATTGATTACAGCTGCGTCTAAGTCTTGAATGGAACGAGGAATTTGAGCTGCCTCTAACTCTGTAATTTGAATGTTTTTAGGGTTGCTAGTTACATCAAATGGTGTGTTAGTCAAACCAGTTGGGTCTTTCAAAGTTACAAGACCTGCACTTTGTAACAAGAGAAGTGCACGAGCACTATTTGTTGGATCAGATGGAATCGCTACTTTTGCGCCATTTGGCAAGTCTTTCAAATCTTTGATTTTTTGAGAGTAAATAGCCAATGGTTCGATGTGAACTGGGGCAAAGCTTACGAAGTTTGTGCCATGATCTTTATTGAAGTTATTTTGGTAAGGCACGTTAGCAAAGAAGTTTGCATCTACTTCTTTACTGGACAACGCCATATTTGGTTGGATGTAGTCCGTAAATTCAATGATTTGAAGATCTACACCTTCCTTAGCTAATAAAGGCTTAATTTGATTTAAGATTTCAGCATGAGGTACAGGGTTCGCTGCTACCTTTAACACCTCTGCTTTAGAACTACCAGCACTGCTGGAACTTGTGTCATTTGTGGAAGAGCCACAACCACTAATCAATAAGGACGCACCTAGTACGGCCGTCGCTGCTAATGCTAACCATTTTTTCATGTAATCCTCCTATCTACGATGAACACCTACATCTATTGACGAGGACTCACGCGTATACAACACGCGTAGATATTGTAATAAATTTATAGTTTCTTATTCATGTATCTACATTTAATTATTTAATAATTTCGATGTTGTAAGTATAGCAATTTAAATCCTACTTGCATAATAGATTTTATATATTAATCTTTATAACTAAAATCTATAGCAAGGATAAAATAATAACGTTTAACTATACCAAGTACATAAAAACGGTACTAAGATGATTTCCCGTACTACTAGGTAATATACCTAATAGCTAAAATCAAACTTAGTACCGTTATAAATGTCGCTCTATATAATAAACAATCTAATCAAAATCAAAAAGATCAAATTATAAAGTTGACGTTGTTTGCTCAATAGAAATAGTTACAGGTGCTGATAATTTAGCCTCTAGCCAAGCTTTTATTCGTTTCGAGTCTACATCAGATACACTAGACGTGGTATGGATAATCACTATATAACGACTCGCTTTAGCCTGTTCAAGATTATCTATCAAAGGCATACCTTCCACTTTGCTTACAAACGGGAATAACGCCTTTGCTTCAGCTTCTGTCGTTTTCATAGTGTTTATAGTTTCACTTACTAGTTGATAAGTCGGCTGGTACAGATTACTCAAGTTTTTATATTTTTCAAGATTTTCCGAAGATTTATTCAAGTTCGTCTTATCCATAGTAGATTTATTCTCATCTACGCTATTAACAAATCGCAATGTATAAGGCTGCAAGTACTCATCTTTCCGTAACTTGTCATCCAACTGGGATTGTTCCTCTGAAGTCACCGGAGCTCCTATAACTACTATGTTTACTAGCTTATTTACTCGATCCAATGAATAATCAATCACTTGTCGACGTCCATCTTGATTAATATCGTTTTTAATAAACTGCTCTATATGATTTGACTCAGAATACTTAGCGATCATATCATAGCCTCCATAAATACTTGGTATAGCCATAATAAGACCAATCACAAGAAATATTAACTGATTCCGACGAATAATCTCTTCTGCTTGCTTATAGGATGGCAAACCATATACACCCTTTAAAACAATGAAAGATCCAAAGAAGATGAAAAATGCATTTATAAAGAATAGATAGCCAGCCCCAAAGAAATAGTTCCAATTTCCATTAGCAAGTCCATATCCTGCCGTACATAGTGGTGGCATAAGTGCAGTCGCAATCGCAACCCCTGGTATAACATTATCTAAGGTCTTACGCGTTTGCCCAATAATCCCGGCTAACCCACCAAATATAGCAATAAATACATCAAAAATACTCGGTTCTGTACGCGCTAACAGTTCAGATGTAGCCGTCTGAACGGGAGAAATATAAAAATACAAAGTAGATGCTAAAACAGCAATCGTAATCTGTAAGGACAATCTTAAAATAGCACTTTTTACAACTGTAAAATTAAGCGTAGCGAAGCCAAAACCAGTTGCTAAAATAGGTCCCATCAACGGCGATATAAGCATAGCACCAATAATAACTGCCGTACTATTCATATTCAACCCAATAGAGGCAATAAATATGGAGAGGATCAGGATAACTAAAGCAGGTCCCTTAGTCTTAGCCCCACCTATCAGTCTTTTAGCAATGGTTGCATCATCAGCTCGCTCAAAATGTATATCAAAGTATTTATTTATTTCCATTCTTCTTCCTTATAATTTCATCAGCTCTGCAAAGGTGCCCACATTTACAAACATATGCTGCGTTGTTTTTAGCATTTGCACCATCAAAATGGCTCCTGTGCCTTCCCCCATCGACATTCGTGCTTGAATAGGAACCATGTCTTGAGCGATCCCCACCTCAGCTAAAGCGAGTTCCGTACCTTTTTCTTTAGACTGATGCGATGGCAATGCATAGTCCTTAACACGAGCGTTTACGTGCGTTGCACAAGCAGCTGCCACAGATGTTATAAAGCCGTCAATGACAAAAGGCTTTTCAAATTCTGCACAAGCTATCATCGCACCAAGAATAGCCGCAATATCAAAGCCCCCTACATGAGCTACGATTTTACAAACTCGGTCAGGCTCATGTTCAGAAACTATATTGTTCTTATGATGCTCTAAAACAGACCGAACAAAATCAATTTTACGCTTCATCAGCTCTGGTTTGTCTGGCCAAGAACCAGGTCCTACGGTTTCCGTCGGATCAGCTCCAATTAATGCAGACAACACACACGCAGAGGTTGTTGTATTCCCTAAACCCATTTCACCAAAGGAGAGCAGATTGATTCCTTGTTCTACATAATGTTGAACCCGTTCATATCCAGCTTGAAAGGCACGATTAAACTCATCCTCGGTCATCGCAGGATGGTTCAAAATATTCTTTGTCCCCTTTGCTACTTTGCGATTCACACCAATACCATCATCTGAGGCAATGCCTACATCGACGACCTCATAAGGAATATTATTGAAGTTGCAAAACTGTGTTGCAGCTGAACGACCAAGTAACATATTGCGAGACTGCTTTTGGGTCACCTCGTAGTTATAGCCTACATAGCCTTCAATGTTACAACCATTATCGGCAGAAAATATGATATGCTGTGGTCGGATTTCGCCATTAATCTCGCCCCATGCCGTGCAAATCTTACGGAAATACATTTCCCATAAACCAAGACCACCTGGGATGAGGCATTTCGCTTGAAGAAATTTATTTAATTGTTTCTCTATCGGTCTTACTGAGTTATCTTTCATTCTCGTCTCTAGTCCGTACGTAATGTGCCGACTAGCCTTCTATTAATTCGATATTATTCTATATGAAAGTATAACACAAAAAATATATATAGTAATGTGACTATTGTTTAGTTCTTAAAAGTATAATGTAGCTTTGAATTTTATTCTTTTTACATCTATA
This sequence comes from Veillonella denticariosi JCM 15641, assembly GCF_002959855.1. Classification (GTDB taxonomy): domain Bacteria; phylum Bacillota; class Negativicutes; order Veillonellales; family Veillonellaceae; genus Veillonella; species Veillonella denticariosi. The sequence continues at coordinate 260,952 of NZ_PPDB01000003.1, forward strand.
TTTTTAATCGAAATTATCATTACACAATTACAACCAATCTAGTAGATAAAAAAAGGTTATTCCCTCACAGGATAATCTTTTATTTGAGTTATATAATTAAATATTTTTATTAAGTTATTTGATCTCCAAAATTAAGCACCTTGGAACTGAGACATATCATCCCCACTGGAGTCGTCCAGTTTACCTTGAAGATCATGATCAACCATGGCACATACAGATGCATCAGACCATACGTTTTCAGCGGTTTCAATCATGTCAATAATCGTATAGATTGGCAAGATGATACCGAGCAAGCCGATTGGTGCACCGATGGAGCTCATCAAGGACAAGGTCAAGAAATAGCAGCCCATTGGAACCCCCGCATTACCGATAGCGGCGAGAACAGCAATAAATAGCCATGCCACCATCGTACCGATAGTCAACTCAATACCCGCATTTTGCATTACAAACAGGGATGTAACGAGAATGAAAGCTGCACAGCCGTTCATATTGATGGTTGTACAGATCGGCAATACGAAGCGCGCCACTGCAGGATGTGCTTTCAGGTTATCCTCGGCGGATGCCAATGTTACAGGCAATGTTGCGGCCGATGATTTTGTAAATAATGCAACCGCTACGGCCGGAGACATCTTGCGAAATACGTCAACCGGGTTTAAACCGCGGAACAGCAGGAACAACGGAATTACGATAAAGAATTGAATCAAGTTCCCGCCGATAACAACAGCAGTGTATTTGCCTAATGCACCTACGATGACACCGGCTTCGATTTGTGCGGACAATTGCCCCGCAAAGGCAAGAATACCGATTGGCAACACATAAAGCAACGCTTTAATCAAGGTAAACAATAATTCCTGTAAACCGAACAAGACTTTCAATACCGCCTCGCGACCTTCCGTACGAGGCATAAAAGCAAAGGCCAAACCGACAGAAGCGGAAATGAACATCACGGACAATACATTTGCCTGCAGGTACGGTTGCAAGATATTGTTAGGGATTACGGATAAAAAGTGATCGTAATACGTTACGGCGCCCAATTTTTCAGGCACCTGAGCCGCCCCTGCGCCGATTACATCCAATGGTAAATTACCCGGCGCAATCCAGAGGTACAAGCCGAGACCGACGGCGGCGGCACAAATTGTAGTCAACAACGTATAAACCACAGCATGACCGAAGATACGGCCCGTATCCTTTTTAGCGCCCAGCATAGACAATGTGGTAATAACCGCTAATGATACGGTCGGTATCGCAATAAACTGGAACAACCGCGTAAACACAGCGGCAATGAAATTGAAAAGATCATTGAGCACAGGAATATGCTGCCAGCCCAGAATCGCGCCAATGATGAGCGCCCCCATCCACAAGATAAACTGGCGCAACTTACCTTGGCCTCGGCTCTTTAAGGTAATCTCCTGCGCTAAAGCATCAACTTTTTTATTATTCTGCTCTGCCATAAAACACCTCACAATAAACTACTAAGGGAGACTATAAAGCTCCAATCCTATAAACCGGAAAACATAAATTTTTCGGTCTCTTTGTAAAACCTATTATAAAGATATGCTTTAATGATGTCAATAATAACAAAATCACATCATTTTCTCATACAACATTTCAATATCCTCACGGCTCACATCAGCCATAGTATTTGCCAGATTCCCCGCCGCTACGACGTATACATTATCGACGAGCCAGGGGATATCCTGTTTGGTAAATCCTAGTTTCGTAAGGTTCGTGGTTAAGTCCAGCTCATCCACCACGCTTCGTAATGCCTCACCGAGTTCAGATCCGTCCCCATGATTAAAAATACGTGCTAAAGCGCCAAATTTCTCCGGATTCCCGTTCCATGTATAGTCCACCACAACAGGTTCAATCACGGCCAGACCGACGCCATGCGTAATGCCTTTAAGGCCACTGGCCGGATGCTCCATGCCGTGTCCAAGTGTTACACCGGCCGTATTGATGACCATACCGCCGATCGTGCTGGCAAGGGTCACCGATTCCCACGCATGTTTACATTGTTCATCAGATAGTGTACCGGCCTGTCCGTTAGCAACGGCTTTCACATGACGATAAAGAGGCACCAGGCATTGTGCCAACAATGTTACCGCATGGTGTGCCAACGCATCCGTAAAAGGCTGCGCCGTTTTCGATGTGTACGCCTCGATATTATGACACAACGCATCAAATCCGACAGATGCCAATACATGCGGCGGCATCGTTCCCATTACACCGGGATCCACTATGGATACCTTCGGTACGATGGCATTGCAACGCAAGGATTTTTTATCACCCGTCTCCGGATTCGTCAATACGCCAAAGCCGTTCCCTTCAGATCCAGTGCCACATGTCGTCGGGATGACTACGAGGGGAAGTGCATTCTCACTCGTTTTCCGATTGAAAATATAATCGTTAATATCCCCGTCGTTCACCGCCATGAAGGCAATGCCTTTCGCACAGTCCATGATAGATCCCCCACCGATAGCGAGGACCATGTCACATCCTTCAGACTTGGCTAATGCGGCGCCGTCCAAAGCCGTCGTTGTCAACGGATTAGCATCGACCTTGTCAAACAGTACATGATCAATATATGCCGCATCAAGCTTTGCCACTACGCGGTCATATAAACCGGACTTTTTGGCACTGGTCCGCCCCGTCACGATGAGTGCTTTGTTGCCGTATGCTTTCACATACTCGGAAACACTGTCCACCTTATTCCAACCGAATTCAATATGCACCGGCAAAAAATATGAAAACTCCATTGCGCTACCTCTTTTCTATTAACATCCATGTCTTACCGCTATTGTAATGTAATTCACTATACATGTAAAACCTCAAAAATCTCATAGGACTTTCACCACAAAACAAGTATACTATGTATAAGCGGGAGACTATATGTTTAGAAGGAGAACAACCTATGAAATTTGCACTGACGCATTTATGGTCATCATTGAAAAACCTGGCAAAAGATTCGCCCCTGTTATTAATTCTGATCATTCTGTTTTCTTGCACGCCGTTCTACATTAATACTGACTGGTTTGCCCAGATAAATACTATATTCTACATAATGTATTCGGTCATCATCATATTACAATCATATATAACGCGCGAACGAAGGTATTCCCTATTATTCACCATAGTCAGTATTATCATCGCCGCAGGATTACATACAATTTATAAAACATACCAGGATATACCTGGCATTAAAATGGCCATTGAAAACATGACAGCCCTCTGGCTGTATTCCATGATTACCCTCTATTTCACGTCCGCCGACGGCCACTATATAGGGGAAATCATCAATCGGCTCAAGCGTATCGGTATCACCATCGTTTCCTCCCTGCTGTACAACATCATCATTGCCATGAGTTTGTGGTTCTTATATATCATTTTAGGCGATGTCTTTCCCTTTAAGGAGACCACGTTCAAGATATTGGTATCAATCAACCTGTTTATCTGTACGACCATGATCTGCTCGTACAGGGAATCCCCTGAAGGTCCTCCCGAACCGGGTTCATTCTTTACCGTTGTGTTCGGCGTTATTATCCCTAAGGCGTCAATCATAACGGGCATCCTTGCGAACATCTATCTAGTTTTAATTCTGTTGGGTCTTCGCGATGACACGCGATTCCTCTACACGTATTATCCGTATGTGTCGCTGTTCTATCTGTTCTACTTGGCCAGTTTCAGATCTACTGAAAGAAGCAAAACACAGCAGCTACTCTGTTTCTTTTTCATTACGTTGACACTGTTGTGCTTATGCCTCATCGGCAAACGCGTTATTAATGAACCTGTGCTTTGGCTCAACACGATTTACGTTGCCGCCTTCAACTTGATTTTCCTCGCCTACAACCTCTATTCCCTTGTAAAACGATTAACGCCGTCAGTACATACGTCTATCATGGCACTCGCGTTAGGGGCTGTCCTCTTAATGCCTGCTATCGGTTACACATCCTATATGGAATTTACCACCTACGATTACGATGGTGAAAGCTGGCAGCCGCATCTGGATATTGCCAGAACCTTCTCACCGGATTACAGTGCCTACAAAGTACAAAAAGACGATGAAATGAAAACGAAACAGGAGGAATCTGAAAATACGATCAAGCTGCAAACAATCAACTTCAAAGCGATTGAGCAGCCCGAGGTTGTTTCCATCGGGGACTACAATAATTTCATTTCCCATAAAGAATTAAAATTATATGAGCCCACCACACGTACAGCGGAAACAGCTACTGTCGACTTCAGTACAATCAAATTCAATCTGGTCAATGACGGGAAGGATTTAGAGGTATTTTTACCGAACGGCATCATGGAAACTCACCATATCTATGATACGCTCCTTACTGTCGACAAAAATTCTACAAAACCGGTCGTCATCGAAGGTACCGACTATAGACTTTATATCTATTCCTACTTCTTTAACGAGTACGGAACGCGTAGCATTACATTTAGTGTATTATATAAATAAATCTATCTACTCTACTCCCAAAAGAGTAGTGCTAAAAAATTTTTTATTTAACTACTTTCTCAAAACTAAAGACCACACAAGGCAGATTTCCTTCAGTGTGGTCTTTTAAATTATCTATTCTTATATAACATTTTCTTCATTACTAGAAATAAACTCTAATAGATTTTTACCATCATGTATCATGGACTTCTCATCTAAACTAATAATTTTATACACTCCTAAAGTATACTCCTTATTTTCATTAACTATTTCCTTTGCAAGGTCAATAAAATCTTCTACTGATATACTTTTAGAAACTAACGTAGCAATTTCATGTCCTGCTTGAGTAAAAGGATATACCTTGATGTGAGCTTTAATATCTTTACCATCTGATGCTGCAATGCTCATAATCAACTCGCTATTCCAAAATAAAGCTTGGGGATCTTGACTAATACTTAGACTAAAACCAATTGTACCTTCATTAAATATAAGACCTTGTTCATTTAATTTCATAATATCAGCATAATAAATATTATGCTTTTCAAGATACGTATCATAATGTGGTAAAAAACAACTTTGTCCTCTAGTCATAACAGAATGAGAACATACCAAGCTAAATAGCTCAGCATCCTTTTTACTAAGATTTCTTAATACATCAATTGTTTTAAGCGAAAATGATGATGGTTCAGAAACCTCATCTGCTAAAAGTTTAGCCCACAACTCTTGCATTGCTTCATCACTAATATTCCCTACAGCTTCATAAAATCTTACAAACCAATCAAAATCATAATTTGCATTGTTATTATCATGAGGTATTTCAGAATAATATTTATCAGCTTTTCTAGCGACCTCTAGAAAGTTACTCGCTTGGTAATATTCCACATAGGTCATTTTACCTGCTTTTAGTAAACTATCAGCAACTTCTTTAAACTGTCCATTTTTAATCTTTTCAAATTCGGCAACTGATGTGTTACGCCTTAAAAAAATAACCGTAAACAATCCACCTACTACTGAACCAACAGCATTTATTACATTTGGAAAATTATTACCTAGAAAAGAAATTATCTCCGCTCCAGTCATAAGTTTATTCTCCCTTATAAAGTAATTTACTAACTTCATGATATCACAAATTATCAACTTTACTTTTATCTTCTACTTATCCATAAAAATCAAACTCTTTCTGAGTCAGAAAATACCACTATTTATTTTTAGTTTTTCTGAAATCCCCACGTCCACATTTCTTTGCTTTAAATCCCCTTTATATAGCATTATTATATCTCAAAATATCAACTTTTCGAATAATAGCCCTATTAAATATCCGATTTGGACTCACTCCACACCTACCAATTAGAAACAATAAGTTTTCTAAAGCTCTTTCCTAAATATCATACTTACGCTTTCCCAATTAAAGATGAAAAATGTATTAAGCAAACTAAAATTCCTAATAACAAACAGTTATTTTTCTATACTAAAATAAGATAAATAAATTGCAATCATTATATTTTATCTATTCATATAGAAGTTGTAAGCATTTCTCACCATATTCTCCAAAACCATGTGAGTATATTGATATTTTCTAAATGTCAATATTGAATATATAGAATTTTTTCGCTATAATCATAACATACTGTATAAACCAAATAAGAAAACTACCATATATAGTAGTTTTCTTATTTTTCTGATTAGACTTTCATTAAAGATAGTTTATATCTTTCAGTCTAATTTTATGTATGCTTTAAATGACAGTTTTAAGACGTAAGGGGAACCATAATGGAGATTATGATCAAGAAACGGGATGGCCACGTCGAGCCGTTATCCGTTGAAAAAACGAAACGCATGATTGCCTTCGCATGTTTAGGGCTGGACTCTTGTGATCCGCTTGAACTGGAAATGGATGCGAAATTACAGTTCGTTGACGGCATGACCACCAAGGAAATTCAAAAAACGCTCGTTCAGACGGCTATCGAAAAGGTTATCTCAAAGAAAGATGACGGTTTCGGCAACCAAGTCAACAAAATGAATCAGGATTGGCAATTTGTGGCTGCTCGCCTCTTCTTGTTCGATCTCTACAAGGAGGCTGCTATCACACGCCGTTACAAGGCATTCGGTTACGGCAACTTCCCGAACCTCGTGCAAATGCTGGTGGATGAGAAAAAATACGCCAACTTCTTCGTTACGGAATATACGCCTGATGAATTGCAGGAATTAGGCGATTACATCAAGCCGAAACGGGATTATCTCTTCAACTATGAAGGTCTTAAATTGTTGGCAGACCGTTATTTAGTAAAAGGATTCAACAAGGAAATCTACGAATTGCCGCAGGAGCGTTTCATGGCTATCGCCATGCATCTCGCACTCGTAGAAGGCGACAAAAAAGTAGAATATGCCAAGAAATTCTACGACTTGATGAGTCAGTTAAAAATGACGACGGCCACCCCTACATTGGCAAATGCAGGCACGCCGTTCCATCAGTTATCATCCTGCTTCATTTCCGGCGTGGATGATAATTTGTGGTCCATTTATGATGTAAACAGCAAATTCTCTCGTGTATCCAAGCACGGCGGCGCCCTCGGTATCTACCTCGGCAAAGTTCGCGCATTAAACTCCGACATTCGAGGCTTCAAAAACTCCTCCGGCGGCGTTATTCCTTGGATTCGACTGTACAATGATACAGCCGTCGCCGTAGACCAGTTAGGCAAACGTAAAGGCGGCGCAACGGTAACACTCGACATCTGGCATAAGGACTTCTACGAATTCGTGGAACTTCGCACGAACAATGGCGACGACCGTCGTAAGGCCCATGATATTTTCCCTGCCGTATCCATTCCGAACATCTTCATGGAACGCATGATGGCACGCGAAAACTTCACCCTCTTCGACCCTCATGAAGTATTAACCGTAAAGGGTTACTCCCTCGAGGACTACTTTGATACGGATGATGAAAAAGAGTTTACGAAACGCTATATCGAGTGCGAACAGGATCCTAACTTACACGGCATCGAAGTACCGGCGCTGGACATGATGAAAAAAATCATGCGTTCCGCCGTTGAAACGGGCACGCCGTTCATCTTCTTCCGCGATACGGTAAATGCGGCAAACCCTAACAAGCATGCGGGCATGATTTACGCATCCAACTTGTGCCATGAAATCGCTCAAAACGTGGGCTTTACAAATCTCAATGAAGAAATCATCAACGAAGACGACAGCATCACGACGAAAACAAATACGGGCGACATGGTGACATGTAACTTGAACTCCATCAGCTTGGGACGCATTGCGGACGACGAATTGGAAGCGAACATCGCCCTTCAGATTCGAATGCTCGATAATGTTATTTCCATCAACCAGGCACCGGTACCGGAATCCCGCATAACATCCGATAAATACCGCGCCATCGGCCTCGGTACATCCGGTTATCACCACTACCTCGTCAACCACAAGATTCAATGGGAATCCGACGAGCACATCGAAATAGCGGATAAACTCTTCGAAGATATCGCTTTCTATGCGATTAAAGCGTCTATGGAGCTGGCAAAGGAAAAAGGGGCCTACCCTGCTTTCAAAGGGTCCGAATGGGAAACGGGCGAATATTTTACCCGCCGCGGTTATACGTCCGACCGCTGGAAGCAGTTGGCCAACGATGTAGCTAAATACGGCATCCGCAACGGTTATCTGATGGCGGTGGCCCCTACGGGATCCACTTCGAACATCGCTAATACCACGGCCGGCATCGACCCGATTTTCAAAAAATTCTTCATCGAAGAGAAAAAGGGTTCTTTCACACCGAAAACGGCGCCGGATTTGAACAACGAAACATTCTGGCTCTACAAAGAGGCTCATACAATCGACCAGCAATGGTCCATCAAGGCTTGCGGCGTCCGTCAACGTCACATCGACCAGGCACAGTCCTTCAACCTGTATATCACTCCGCAAATGAAGGCGAAAGAAATTCTCGATCTTTACATTGAGGCATATAAACAGGGAATCAAAACGATTTACTACATCCGCAACCAGTCCCTTGAAATGGACGAATGTACGAGCTGCTCTTCTTAATCGAGCAGCACCAGTTTCTGTGAAAGCGGCGTTCTATGGATGCTTTCACCCATACTATAAATCTGATGACGACCTATATTTCTATAGGTCGCATCGCTGTATACAGGAGATTATCATGGATAAAAAACTCATATTTAATGAAAACGGCGACCGCGGCACACAGGCCATGATTGGCGGCAACACGACCAATCTGCGCGAATGGAACCGTATCAAATACGACTGGGCGAACCAAATGTATCGTACCATGCTCAATAATTTCTGGATTCCTGAGGAAATTTCTCTGAACGAGGACGTAAAACAGTTCCCATACTTAACGGACAACGAACGTCGCGCCTTCGATAAAATCATTTCCTTCCTGAATTTCCTCGACTCTATTCAATCGGAAAACCTGCCTAACTTAAGCCGCTACATCACGGCCGCCGAAGTGGCATCCCTCTTGAACATCCAGGCGTTCCAGGAGGAAATTCACGCGCAAAGTTATTCCTATATTTTAGATACCGTAACGAATCCGATTACACGCGACAAAATCTATGACGAATGGCGTACGGACAAAACTCTGCTCGCCCGTAACCGCTTCATCGCCGACGCATACCAACGCTTCAGCGACGATCCGAGCGAAGCAAACCTTATTCACACGATCATTGCGAACTATATCTTGGAGGGCATCTACTTCTACTCCGGATTCAGCTTCTTCTACACCTTAGCACGCCAAGGCAAGATGGCCGCTACATCCACGATTTTTAAATATATCAACCGCGATGAAGTGACACATCTTGTATTGTTCCAAAACATCATCCGCGAATTGCGCCGTGAACGTCCCGATCTGTTCACGCCTGAACTGGAATCAAAAATTACGGACATGATTCGCCAAGGTGCGGAAAATGAAATCGAATGGGGTCAATACATTACGGACGACAAAATCCTCGGCCTCAACAACGTCCTCATCGAACGCTACATCAAATACCTTGCGAATATCCGCTTAGAAGCGATCGGTTTGCCTCATCTATATCCTGAAATCAAGGAAAACCCTATGGAATGGATTGAAAGCTTCTCCAATTTGAACAGTACGAAAACGGACTTCTTTGAAGCAAAAGTGACGAACTATACAAAAGCGGCGGCATTCGATTTCGACGACCTGGAATAATATAGTCTATTTCTCCATAAATTAAACGCTTATTAATATAAACAGCATATCAAAAACAAATTAAACTCATAACTACAGAAACGCAGATAAATATATTGAGAAAAATATGAAAGAATACATACTACACACCAAATGGGGACCTTTATATTACTGGACCAATGACCCATGGCAATCAGATAAACCGACAATTTTCTTTTTCCACGGATTAACGGCAGATCATACTATGTTTGAGCATCAGTTTAGTTTCTTTAATACTTCTCACAATATAATTGCATGGGATGCTCCCGGTCATGGTAAATCAAGGCCTTTCTCTCAATTCTCTATGGATATTGCGGTAGAAATCGTATGTTCCATTTTACAAAAGCACCAGATTTCACGATTTATTGCCATAGGGCAATCATACGGCGGCTATATTGCTCAAGCGTTTATGTGCAGATATCCTGATATAATCAGTTTATTTATTGGCATTGGAACTTCTCCTTACGGTACAGATTATTATAGTAAAATGGACTTCTTTTTATTGCGCAATATGAAGTCAATTATAAAATTCTATCCATGGAAAACATTAAAAACAGCGGCCGCAAAAAAGGCCGCTGTTACAAAAGATGGATATGATAATATGACACAAATGATCAGTATTTTTTCAAAAGAAGAATATTCGGAACTATTGCAGCAATATTATAATGCAATGATGGTAGATAACAGAAATCTACATATTACCTGTCCTGTTCTTATTATGATAGGTGAACACGATAATCTGGGGAAGGTAAAAGAATATTGTCATAAATGGCACAAAAGAACCGGATTCGATTTAGTAATAATTCCTCATGCAGGTCATAATGCCAACGTTGACAACCCAACTGAAGTAAATAAAATTATCAATGATTTTATAAAACAGTCCCTCCACACATAAATTCCCCTACAACTCTTTTCTCATCAGAATATGCGGACATCCTTCATCGAGGTATGTATCGCCTTCCGCTACATATCCCAAAGATTCATAAAAGGGCTGCGCCTGCACTTGTGCCGACAATGAGCATGTTTTATAGCCGTCTCGACGCATGGCCCGTTCCGCGGCCTTCATAATTTTCTCGCCCAGATGTTGGCCTCGATGGATTTTACGCACCGCCATTCGTCCCACATGCGCTTCTCCCGGTTCCGTCCCCGGAAAAAATCGACAGGTGCCGACCGCTCTGCCGTCACTCCACAACAGAATGAATTTAGCTATTGCATCAATTTCATCAAATTCCTCTTCGAAGCCCTGTTCTTTTATAAACACGTCTGTGCGAATCTGCTTAATATCATCGTTAATCGTATCTAAAATCTGAATAATCATAAATGTTCCTTCTCGTATAACGTCCCTATGAAATATGTGCATGAAAGCAGTAACATATATGCTAAGTAAAATATAGGTTAAGTAAAATAAATACGCCTGTAATCATAACGTATTTAACATATCAAAATACACTGTTTCTATTATAGCAAAATCAATATGGCTTTCACATTAAATTACATACCGCATAGTATATATTCTTGCACGATTTTTTTAAAAATTAAATGAATTTTAATTTTTAGCTTGCATATTGTTCTCAAATGGGTTTATACTGTACTCAATAAATTTAGAAAGGAGCAACTAACGATGATTAACCAAATCAACGCAGCAAAACAATACTTTTATTGGTTCTTTATCCAGCGTACGGGTAAGGAACTATTTGAGCTGCACTGATTTAGATATCATCATTGGTGGCTTGGAATAGTTAAAAGGGCTACCCGTATTAGATATACGGGTGGCCTTTTTTATTTGCCATCCCGTATGGTTAGCCCTACTATTCACTGGTAGTCGATAAGGAGGTTTATCATGATTATTACATTGAAACAAAACGCAGCAGCGGAGGAAGTATCCCGTTTACGCAGTGAATTAGAGGACCAAGGCTTCATCATCCATCCTGTAGAGGGTACTCGTTACAATATCCTCGGTCTTATCGGCGACACGGCGTCTCTCGATGCGCGACAGATCGAATCGCTTGATTTTGTAGATAAAGTAACGCGCATACAGGAACCGTACAAAAAGGCGAATCGCAAATTCCATCCGGATGATTCCATCATCAACGTTGGGGGCGCCCTCATCGGTGGCGGCCACTTCGCCGTAATGGCGGGCCCTTGCTCCGTAGAAACACCGGAACAGGTTCTAGAAACCGCAAAAGCTTGTAAGGAAGCGGGGGCCACGATTCTTCGCGGCGGAGCTTTCAAACCTCGTACATCCCCATACTCCTTCCAAGGCATGGGACCCGAAGGTCTCGAATTACTGGAGCTTGCTAAAAAAGAAACAGGCCTTCCTATCGTTTCGGAAGTAATGGATATTTCCCAACTGCAATACTTCGATAATGTGGATATGCTTCAAATCGGTGCACGTAACATGCAGAACTTCACACTACTTAAAGAAGTGGGCAAAATGAAGAAACCGATCTTGTTAAAACGCGGTTTGTCCGCTACTTACGAAGAATGGTTGATGGCTGCCGAATACATCATGAGCGAAGGGAACGAACAAATCGTCCTTTGCGAACGCGGTATTCGTACATTCGAACCTAAAACGAGAAATACATTGGACGTAACGGCCATTCCGATGATGCACGAACTGTCCCACTTGCCGATTATCATGGATCCGTCCCATGCAGCGGGCATGAGCCGTATGGTACGGCCGCTTTCACTGGCATCCGTAGGCGGTGGAGCGGACGGACTCATGATCGAGGTGCACAACAATCCGGCCAAAGCATTATGCGACGGCCCTCAGGCATTGCGTCCCGATCAATTCAACAGCTTAATGAAAGAAGTACAGGCATTACGTAATGCATTAACAGAGTGTATCGACCGCTAAACCAGAAAGGATTTCCCATGTTTCGCATCCATATTAACGCGTCCGAACCGTACGACGTGGTGATTGAAAATAATTCATTATCGCACATTTCCGACTATATTCGCCCCCTCAAGGAACCGTACCGGGTCATCATCGTCAGCGATGATAATGTGGCCCCCCTCTACCTGAAAATGGTGAAAGCCAACCTCACCGGGGCGGGATACAGCGTATGTGAGTACGTCTTTCCTCACGGCGAAGACGAGAAAAATGCAACCCGTCTCATCGATTTGGTAGAGTATATGGCGGATCAGTCCTTAACGCGCAAGGATCTGCTCATCGCCTTGGGCGGCGGTGTTGTCGGCGATATGGCGGGCTTTGCGGCGGCCACCTATCTACGGGGTATCGATTACGTACAGGTACCGACATCCCTGTTGGCTGCGGTCGATTCCTCCGTCGGCGGCAAAACAGCGGTCAATCTGAAGGCAGGCAAAAATCTGTGGGGCGCTTTCAAACAGCCTATCCTGGTATTATGCGATACAACGACGCTCGATACATTACCGCGAAAAGAATGGATTAATGGATGCGGCGAAATCATCAAATACGGATTCCTCGACGTGCCCGGCCTGTTGACACAGCTGGAAAACAAACCGCTGTTAGAAAACCGGGAAAAGGCGATTGATATCATCGCTCGCTGCGTACAGGCAAAAGCGGATATCGTCGAACAGGATGAACGGGAATCCGGCGTACGGGCCTTACTCAATCTGGGGCATACCTTCGGTCACGGTATCGAAAAGGCGAGCCATTTTAAAATTCCTCATGGAAATGCTGTAGCCATCGGCATGGTCTTAATGGCACAAGGGGCCGTACATCATGATAACCTCAATCCTACCGTCGTAACGAAATTAAAAAAACTGTTAGCGGCCCATGAATTACCTACAGAAACATCCATTAGGGCAGATGAATTACTGGAAGCAGCCAAACACGATAAAAAAAGTCAGGGAGACACTATCAAAATCGTCGTTCCTACCGACTACGGTCACAGTAAGCTCAAGGTGGTTACGCACGAAGAACTCAGAGGTTATCTTGTATAATAGATGTTGAATATGATGTATTATCTACAAAGGAGATGCCATGTATTCCGTAACGAACACCCTCTTGCGAGGCACAATCGACTCCATACCGGCTAAGGCGCACGCCCATCGGGCGCTCATATGCGCCGCATTGGCGCCGACACCGTCTACAATTCTATTGAGCCGTACCTCAAGGGATATCGATGCTACGATGGATTCATTGCGCGCCCTCGGTGCCGATATAACCTATAAACAGCAAATCGTTACCGTCAATCCCGGTCCGCCTCCTGCAGTCGGCAAAATACTGCCCCATGAGTCGGGCACCACGCTGCGGCTTCTATTGCCGGTATCCGCCTCTCTGTGCGATACCGTGGATGTCGATGCAAAGGGCCGCTTGCCGGAACGCCCCCTGGAACCTTTATTAAGCGAAATGAAGCGTCACGGTGTGCAGTTCTCAAAGAATGCGCCGCCGTTCACGATGAAAGGTCTCCTCAAAGGCGGCGATTTCAATATGGTCGGTGACGTGAGCAGCCAGTTCTTCTCGGGATTACTGTTAGCCGCTCCTCAACTGGGGCATACGGCAATTACATCTACCACATCTCTGCAGTCGCGAGATTATGTGACGTTAACATTGACGACGATGGCGGATTTCGGTATCACGGTTGAACATCAGGAAGCAACAGCCGCACAGAACGAGACTTTCACCATCAATGATATGTCCACGTTCGTAGGACGAAACCATTATCAGATTGAAGGCGATTGGTCCAATGCTGCTATTTGGATGGTCGCTGCGGCCATGACCGGCGAATCCATTACGATTACGGGCATGAATCCGGACTCCGTACAGGCGGACCGACGCATCATGGATATCATCAGCGCCTCGGGTGCGACTATTACATGGAACGGATCAAATCTGACCGTATCGGGTCGCGCCACTACGCCATTGACGATCGATCTCGATCAATGTCCCGATTTATTGCCGGTTCTGTCGGCCCTCGCCTGTTCTATCTCAGGTGAAAGCGCCTTTATCAACGGTGCCAGACTTCGCCTCAAGGAATCGGACAGGCTGAACGCGGTGGCAAAGCTCGTGTCCGATTTAGGTGGCACGGTGCGCCAGGAAGGTGATAATATATATATTACAGGTACAGGAAGCCTCACAGGAGGCCTTGCAGACTGCGTCAATGATCACCGCCTCGTCATGGCCGGCGCATTGATGGCGCTCATCAGTACGAATCCGGTACGACTCAAAGACAGTGAAGCCATCACGAAATCCTATCCGGATTTCTTCACGGACTGGAATTTGTTAGCCGGTTCGGCAACGGAAGTCTATTAAGTCTTATTCAAGCCAAACCGGATTTATAAAATGGTCACATAAAATCATTTAATATTTAGTCATTTAATATTTAGTCGATATTTTAATAGGAATCGCATAATAATAGGGTCTTTATTTCATTCCATATATTCAACATGTTTCAAGTGATATCAGGAGGACGTATGTCATCGAGTTTCGGTAAAACAATTCAGGTATCCACCTTCGGTGCCTCCCACGGCTATGCCATCGGAGGCGTCGTGGACGGTCTGCCTTGCGGTTATCACATCGACAGGGATAAACTGCAGGCATTCCTGCGCCGTCGTGCGCCGGGGCAAAACCAATTCCAAACGCAACGTAAAGAAGCGGATGTACCGGAATTTTTATCGGGTCTCGTAGATGATACGTTGAGCGGATCCCCGCTGGCCTTCATGATTCGCAATACATCACAGCACTCCGGCGATTACAATAACTTACGGGATATTCCTCGCCCATCCCATGCCGATTTTACAGCTCGTATGCGCTACGGAGACAAGGTTGATATGCGCGGCGGCGGACACTTCTCGGCCCGTCTCACGGCACCTCTTTGCGTTGCCGGCGGCATTGCATTACAGTTGCTCGCCCGAAAAGGCATCCGCATTCACGGTCATCTGAAACAGGTGGGCCCCATTCAGGATGCTTCTGTCGACATGGTACACCCCGATATGGATGCCCTCGCCCATATTGCAACTGAACCGATTACCATGCTGGATGAATCTAAACAACAAGAGGTTGAAAGTCTCGTACTGAAACTAAAAAGCGAAGGCGATTCCACCGGCGGCATCGTCGAGATCATCGCTACAGGCTTACCGGCAGGGTTGGGAAACCCTAATTTTGACGGCATCGAAAACCGCCTGGCCCGCGTTATATTCGGAGTGCCGGCCATAAAAGGCGTATCATTCGGAGGCGGCTTTAACATGTGCTCCGCCTTGGGGTCTGAGGTAAATGATGCTTTCACCATGAACGGCCATACCGTAACGACTACGACGAACAACAGCGGCGGCATCCAGGGCGGCATTACCAACGGTTTACCGCTCGTCATGCAGGTGGGCATCAAGCCGACCCCGTCCATTTACAAGGAGCAGCGCTCCGTGTCATTGTCAAAAGAAGAGGACACCCTGCTCACCATAAAAGGGCGCCACGATCCGTGCGTAGCATTACGCGCCGTACCCGTCATCGAAGCCGTTACGGCCCTCGTATTGTTAGATTTCCTAGGAGATATTGACCATGAACTTAGATGAAATACGCGTTAAAATCAACGATATCAACGAGCAGATGCTGAGCCTGTTCAAAGAACGCATGGCGCTCTCCAAAGATGTGGCGAAAGCAAAAAAAGAAATGAACAAAGCCGTATACGATCCGAAACGGGAGCGCGATATTTTAGATAAGGTCACCTTGGAGGCGGGGCCGGACATGGATCTATACGCCCGTCGATTCTTTGAATCTCTCTTCAGTTTAAGCCGCACCTATCAGGCGGAACAATTATTTCAAAACACGGAATTCACGCAGAAGATGAAAGCCGCCGTCGAAGCATCCCCTACATTGCCGCCGCAGCGTGGCAGCGTAGCCTGTGCCGGCGTATTCGGCAGCAATGCTCAAATGGCGTGTGACCGCCTGTTGCCGCTCAGCCAGATTCATTATGTAACGGGATTTCATGCCGTATTTGATGCGGTCGAATCCGGCGAATGCGAATTCGGCGTGTTGCCTATCGAAAACAGCTCCAACGGTTCCGTCAAGGAAGTATACGACCTCTTGGAGGAACATAAATGCTATATCGTACGCGGCACACGCCTTTGGATTTCTCACGACTTACTCGTAAAAAAGGGAACTCAATTATCCGATATTCACACCATCATTTCACATCCTCAAGCACTGGGGCAATGCAGTCAGTACTTGGAAACCCTAACAGGCGTTACCTTGCGTTCCTTCGATAATACGGCACGTGCCGCACAGCTCGTAGCCGCCAGCGATGATCCGGGTGTAGCCGCTATTGCGGCACCGCAATGTGCGGAGCTGTACAATTTAACCCCGATTGCCCGCAACATTCAGAACAGCGACAATAACTATACACGATTCATCTGCATCAGCAAGAACTTTCATGTATACCCGGGGGCCAACAAAATATCCGTGGTAACCTCGGCAAACCATGCACCGGGAGGGCTCGGAGCCTTATTGACAAAGTTTGCCAATATCGGTGTCAACTTGACGAAGCTCGAGTCAAGACCGATTGTGGGACATAACTTTGAATTCCTCTTCTACCTCGATTTGGAAGCCTCCTTGGCGGATCCTAAAGTGCTTTCCGTCCTTGCGGAACTGCACACATCACAGGATAAATTCCGCCTGCTCGGAAACTATCCGGAAAATTAATGCATACAATAACAACACATGGCTAATAGAGTTGCCAGTCTCTATTAGCCATTATCTACTTATAAACCTGATCAGGAGGTCCTATGAAATTTGGTTTACTCGGCCGCACCTTGGGCCACAGCTATTCCCCACGCATTCACGGAGCATTGGGAAACGATAATTACGAATTATTTGAGCGTGAACCCGGTGAGCTGCGGGACTTCTTTAACGACCCAGATTTACAGGGCATCAACATCACCATTCCCTATAAAATCAACGCCCTCGAAGCCTGTGCTGTCGTAGATCCGCGGGCAGAACGCATCGGATGCGTCAATACCATGGTGCGCCGCCACGGACGCTGGCACGGATACAATACGGACTATGACGGCTTTGTGTTCACATTACAGCACGCAGGCATCGATGTAAAAGATAAGAAATGTATCATCCTCGGCGACGGTGCTTCATCCAAGACGGTTCATATCGCCCTCGAGGATTTAGGGGCCCGCGCTATCATCCACGTATCTCGTCATGAACCGCCATTCTATGACGAGATCGATCAATTCAGGGACACCGCTCAGGTCATCATCAACTGCACGCCGGTCGGCATGTATCCGAACAGCCCTCAGGCGCTGATTGACATAACAAACTTCACGGTCCTCACCGGCGTGGTGGATCTCATCTACAATCCGCGCCGCACCGTGCTCCTGTTGCAGGCCGAGATTATGGATATTCCTTACAGCGACGGCCTGCCGTTTCTCGTGGCGCAAGGCGTTGAGGCGGCCAAGCATTTCCAAGGTGAAAGCTTCGGTTCCGCAGAAATTGAACAGATTTTACGCGACATGCGTCACGAAAAAGAAAACATCATCCTCATCGGTATGCCCGGTGTCGGTAAAACGACGATGGGCAGGGCCCTCGGCAAGGCTCTGAATCGCAAATGGCTTGACGCAGACAAGGAACTGACAAAGGAAACCGGCAACATCTCCGACTATATTACAACTCACGGAGAGGACGCCTTTCGAAGAGAAGAAACAAAAATACTTGCTAAATTGGGACAACAAACAGGACTTGTCATCTCAACCGGAGGCGGCTGCGTTACAGTGCCTCAGAACTTCACCCATTTGCGCCAAAACGGCCGCATTTACCAACTGACCCAACCGGTCGAAAGACTGTCCACGGAAGGACGTGTACTCTCCCAAGGCGGTATCGACCGATTGCGCGAATTGGAGGCCGTCCGTACACCTATGTACGAATCCTTCGCACAATGCATCATAAAACATCGGCGCAATATACCGGAAACGGTAAAGCGTATCATAGAGGATTTTGAGGCACACTTGCTCTAAGAGTCTCTACATAGGGCATGAATATATAAAAAGTCGGCTTTCGCCGACTTTTTTAATGCACTTTTACGCGTGTATGTTGTTGTTCGTCAAAGACTCCGTCCACATCAATGGTATCGAGGATACGTTTTAATTCATATACATCGATTTGACCGGGTGCAGAGTTCTTCCCTGCAGCGGCGAATGTCATAGCATTACCGAACAGCGCCCCTGCAGTACGTGTCACAGTACCTAAGGGGCCCATCGCAATAGTAATGATAGGATCAGCCGGATAGAGAGCTTTCACCTCGGCAGTCGCCTCCAAAAGGGTCAACACATCCCCCGTTGTATGTGGCATAATCGCAATTTTAGGCACATCCGCCAACAATTCTTTCATCTGTAATAGTCGGTTGACGATGACCTCACGAGGTGGCGTTCCGTTGAAATCATGATTACTCATGACGACCGTAACGTGATGCATCTTTGCAAATTCAATGGTTTTCAGCATACGATCCTGATCAAAGAAGAGTTCTATATCAATCGCATCGACGAGGCCCGTCGGAATAAGTCGTTCCAGCATAGTAAAATACGCCTCTGTTGAAATAGCGCGCTCGCCCCCTTCGCCCTTAGTACGCCACGTAAATAACAGCCCGCGACCTTTCAGTTGAGGTTTGATGAGCATCAGCAGTTCAATGACGGCATCGATGGAATCGGCCCGTTCATAATAATCAATGCGTAGCTCCACTACATGACAAGGGGCGTTACAAGCCAATGCCGTCGCATCCAAAATTTCTTTCATGGTCGTACCCACAATGGGCACGCAAATTTTTGTACCCCTTTCACCGAGTACAGCTTGACCGATACGAACCATAATAACTCCTTTCCGCGCCGCCACAACACGCATTAATCGTGGTGAACTGATAAGCGTCGCGCCTGAAAGCCTAAATAGAGCAGTAATAATCCGGTAATGCTGAACACATAGGCAATCCCCATGTAGGTGGACACAATGCTGGCAAATACAGGACCAACCATAGATCCGAACTGCTGCGCCGTCGTTGTCATACCGAACATCCGTCCTCTGAAAGTAGGCGCCGTATTGAGCGTTACAGCGGCACTCAGGGACGGATTGATACCTACGATAAAGGACCCAATAAGCACCTGTAAAATACCGAACCACCAGATCCCGACAGGTAAACTTTGCAGTAATAAAACAATGCCGCTACCGATCATGCAGTAAGAAATAGTCTGAAAGTACCCTTTCCGCTCACCGATACGCACCCAGATATTCGTCGTCAAAGCCCCTGCCAGTCCGCCGATACTGAGGATGGAGCCGGCAATTATGGCAGCCCCTTCCATCGTTCCCTGCATGTCGCCTACATAGAGCGCCAAAATCGGCTGCAACATCATAATAGCGCATTGCATGAAGAAAAAGATCCATAATAATCGCACCAGCACAGGTTGCTGTCGTACAGTTTTAAAGTCATCGCGCAAAGACGTCGTTTTAGGGGCGGATTTACTGTCCTGTGTACCATCATTCTCCGCCTGTACCTTCGGTTCTTTCACAAAAAGCCATACGGAAACGGTCGCTAGGAATACGGCCACACCGGACACGTAAAATACGAGTCGCATGCCGACGATGCTTTCAACAGCGCCGCCCAAAAACGGTCCCACTACATTGCCGAGAATAAGGCCGGTCTGAAATATGCCGAGAGCACGGCCCACCTTTTTCTCGTCCACGCTGAGGGACACCATGGTCATCGCCGCCGGATAGAATCCGTTCGCAAAGCCCTGAAAGGCACGGCCCAGCAAAAGTTGATACTGATCCGTCACCATCCCGATGAGAAAATAAGAAATGGCAATGGCAAAACCCGCGCGAAGCGCCATCATCTTCTTTCCTTTATTATCGGCGATTTTACCCCAGACAGGAGCCATAATGCCGGCAATGAGAAAGGTAATCCCGAACACCCATCCGGACCAGAGCGCCACATCACCCTTCGGCACGCCAAGTTCCAGGAGGTAAATCGGCAGGAACGGAATAATCATGGTATAACAGATGGCAAGTATCGTCATACTGATGGTGATAATCCACACATTGCGCATGCCCCCTCGAGCATCTTGTTCTGTTGAATACATAGTGCCTCCTACTCCATGCACATATAAAGAAGAGCCGCATAAGAATACGCGACTCTTAAGATCTAACAGCCAAAAATTTAAATCCCCATGTAAACACACACACTATATCGACACATGTAAATACGCACTATATCGACATGTAATCCACGCTATATCGACATGCATTTACATGCCATTAATGCCGTCATTATGACTTCCTTTATTGATACGGAAGCTTTTGATCCATCACATCTTGCAATGAAACACGCTCCATTACGTGACGGAACTCATCCTGCAGGTATTTCCAAAGCGGAGCCGTCAGACAGTCGTTGAACATCGGACATGGTTCCACATCATCATCCAGACAGGATACGAGGGCAATGGAATCCTCGGCAGCATATAAAATTTCATATACATTGTATTCGGACGGCGATTTTACCAAACGATATCCGCCATATTTACCGCGTCCGCTCTTAACGAGACCGGCCGCTGACAGGCGAGATACAATGCCTTCTAAATATTTATCGGAAAATCCTTGACGTTCTGCGATTTCACGGATGGACACATTTTTCTCCACCCCGTGCTCCGCAATATCCGCCAATATCCGTAAGGCGTAGCGCCCTTTTGTAGATATTTTCATAACATAACCTCTAAATCGATTAAAATATACTATTAGTATATCACAAATTCATACAAAAATTGTTGGGAAATATGGTACACTATAACTATATCGAAATATTTTATTAAGGTATTGTTTTAAATTTCATATGGGGGATGTTATCTGATGTTAGATAAGCTTTTTCAACTTAATGAGCGCAATACTACCGTCAAGACCGAGATTCTGGCAGGTATCACCACGTTCATCACCATGGCGTACATACTCTTCTTGGCGCCAAATATTTTAAGCCTCGCCGGCATGGATAAGGATGCGGTCCTCATCGCCACAGCTTTAGGCGCTGGGCTCGTAACGATCGCCATGGGTGTTCTGGTAAATTATCCGATTGCCCTGGCTCCCGGTGTCGGCCTCCTGGCCTTCTATTCGTTTACGGTCGTACTCGGCATGGGTATCTCATGGCAAACAGCATTAGGTGCCGTCTTCATTTCCGGGCTCGTATTCCTCGTGCTCACCTTGACATCGGTGCGTCAAATGATTGTTGAAGGCATTCCTGCCTCCATGAAGATTGCTATTACCGTTGGTATCGGTCTCTTCATTGCTATCATCGGTTTGAAATTATCTGGCTTGATAGCTATCTCCATTAGTTTGTCTCCAAACTCCTTAGGTCAAGTCGTGCAAACACATGGTAATTTAGTACCTCCAGCATCCGAAGCACTCTTAACGCTCGGTAATTTGCACAGTAGCGAAACCTTGTTGGCTCTCTTCTGCCTCATTTTTACGGCTTTATTAATGGCTCGTAAGGTTCAAGGCTCTCTCTTGATTGGTGTTTTGGTAACAACGGTTATCTCCTATGCGACAGGCCTTTCCACAATGCCTGAGAACTTCACTGTATTGGCAGTACCTGATTTCTCTAAAGCAGCATTTCTTCAATTAGATATTCCTGGCGCTCTTCACATGGGCTTAATCACGATTATCTTTTCATTCACCTTCGTAGAATTATTCGACTCTATGGGTACATTGATCGGTACTGCTACAGAAGCGAAAATCGCGGATCCTAAATCTGGTAAATTCCCAGGTCTTGGGAAAGCCATGACCGTAGATGCTCTTGGTGTAAGTGCAGGCGCATTACTCGGTACTTCTACTATTACTGCCTTTGTTGAAAGTGCGGCAGGTGTTGGTGCTGGTGGCCGCACAGGTTTAACAGCTGTAACAACAGGTGTACTATTCTTAATCTGCTTATTTGTTGCCCCTTTAGTATCTCTTGTACCAAATGCAGCAACATCTCCAATCCTCGTAATCGTTGGGGCCCTCATGTTAGGTGCTATTCGCAACATCGACTTTGATGATTGGACAGAAGGCTTCCCTGCATTTCTCGTTATCGTATTAATGCCATTCACATACAGCATCGCTAACGGTATCTCTGCAGGTCTTATTGCATCCCCTCTACTAAAAATCATTGCGGGCCGTGCAAAAGAAGTTAACTGGATTATGTACGTATTAGCGGTACTCGTTATCATTCGCTACGTATTCTTCTAATTAACGTATGCCCATAATTATGCTATTAGTGAAAGCTGCTTTATATTGATAGCTATAAAATCACTAATACTTAAGAACAAAATATATGTAAATTACATCCACTAAAAGAACCTATCTCCAAAGATATGACTCTAATATCTAGGAGATAGGTTCTTTTTATTATGTACTCATTTACTAAACGCTAACGTCGTATGGCATTACCGAATCGTGCTATAGAGTCTTATTAGGGTTTAGTATTAACGAATTGTTTTTACACCGATTAAGTCTGTACGACTTGAATCGATTTCTTTTAATGGCCCTACTGAATCTACAATTTTGCTTACATAGTTTTGGTTTCTTGGAGAAGCAAAGTAGAGCATATAAACTTTGTTATCTTTTTCCCAATAAACAATTTGAACAGAATCATTGCTAAAGCCCAAAGTATGTACAGGGATTCCATTAAGGGTAGTAAAGCTAACCGCATCATCAGCATTGTATTTTGTCTTTTCCAATATAGGCTTTACTACGGTATCGATAGCCCAACCCATACGATATACAATATCTGTATTAGAGAAGGTAAGTTTAGGCCCAAACATTCCATGAGCCCCAGTTTCTGTATATACGATTTCTAATACGTCATGATCCCTTGACTTTACATCGCGTACTGCATAGTCTTCAGGCATATAAGATGGAATTTGTAAATCATATCCAAAATAATTTGTACTTACGTCAACATTAAGCTGTACTATATCACCATTATCAACTTGATCATACCATCGATAGCGATTCATTAGCTCTTTATTCTTTTCCACTGTATCGATGGTAACAGTATTTCCATTTTCATCCACTAAAGGGGATAACGCACTAACTGGTTGTACTCCAAAGCTACTTAGCACAGCAGCTAATATTCCCATGGTTAATAATGATTTTGTTGTTTTCAATCTCATAATCTCTTCTCTCTAAATTTAGATATTCCATAAGTATATATTACCGAGATAATCACTTATCTATTACATTTTTAACTCAGACACTGACTTTCAACAGTACTACGTAATCTTAATAAAATACGCCAGTCTTTGCTTTCATAGGCACTATATGTTCCTGTTTTATTTCTTCAATAGTTTTAATCGGATAATTACCAACTAGTTCATAACGAGAGCTATCAATACTCTTCAACGGTACCACATTCTCCTTATAGAATTCCGCATCAGCTTCTTTCACCTGTTCTAAGAAGAATAGGAAGTAAGCCATACCATCCTTCGCCCACGTAATACTGCGAACCATATGCATTTCAGGATTACCTGTATAATAAACCTCACCAGAATCACCTGATTTAGACCATTCAAAATCGCCGTACTCAGATGGAACATATGGTGTGTCTCTCACAGTATCCAAGGAATATCCCATTCTATAGGCCATAATACTGTCTATATATTTTTTCCCATCCCGATATATAATCGCACCTTTTTTGTAGTATACAACCTCTAATACATCATTTCGATCTTGACGTGCTGTATAAAGTTGATAACCATAAGGTATATAGCTAGGCGTCTTCACCTCATACGGCAATTGCTGTGCAGCTTCTACTATTCCTTTCCAATTACGAGCTCCTTCTTGTGTTTTCATAGGCCACTCTAATAAGGTCTTTCTTGGCAATGCTTTAATTGCTGAATCAGGATGAACTCTAGGCATATCATTTGTAACGGTAGCTGAAACACCAATATTATCAGTAGATATAGAATCATTAACAACATCTGCTGAAACATATCCCGCAGACAATAATCCCACAGCCATAGCAGCTAAAACGGACTTATATAGAAGCTTCTTCATGATCTCTCCTTTTATAAAGACTTGATATATACTTTACACATATAATGATATATTTTCTTATTTATATCAAAAACATGCCCCCCGGTTCTATTGCCCTAGCTACTTCATAAAACTTTTATCTTTCCTATTGTGAAAGTATAGTTATGAGCCAATAGCTGCTTTAATGCTTACTAGTTATACATAATAAAGCATCCTACTAAACGCTATATTACAATAGAGTTCAATAGGATGTTTTGCCATTATTTATTTAATGGAGGCATAATAATATCTTGTTCAAGCTGTCTTCGTCTCTTTGCGGTATAGTCTACAACTTTAATTTGAACGACACCCACAGAGTTTACCATGGCATCAGTAAAGGTAAATTCTCGACCAGTCTGCTGCTTCATCAACACCTGTAAACCATGAGCTTTTTCATCAATATTCGCTAAATAAACGGCCTCTCCTCGTCCCATTACACTGGAATAGACTGAACTATATTTACAAGGAATATCTCCACCTGAAACGAGAGCCTCATCATTGCCGTCAATTTCAATAAATACATGAGGGTTCTCTTGAATCAAACTAAACTTCTTCCCCTCATGATGGCCATGTACATAGATGTAGAGTATATCATCTACAATTTCATAACCAAAATGTAAAGGTACTACATAAGGGTAATCACCATCCATCATGCCTAGGTGAATGATACGCGTGCTGTTTAAAATATCTTTAATTTCATCTGCATTTGTAACCATACGATCTTGCCGTCTCATTTCAACCTCCACAAGAATTGATGAATTTATACACCTTACGCTTCATGTAATCTGCCAAGAAGATGTTTAAATTGAGCTTCATCACCCTTTAGCTTTCCGAAAAAGATTTCATCAATTTCTTCAACTAATGGGACTGCCTTTTGTAATATTGCACCGCCCTCTTCATTTAAAAGAACCGCTTTCGCACGTGTATCTCTAGCGTGTTCTTTTCGCTCTACAAAACCACGTTTTTCCAATAAACTCAATATTTGAGATACCGTCATAACATCTATCCCTGAAAGTTTTGAAATCATGACTTGTGTAACTTCGTTATCATGTTGCGATAGATAAGCAAGAGATGTTAGAACAACAAATTGAGGATGTGTTAAATTCAAATTTTTTAACTCTTTTTTTATCATAAAATGCCATTTATTGTACACCCTCATGAACAACAATCCTGTTGACTTTTCTGAGTTATCTTTATACTTTGATACAAACAAACAGCAGTCACCTTATCTTTCTAAACAATTTTTTAGAATGAATATAGATTGAGGAACATCTGAAAAAACTTGACTTAAAAATTCCAAATGTTGCTTATCTTCACTTTCTAAACTTACAGTATGTTTTACAGTTACACTTCCGTCATGATTATCAATTATTTGATGTCCGAAAACGATATCGCCAAACGGAGTTTCAGTCTTATCCCAAAACTCTTCAAACGATTTGACAAGGGTAAGTTGATATTCCATTGGCGGCATCCCTTCAAGCTCCATAGTTCCATGTGATCCGGTCTCAAATTTACCATTTAATGTAATATTTTTTAAATCTTCTTCCCAATCATACCATTTTTCAATATTTGCATAGTACTCCCAAACCTTTTCTTTTGCTGCTTTTATTTTCAAACTGAAACTGAATTCCATTTTATTTCCTCCTTTTATTATAAGTGTACTTATTATAATTTATTTTATAATATTCGTCAATATATTTTCATTTTGGAGGATTATTCTTTTGATTTTATAAATGAATAGTATACTTTCATCACAAAAATATCGCCTTGATTTGTCTACTGTAAAAATACATTTGACATCTTACAATAGATACTGTATGATAAAACAATAGTTTGATATGTCCCATACATTGTGAAAGCTATGGCCCTCCATGGCTTTTTCCATTTATGGGTAGTTTAGAAAAGAGGTCTTATTATGTCTGATACGCACCAGTTAAAACGGGGTCTTAAGAATCGACATGTACAGTTGCTCGCCATCGGCGGCGCCATCGGTACAGGTCTATTCTTGGGCTCCGGCCGCGCCATTCATCTGGCGGGTCCCTCCATCGTATTCGCCTATCTCATCACGGGTATCATCTGTTTCTTTGTCATGAGAGCCCTCGGCGAATTACTGTTGTCCAACCTAAATCATCATTCCTTTATCGACTTTGTCGAGGAATATTTAGGTGATCGCGCAGCATTTATTACAGGATGGACTTACTGGTTCTGCTGGCTGTCTCTGGCCATGGCGGATTTAACTGCGGTCGGTCTTTATATGCAGTACTGGATACCTTGGATGCCTCAATGGATACCGGCACTGATCGTCTTAATCGCACTGCTGTTAATGAATTTAACAGCCGTAAGACATTTCGGCGAAATGGAGTTCTGGTTCGCCATGATCAAGGTCATTGCTATCGTATCGCTCATCATAATCGGCATCATCATGATCGCCACAGATTTCTCGACCGATGCAGGTGTTTCCGCATTCAGCAATATGTGGAACTACGGAGGATGGTTCCCGAACGGAACCATGGGCTTTATCCTGTCATTCCAGATGGTCGTATTTGCTTTCACAGGTATTGAGCTGGTCGGCCTAACGGCAGGCGAAACGGAAAATCCTGAAAAAGTCATCCCCATGGCCATCAACAATATTCCGTTGCGCATTATTCTGTTCTATATCGGCTCTCTAGCTATCATCATGAGTATTTACCCATGGACCGCCGTTAATCCCGCTTCCAGCCCATTTGTAGCCGTATTTACGGCGGTAGGGATTACGGCCGCTGCAGGGATTGTCAATTTCGTAGTTCTCACATCCGCCGCATCGGCGACGAATTCCGGCATTTTCAGCACGGGCCGTATGATTTATGCCCTCGCAAAACGCGGGCACGCACCGCGTTCCATGCGCCGTCTCACACATAGCAGCGTTCCCTACCAGGCGACGATCTTTTCCGCATCGGTATTGCTCATTACAGTCGTATTGAATTACGTAATGCCTGAAGCGGTATTCGTTATGATTACATCGATTTCTACATTCTGCTTCATCTTTATCTGGTCCATGATGGTCATCTGTCATCTCAAATATCGTCAGAAAAATCCTAAACTGGCGGCACAATCTAAATTCAAGATGCCGTTATATCCGTTTATTAACTATCTGATTCTCATCTTCTTTGCATTCATTCTCGTTATCCTCGCCCTCAACGAAGATACACGGGTGGCACTGCTCTTTACACCGATTTGGTTTATCATCCTCTGGGCATTCTACTCCATGCTCAATACGGATGATAAGGACTCTCTCGAAGAGGAATTAATCGACATGGCAGGCGTCAAAGAACATTATAGAAAAACATCGAATGATGATCACGACGATTATGTAATCTGAAAAGGAGCCTCCATAAATCGCAATTATGCCGAATAGACACGAAGCGAATGTATGGAGGCTCCTTTAATCTGTTTTTTTACTTTACATCAGGAAAGGTCTCTGATTCATATTGTTGGTAGTACAGCATAACATTTGTAGTATCTTCACCGTAATTTAACCGCGTTTTAGTCCGTTGACCACTTTGAGTAACGGTAATATCGATTGAGGACGGCAATTCCTGACCGCCCTTTTTTAAATGCGTATATAGATTCTGAAGATCCTGCACTTGACGTGAGGCTCCTGTCAGATAATTGTTTTTCGATAGGCCCGTATTCTTAAGTGTTTGACCGCTATAAAGCTGACCTGTTCTGTCCGTAAAATAGAAACGGACAGCACCCTTATCCGCTGATAGAACAGCCTTTATATAAATGGTTTTCCAGTCTTTCTTGATCATCAACTGTGTGGACTCCGCTAATTTAGCGACTAACTTCTGTGTTTTTTTATTAAACTCTCTGGAGGCCCCGTTATTCTGACGGATCTCATCATTAAGAGGAACTTCAATCGTCGCCATAACAGGCTCTTCCTGCTGTACCTTTTTCGCATCTGCCGGTTGAACACATACAGTACCGACAACGGCCAACACTGCTAATGATGTTACAACTAACTTCTTCATTATAGGCTCCTTATACATAATACGGAACTAAATTATATTTTACAAAATATATTATATTCATTTTATATTCATAAATCAACCCCTAATCTAAGAAAACATGTATAATCGCTTTGTACACATACAATATCCATATATGATTAAATTCCGACCAGTCGAAAAGAGACCGTACAGAATACCTTCGTAGTATTCCATACGGTCTATAAATATTTTAATTACTGAAATCCGCATCCACAACAGCGAATTGCGTATAGTCAGGGTATCTCTTATGTAATTCTTCTTTAATTTTCTCTAATGTACCATGAGGATCTTCTTCATCAAAGTTGAAGATAACGTCATAATAAATAACTTTCTTTTCCTGCTGTACGTAAAAAGCGTGAACCTGCACAACATTCGTATAGAGACTCAATACCTTATCCAGTTCTTTTTTAATTTCCAGAACCTCTACACTCGGTTCATTTTCAGCATACACACCGACGGTCATGGCGATGCCGAATTTATTATATAAATGAACTGCAATCCCTTTTGTTAAAGGATGAATCTCACCTACCGTCAAATTCTCCGGCAAAGAAATATGTACAGACCCGATTGTTTCCCCCGGGCCGTAACTGTTGAGCACCAAATCGTATACGCCGCCCACTTGAGGATGTTGCGCAATGGTTTCCTTAATTTCACGAATCAGCTCATCATCGGCACGAACACCGAGAAGATGGTTATACATGTCCCGCAAAATATCAAAGGCCGCTTTCAAAATGAAAAGAGAGATAATCGCCCCCACGTATCCCTGAATATCGATATTTAAGAAAAATACGAGACCGGCGGACACCAAGGTTGCAAAGGTAATCACCGCATCAAAAAGGGCATCCACGCCGGATGCTATGAGCGCACCGGACTGATATTTCTTACCTTGCCCCTTGATGTAATACCCCATTACGATCTTCACAACGATTGCGGCGGCGATAATCGCCAAGCCGGGAATATCGAAGGTCGACACTGCAGGATGAATTATTTTTTCTATCGATTCCTTAAGTGATCCGATACCGGCACCGAGGATGATAAACGCGATGGCCATCGTCGTCATATATTCAATACGACCGTGACCGAACGGATGCTCCTTATCCGCTTCCTTCGAAGCCAATTTCGTACCGATAATCGTCAATACCGACGAAAGGACATCCGTCAAATTATTAACCGCATCAAGTATAATCGCAATGGAGTTCGATGCGAGTCCGACTATCATCTTAAAAATAACGAGAATAACATTGCCTATAATCCCTTTGATGCTGGCCAGCGTAATCCCCCGATTACGTGCCGCACCGGCATTTTCCTGTAAAATCATAACTATACTCCTTACATTTTATATATAATCCCAAATGAAATCTAACAATATAGATGTATTTCTATATACATTATATCTTATCGATTATCATTTGTCACTCATTTTTAGTAAGAATATTTTAAAAATTACTTGATTTTACTGAATTATCAATAATTCTCATTTATCAATTAGATGATTGATGAATATATTTTGAGACTATACTTACAAACTAAGCGGTCACGGTAATTCGTTCTCCGGTCCGCATATGTGTAAATACAATTTTCTCGGCACGCAACTTGAAAGCAGTTCCTGTCGACGTTGCACCGTACAGCGTATCCCCTGCAAGAGGGTGTCCTATATGACTGAAAGCCACGCGAATCTGATGTGTTTTTCCCGTATATAAGCGCACAGATACCTCCGTATATGCATCCGGCAAACAGTTATCCACCACATTATCCACAATTGAACCTGTTTTATCCACATTTCGGTGTGCTATATCCACATTTTCATCTACTCTATCCACAGGTTCTTGACGGTTATTCACAGAGTTATCCACAAATTGTGACGCACATCTGTGCAGAACGATAAAATCGGTGCGCGTATTCTTTCCGTTCGGACTGACTTCATAATGAATGCCGTCAGAGGATTTATCCATAGGAAATTCAAGAGAGCCGGAATCATCGGCTATAATACCTTCCACAGTGGCAACATACCATTTTTCAAATACATCACTATCCATCTGCTGTTGATATAAGCTTTGCGCCAGACCGCTCTTAGCGATGACGATACATCCCGTCGTATCCCGGTCAAGACGATTTAAAAAACGTACTTTTCGTTTGATACCGTGCGCTTTGAAATAATGAGCTACCCCATTCGCAAGTGATACC
This sequence comes from Veillonella denticariosi JCM 15641, assembly GCF_002959855.1. GTDB lineage: Bacteria > Bacillota > Negativicutes > Veillonellales > Veillonellaceae > Veillonella > Veillonella denticariosi. Next base: position 291,830 of record NZ_PPDB01000003.1, read on the forward strand.
TGCCCCTTTGAATTCACCGTCATCTCTGCGGGCTTGTCCACAACGAGCAAATCATCGTCTTCATACAAGATCACTAGTTCCATAGGAACCGGCTCGTAATCGATTTTCTCCTTCGCCATGGCAATCCGGATTTCATCACCTGCAGCAACCTCATCCCGGGGCGTAGCTTTATGTCCGTTGATGTGAATGAGCTTTTCTTCAAAAAGTTTCACGATGGACTTACGCGGGTATTTCGTATCCAGCAGACGACCTAGAGTAACAGTATCTATAACATCTGTCTTATTATTACCAACAATACCGGCATCATTTACAGCATGATGTAAATTGTCTCTGTCACCATAGGACGATGCCTGTATATCCGCTGTACTGACAGTCCATAATATATCATCGGGACGATGAGTTTTTCGCGCCATTAACTGCTCCTTTCCACGAGATCCGCATCTGTCGGCATATAATTCAGCAATATGCTCGGTTGAACGCCACGACCCCGCTCATTTTCATGTTTATAGGTGATGACCAATTCCCGTTTCGGTCGCGTAATCGCTACATAGAACAGGCGTTTCTCCTCATCTTCACGACCTTCGTCAACAGCAAAAGGACTCGGGAATACACCTTGATTCATCCCCGCCAGGAATACGTAATCAAACTCGCTGCCCTTTGCCTGATGAACCGTGATAATCGGAATCCGCTCATCATTTCTCACCTGTTGAGCCGGTTCACCGGCCGTAAGAGCCGCCATCTGCAGGATCTGATTCAATCGCGCCAATCCGGGCGGTCCGTCATAATCGGCGTCCAGCTTTTCCATGATGCGGTATAAATCTCGAATATGCTCCACCTTGGCCGCTTCTCCATGAGATTTATAATATTCAAGAACGCCCATATGATTCATGATATACGCCAAGAGTTGTGTGGGGATCTCCGTCAACGCCTTACGGCGCAATGTCGCCATTTGCGAGGCGATATTGGTGAAAGCCGCCTTATACTTATTGATTGCCACCATACGTCCCGTCGTGGTAGGCATGATGTTTTCTTTCACCGCATAGATTAAAAGCTGAGCCGTCGCCAGAATATCATCCATCGCATTATGTGTCGGCTCATGATGAATAGGAAAATGAGATGCCAGAAACCCCAGCTTATGATTCGGAAGATTCGGATAGAAGCGCCGGAATATATCCAATGTATCATACACGGCCTTGAACTCGGGCTGACCTAAATTATGGCGGGCCAGTTCATTCGTAAAAATGCTGATATCGTAATTCACATTATGTCCCACGATAACGGCATTTCTGGAAAACTCCTTAAATGCGCCAAGAACGGTTACAGGATCTTCGCCATTCTCCGCCAAATACACATCGGAAAAGCCGTGAACCTCTTCGGACTGCCCTACCGGCCGTCCCGGATTGATAAAGCGCTCAAATGTCTCTAATACATGCCCCTCCTCGTCAATGCGAATCGCCGCGATCTGTATGATACGGTCCTGCGTCGTATCCGTACCGGTACTTTCAACATCATACACGATTACTTCTCGGCGCTCTAAACCTTGTACGAGCTTGGCGTACGGTTCATCTTCGAAAATAGGCATATCCATAAAATCCGTTAACTTTAAGCCTACCTGCCTTGTTTCAGGGCTTTCAATAGCGGCGATACGATTATCGCCGATGCCCGCCACATATCGCTTGATAATGCGCTTGGCGCTGACCGAATCATTAGGATTCATAAGAAGCTTGAAATAGGCCATCACATCTTTAATTTCCTGTCTGCGGAAGAATTTATACTCGTCGATAATCATAAAATGACGTCGTTCCGCTTCCGGCCTCTCCGCATTGAGCCTTTCAAAGGACGAGCTGAGGCGTTGCGCCGTCTTATTATCCCGCACGAGGACACCGATATTCGCATCCTTCGGCAACGTGCAGATGGACTCGTAAATATATCGCCCCTCCTGATACTCATTTTTACAACCCTTGATGAGCACAGGTTTACCCGTGCTTTCACTATTGGCACGCGGCAGCACATTATAGACGGAGTCCACTAAATCGGGGAACATGGCCTGTAATGTCCTGAAGGCCATCATAAAGAGCGTCCGATTCGACCGGTAATTCTCGTAGAATATGATTTTCAAAGGCTTAAAATCTTCATCGAACCGCTTTAACAGGCGAAACGGGTCTGAACCGCGCCATTCGTAAATAGTCTGAAAGTAATCGCCGCATAACAGCACGTGATTGCCTTGCCACAGCATTTCAAGAACCTTATACTCCAAAAGTCCCGTATCCTGCATTTCATCAACCGAAATATAGCTATAACGACTGCGCCATCGCTCGCGCACCACAGGCTCCTGAAAGAGGCGATGTACGCCGCAGATAAGGTCCGTAAAATCCACACCGTGAACGGCACGTAAACTTTCATCATAAGCACTCAACCATTGATGACCTTCGGCCCAGAATAGCGACAACTCATCGTAGAGAACCTTATTAAAGCTGCTGAACTGCGCCTCTACGGCCTTATAATTCTCCATGCGGAGGCGATAAATCGTATTCTTGTAATCCGCCGCCGTATCATCCGTATAAAATCCGTACAGCGAGCGGTATTCTTTCACCATAGCGATTACATTAGCGAAATTAATATCCCGCAGCTGTTTCGGCTTGTACGGCCCGTATAATTCCTTGCAGTCCTCTTCATCAAATATGGTCACATCCGTATATAAGGACTCGTTCCGCTTTCCTTCCTGCTGCAACACGAAAAAGCAAAAGCTGTGGAATGTACTAATTTCCACAGCCTTTGCGGGGCTGCCTACAAGGGATCGGATGCGGTCCTTCATCTCATTGGCCGCCTTATTTGTAAAGGTCATGCACAAGATGTTATCCGCCTCTGCAAAGCCACCTTCGATAAGATGCGCCACCCGATAGGCAAGTGTATTCGTTTTTCCCGTCCCGGCGGACGCCAACAGGAGGATATTCCGTTCTACCTCATCAATAACGCGTTGCTGCTCACGATTGATAATCATAGACTCCTCCCCATCTTATAATAAGCCGTACCATAAAGCGGCAATAACCATCGGTATAGGTCCTAAAATAGCCGTCAACACCCATACGCCCCAACCGATATCCATCGGGATGTGTAGGACATTAACGCATACCCAATAGGTAGCAAAGCCTGCTATCACGTTGAAAGCGACACTCTTAATCGTAAAAAATGCCACCTTAAAAAGAATATAGGCCACAACGATTGAAATTACCACAGATATAATCGGCGATGCTAATAGCACTTCCATATTATCCTTTCATTTCCTGACGGTTTACAACGGCACCGCCAAGAGTTAACTCATCGGCATACTCAATATCGCCGCCCACAGGAACACCGCGTGCGATACGCGTTACCTTGATACCGCTCGGCGCCAAGAGACGCGCCAGATAGAGAGCTGTCGCTTCCCCTTCCACATCGGGATCCGTAGCGAGAATCACCTCTTGCACCACGCCATCCCGCAAGCGGGCAATAAGTTCTTTCACGCGAATATCATCGGCACCGATGCCCTCCATAGGGGACAAGGCGCCTTCCAGCACGTGATAAAGGCCCTTGTAATCACCGCTGCGCTCAATGGCGATGACGTCACGAGATGTTTCCACCACCATAATCGTCGTCCGGTCCCGATTCGGATTGCTGCAGAACTCGCACGGATCCTGTGCAGATAAATTAAAGCATATAGAACAGTGTCGCGTAGCGCCCTTCGCTTCGACGATGGTTTCCACAAGACGATTCACCTCCTCCTGAGGCATCTCCACCAGGTGATAAGCCAAGCGTCTCGCCGACTTCGAGCCGATGCCCGGCAAACGGCGCAACTGTTCTACAAGCCGTTCCAACGCATTTGTCATTTAGAATAAACCTGTAGGCAAGTTAAGACCGCCCGTTACTTTGCCCATTTCCTGCGCCAAGAGATCATCAACCTTTTTACCGGCTTCATTTACGGCGGCCATCACCAAATCCTCAAGCATTTCCACATCCTCCGGATCTACGGCGGACGGATTCAATTTCAAGGATTCGATGATCTTTTCACCATTCATGACAACCGTAACGGCACCACCGCCTACAGTCGCTTCTACAGTGCGGGTCTTTAGCTCTTCCTGCATCTTCTTCATATCGTCCTGCATCTTTTGGACCTTCTTCATCATGCCCGCCATATTGCCCATACCTTTACCAAACATTATGTTCCTCCTTCCGGACTTCATCGTCCTCATTACAATCGGATTCGCTCGTCGGAATACCGTGAAAGCATTCCTATCCAGTCGAACCGGTCTTATCTATACTATTCTTCAATGACCTCGACGATGATGTCGTGGTCTTCTGATAACTTACCTAATGTTTCCGCCAATAAGGGATTCCTTTTTTCCTCATCGGTCATATGCTCCGGGTCCCACGGATATTCCCGCGCCACCTCTACACTGTCAATAGGCTCCACCTCTACGGTCTTTTGTGAAAGCTGAATGTTTTCACCGTTCGCCGATAGCATTTTATCCCCGGCGGAACCAGACGACCTGTTACCGTTTGCGGCTTCCGTTACACGGCTGCCGCGCTCAGGCTTTGGGACAGCTTCCACCTCGATATGTGCACCGCTGTCCATAGGCCGTTCCAGCACTTCACCGTCATCACTGATAACGGTGACACCGGCCAAGTCATGAGGCGGCACATCATCTAAGGACGGTATATACTCCTCATCCAGAGATTCAATGGGGATACCATCAAAGGAACTGACAGGTATATCGTCCTCAGAACTTTCCGGTCTCTGAGAATATCCATCAGTGTTACTACCGTTGGAATTATCAACCTTTTCAGCTTTACCCGAACCATCGGATTGAACTTTTTCATCAACCCCTGTTACATCTACATGCCGTAACGAAGCCGGCTCTGTCGCCGATGATGAATCAGCGGCTTCCTGCAGTACTGCCTTCGGCTGTTGTTGCACACTGCTTGCACTTTGCTGCTGTTGTGCGCTATCGGCACTTTGCTGTTGTTGTGCGCTGCCGGCACTTTGCTGTTGTTGTGCACTGCCGGCCCTTTGCTGTCCTCGTGTGCTGCCGACACTTTGCTTTCCTTGTGCACTGCCGGCCCTTTTATAATCTTTATAGGCCTGTGTGAGTGCATCTACAACCTCGACGCGAACGGCATATCCCAGCATATACGCAAATGCATCGGCCACCTCGGCAAGATTGTTTTCATTGCTCAATACATTGAGATGCAATTTATTTTTAAAGGCCATAACCGCTTTCGTCGAATCCACATAGACCAGCTGACCTTGACCCAACACGGTTGAAGTCATATTGCGATTGCTGTCCTTTAAATACTTGATAACATTGGCCTGTACATTCCGATACTCCTTAGCGGACAGGATATTATCGCCAATAACCGCCTCCGTACTGATACCGGAACTATTTTTCCGTCCCGTCGTCTGACTCTTACTTGCCGCTATCGGGCTCCCCGTCGGAGGCACCATCCCAGGAGGCGGAGTCATGCCCACCGCTCCATGAGGTGGAGGAGTCATCCCCACTGTACTGCGAGGTGGCAATGCAGCCCCTGCTCTACCATTCGAAGGTGGCGGAACAGCACCGACTCGGCCTTGTGGAGGTGGCGTCCGCCCTACATCAGGTGTAGTCACCGGATCCATAGCGGATGCAGACATACCATTATCACTATGATAAGCCTCTACAGGTTCTTGCAAAAAATCTTTACCCATAGGGACCTGAGGCGCTACAGAATCGGAACTTCCATATGTCGGCATAACGGGGACCGCAGGCCCCCTCTGCTCCAACCGGGCTATTCTGTTAAGTAAGTCTTCACGCTCGGTTCGTTCCGCCGATTCAAGAGCATACACGCGCTCCTCTAAGCTTTCATCGGCACCGCCTAGCTGCGCACAAAGAGCAAGAAGCCCCATCTCAATGATGGTTCGCGGATTATCCACCTGTTTTGCGTCATTCATGATGGACTGAGCGCTGCGGATATATCGATTGAGCCGATTAAAATCTATGGACTCGGCCTGTGCCGAAAATTCACCCTTGAACGCATCATATACCTTTAATTCATCCGCATCAGGAGCCACCTTGCCCACGAGCAGGGCTCGCACATGCTGAATTAAAGCCTCCATAATCTGCGTTGCATCGCGACCTTCCGAAATCGCGTCCTGAATATAGGACAACAACTTAGGCCCGTCACCATTCTGCAGGGCATCGAGGAAGCGAATAATCCATTCCTTGCTGACGAGACCGATGAGCTCCTCTACAACTTTCGGTGTAATGTCACCGGTCGCCATACCTGCACATTGATCCAGGATGCTCAACGCATCACGCAAACCGCCGTCCGCATGCACCGCAATAAGCTGTGCCGCCGCCGGTTCAAGGCCGAAGCCTTCTTTATCCGCCACATAGGATAAGCGCTGTGCGATATCATCGGACGTAATTCGTCTGAATGTATACCGTTGACAACGGGATACGATAGTAACCGGCAATTTTTCAATTTCCGTAGTGGCAAAGATAAACATCACATGTGCCGGAGGTTCCTCAATGGTTTTTAACAACGCATTCCATGCCTCCGTCGTGAGCATATGGGCTTCGTCGATGATGAATACCTTTTTGCGCCCCTCAACAGGCATAAATTTGACGCTTTCACGAAGAGCACGAACCTCATCGATACCACGATTCGATGCGGCATCGATTTCAAGGACATCCATGGACTGACCGCTCAAAATTGACTTGCAGACACTGCATTCATTACAGGGGTGATCCGTCGGACCATGTTCGCAGTTAATAGCACGTGCAAAAATCTTCGCCATACTCGTCTTACCTGTCCCACGCGGACCGGCAAACAGATACGCATGGGCCACCTTATCCTCGCGGATAGCGCGCATCAACGTATCCGACACCTGATTTTGTCCCACTACATCGGTAAACGTCTGCGGACGGTACTTGCGGTATAATGCGATATACGCCATGAGAACACCTCCTTTCGTATAATGTGAAAAAACATAAAAATAACATACAAAAAACATCAAAATAATATAAAAAACAATACTTTATTATACCATATAAATATAAAAGGCGGGCCGTTTTCAAACGACTCGCCTGAGTTAGATGTCACTCGCCTGAGTTAGATGTCATAAGTCTATCAATGATTTATTCATCGATTTCCAATATGCCAATATGATTGATTCTATATAGCGACATATAAAAAAGCGACCTTTCGGTCGCCCCTGCAATATTCGATCACGACAGCCCCCGGGGGCCCCGTGGCACATGAAAGTTACCGCTTAGTGCTGCTACCTCTCAGTCCTGACACGATTCACAGGCCTCCATTGCACGGGCCCGAGAACTGCCATGATCCAATATTGCAATATAAATATTATACATTACGCAATACAGGAAGTCCAGTAAGACACATTAACCTCTATCTACTTTTCATAAACCTTTATATATCGCTTTTTGAGAAAAATCAATTCAGCTATACTATATTTGAGAGTCATCGACGTGAGTTAGGTTCATCACCGAAAGGTGGTGATACTATGAACAATTATGAAATTTCTATGATTTTAATTTCTCTATTGTCATTAGTAGTATCCATCATTACTCTTTCTAAATAGAGTAATGAAAACGCCTAACGTAAAAGCATTCGCAGTGCTTACACGTTAGGCGAAATCATGTTTTCTGAATTCAGATGAGCCTAACGCCACCACACGTTAATGGCTCTCTTTATATTTATATAGTAACACATACTCAATATAATCGCAAAATTACAATAGTTAAATAAGTAATATCAAATCACCCATTTTTAACTACTTCGCATATTTCTCTTTAAATGCCTGTAATTGTGCTTCTTCAAGGGACAATCCTTGGCTCAAGAAGCGTTCAATCGCCGCATGCATTTCTTCATATGCTACAGGTACGACCTTCGTAAAGCGACCGGTATAGGTATTCCAGTTTTCCAGAATATGACGGCCTTTTGTGGAGCCCGTATGCAACACATGTTGTTCCACCAGTTCCTTGATGCGTTTTAGATCATCATTATTGGCAGAACGTAATTCTACAAGGCCGGTATTGACATAGCGTTCATCGCAATCGAGGATATACGCATAGCCGCCGGACATGCCGGCACCGAAGTTACGGCCGATGTTACCGAGCACGAGGACTTCACCGCCGGTCATGTATTCACAACCGTGGTCACCAAGACCTTCTACAACGGCGGTAATACCGCTGTTACGAACGGCAAAGCGTTCACCGGCCACACCGTTGATATATGCGGTACCCGACGTAGCGCCATAAAAGGAGACATTGCCGATAAGGATATTTTCATCCGCTTCAAAGATTGAATTTTTAGGCGGATAAACCGTAATCGTACCGCCGGACAAGCCCTTGCCGAGATAATCATTCGCATCCCCTTCAAGTTCAAGGGTCATGCCTTTCGGAATGAAAGCACCGAACGACTGCCCCGCAGAGCCTTCGAAATTCAATTTGATAGTGTTGTCCGGAAGTCCGCTTTCACCATATTTACGAGTCACCTCGGACCCCACCAACGTGCCTACGACGCGATTGATATTGGTGATGGCCAATTTTGCGCGAATCGGTTTCTGTTCCTCAATGGCAGGACGACACATACGCAAGAGCTTGGACATATCCAAGGTGCGTTTCAATTCATGATCCTGGTCGATCATATGCATATGTCCTACCGATGCATCAATGTACGGACGGAACAGGATGCGCTTTAAATCAACGCGGGACAATTTAAAATTATCGCCTTGCGATTTCTGGCGTACGAGGTCGATACGACCGACGAGTTCGCGTACAGAGCGAATACCCAAGCGTGCCATGATTTCACGCAGTTCGCGCGCGATGAAAAGCATCAGATTCTCGACATACTCAGGTTTACCCGTAAAGCGGGCACGCAATTTTTCATCCTGTGTCGCTACGCCGTAAGGGCACGTATTGAGATTACATACACGAGCCATTTTACATCCCACGGCTACGAGCGGCAACGTACCGAATCCGAAGAGCTCCGCCCCGAGCATAGCCGCTACGGCCACATCGAAGCCGGTCATCAATTTAGAGTCAACCTCCAATTGAACACGGTCGCGCAAACGGTTGAGCATCAGTGTCTGATGGGTTTCTGAAAGGCCCAACTCCCAAGGCACGCCGGCATGCTTCACGGACGTACGACCTGCCGCACCGGTACCGCCGTCATAACCGGAGATCAGGATGTTATCCGCTTTTGCCTTCGCCACACCGGCGGCAATAGTGCCGACACCGGCTTCGGATGTCAATTTAACGGAGATACGGGCATCTTTATTGATGCATTTCAAGTCATAAATCAGTTCAGCCAGATCTTCGATAGAGTAAATATCGTGATGCGGAGGCGGAGATACGAGTTCAACGCCCGGTGTGGAGTGACGAGCCTTCGCAATTTCAGGATATACCTTCTTGCCCGGCAACTGACCGCCCTCGCCCGGTTTCGCCCCCTGGGCGCATTTGATTTGCAATTCTTTTGCATGGATTAAATAATTCGCCGTTACCCCGAAACGTCCCGATGCGATCTGTTTTACTTCGGAGTTCATGCTGTCGCCGTTCGGCAACGGTTTAAATCGCGCCACATCTTCGCCGCCTTCACCGGAGTTCGAGGTGGAACCTAGACGATTCATGGCGATCGCAATCGTTTCATGCGCTTCCTTACTGATGGCACCGTAACTCATCGCCCCCGCTTTAAAGCGCTTAACGATGGATTCTTCGGACTCAACCTCTTCAAGAGGAATACCGCCGCCTACAGGATAATTCAATTCCATCAGGGACCGCAATGTAACGTGGTAATCGTTCCGAATCGCATTGGAATATTCCTTATATTTCGCATAATCGTTGTTGATAAGGGATTCCTGCAACAAATCGATAGTCTTAGGATTGAACAAATGCTCTTCCCCGTCTTTCACAGGACCATACCAGCCGCCCGGTTCGAGCACTTTTTCTTCCGATTTGAAAGCACGGTTAAAGCGCTCCAAGGCTTCGTGCGCCACCCCGCCGAGACCGATACCGCCGATGCGGGTCGGCGTATTCACGAAGAATCTGTTGATAAAGTCCGAATTCAAGCCGAGGGCTTCAAAGATTTGCGCCCCGTGATAGGAACGGACCGTGGAAATCCCCATTTTGGACATAACCTTCATGATACCGCCCACGGCCGCTTTGATATAGTTCTTTTCAGCCTCTTCAGCCGTAATATTGCCGAGGCGTTTACGGGCCTGTAAATCACGAACCGTTTCAAGCGCCAAATACGGATTGACAGCCGTTACGCCGTAACCGATCAATGTACAGAAATGATGTACTTCACGAGGTTCACCGGATTCGAGGATAAGCCCCATCTCCGTGCGCAACACCTTGCGGATCAAGTGATTGTGAACGGCCGCTACCGCCAGCAAAGCGGGAATCGGAGCATGATTTTCATCAACGCCGCGGTCGGACAAAATCAATACATTCTGATCCGTACGCGCCGCCTCTTCCGCCTTTTCGCATAATTCCAGCAATGCATCGCGGAGGCCTTCCGCGCCCTTGGACGGGTCGAATAGAATCGACAAGGTCACGGATTTCATACGACGGCAATCAAGGGCCTTAATCGATGCCAGTTCCTGATTCGTAAGAATCGGCGTGCGCATCGATAACGCATAGGTGCCCGTCTTATTAGGATCCGTTAAGTTCCCCGAATTACCGAGCATCACGCGCGTAGACGTAACCATTTCCTCCCGGATGGAGTCAATCGGAGGGTTCGTTACTTGCGCGAACATCTGCTTGAAGTAGCTATACAACAATTGCGGTTTATCGGACAGAATCGCAAGCGGCGCATCGGCACCCATAGCGCCTACAGGATCCTTGCCGTCCTTCGCCATAGGTGCGATCATGCGTACAAGGTCTTCCTGTGTATAACCGAAAGCCTGTTGTTCCTTAAACAAGTCATGTACGGTAGGAATAGCGCTTTCATCGGCCTGAGTAATTTCAGACAGATGAATAACATGTTCCTTTACCAATTCATGATATGGAAGTTCAGTGGCAACACGCTGTTTAATTTCTTCATCGGAAATAATGCGTTGTTCCTCCGTATCGATAAGGAGCATTTTCCCCGGTTCCAAACGCCCTTTTGCACGGATATTTCCAGCATTTTCGTTTACGACACCGACCTCGGATGCCATGATTACACGGTCATCGGTGGTCACATAGTATCGAGCAGGACGCAAGCCGTTACGGTCAAGGACACCGCCGATAACGGTGCCGTCCGTAAAGCCTATCGCCGCAGGGCCGTCCCACGGCTCCATCATAAAGCTGTTGAACTCGTAGAAATCGTGTTTTTCCTGGCTCATGAGATTATTGCGTTCCCAAGGTTCAGGGATCATCATCATAATCGCATGAGGCAAGGAGCGCCCCGTCATATGAAGGAACTCCAATGTATTATCGAACATGGCCGAATCGGAACCGCTGTCATCTACAACAGGAAACACCTTTTTAATATCCGGGAACAACGGAGATTCCGCCTTGCCTTCGCGGGCGTTGATCCAGTTTACATTACCGCGAATCGTATTAATTTCGCCATTATGCACGAGGAACCGGTTAGGATGCGCCCGGGCCCAGCTTGGAAATGTATTCGTACTGAAACGGGAGTGAACCATCGCCAACGCCGATGTGAAATCGAGGTCGCTCAAATCAAGGTAGAAATCCCGTAACTGTCCCGGCGTCAACATCCCTTTATATACGATTGTCTTGGACGACAGGGACGCAATATAGAAGTCGCTGGATAACTCCTTACTCAACGGAATGATACGCTTTTCGGCCACCTTACGGATAACGTACAGTTTGCGTTCAAACTCTTTATCATTCATTACATCCGGGCCTTTGCCGATGAGGATTTGAATCATCCACGGACGGATGAGTGCCGCCTCCTGACCGACTGCGGAGGAATCTACAGGAACTTCACGCCAGCCGAGAACGATTTGACCCTCTTCTCGTACAACCTCTTCAAAAATACGCTTTTGCTCGTTACGAAGACTTTCATATTTATGGGCAAAAACCATCCCTACGCCATAGGAACCGGCCGGCGGCAGATTAATCCCCAGCACTTCACATTCGCGTTTGAAGAATTCATGAGGGATCTGCAGCAGAATACCGGCACCGTCGCCGGTATCTTTGTCCGCACCGGCGCCGCCGCGATGTTCGAGTCTCTCCAAAATCCGCAGTCCGTCATCGATAATATCATGGGATTTCTTACCCTTTATATTAACGACGAAACCCATGCCGCATGCATCCTTTTCAAATCGGCTGCTGTACATGCCGTTGGCTTCCATGTTCGCCTGCTCTAATCGCTGCTGTTCAATTGTGCTCTGTTTCATATCCATAACGTGCACCCCTTCGTATATCACTTGATTGATCCCAAGCACTGCGGCATCGTTCCGTTCGGTCTTGGTGAAAGTAAAACTACAAACCATTCTGTAAATTAAAATTCTATAGAATTTTTTGTCTATGCACAGTATACCACTGTCCATTGGGAAATGATAATATAAAAAAAACATGGTCTATGCATTGAACGCATAGACCATGACTTTTTATCAAGGTTGTTTTTTGTATACAAAGGCACTTCATTCAAAATAATGCCGCTATTTCAATATAATATGTACCTTCAAAATAATAGCGAGTTAATAACAGCGTCTTAAACAGCATTAACTGTGTAAAAGCTTACTCACGTCCGAAGTTCTCAGGCACATCACTGAAAATCGTTACCGCCTCATTCCTGCCATACGGCACAAACGTTAATTCCGATGCATGTAAACATTGTCTCGTATAAGGTTTAGTACGGGTGCCATACATAGCATCCCCCACGATGGGATGACCCATATAAGCCATATGAACGCGAATCTGATGGGTTCGACCGGTGAACAATTTAAATCGCAACAAGGTATGATTCTCTTCATAACCCAATACGGTATATTCCGTTTGAGCAGGCTGCCCGAATTCATCGATAATACGGCGATTATCAAATACAGGGTCTACACCTATGGGCGCATCCACAGTACCGGATGTATCAATTTGCCTCTCCACAAGACCCGTATATATACGGTCAATACGTCCCGCTTTCAGTTCATCAGCATAATATTGCTGAGCTGTCTTCGTCTTGCCGAACAGAATACATCCCGATGTATCACGATCGAGGCGATGGACGGGCCGCACCTTATGAACCACACCTTTTTTAGCATAATATCCCGCCACATAATTGCTCAATGTGGAGGACTTTGTCTGTCTCGTCGGGTGAACAAGCATGAATGGAGGCTTATCGACTACAAGAGTATGCTCATCCTCAAAGAGTACAGTGAGAGGACCGTTTTCAGCCTCTACACCGTAATCCCTGTCCTGCGGCAGTTCAAGCGTAAGGACATCGCCCTTTTTCAACAAACGCTGCGAATGAGCCACACGACTGTTAACTTTCACCCGTTTCTTGCGAAACAGCATCTGAATATCACGGGACGACAGAGAAAAGCGCTCTTTCACATATTTAGATACGGTCAGTTCCGTCGGTTCTTTTACCGTATAGGTTTTCCAACTCATATAGACTCCATATAGCAATTAATTTACACCGTACAGAGAATAATGCACATAATATATCAGATATATTATGTGCATTACTGCATATTACCACCATTCGTTGATATATGTTTTTTGTATCGGATAGAGAATATCGAAATAATCGAGCCATTCCGCTCCGCCTTCCAGTTTGCCTTCAAAGGCGAGATCGCGGGCGCTCAATGTGCCCATAAGTAATTGACTCAAAGCGCCGACCTCTATGGTGATATCACCTTTTTCATCGACTACTTTGCTAAGTTTTTTCACAGACGGAGTCAACGACGCCCCGAACTGAACCTCATACAGCCCTTTGTTCCAAGGACAGAGGGAATCTTTCACGGCAAAGGTGAGAGAAATAGGCATCATCACCGCATCAAGGTTGACAGGGATCGCCTCAAGCGCCGTTTTCACATCGACGATACGGCTCATCATGTACGGCATCGTCGTATGACCCGTTTTACCATCCGGATAGAACCGGTAATACGTATCATGCAGGCCTTCATTCCAGCGAATCGTCGTCCCCTGAGAGCGATGGTTATAAAAATAATTCAGCAATGCCCGTTGAGCACGACGCGTAGTGTATACAAATTCCGTTACGGGAATCTCAGGCTGGCCCAAACGATACACCGCATACCCTTCAACGACACCTTCATCATTATGAACGACGGCCACATTGACACCTTCCGCAAAGAAACTGCCCAACAGACGCGTCCATTCCTTTTCACCGCGCTCCGCATAGCCGCAAAGCCCCTTAGTATACGCTTTGTATACGGGGTCGAGCAAAGTCCATTGATCAACACTGTTGAGCAATCCGAATTGCAATGATTTGTCCGTCAAAGGACGCAACTCTTCAAGCGGCATGGTCTGTACCCACTGATGAGCGTACAATTCCCAGCCGTACTGTTGATAGAAGGACGCTTTCGACGGCATCAGAATGGTCATCGCCTGACCGCGTTTGCGCAACTCTTCAAGGGCTGCGGTCAACAAAGCACCGCCTACACCGCCCCTGCGAGCAGCGGGATGTGTCGCCACCCCCACCATATAACTCGTCGGCAATACGGCGCCGCGAACATTGAGATTGTATTGTCGCAAGTGAACCGTGCTGAGCAGTTGCCCCTGCTCAACACCGATAACCGTATTCTCCGGTTCATAGCAATTAGAAAAATAATATTGAAAAAAAGGATCTTCCTTCGGTTCAAAGCAGTACGCCCACAAATTCTCTACATGGGACGTATCCTGAACCGTAGCAATTCTAAACTCCATAATTATTTACCGCCTGTCGCATTGTCCGCTTCATTCGCATATACCGCATCATACTTTTCCGCAAAGTGATCCGGATTATAAGACTCTTTGGCCTGACGTAAACCCGGCAAGCCCATATCCTCTTCACGATTAATAAATTCGGTATCGCTGAATTCATGACGAATGAACTCGTTATTAATCGCCTGATATAGACCTCGAATATCCGGATTTGCCTTTTCAATATGAATAAGCGCGATTTTTTCATTCAATAATTCGCCGATGCTGAAAGCTTCAACACGTCCGAATAATTTGATGGCACCGCCTTTTAGGCCTAATACATCCCAATTGTCGAAAAGCAGATTGATCGCTGCCAATTCGTCTTCGATACCTTCTTCATGATGAGTTTCTACCCAGGATTCCGCCGTTTCACGGCATAATGGAATGATATCTTCCGTAATCGGCACATACTCATAATTAGAATATTGCATGCGGAACTGATTCAAATGATTTTTCTTCTGTCGGAATTTCTTACCCGATAAATTGATGAGGTCTTCCGTTTTATAAATATATTCGTAATTATCGCGGTCCGGTGTAAATTCATATCGCCCCGGACAGAGTTCCTCCATCCGTTCTTTCATAATCTTGCTGATACCCTTAAAACGGAACGGCAAATTGTTTTCTACAAACCACTCTTTAGCACGCAATAATCCGTCTAAAAATTTAGCGTCCTTGCCGGCGAACGGAGGCAACAGAAACGGTTCGCGCTTCCCGCCGCCCTGAATATACAACACACCTTTTTCTTCAGCCCAACGAATCCCGTACGGATCCTGCCACATATATAATGTGGTAAAACAATTATCCGACGCTTCATAATGATGTTGCTCAAAGTATGAGTCAATCAGCGGCTTATCACTCAATTCAAAACGTTTAAATTCTAAAATAATAATCCCTCCCGTCAAATAGCGCCCGCGGCTTATGTAATAATTCAATTACATAATGACCACAGACTTCATGTTATATTTTTACAGATTCGCCCAATTCAAAGGTTCCGCCGGTTGTAATAACCCGATCCCCCTCATTGAGCCCCGAAACGATAGCGACTGTATCATCTTCAGTGATACCGACCTCAACGACACGAACGTCAACGGTGTTGTTTTCCGTCACCACATAGACATATTTGCCGTCCTGATTCTCTCGAATCGCCGCAGCCGGCACTGTGAGCATTTTCGCTTTCACATCGGATTCTATCACCAATGTATAGAATTCACCGGCTTTAATGAGACCCTTATCATTGTTGAAAGTAGCTTTTACCAGCACACTCGGTACCGATTCCGGCTGATTCGTATCTATATACGTGAGCTCGCCGGGTATTTCCTGGTCGCTCACCTTTAAGAATACCTTCATACCGTTTTTCGCGTCCGCACCGGACAATTTCATCGCCGCGTCGCGCGGAATGCTGAGGGACGCCACCATCGGAGTCGTTTGCTGAATCATCATAAACGGACGGTCCGCGATTGCCATCTGACGATCTTCATTATAAATAGCCGTTACGGTTCCCTCCATCGGTGCCACAATTGTAGAAGCCCCGATTTGAGCGGATACCTGTGCGATCTGCGCCTCTATAGCGGCCGTATTGGCACCTCCGCCACCGCCGGACGAAGTAACAGTCGTCTGTGGTTGAGACCGCTCTACAATACGGTCATATTCCTTCTGTGTAATCACGCCCGCTTCACGCATGCGCTGTGCCTGCGCCAATTGTTCACTCCCAACGGATGGAGCCGTCGTCGTTGTCGTTACAGCCGGCGCATATGACTGAGCTTGTACCAGTTGTTCCTGAAGGGCCGCTAACGATTGCTGCAGTGACGATGTATCCACGGTCGCCAAGGTCTGCCCCTGCTCGACGTGGTCGCCTACTTTCACGGCATATACGACCTGCCCCGTTAAAGTCGGCGTTACCGTCGCCTTGTTCAGGGCCGTTACATTCGCGTCATTATGGATCTGTAAAGGCATATCCTTATATGTCACATCCGCAACGGATACATTTTTTGCACCGCAACCGGCAATGGCAAGAGCCATACATACAACACATAAAATAGCCAGTACAGAATATATACGATTTCGTTTCATTCTGTCACATCCTGTCTAATATTGATTTTTATCAATATCTTAGTATATCACAAATTCGATTAGAATTATATGAAGGTCCGGTCACTTTCCCTTCACAGCATCATCTGGAATTAATTTGTTATAATAGTAATAGAATCTAAAATATCAATATCAAAGACTATACCATTCATATACTCAATATAGAGGAGGCTCCCATGGAAGAACGCATGGATTTCAGAATTTTAAATAACGGCAGCTTCATCCCGTCTATCGGCTTCGGCACGTACAGGACGGGAACTGTCGATGAAACGGAACAGGCCGTGACGAATGCACTCTCCGCAGGATATCGCCTGCTCGATACGGCGGCCTACTACGACAACGAAGAAGCCGTCGGCAAAGCCATCAAAGCATCCGATATTAAGCGCACCGATATTATCATCACGACCAAGATATGGCACTCCGATGCGGGCTATGACAATACGATGCGTGCCGTTGAAAGCTCTCTGAAGAAACTGGACACCAACTATATCGACATCATGCTCATCCATCAACCGATCGGCGATTACTACGGATCATGGCGCGCCATGGAGGAATTATACGATCAAAACGTATTGCGCGGACTCGGTCTTTCCAATTTCTACGAAGACCGCCTCATCGATCTACTCTATCACTGCAATATAAAGCCGGTTGTAAATCAGATTGAATGTCATCCGTTTAATCAACGCCAATCCCTCTTACAGGTCATGAGAAAACATCAAGTTGTCGGTATGGCATGGTCTCCGTTCACAAGAGACAGGCAACCGATTTTTGACCATCCGATTATCAAAAGCCTCGCTGAAAAATATAATGTCACAAAACACCAGGTCATCCTCCGCTGGCATATCCAGCGCGGCATCATTCCATTACCTAAGGCAAGCACGTTAAGTCATATGGAATCAAACTTCGACGTGTTCGATTTCAAGCTCACAAATATCGACATGGATGTAATGGAGCTGTTGGATCAGCGGTCATTTTTAGAAAATCATCATACCGCAGAAGGGCTTGAGCGCATTTTGAAGCTTAAATAGATTGTTACTTATGATGACCTGCTTTCCTATCCGAACACTATTACAAAACTAATAAACTCCCCCCTCCGTCAAGCCTCCAAGGCCACCGGCTTCGCGTTGCGAAGCCGCGCCAAGTCGTTTGACGAAAAGGGGGATTTCATTTTTATAAAATACTTTTCCCACATGAAAGCAGGTCATCATTATTGTTCAAACTATATGCCTTAAAGTCCGCTCGGTGTCCAATATGCTTTCATACATCATTATCTAAAAATATCCGCTAATCCTATTAATAGAAAAAAGAACCGACTGATATTCAAAATACTTCGACTCCGAGAAGCACATAACTTTGAAAATCAATCGGTTCTTTTTACTTTATTTCGGCACATTAAATACGAGTTGCACGAGCACCATATAAACAATGGTACCCGCCGCGATGGAGAGGAACATATTACGTTTCCACAGGTGCAGCCCCACCGTAATCATAACAGTGATAAGTTCCGGTATGCCGTATGGATAGGAAAGTACTTTGGTTTCTTTCACGGTATAAACCACAAGCATACCCATTACGGCAGACGGCAATGCCCGTCCCAAAAACAGAACAAACGGTGGCGCCGTCTTGCCGGACGGAAATATGAGAAAAGCGCCGAAGCGGGTCAATAAGGTACCCGCCACGACGATGGCGACGGTCATAACCATTTCCATATCAGTCAAGGCGTACACCTCCCCACTTATACGCCACATAGCAGGCGATGAGCATCGCGGTCATCGATAACAGCATAAATGCCGATTTGCCAAAGAGGATCAGCATTACGGTAGCTACCACGGCACCACACAATCCAAAGATTTTAATGGTCCTGTTTTTAGCGTTTAACAGCATTTCTAAAAAGACCACGATAAACAGTCCGGGCAGCACGAAGTCGATACCGCGCAAGTCAACGGTGGACAATAAGTTCCCAAAAAGTCCACCGACAAAGGTGCTGAACACCCAAAACACATAATTCAACCAGGACACGTGAAAGTAAAACCACTTTTTATCCACATCATCAGGTAATGTTGTGGTCGCATTGATAGCGAAGCTTTCATCACACATCCAGGCCACCGTAGGAAACCATTTCCACCCCATATCGGTATAGCGCTGTAACATCGACAGGCCGTAGAAAAAGTGACGACCATTCACAAACATGGTCAACAGAAATGCATTAAACGGATCAAAGCCGGCCATGAGCATTCCGATGGTAACAAATTCCATCGATCCTGCAAAAATAGTTGCCGCCATAACGGGTGGAACCCACCACGGAAAACCTTGACTCGTCGCATACAGACCGAAGCCGAGCCCGATAAAGAAAAAGCTGATACCCATGGGAATCATAATGGGCAGTGCAAAGGAAAAGGAACTGCGTTTTTTCACAGTCGCCTCATGATGTTCATCGGGCTGAGATATATTCATCGTCTCGACTCCATTTTTTAACATAAAATATTATTACAAAGCACGTTTCAAAATTTCCCGCGTTACATCCGACGTAATGTCACCATGTTCGCCAAGGGCTACCATTCCATGCTCTTCCAGTTGCTTAACGATGCGTTCAATGGACGTTTCGTCCAAATCGTAATCTTTCAAATGTGTAGACACACCGAGCAATTCAAAGAACTCGCGGGTCTTCGCAATAGCCGCATCAGCCTTTTCATCCTTCGACCCCTCGTCGATATGCCATACACGCTCCGCATATTGAACCAATTTATCGAGCTTGTCCGCCTTTTTCACCGTTAACAGTGCAGGCAACACGATTGCCAGTGTTATACCGTGGTCCAAATGATATGCGGCGGTCAATTCATGTCCGATGAGATGTGTCGCCCAATCTTGCGGCACACCGGCACCGATGAGGCTGTTCAGCGCCAAGGTCGACGCCCACACATGATTCGCTCGAACATCGTAATTTTCCGGCTCTTCGACGGTTTGACGTCCGATTTCAATCATGGTTTGCAAAATACCTTCCGCAAATCGGTCCTGAATGCGCCCGTCCACGGGATATGTCAAATATTGTTCCGTCGTATGTACAAACGTATCAATAACACCGTTTTTCACCTGTTTCTCCGGCAATGTGAAAGTAAGTGTCGGATCAAGCATGGAGAATTTCGGAAACACCAAATCACTGAATACCGGGAACTTACCGTCCCCATGAGTGATAACAGCACCATTATTCATTTCAGACCCCGTTGCAGGCAGTGTCATAACCGTTCCGAACGGAACCGCTTCAGGCACCATAGACGTCGGTACTGCAGGAACCCCTGCTTTCAATACATCCAGAACAGGTCCGTCATACTTGGCGCCCAACACGATGAGCTTCGTCGCATCCACAACGGATCCGCCCCCTACGGCAAGAACAAAATCGATGTTGTTTTCTTTGATGAAAGCAACCGCCCGTTCACACGTCTCAAGCGACGGATTCGGCTCAATACCGCCGAACTGTTCCACCTTGCGATTACCAAGTGCCTTTGTGATTCGATCGATAAGACCGCTGCGCACTGCAGAACCGCCGCCGTAAGTAATTAGAACCTTGGCATCCTTCGGCACTAATATATCCAATTCATCCAATCTATCTTTACCAAAAACAATATGTGTAGGATTGTAGAAATCAAAATTAAACATAGGCCCTCCTAAACATCGTATAAAAATCGTTACATAAGTAAGATTAAATATTATTGCTCCAAGCCAA
Organism: Veillonella denticariosi JCM 15641; assembly: GCF_002959855.1. Classification (GTDB taxonomy): domain Bacteria; phylum Bacillota; class Negativicutes; order Veillonellales; family Veillonellaceae; genus Veillonella; species Veillonella denticariosi. The sequence continues at coordinate 312,551 of NZ_PPDB01000003.1, forward strand.
TAAAAATATTTAATACGCATTATATTATATAGTATATAATGCTCTATAACTTTCAGTATATCATAGTCCAATAAGACTACTATGCATCATGTCATAACTAAAATCTATAGCAAACCGGTATATTTTAGTCTATGTACAAGAACCCATTTCAATGATAGGATATAAAAAAATAATCTATTACAGAAAGGGATATGTGTATATGAAAATCAAAAAATTACTCGCTCCTGTCCTCATCGGCATTTTAGCATTCGCCATTGCGGGATGCGGCAGCAACGAACAATCAAATACTCCTAAAGAGATCAAGATCGGAGCTACAGCCGGTCCGCATGCGCAGGTAGCTGAGGCGGTAGCAAAGGAAGCAAAGAAACAGGGTATTGATCTCAAGGTAGTCGAATTCTCCGATTACGTAACACCGGATAAGGCACTTGCGGACGGAGATATTCAACTCAATGCATACCAGCATCAACCGTATCTGGAAAACTTCAATAAGCAAAACAATACCAACCTGGTTCCTATCGGCAAAACGGTGTCACTGCCAATGGGTCTATACAGTAATTCCGTACACGGCGTAGCGGATGTACCGGAAGGTGCCATCGTAGCGATTCCAAATGATCCGACCAACAGCGGCCGCGGTCTTGCATTACTCGCTAAAGCGGGGCTCATTACATTGAAAGACGGCGTCGGCTTTAAAGCGACCGTAGCGGACATCACCTCAAATCCTAAGAAACTTCAAATCCAGGAACTTGAAGCAGCCCAATTGCCACGCAGTCTCGATGACGTCACAATCGCCGCTATTCCGATGAACTACGTTCAAAGCGCAGGTCTCAATGTAGATAAACAGGGCTTCTTCTGGGAAGGGAAGGACGAGCTGTTAACAATTATAGTTCTCGCCGTTCGCGAACAGGACAAGGATAATGAAACTTACAAGAAAATTGCGGATATCTATAAGTCCGATGCAATTAAACAGTTCATCAAAGATACATTCAAAGGATCCATTACATCCGCCAACTAAGCATACTCCAAAACACTAATACTATATACGAAGAGGGCTGTACGTTCAATATGTTTTCATCATATCGAGCGTGCAGCCCTCTTTATTATAAATTCCGGATTCATTCCGGATTATAGACAAAATCAGCACTAAACATCTATTATCTATAATCTTTATTCTTCTGTATCGAATGTGACTTCTAAAGGTTGTCGTTCAACAATATTGCGATATCGCACTTTAGGATATCCCATCAAAACGGCGCCGGCAATGACCTTATCATCCGGTACACCTATCAATTCTAGCAACGGCTCGTATTCCGCTTCACCGGCGTGTTCAAAGAACCCCGCCCAGCACGTTCCGAGCCCGACAGTCGGCGCATATAATTCCGCATAAGATAAACAAGAATGCCCGCTATCATGAGTTCGGTGTACATCTTTTTTCGAGCCTATAGCCACCACCAATGCCGGAGCATCTCGCAGGATATAATCCTTACCCTTATCCACTTCGGCTTGGGCCGCTCGAGCGTACAGACGCATAATAGGCACTGTTTTTGCCGCAAAATGCATCCACTCAAGAACAAGGTCCGAAATACGATGCAACGTCTGTTTGTCGCGGATTACAATATATGAAATGCCCTGTGTATTTGTTGCCGTTGGTGCCATACGCGCCACGTTTAAAACCTGACGAATCAGCTCCACAGGCACCGGTTTATTCTGATAATTTCGGATAGATCGACGACTGCGCAAAAACAGCTCCGCCTGTTGTGGCGTCAGCTTTTGCTCTTTTGTAATGTCAACTTGTTCATTTCTCGGTGTCATATCACTGTCTAAAGCAAGTGTAGGACATACGGAAACACAATGACCGCAAGAAATACAGCCACCCTTACCCGTTACCGGCCCATCCTCGGTCATCACTAGCAGTCCTGTAGGACAGTCAGCTACGCAGAGGCCACATCGAGTACAGACTTCTGTATTTACTGTAAATAACATCTGATTAATCCTCCAAACACATACTATACCGCCTATTATATCACATACAATCAAATTATATCTAGATTTTGATTTTTCCATAGCTATATAGCGGCCATATAACCGGCGTTATATCTGGACTTAAATTTCCCCATATCAATACAGCATCCGTACAGACGTTATCTCTAGATTTTGACTTTTCCATAGCCATATAACAACCATACAACCAGCGTTATCTCTATTTAACGCCATCAGCTAACTGTATCACAAATAAAAATACCCCTTATACTCGCCTGCGCCATGATTCATTAAATTCAGGTACGAGTATGAGGGTATATTTTATTTATATAGCTTATATATTTTTATCCGTATTTTTTGTCGTATATTCCAGATATATAGTCGTACATTTCGGTCATATAATAATCTATAAAATTCTATTCAAATGATTTAATAAGATTCATATACTCCGATTTATGCGTCAATCGCCAGGAACCGAAATCAGGTTCCGGCGCTTCATTCAGAATATTTGCCAACGCTTCCATAAATTCAGGAATTTTCGTAGATACGATATTACCGGCCATCTTGCCGAAGTTTTCAGAGCCCATATGTTCCGATCCCCCGTCCACAAGGATAAACGCCGGTTGCGGTTTCTTGTCCACCAGTTTTACGGACCCGTGAAAGCCTATTTCTCCGATCTGATGTGTTCCGCAGGAGTGAGGACATCCTGAGATGTGCAGACGCGGCAACTTTTTCGTATCGATACCCTTTTCATCTAAATGGGTAAAGATAGCTTTCAAAAGGCCGTTGGAATCCTGCATACCGATTTGACACACCGTCGCCCCTACGCAGGACACGGATCTGCGGAAATCATTCACCGCACTATCATCCGTGAGAGAAGCAATTTTTCGAGCTTCGTCCGCGGTAAGATTGATGAAAAATATCGCTTCATCCGGTGCAATGCGAGCCTCTACCTGATCCAAGGTAACCGCATAATCCAATGCCGCCAGCAGATGTTCTACATCGGCATCGCCACCGACCGGATGATATTCCACATAATACAGCCCTTCTTGTTTTTGTCGATGAATACGATGATTCAGAACAGAATCGTCACGCTTGCCGGACTTCGTGATTTCATAAGCATATCGAGCCGGATCAACGGTCAGATTTTCTACCTCTTTCACCATGTTCAATGTTTCTTCATAGACCTTGATGAAAGGCTCCGCACCGCCCATGTCAGCCGGCATATATCGCGTACGAGCCTTGCCGCGATTCTTGAAGTTCCCGTGATTTGCAAAGACCATGAGCATAGCTTTCACATGATACAAAACATCCTCAGGCGCCACATCGCGAGCCACAGGAATACCGATGCGAGGATTGGGCCCGATGCCTCCGCAGGCATATACATCAAAGGTATTGTGTTTATTTAAATTGAAACCCAGATCCTTAAATGTCGCATGAGGCGTGCTGTCAAAACCGTTATCGATGCCCATCTTGAATTTACGGGGAATCTTGATGAAGAACATCTGCTCCAAAATATATTCCCCGATAGCCGTTGCATACGGCGTAATATCAAATGTTTCGCGAGGATCAATGCCCCGCAAAATACTGGCCACCAAATTAGACGGATTATCTCCGCCTGCACCGCGATTGTAAATACCGTGTTCATAACATTCTTTAAAAAGGCTGAGAATCGTCTCCCCGTCAAGGCCATGCATTTGCAGACACTGGCCCGTCGTAAAATGCACATGTTTTAAATTATATTTACGAATGGCACCCGCCAGAAACTGCATCTGGTCACGAGTTATACGGCCTCCGTTAAACCGCCAGCGACTCATACCCGTCTCGGCACCGCGCTCCGCATAACTGCCGAATGCACCGGACTGTCCTTTATAATCAACAATGGACATTTCCTTTTTATAAAACTTGCGCGTCATATCCTCAAACTTAGGATAATCCGCAATCAAGCGCTCTTTCACTTCTTGTGTAATCATAATACTTATCCTCTTGGCTTATATCTATTAAGCATAATAAACAACTTTGTATCGATTTTTATATCATATACTCATACCTATTATAGTATTATCGATGACACTTTTCTCATATCGATTAGAAATATATCGATTTACAATTTGTAATAATTATTACTTATTTTTGTGAAAGAAAAAAGAACAGCCCGAAAGCTGTTCTTTCCCTTTATACATTTTCTTGATTTAGATTATTATACGCCTCCTTATCGATGGTGCCCATGATTTTATCCACTACCAATGCATTCGTCAAAGAGCCGGATACATTAAGGCATGTACGCCCCATATCGATCAACGGATCGATAGCGAGAATCGGACTGATGGATGTGAAGTATGCACCAAGTCCTGTACCGCTAAGAGATACAGAGGCCGCCATCGTTGCCGTTCCCGGTACGCCGGCGATGCCGACGGAACCGATAGCGATAACGATAACACTCATGATGTACATAGTCAAATCAAAAGGAATATTTGCCACGTTGGAGATATATACAACCACTAATGCAGGGAATACGCCCGCACAACCCTGCATGCCCGCCGTTGTACCGAAAGATGCCACTGTATTCGCCGTCGTAGGATTAACGCCGAGACGTTTCGTCAAGGTTTCCACCGTAAGCGGCAATACGCCCATGGAAGAACGGGATGTAAACGCCAACAATAACGGTGCTTTAGCCTTCTTGAAATATGTAATCGGATTATACCCGAAGCTTGTAATCAAAATGGCCTGGATAACGAACATGATCAAAAGACCTGCATAGAGAAGAACTACAAAAAGTCCCATGTCCAGAATCGCCTGTAAACCGCGCGTAGCCAATGTGGATGCCAAGAGCGCCACCACACCGTACGGCATCAAGCCGATGATAAAATCAGCTACCCACGAAATCAATTGATGTAATTCATCAAACAATTTCGTGAATATTTCCATGGAATTTGTACCCGTCTGCTTCAAAAGACGGGCAACGCTGCCGAGGATGATGGCAAACACAACGATGCCGATGACATTCGTCTCTGCCGCCGCCTGAATCGGATTGCTTGGGATCAAGGCGCGGAATGTATCCACCATCGGTTTGATATCACGAATCTTTTTACCTTGTTCCACGATATCAAAACCTTGACCCAATCCGAACGCATTGCCGAGGACGAGACCTACTATAGCAGCCACCGCCACCATGCCGAGATTTGTACTCACCATAGCCACTACCAGTTTTTTAAGATTAGCACCGGCCTCCATGTGCAGAATTACATGAACAATAGAGATAAATACGATAGGAATAACAAGCATACGGATCAAATCAATAAATCCGCCCCCCACAAGAGAGAACCATTTTGTACTTTCTTTAATATATACGACCTGTGAAGGATCATCCGGGAATCCCGCAATAATTTGAATGGCCACACCGATAATAGCACCGGCGATAGTACCGATAATAACTAGATTACCAAAAGACGTGCCCTTGCGCTGCAATCTGTATATGCCGAATAATACCAATATAAATACGGCAATGATTCCCAGACTCAACGGATTACTGAGCATCAGGTAATCTTGAAAAAATGGAATATTCATAATCGCTCTCCTTTAATTCATATCTTAATAATAGGTTATAAGAAAAGTATAGCATATATCGAAAAAATTGCAACAAAAAAATCCTCCTGAGAAGAAATTCTTTCACAGGAGGATTTACTATCCGAACAGACCAGTTCAAATAGGTTTTATAGGAAATTAATCCACTAAGATATATGTTACTTGAATAGGACCATGCGCACCATCTACAGTAACCAGCTCAATGTCAGCTGTACGGGACGGGCCGGAGATCAAGCAGATATTTGTAGGGAAATTAGCAGGATCATTGTTATAACGTTCCGTCAAATGTTCCATAGTCTGCGTCATACGAGGGTTGATACTGTTAGTGTATAAAACGGCAATATGCGTTGTCGGCAACAAGCTGATGGCACGTCCGGATTCAACGCCGGAAGCCTGTACTACAGTAGCGGTTTCAGCGATACCGCAATACGGGAATGTAATACCGATATCAGCATTAGCGGTATTAGAAATATTTTCTTCACGGCCTTTAGATGCATCCCATTGGAAATACGTACGTTTACCGCCGTTAGAAGCCTCATCCTGTTCAAACAATTCTTTTAGTTTATATTGTTCAACCTCAGGAGAGCTTGGGAATACAACCTTACCGTTACCCCAATCCTCAATAGCCGCCAATATAGTTTCGCCCAATTTATCAGGCGTAGTATTTACGTATTTTGTACCTACACGGTCACATTGTTCCTTGAACATAGTGATAACTTGTTCACGAGATAAATCCTTGAACATAGTTTCTTGAGGACCATGGCTGTAATCAAAATCTTCCACAAAAGCTGGGCACATTTCCTGATCACGGCCTAATGCACGAGATAAACGTGCAATAAATTGTTTACGTTTAGCTTCATCCATTATTTATTCTCCTTCTTTTTATTCTTTTCATGTTCAGCATATAAATCACGGAATTTCTTGAACTTCAAGGAGCCCAATTCTTTAGACTTGGTCCAGCCGTTCATTACAGGCACAGCTTGTGTCCATTTAGGCATGTTACCTTCGCTGTTGCTGATTAAGTTCATACCGATAGCGCCTGCTTTTGTACCGAGGTCGAATAATGTAGCATTACCGAACATTTTCGCGGCAGCAGTAAAGATAGCTTCTTCCGCTTTCGGACGAGTCTTTTCAATATCAGCCATAATATGACGATGTTCCATCAATAATTCATGCAACGGAATCGCTACCGGACAGTTTTCCGTACATGCGCCGCACAATGTGGATGCATATGGAAGATCGCCCGCTACATCATATCCTTTAAACAATGGAGTCAATACGGCACCCATCGGACCCGGATATACGGAACCGTAACCGTGACCGGACACATGGCGATATACAGGACAGATGTTCATACATGCACCGCAGCGGATACAACGAAGCATATCCTGGAATGTACCGCCCAAGATGCCGGAACGACCGTTATCAATGATGATGATATGTGTTTCTTCAGGACCATCCGCTTCACCTTCACGAGCAGGACCGGTCATCATGGAGAAGTAGTTGGAAATCTTGGAACCTACTGCGGAGCGGTTCAACATTTCCATCATAATGTCAAGTGCTTTGAAATCAGGAACGATACGTTCAGTCCCCAAGAAAATCAATTGAGTCTTAGGAATGGAACTGGCCATACGACCGTTACCTTCGTTGGAAACGATAGTACATGTACCGGAGGAAGCAACGGCAAAGTTACAGCCGTTAACCCCTACATCGGCTTTGAGGAAGCGTTCACGCACATAACCACGTACGAAATGCGTCATTTCTGTAGGATTTTCCGTGCCTGTATAGCCTAATTTTTCAGCGAAAATTTCACGAATTTTATTACGTTCAAAGTGAAGGCCGGGAACAACGATATGAGATGGAGGACTTACAGCAGTTTGCAAGATAAATTCAGCCAAGTCAGTTTCGTTAACTTCGATACCAGCTTCTTCCAACACTTCGTTCAAACCAATTTCTTCCGTCAGGATTGTTTTGGATTTTACGATCATCTTCGCTTCGCGTTGACGAAGAATATCCAATGCAATTTGAGTCGCTTCTTTGTCATCAAAAGCAAAGTGAACTTTGGAGCCCGCTTTTTCGGCATTTTCAGCAAACTGGTTTGTATAATAGTCAAGATTGTTCAATACATGGTCGCGTATACGCGCTGCTTCAGCGCGAAAATCCAACCATTCAGGAACATCCGCAACTACGGTATTACGTTTATCATAAAACACGTCTTGTGCTTTTTTGATGGCTGCAACTTTGAAGTCATCAGCCAAACATTCTTTTATGCGTGTTTTATAGGGGCGATTGTCATATATAAGTGCCATGTCGTCTCCTCCTTAACGGCAGTTCAAGATTTCAGCAATATGCATTACCTTAATACGGCGGTCGATTTCCCCTTCTTTATGAAGGCGATCAAGCATACCGGCGATGTTCATCAGACACGCCTGGTCGGAACCGGAAATAACGTTGGCACCGGTACCGGCGATTTCCAATGCTTTTTCACGTGTCATCACTTCGCTGATTTCAGGATTTTTAACCGAGAAAGTACCGCCGAAGCCACAGCAACGGTCCGCACGAGGTAATTCGATCAATGTCATATCTTTTACATTGCGAAGGAGTTTGAAAGGAGGCTCTTTAACGCCCATCAAACGGGTAACATGGCAAGATGTATGATATGTAACGGTTTCGTTAAAACGAGCCCCTACATCCTCTACACCTAGTACATCCGTAATGAATTCCGTAAATTCATAGATTTTAGAGCTTAATTTTTCAGCTCGCGCTTGCCATTCAGGCTGACCTTCCAAGAAATGCTGGTATTCATCGCGAATTGCAAATGCGCAAGAGCCGGACATGCTGACTACATATTCAGCGTTTTCAAAGCATTCGATCGTGTTCTTGATGGCATCCATAGCCGCATCATTATAACCGGAATTTGTAAACATTTGTCCACAACATACTTGCTTCTTAGGAACCACGAGTTCGCAGCCCAATCTTTCAAGTACTTCTACCCCGGCCATCCCCACATGAGGGTAGAACATGTCAATCAAACACTGTTGGAAAAGATGAATTTTCATATTATCGTCCTCGTCTTTTCTAGTACTTAACCTAATAAAAAATTTTGATATGTATGTATGATGACAAGATCTCTTGTAAAAGCAACCCACAAAAAACCTGCCCTGAACATTACTTATGCTTTCAAATATCTATTCGAAAGCTTTATCGTTATAATTATAAATTAATAATGCATGAAATGTCCAAAGGATTGCTATATTAGTATGAACCCATTTATTTAAACTATCGTTATGCGTTTTTCTCATAGGAAACATTGAATTTTATCACATATATTGTAAATGCCATTAATTTTTTCTGTAAAAGCCTTGTAAAACCTGTATTTTGCAAATATTTATCATTTGGCATACCAGCAACGGTCTACACCTTTTTTAACATCCATCCTTTTACTTTTAAACATCCATTCTTTTGTTTTTTTGCATTTTATTTTCGGACATTAATATTTGCAGATAGATGCAGATAGATCTAAATATTTAGTCCCGGTTCTAAACATTTATGTTTTAATATTCACCATTCATTTTTATTAAATAGAATTCATTTAATTAATAGATTTCAAAGTTCGTCATATAATTCCATTTAAAGTTCATGCTGCATTATTTCCGAACTTTCATCATATATTTATATAACTCCGACGACATGCTTAAATTCATGTAATTTTTATGCTCATATATTACATTTTCTTATAGTAGTCCATCAATTTAAAAAGTGCTATAATTTTACTTATATAAGTATAGTTTGAAAGGAGCCTTTTCATGAAACTAAATAAATTATCCTTATCCTTGGCAATTACATTGGCCTTGGGATCCACATTCGGCATGGCTCACGCTGAAACAACCGCAACGCAAAACAAAACGACAACAGTGACAAACACAACGGTTAAACCACTCCCTGTAAAAGCAACAACTGCAAAAACCGCTCCAAAAGCGACCGCGCAGAAGGCTGCCTCTACAGACAAAATGACCGCTGAAAAAAATGCGGATACTGAAACCAAAGCAGCTGCCGCGACAAAATCAGCGGCAGGTACTAAGGCGGCAACTCACACCGCGGCTGCAACCAAGGCCGAGGCTAAACCTGTAACCGGTGCAAAAACGACGGAAACCGCAACGGCACATAAAGCGGTAAAAGAAAATTTACCGGTCGGCGTATATTCCGATACGAAAGACAGCTGGGCACGTGATGCAATTCAAGCGATGACACAGGCCGGATATTTATCGGGTTACTCGGATAACACATTTAAACCGAGTCAACAAATCACACGTGAACAAGCGGCCGCAATTTACGGCAAAGTGTTACAGAGCAATTTAAATGCTCAAGATTTGACCGCTCTTACAGCAAAGGAAGAAGCGACTACGTACTCCGATGTAGCCGCTGACCGTTGGTCTAACTCCGCTATCAAATTGGTAAGTGCCGCAGGTGTTATGGAAGGTACGTCTAAAACGGCATTCAATCCTACAAAGGCAATGAATCGAGAAGAATTCGTCGCATCTGCTGCCAGCTTAGCGAAAAAACTCAACATCTCCCCTGCTGTAAAAACCGAGAAAGTGGCTTTCAAAGATGAAGCAAGCATCTCTAAAGAATATTTAGCCGATGTACAATACATGGCGCAACGCGGCATCGTATCCTCCGGTGCGACAGAAAGTTTTAACCCGAAACAACCTGTAACACGTGCACAGGCGGCAACGATTTTACATCGTCTACTTAACGGCGCCGGTCTGGCAACAGCTAAACAAGGTACAACAGAAGCAGCCGGAATGGATGCCGATACTGTAGCGGGAGACATGTCCAAATCCGATAAAACAGTAGATGCATCAAAAAAACATAAAGACATGAAATCGGATGTAGAAAAATCTGAAAAGGCCGCTAAAGAAGATGCTAAAAAAGCAAAGAAAGAAATGAAGGACGTTAAGGCTGCAAAAGAGGTTAAGGAAACTAAAACCGAACCGGTTTACAACGTACGCCCCGTTCGTCGCAGCACATTAAAAGCATTGGATCAGAAGCAACAAGCCGCTTTGGAGAACAAAGTATTCACGGAATTGAATAAAACATACAAAACCGATGATGCTTTCCAAGATTATGGTGTTATGTATTGGCGCGACAACCAATTACATGTGGCATTAAAAACGGACAGCGACATTCCTACTGTAAAAGCGAACCTTGCAGCCCGTGGTGATTCCACTATAAACAACTACGTTGTGGTGGAACCGTCTCAATACAGCCAGGCCGAATACGATGCAATCGATGCGAACTTTCGCAACTACTACAGCAAAAACGAAAAAGCCGGCAATATTCTGGCGACCTTCCCTGATGTGGAAAACAATCAACTCTATGCAGTAGTATCTACCGCATCGAAAGAAACGCAACAAGGCATCGCCAAATTGTTCGGTTCCAAAGTAAAAATGACAGTTAAACGCTAATCACATCTATACTCAATCACCTAAAGCAGCGTATACCATGTAAGTATTACGCTGCTTTGGTATATCCTAGTATCCAAAGATCAGGAAGGATTTTTATGAACAAGAATACTAAGTATACATTGCACGCTCTCGTTTTAGGGGCCTTGGTAGCGACTACCGGCCTGACGGCAGCTAATACAACATCCACTGCGGCAACTGCCAATACGGTTCCATCAACAGCTCGTGCGGCTACACAGTCGGCACACGCGGATGCGACAACTGATAAATCAGCTATAACAAATGCTAAATCCCCTTTGCCATCAGTTGCAACCAATTCACAAACAGCTTTAGAAACAAGGGAATCAAGAACGGAAAGTAATCCACAGAGACCGACCAATAACGATTTATCCACGGGAACACAAACCACAGTTGTAAATAAGCAGTTACCTGTCGGCGGTCCTGCTAATATCCAGAATGTACGCCCTTATATTTTCTCCGACGTGCCGAGCGATTTCTGGGCCGCTAACTCCATCAGCACCGTTACAAGAGCGAATCTCATGAAAGGCTATTCGGACGGTACTTTCAGACCGAATCAACCGATGACACGCGAAGAAGTGGCGAGTCTTTTCAATAACATTACAAATGACGGACAAGCCGCCTTTTTATCGAGCAAATTCAAGGATATCACGTCTGACCGCTGGTCCGCCCTCGCAATCGAATCGGTGGCACGAAAAAATATCATCAGCGGCTACGGCGATGACACTTACAAGCCGGAAAAATACATGTCCCGCCAGGAATTTGCCGTAGTAGCGGATAATTATATACATTATCTAGGTTATACCACTGAGGACCCTACCGTTCTCGATACGGTCGCATACGGTGACCAGAAATTCGTCGCTCCTTGGGCGCAAGACGCCGTACGCGAGTTAGCATACTTAGGCTTTACAAACTATGCACCGGGCACCTTATTTAATCCGGAAAAATACATCACCCGTGCAGAAGCGGCGGAAATCACCTATCGCATGACACAGACGGAGCAAGCCTTAGCGTTCCACAATACATTATTCAGACAACAGGTGGAAAACAAAACGGTCCGTATCATCGACAATGCATTAAATTACGGCAATGACTTTACGAAATTCCGCAATGACGGGGCCCTCTTCTGGGAAGCAGGTCAACTATATGCCTCCTTGACGGATCAAAAGAAAGTAGACCTCGTTGCCAAGGCGATTGCCGATGCTCACGATTTACAATTAGATAAAACCGTAGTCGTATCGAAAGGTAAATTGACACAGGCGCAACTGGAAGATTATCAGTCCGATGCCATCGCCCTCTATCAGGAGAAAGAACCGAAAGGAAAGATCATCTCCATCTATCCGAACACGGACACGAGTGCACTCATCATTACCGTTGATTCCATCCAAAAATCGACGATGAAAGCATTTAAAAAGAAATTCCATGATAATGTCTTCTTGCAGTTGCCGCCTGAACCTCTTACAGGCGGCTCGGACGAGAACATTCACTTCCCATTGCCGCAGCGCAACACAAAAAATAAGTCTTAAAACAGCGATGGAGCTAGTATTACTAGCTCCATTTTCTATCCCCCATATGATTTTCATACAACACAGATACCCTATAACCTAACATTTATATAACGGACACATAAAAGCCACATAAAAGCGGTCGCACTCCATCGGGTACGACCGCTTTCATAATAAACTTTCACAATAAAACAGTACTGTCTATACACGCAATGAATCTAACCGACACACAAGGTTAGATCATTTTTTTGTTACATCATTTTCATGATCCCGCAAATTGCCGACCGGAACATATACGGTACCGGCACTATGAGCGGAGTCCACATCTTGTTGCAGAATCATCACAACGGAATAATCGTCGGTTGTATAGAATTCGCTAGGCAATTTGTCAATTTTAAAGTCATTGCCGAGCTTGTTCTTCACATCCTGATTATTGTTAATGGCATTTACCAACTCTTTCTTGTTGATACCGCCAAGGTCATATAAGGAAATCTGGCGACCTGTCGTGGTGTTGAAAGTAAAGCCTTTTACAAAGTTCACACCGTTTGCATCATTGTCACGCATCGTATAGGTGTGAATCAACACGCTGAGGATGCCGTTCTTATCCGTTTTTACATCGTAGTACATTACTACATTTGTCTTATCGGATTCCTTAGCATTTAATTTTTCCACATCATTTTGTACCTTGGAAACGTACTTCTTGATGGTCGTATTAATCGCTTTTTCCACGACAGGGCTGACGGATTTTACCTCAGGGAATACGAGATCCAAGTGATCCGTTGTGGATTCAATCGGAGATACGCCGACTTCCTTGCGGTCCATATAGCGGTCCGCATTAGGAGCTACCACTTCTACAGTTCCGCGGTCAACTTTACCGGCTACGGTACGTAATGCACGATTTTGTTCCGGTGTAGCGGTACTGGAAATGCGATACGTCAAATCATTACGATTCACCTTGCGAGCGGATGTGTCGACTTGTTGTTCGGCTTGCACCGTTCCGTTATCCTTCGTAACAGGAATAACATCGCCTGCCGCCAAGGATGTGAGCGGCAACGCCGCCGTCATCATGATGAGTACAGTCTGTTTTAGTTTCATTGCAATAACCTCTTATTTTTCTAGTTCCTGTTCAGCTTTCATAGCGAGAGCTTCTTCTTTATTGAATTTGTGTGTTACAACACGACGAACCAGATATAGACCTGCAAAGATGAAAGCAAGCAACCCTAACCAACCTGCATTACTTTCAAATTCAGGACCGACTAATTGAAGTGGAGATTCTCCACCACCGGTTGTAACTGACAATACAATAATAACAGCTATGAGGACGCCAATCAAGCTTTCACCGACAATCAGGCCGGATGCGAAGAGAACACCACGGCGGTTCGATTGCTCCACATCGTACTCGGCAAGCTCGCCGGCACGCATTTTAGCACGAGCCACAAGATAACGGCCTACGAAATAGCTGATGAAAGAACCAATAATAAGCGGTACTTCTAAAGTAGGCGGTAAATAAATACCCATACCGACAGCCAATGGAGACAATGTTAAAGTAGCGGTTGTGCTCTTTAGGATCAAGTTAACGATAATCGCCACAACACCGACGCCAACGCCGATCAGGATGTAATCCCAGTCCATGCTGGAGTTGAAGATACCTTGCGCAATGGTAGTCATCAATGTCGCCTGCGGAGCGGATAATGCAGCGCTCGGATCCATTTCGGCACGTGGCAACGCACCTGTGAAGCCGTATGCCTGGTAAAGCAAATTAAGTACCGGAGCAATCGTAACGGCGCCGGCTACGGAACCGAGCAACAAAGCAATCTGTTGACGCCAAGGTGTTGCACCGACGAGCTGACCTGTTTTCAAATCCTGCAAGTTATCATTGGAGATAGATGCAATCGCGATAACTACGGACGTCATGAAGATGGCCATAGCGGTAGCAAATTGAACACCTGCTTCGGTAGCGAACAAATTATTCTCCGATGCGATGAAGTATACAACAAGGGAGGAAATAATCGTCGCCAAAATACCGATACCGGAGATCGGAGATGCAGATGTACCGATAAGACCGGCCATGTAACCACATGCAGCAGCTACGAAGAAACCGATAAGCAATGCTACAATAATCCCTACGACAACAAGTGTCCACATCAAGCTTGTGCTGATAGGTACAGCGGATACGAAGTCCCAGAATGTGAACACTAAACCGACAAGGATGATTGCGAACACGATCAGAACAGATTTAGTATTCATATCCGTATCCATGCGATGTGTTTCGCGTTCTTCAGCACTGCTGTTCATGGATTTTACGGAGATTTTCATACCTTCGATGATAGGCTTAATTAATGTGATCAAAGTCCAAATCGCCGCGATACCGATGGCACCGGCACCGATAAAGCGAACCTTTTCTTTCCAGATGCCCATAGCGAATTTAGCAGTTGCACCGCCATCCGGAGCATACAGATTCGTTAAATACGGTACGAAACCGGCCCATGCGACGAGAACACCGACCAGGATAGCGATACCGGATGCGATACCGATAAGATAACCGGCACCCAGTAATGCTGTAGAGAAACCCAATGGAATTTGAGTAATACCTTTACTACCAGCAGGAATCCAGAAGCTCATGCTGTCGCCAAGTACTTTGAAACCGTTCGCACAAAGGCTGATAAGTCCGGCTACAAAACCGCCGGATACGATATCCTTCATACCGGAATTAGATTGTGGACCTTCATCTCCGTTATGAGAGCCGACCTTCAAGATTTCCGCCGCCGCACGGCCTTCCGGATACGGCAGATCACTGTTCACCACCATGGCACGACGCAACGGAATGGTGAATAACACACCTAGAGAACCGCCGCAGGCGCAGAGCAGGAATGTCTGCCAGAACGGAAAACCGTTCCAATACCCAAGCATAAGCAGACCGGGTAAAATAAAGATAATAGCGGACAAGGTCCCAGCTGCAGAAGCCTGAGTTTGTACCATATTATTTTCAAGAACGTTTGAGTCCTTGAAAAAACGCAAAATCGCCATAGAAATAATGGCAGCCGGAATGGATGACGAGAATGTCAAACCTACCTTCAAACCGAGATATACGTTAGATGCTGTAAAAATAACAGTAATCAATGCACCAAGTAGCATCCCACGCAATGTCAGTTCCGGCAGATGAAGGTCATGGCTCATAAAGTCATGTTTCATAAGTACTTACCTCCTCTGTGAAACCATAAACTTAAAACAATATACTAAGCTACTTCCATTTTATCGTGTTAAAGCGATGATTTCAATATATATGCGGTATTTATAATGTATACATATGAAAATTATAAATTTAAGTTTTCCCACAAATATCTTGAAAGGTCTATTCTGTATCCAAAACACTTTATTAAGCGTGGTAGCCCTCCAAAAGCCTCCAAAGCCACCCACCCTGCTTCGCAGGGTCGCTAAGTCAGTTTTGGAGGACCACCACGCTAATATATACCTAATCGTTTACACTAAGAATAGACCTTTCATTATTCACCAAATGAAATATTTAATTTATAATTTTTCTACATATAACGCATTATCAATCTTACATATAGATTGAAATCATAAAGGTATGGGGAGAAGGAAAGCGCAATATACTTTCCCTTTCTTATATGCACATTATGCATATACACCTATCAATTATATGAAAACAGAAATCATTCTCTTTTATTCTGTACAAATATACAGGATTTTATATAATTAAAGTACCGACAGTAGGGTCGGCATGTCTTTTAAGGAGGTTGTAAACATTATGGAAACAAGAATTGAATACGATTCAATGGGACCAGTCGAAGTCGACGCTAGACGAATTTACGGACCTCAAACGCAACGCTCGTTCAATAACTTTAAGATCGGTGACCACCGCATCCCTATTGAACAGATCAAAGCGCTTGCGCTTGTCAAAAAAGCATGTGCTTTAACTAATGCGAAATGTGGCGCCGTAACGGAAGAAAAAGCGAAACTCATCGCTCAGGTAGTTGATGAAATCGTGGACGGCAAATGGGATGAAGAATTCCCGCTAACCGTATTCCAGACCGGTTCCGGCACGCAGACTAATATGAACGTGAACGAGGTTATCGCTCACCGGGCTAAACAATTGGATGAAAGCAACCCGCTCCATCCGAATGACGATGTAAACCGCGGTCAAAGTACAAACGATACCTTCCCTACGGCAATGCATATCTGTGCGTATTTTGAAATCACTAAACGCGTTATCCCTGCATTGGACGGCCTGATCAAATCATTTGAGAAACTACAGAAAAAAGGTAAAGGTCTCCAAAAGGTAGGTCGTACACATCTGCAAGATGCGACTTTCATCATGGTGGATCAGGAAATCAGCGCCTTTGTGGACGGTCTCAAAACGGCCAAAACTATGCTCGTTCAAAATGCCGATTACCTGCTCGATGTGGCCCTCGGCGGCACCGCGGTCGGTACGGGTGTAAACACGCCGAAAGGCTATTTGGACGTTATGGAAACCGTGTTACCTGAGGTAACAGGCGCTCCATTCCGCGTGAAAAACAACAAATTCCAAGGATTGTCCCTGAAGGATGCTTTCATGATGGCCCACGGCGCACTCAATACGTTGGCGACAACCTTATTTAAAATCGCCAACGATGTGCGGTTCCTAGGCTCCGGACCTCGCTGCGGTTACGGCGAATGGCATCTACCTGAAAACGAACCGGGCTCCTCCATCATGCCAGGCAAGGTTAATCCGACACAATGCGAAGCCCTCGCCATGGTATGCGCTCAAGTATTCGGCCATAACACGACGATGACGCTCTGTGCAGGCAGCGGTGCCTTCCAGTTGAACGTATACATGCCTATCATGATCTATGACTTTGTTGAAAGCTGTCGTCTACTGGCGGATGCAATGAATTCTTTCACAACCCACTGTATCGACGGCGTTGAGTTCGTACCGGAAAAACTCAAATTCTTCGTTGAACAGTCCCTCATGATTGCTACATCCTTAACGCCGTACATCGGCTACGATAAGAGCGCCAAGGTCGTAAAAGAAGCATACAAACGCGGCTGCTCTATTAAAGAAATCATCTTGGAAGAAAAACTCATGACCGAAGACGAATTTGCCGAAGCAGTTCGCATGAAATAACCTCCTCTCTACTTTGACATAACTATAAGATCCTCTCATACCTCAAATGAACGTATAAGAACCCCGCTACGGCAAATCCGTATCGGGGTTCTATTATTTCTACGCTAGCCCGTCAAAGAATGTAATGACCGTAATTTCTCGCGGGCAGTTTATACGAATCGGGAACCAATGGCCGGATCCATTGTTTACATAGCACACGCTATTTTTTTCCACATAGCGGCCCTTGACGTACGGTGTTCCGATCGGCACCATAGGCATACCGAAGAGAACAATCTGTCCGCCGTGCGTATGCCCCGACAACGTAAGCGGTATATTACGTTCAATGGCTTCTTCAAAGAACTCAGGATGGTGCGCCAACAGGATGACAAAGGCGTAGTCGGGAATACCGGACAAGGCCTTTTCCATGAACCGCTCCCGTTCCTCCTTTTCGCGTTTATTATCGTACGCAACACCCGCGATATAGACCGGCTGTCTGCCGCCCATGATTTGAATATTGCTGTTCACGAGAACATTCATAGGCGTGTTCATCTTCAACTCGTCCAGCACCTTATTCACGTCGTGATGATATTCATGATTGCCCAGAATATAATCGACACCGTCAGGGATTTGTTTTGTGAAAGTCGTCAGTCTTTCACAAACCTGAGGCAACCAATCCAATCTGTCGATCAGATCACCGGTGATTACGACGCGATTCGGTTTTTCTATGAGCGCCATTTTCAGTATTTCATCGAAATCATCGAGGTCGATGCATGGACCGATATGAATATCGCTGAGCTGTACAATTTTATAGTTCTTAAGTCCCTCAGGTAAATTCGTATAACCGAAAGACTCATGGGTAACAACTACCTCATGCTGCCCAGCAAAGGCCGCATAACTCGAGCCGCCCACCGTCGCCAACGGCACCAATGTCGCCGCCGTTCTGAAAAAGGCTCGGCGCCCCGTTCGATTCTCTTCAGGTGTTTTGTCAAATATCTTATTAACAATCCAATACAATATGCCTAAGAGTATAAATACGGGAATAGCCAGGAATAAGCCCATCAAAAAACCGTAGCTTTCAGTTCTAAACAGATTCATTAACGGATAGTACTGCGTGCCGAACAGGTCCGCCTGATACATCATATAGTATACAACCGCCGCAAGCCATCCACCGATTATGAGAATATAGCCTATCCATGCAGGCCACTTCTTTTTAGGTTTCCACAAATTGAGAAATAGAATCCAAAAGCCCACCAATCCTACAGAAAGGATGGTGAAAACGATTATATTAAATAGTAGTCTCATACGTTCTCCAACTATGCCGATTCAAAACCGGCCAATCCAGCGCCGTATATTCCATATACAGCCATACATACCGATAAAATACCATCGATTTCATCTAATTATATCGCAATTTATCAATGCAATCTAATATCTATGATGCAAGAATATATTCATGCCCAACTGCAAGGCAGTTTATCTTGCAAGCTCCGTCAGTTTACCGTGCGGGCCCGCCCATGCGTAATCGGAAAACTCTTCGCGTTTGATGAGCATCCAGTCCTTCGGCAAATCGCTGTCTATAGATTTCGTCAAAGTTCCGCGAAAGGCTTTCATAAACCATTTTCTATGAGAAAATACATGGGTCAGTTCCTTTACGAGAACGGGCTGCAGGGACAATTCAAAGCCTAAGTCCGCTACCAGTTCCGATAGAGCCTGTTTACCGTCATCAAAAGCGGATACACCCTCAACGGACGGGAATTCCCACATGGACCGCAACAGTCCACGGTTCGGACGCTTGTGCAGTAAATAGTAATCCTCATATTGCAAAATGCCTACGAACACGGGAACATCGACGACCTTAGTTTTCTTGATGCGCACCGGCAGTTTGTCCGTATCCCCCTGCTGATAAGCATCGCAAAGATTTGCAATTGGACATTCACCGCAGCGTGGCGTCTTGGGAATGCATACGGCGGATCCAAAATCCATCAAGGCCTGATTAAAGTCGCCCGGCCTGTCGTGAGGCAAGGTTTCCTCCACGATGGCGGTGATCGTCTTCCGACCCTTCGTGCTCAGGATATCCTCAAATATACGATACAACCGTGCGTAAATGCGCAATACGTTGCCGTCGACGGCCGCCTCCGGCTCATTATAAGCCATGGACAGGATAGCCCCCGCCGTGTAAGAGCCTACGCCCTTTAAGGATTCCATCGTCTTTCTGTCATGAGGCACGACGCCGCCGTAATTTTCAACGACGTCCTGCACGCCGAACCGCAGGTTGCGAGCCCGACTGTAATACCCGAGCCCCTGCCAGGCATGAACGACTTCATCCTCGGATGCATTTGCCAGGTCCTGCAAGGTCGGAAACAGACGCATCCAGTTGTCATAATATGGCTTCATCGCTTCGATGCGCGTCTGCTGGCTCATCACTTCGGACACCCAGATTTTATACGGATCTCCGCAATCGCGCCACGGCAATTCACGCTTATGCACGTCATACCACGCCAATAACTGTGGTACCCACTTGGGGTTCTTCACCTCTGTCATACTACCTCTACTCATTAATGTATAAATCAATTCTGGCCGGATGTTCGCTTTCCATAACGGATTCCACCGCGGTCAAATCCATCTTGTCCACCGTACTGTTATCACGGCCGAACACTATAGGCCCTTTCAACTTTTTATTCTCCAGCAGCAGCGGCAACCAACGCCGATCGCCGTCCCACATATGCGCATACGGCACATCCTCCGGCTTGAACCAGTGCGGCTCCATCTCATCCGTTTCCTCTACAATGCCTGTGAAAGTACGCAGAAAATAAACATAACTCACATGGGTTAAACTTTCATCAAAGGGAAACTGAAAGTCGAAAAGAGCCACGCATTCAAAATCCTCCTCACGGGCTGAAAGGCCGGATTCCTCAAACAATTCACGAACGGCACAGGCGCGGAAGCTTTCACCGGAATTGAGCTTGCCACCGAAACCGTTATATTTATCGGCACCGAAGCCGCGTTTTTTACGTCCCAACAATATGCGATTGTCCTCATCGATGGGAAACACCAATGTTGTAGGTCTCATATATCCTCCCCGGCAATGAACTGACACGCTGATTTCTAATAAATTAAATATTGCATCAACTAAATGACTTGCCGTACAACTATTTCAAACGATCGTCGTACGGCCATTTGATGACATTACATTATTATATCATTATTTTATGTACGAATGGACTAGTTGTGGTATGATTAAAAGTATAGATTTTGTGATAAGAAAGGAGGCGCACCATGAACAGACCGCTCATTTTTGACATCGCATTGGGTCGCACAAAGCCCGTCAATATGCGCAACGAACAAGTTCGGTGTCCCTTCTGCGACAGATCGCAATTAACGGATATCCTAGATACATCCGGCCATATCATCTGGCTCATGAATAAATATCCCGTGTTGCACGATACATGGCCTACGGTCATCATCGAAACGGAAACGGACGACGGCGAATTTTCCACGTTACCCCTCGACGAAGCGACCCGCATCATGCAGTTCGGCCTCGATAAATGGCGTGAAACGATACACACAAACGAATTCGCGTCCGTTTTATTTTTCAAGAATCACGGTCCCATGTCGGGCGGATCCATCCGACATCCGCACAGTCAGATAATCGGGCTCAAAAACTACGATTACTGCGAAGATATCCCCGTAGAGAGCATGAACGGCTGGTTACTGCATGAAGATCAGGATATGCGCATCACCCTGTCGACACAGCCGATCATCGGGTTCTTCGAATATAATATACGCTTTAAACCGGATGCTCCGGCACGCTCCGTGGCGCTTCGATTACAACAGGTTTTACGCTATCTGTTACATACCATTGCCAACTTTACGCAGTCCTATAATTATTTCTTTTACGACTTAAAGGACGGCTACAATTACATAAAGGTTGTAGCAAGATATGTAACGACACCGCTGTACATCGGCTATAAAATCCCCCAAACCTGCGACGATGACAGAGCGGCCAAGATCATACAGGACATCGCGCCTTATCTGCAAGGGAACAAAAAATAATTTCATTTTTGAACATCAGATCATCACAAAAATATTATTTCGGTAACAGTTAAATCAAAATAATGCTTAATGACAGTCGCCCAATAATTGAAACAGGGCTTACAGCTATACCGAATTCAGTAAATATAATTAATCAGAAATATATAATTTGAAAGGAACTATATGAAAGTATTTGCCATCGGCGACCTCCATCTATCGGGCACACCTCCTGCAAAGCCGATGGATATTTTTGGGCCTCACTGGGCAAACCATTGGAATCGCATAAAAGAGGATTGGAATGCCAACGTCAGCGATGAGGACATCGTCTTTCTCGTAGGCGACATGAGCTGGGCCTTAAGGCTTGACGAAGCGGCTCATGATTTACGGGAAATCGCCTCCATGCGGGGGAGAAAATATATGATTCGCGGCAATCACGATTACTGGTGGGCCTCTGCCAACAAAATGAAACAGCTTATGAGTGACGCCATTACCTTTATTCAGGGGCACGGCACAGCGGAAATCATCGACACCGCCGAAGGCCCTCAAATCATAGCCTTCGGCGGCACGCGCGGCTATCTCTGCCCGGGGGATTCCCACTTCGTACCCGATACGGACCAATCCATTTATAGTCGTGAACTGATGCGAACCGAATCGGCTTTACAGGAAATGGATGCCGCCATACAACAGCTACCCGATTTGCCGATAACCAAAATATTACTGATCCATTACCCGCCGTTTAACGACAGCAATGAACCGTCCGGCTTTACGGAGTTGATGGCTCGATATGACGTCGATATATGCATATTCGGTCATTTACACGACCAGATTTCATTTAAACGGATTCCAAAGGAGTTCGGCACTACAAAACTGGAACTCGTATCGGCAGACTACATGGGATTTACATTACAATGCATTCTATAAAATACTGAAAGACACACTATAAAATGTGCGCTATAAATTTCTCGATATAGATACACACTATAAAACGCACTGTATAAAATATGCCCTATAAATTTCTCGATATAAAGTGTTCAATAACATAAATATCAAACAAGTATTAATAACCTATTAATCATCAAGGAGACACGATGAGTCGCATTCACAAGGAGCATTTACAAGCCGGCTATATCTTCGGCGATACCGTCAATGGAGAATACATCTACTTGCCGTCCGGAGAAGTCGGCACGGACCATCCTCTGGCAGTCCTGGAAACGCCTACAAAGCGCGAGGACCTCACACTGGATGAGGCGGTGCACATGATTGATACGCTTTCACTAAAGCGCTGCACGCACCCTAAATTGGGTAAGAAATCATTTTAATTACATAATTGATTGACCCCCAAATAATAAAATAGCGGATAGTTGATTATAATCCGCACTTCAGAAATTGGATATAATTTCTGAACGTGCAGATTAGTATATTAAATCAGCTATCCGCTATTTTGATACAAAGAGGCTGTTTATCACCGCCCCTTTATTTTCCCATTATTTTATAAAAGAACTATTTTATTATCATCTTTTAATCTAAAAAGTTATTTCATAACAAGTATTCCTACTTTGCATTTCGCTCAATATGACTGCCGTAAACGTCTCTGTAATCATTATTTTGCTTATTGTCCTTATTATTGACACGAAGTCGTTCTACCTTATGACGGTCATTGTCTTTACCCGAGATTCGATCTACACGAGTACGATCCAAGTCACGAATACGGGATAATTCAGGATTAAATTCGTTAATAGCACGTCCCATTCTGCCGTCAATAGGTGCCCCCAATTGTAAAGCGCGGTAAATAATCGCAGCATATTCATAACGAGTCAACGCACGATCACCTTTAAATTCGCCATCAGGATAACCTTCAACAAGACCTCTGTCCGCCAAAGATTTTACATATTCATAAGCCCAATGATTAGCCGGTACATCAGGGAAGTTCACATCCTTCATTTCATGCTGAGGTGCCATTCCCATGGCTCCCTTCATTTGCTGAATTTCAGCGTTTTGAGCTTTTACAATAGCTTTTAAGTCCTGAACCTCTTTAGCCAAAGCTACTCGAGATGTGGACACTCCATTTTTCTGACCTAATTTCACTGTTACACCGGCATTAACCATATTTTCACCGTTACCCATGGAACCTGCTACACTGAACATGGTATCTTCATTTGGTCTGTAGAAAGCACCTAATGCCATAGCATTTTCGCCGGCATAGTTACCGTAACCTGCTGCAAAGTTCCATTTATCATCAGGATCAAAATCCAACGGATGAATTGCCGCCAGCGCAGCTGCACCGGCACCGACTTTTCCGATTTTATGATTCAACCGATCCATATTACTGCTGATACCGTTAGTCGCCTGATACAGCTGACTGCCGTTAATCGCATCCGTTGACGTAGGAGATATGTCACCGGCGCCGACATTCGTGATTTTCTGATTATTCGCATTCAAACCGTCACCGGTAACATAAGTATTGCCACCTACGGTAACACCGCCATTATTAATAACGGTACCTCCTGTCGTCACACTGTCCACCGATAAATTTTTGGAAACATCCACGACATATTCCGTGCCGCCTGTAGCATTACGATTCGAATTCGTTACCGTAATGTTGGAGCTGCCCGCCTTTACAGAAGCTTCTTTATCATAAGCGGATTTTATAGCATCATGCACGGTGGATGCCCCTGTTTCGCCAATATTGGACATAGTAATCGTCCCATCGCTGCCGACTGTGGCGTTACCGCCTAAAATATTCTTTACGGAGCCCGCTATATGTCCCACTGTATCAGCCACTGCATATAATTGACTGCCATTTACGGCATCTGTACTATCCGAAGACACCTTTCCTGCCGCCACATTAATCAACTGACGTTCTTTACCTGCCGCACCTGCACTGACAACGCCATTCGCAGCCGATCCTTGCCCGGCAAATCCGGAATAAGTGATACCGTTTACTATAGCCGATGTTTCCGTCGTCGCCGCTCTATCGGCAGAAGCATTGCCCAGCACGACACTGTTTTCCTGTGTAGTCGTCACATTACCGCCCAATACATATGTATTAGCCTGCGCTATGGTATTTCTTACACCGAAAGCGCCCGAATCCTTGCCGGAAACAGTATTGCCGCTACCGATTCCGATCGCCCCCTGTGCGGAAATTTTGCTGCCTGTACCTACAGTCACGGCATTTACCGCACCCGCATCAGCATTATTGCCAATAGCGACAGCGCCCGCCTGAGCTTTTGTGCTGTAACCGACAGCAACAGAACGCTCTCCCGATGCAACAGACAACTGCCCCAATGCGGTTGAATAGGAACCGGATACCTTATTATTAAATCCTGCCGCCAATCCGTGATCGGCGGTAATGGTATTACCCGTACCGAAAGCACTGGAATAATCCGCTGATTTTACAGGCAGTTTATCCTCCACATCATACTTTCCATGTTTAGGATGCTGCTTAAATTCACCCACTATATTATTACTGCCATATCCGCTTACCTGCGCACCATACACGGCGTTGTTGTCGCCGAATGCCATAGCCTGTCCGTCACCGTTCTTCGTAACAGCCGGATTATCACCCGTTTCATCAACAGATGTCAATGTCCCGTATACATCATTACCTTCCCCGAATGCATCGGAATCCTTGCCGTTCACATAGTTCTGATTGCCGAAAGCACCAGAACTTCCGTATTGACTCGTGACAATATTCTGCTGCCCTACGGCCACATTGCCGGGTCCGTCCACCTTTGTCACCGACACCTTATTATCATATGTTGCATCCGTAGATGCATTAAGAGATGCACCGGACATCTCCTTTTCCGCACCAAATACGGTTCCCGTTCCTAATGCTAGCACAATTGCCAATGATAACGCCATCTGTTTTCTTTTCATATATTCTAAATTCCTCCCTACATCATATCTAAAATTATAAATATTTTATGCAACTATTATCATTTGTAGTATATATAGGATAAAAAATCCTCATAAAATATACTTAATCGCAGGCAATCTATTATCATTACCTGCGATTATTGTACTTTAAAATTTAGATGAAGTAAAGAGTTTTTTAAAAACCAGATGAAGATATCTATTTTTATGGATTAACAATTTTTACAGAACTTATCTCAGATATATAGATTAATAAGTCTTATGAATATAAAATATAGCTTACGTCCCCGTCGGGCTATCCCAAAAATCCGCCGTGTCCCATACGGATACAGTCTTCCTTGGTAATTTCATCGTCCGCAACGAGGCGCGGCACGATTTCGTCAAATGCCGTAGGTCTGCTGAACAGTACGCCTCCCGGTACGCCGAGAATCGGTGTGCCGTCCGCACAGTACGCGATGCATACCATGGAACCCGGCAACACGGGCAGACCATAGGTAACAACGCGGTCCGCATAGCGTTTAATCGCCCCCGGTGTAAGATCATCAGGGTCGACGCTCATTCCGCCGGTACAGAAAATAATATCGGCGCCGGCCGCTTTCACCTTATCGATAGCCGCCACGATATCATCGGTATTATCCGGCACAATCTCATGGACAATTTTGGTAACACTGTATTCACCACAACGTTCCTCAATAATCGGAGTGAAAGCGTCCTTAATACGTCCCTCAAACACTTCGGATCCGGTCGTAACGATGCCCATCGTCTTACGTACAAACGGTTTTACATGTAAAAGCGGTTCGTCCTTTGCGATATCTCGCGCCGCCTCAACCTGTTTTTCGTCCAGAAGCAACGGAATACAGCGCATCCCCGCCAGTTTATCGCCTACTTTCACCGGAGTATTATTAAATTTCGTAACAATCGTCAGCTCTCCGACGCTATTAATGGCATGCAAACGTCCCACATCCACCTTGAAGAGACCGTCCGCGTCCGCAATCGCCTCGATTTTCCCCTGTGCCATAGGACCCGCATGCATATAATTCCCGCCGGCCATATCATAAAGAGCACGAGCCACATCCTCTTCATGCAGGAAGCCCTCATCCTCCGACTCCATCACAAATACATGTTCCTTGCCGAGATCCAGGAGTTTAGGAATATCCTCCTCCGTAATCACGTGCCCACGACGGAACGGCGTGTCTTTCACCTCACCGATGACAATTCTCACAAGATCGTGTAATAATGCATGCCCTACGGCATCCTGCGTTCTAATGGACTTCATATGTTCTCCTCAATTCAAGTTATTATCAATTTAAAATAAGCAATACAAATTATAGTATATACAACTTAAAATATGCGAGCCACTACGAGACCTGCCCAGCACAGGATAAGGCCGCCTATAACCTGCAATCCACCATACCAAAGCGCCTGTACATAGGATTCCGCCATCACAAGCTGCAGCATCTCAAAGGCAAATGTAGAAAATGTGGTGAAAGCCCCGAGGCCGCCCACAACGAGAAAAAACCGCAACCATTGCGGAATGTCGGGTTTCTGCATATACAGCCCCAAAATGAGCCCTATAATCAAACAGCCGACGAGGTTCACCACAATGGTACCGTACGGAAATGACTCGACCTTCCCCATCACCCATTCACCTACAGCCAGGCGAAATAGCGCCCCTAAGGCTCCGCCGAGAGCCACCGCTATATATTTTTCCATAATGCCTCCATCCATTTGCTTTCACAATTCGTGTAATTATCGGTAATACCCGATAATTATCAAGTTTCCCGTATTAGCAAAAGCCTGATAATCTCAGTATACTATATTTAGAGAGCATGGAAAAGAAAAGGAGTCGTCATGAAAGCCAGCCCCGTTAAACTGACCGACCTGAAAATCAACAATTACGAAGACCCGTTTTTACAGCATCAATATGTGTGTTTGGGTCATAAAATCGCCATCATCCGCCTGTCCATGAACATGTCTCAGAAAGAGCTGGCTCATCTTGTAGGAATCAGCCGCAGTTATCTGAGCAAGCTCGAATGCGGCATCGGCATATCAGGCGTCTCCGTGGAAATTTTATTTAAAATCGCTCAATCGCTGCAAATCAACATCGGAAAACTGATGCATCTGCGCATAAAAGACTACAAAACATGCAATGCACACCTGACAGCGCATTATAAGAGGATGGAGTTTCTTAATCGGCATAAAGAGTAGGACCTCAAATATGCATTGCCATTCTACAACGGAAAAGAAAAATCTTATAAAAAGCCCCGCAGTTCATCAGCTGCGGGGCTCTTTCTATACTTCATTGATTTTTTTATCTTGTACTTCCGCATTCGCTTTTTTGAAGATGAATGCATTTGTTATATGTTTACGCATGGCTTCTTCCGCGGCCAGTTCATCATGGCGTTCGATGGCATCTACGATCTGATCGTGTTCATCATCACAGTCATGGGTTCTCACGGCATTAAAAGAACTCAGATACATATCGCGGTTGACCCGCTCCCGAAAGCTTTCCAAATATTCCACAACGCGCTCGTTGCCGGAACATTGAGCGATCATGGAGTGGAAGCGGCTGTTCACATCAACGCGTTCGGTCGCATCTTCAATGGCATGCATTTCTTTGCATAAAGCCTTTAGTTCTTTAATTTGTGCCTTTGTCGCGTTACGTGCACAAAGGCGTGCCCCAAGGCCTTCCATAACCTCCCGGCATTGGTAGAGCGCTATGATTTCCTCCGGCGTATCGGATTTTACCGTAACACCTTTCCACGGAACGATAACGACGAGATTATCCTTTGCCAATTTACGGAACGCCTCGCGTACCGGCGTCGCGCTGACCCGCAGCTGCGCCGCAATTCTCACTTCATTCAGCTTTTCCTCAGGCATCAGTTCTCCTGTTAAAATAGCCGTTTTCAGTGTTAAATATACCTGCTCGCTCAGCGGCAATCGCTCGATGGCGTCCACGGACGATAATTTATATTTCCCTTTTGATTCACTCTTGCCCATAGTCATCCCCTCACGCGTTCCTCAGCTTTCACACTTTCAAAGAACGCATAAAATGAGTATAATAAAGTATAAGACAAATTACTCTATAAAATAATTTGTATATATAATCGTTGTATACACTATAATTATAAAACTCGCTTATAAGCCTGTCAATTTAGCAATAGCCAAGAGATTTATCATTTTTTGAAAGTAAGGAAGTTACACCATGAGCCGTTGTCTGGTTATCATCAACCCCGTATCCGGGGGCGGTGCGGCACGCCGTTACGCCCTCGATTTACAATGGAAATTGAGTACCTTATTCGATACGATCGAAGTCAAATTCACCACCGGTGAAGGCGATGCCACCAGATTCGCAAAGAACGCCTGCGATCGCGGCTTCGACGCCGTATTCTGCATGGGTGGGGACGGAACGGTAAACGAAACCGTAAACGGCATAGCCCAAGGGGGCTTCACCTGTACGTTCGGATTCATCCCCGTAGGAACGGTCAACGACATGTCCCGCGCATTGGGCATGCCGCAAAATCCGATGCTGGCTATACGCCGTCTCGACATCAACCAGACGCGCAGCATCGATATCGGTCGTTGTAATGATAAATATTTTTGCAATAACATCGCCGCCGGTGTCATTCCGAAGGTTATCGAAGAGGTAACGCCGAAGGAAAAGCGCATTTTAGGTCCTCTCGCCTACTTCTTGCGAGCCGGTCAGGCGCTCTTCACTACGAAAGACTACACATACCGCATCCAGACGGAAGATGACGACTTTATCTGTAAGTCGCCGCTCGTTCTGGCGTTGCTTACAAATGTAGTATCCAGCTTTGAACGGTTCATGCCGGAAGCATCCGTCGATGACGGCTATATGCGCATTATCATATTCAAGGAATATTTCATCCTGGACATTCTAAGCGTATTACCGCTCATCCTGAGCGGTGCCATATATAATTCACGGTATACGACGACATTGACCGTAAAAAAAGCGCACATCGAACTCTTATCGCAAGTCGATAACTTACCGACAAATATGGACGGCGATCAAGGTCCATACATGCCGGTAGACATCGAGGTATTACCGCAGGTGCTCAAGGTATTCGCACCGATCAAGCACAAAAAGAAAAAACCGTTATTGGCGAATATTCCCCGTATTTAAGATAACGTAAGGATTTTCGCTTATACTATAATTGCATCATGCAATCTGAAACTGTAAATATAACATGCTTTCACCGGCATATCGGTGAGCCGACAGAGGGCCTCTTTATAGAGGTCCATTTGTATTTTATAGCGCCTGATGAGTTCATCGCCGGATTGAACGCGGTCGGTCTTGTAATCCACGAGAACCCATGCGCCGTCCTCTTCAAAGGCGGTGTCGATAATCCCTTGAAGGAACAGATTCTCGCCCTCTTCAAGAGTATCGTACACGCGTTTTCCTTCAAAGAGCATACTGAACGGCAACTCCCGTTCCACGCGCTTTGATGCGATTAAACGCTTACCCAGATCCGATGTGAAGAATCGATACAGGCCCGAATCGTTCAGTAAATTCCGTTCTTCCGCCGTGAAAGTCCCCTTCAATACCAGTTCATCCAACCGTTTTGACAGGGAGTCCTGCGTATAGGCATCAATCGGCAGCCACTGCATGGCCTCGTGCATGAGGGTCCCCCATTGAGCTCCGGTCAACACGTCCTCTTCGGACTGTAACACCCGCGGTTTTCTGCCGAACACGGAATTTGCTAATGCATCGTCATCTACTACAACAGAAGGCTGTAAGGCCATAATGGTATCGGTCTTAGATACCGCCTCAACACTAGAATCTATATCACCACTGTCAGCGACCTCACTATTAGGCTCTGACTGAACGTTACATGGCGCTCCAATCCTCTCAGACGTTCTTTCGACAGGTTCTGACCGCGGCAGAGAATCGATATCGCCCGCTTCTTCCTCCCGTTCCTGAAAGCGTCGCTTCAACTCGCTGACGGATATTTTAGCGGTTCTGCGACAGGCATCTTCGTAGGGATAGGTATAGTTGAACCGATCGACGATAACTTGCGGCAATGCTACCTCATTGACCGCCGCCAATTCGCGCACCTTGCCGATTGTCGTTTCGTCTATATCGGCTTTGTAATCCAAATCGCCATACGCCGCACCGTCATGTATTTCAACCTTGATACGACATTGTTTATCCTTTAAATCAAAGCATGTAGAGCCTTCATATTCAATGCCTGCCCGCAACGGATTCCCTCCGTCCAGATGTCGCGCTGTCCCCATGAGGACCCAATCCAAGTAGGAGTTCGCCTGTGTAATGAGGTCCTTCGGCAATGTCTGCGTATCTACCGAGGCACCGGCTTTCACCAGTTTTCCCGCAGCGGTCAGGCCCTTTTCACTCGACAGACCTTTAATAAAGCCCGTCATGAAGAGTTTATCCCGAGCCCGCGTCAACGCAACATAGAGAATACGCTGTTCCTCAGCCTTGAGGGCCGCTTCTTTGACGTCTTTCACATAAAACCACGGCATGGTCGGATATGTGACGCGTATATCCGGATAATAGCCCTTAAGCCCGATGCCGGCGTTCTTATCGATGAGCAGCGGCGACGTCAAATCGCGTTTATTGAACCGCTTCTGCATGCCCGACAAGAACACCACAGGAAATTCGAGGCCCTTACTCTTGTGAATCGTCATGAGTCGCACCACATCGTCCGCTTCGGTAACCACGTTCGCCACCGCCATATCCTGATTGCTGTCACGCAAGCTTTCAACAAAGCGCAAAAATCTGAACAGGCCTCGGAATCCGGACGATTCAAAGCCCTTCGCCCTCTCGTACAACGCCAGCACATTGGCGCGACGCACTAGGCCGTTCGGCATGGCGCCCACATAGTTTACATAATCCTGAGATTCGTAAATATCCCACAACAGATCGGCCACCCCGTGACGGCGAGACAATGTACGCCACCGCTCCATATGAGCGATAAACGACAGCAGCCGTTCATCCTGCGTCCGCTCCGTATAAACCGGCATGAGGGTCCACAAAGTCCCCTCTCCGGAAAGGCGAAGCGCACCCAGTTCATTGGCATCGAGGCCGACCAGCCCCGAATGAAGAACGGCCGCCATCGGCAAGTCCTGCTCCGGATTGTCGATAACGGATAGCAGTGCTAAAAGCAGCTGAATCTCCTGGGCCTCGAAGTATCCGTCCCGCTCGTTCACGACCGCAGGGATCCCAGCCTGTCGCATAGCCTCCACGGCACGAGTGCCCCAACCGGCAAGGGAACGGCGCAACACGGCAAAATCCCGCCACTCGATCTGACGAAATGTGCCGTCCGGATTCTGAACGCACTTTTTGGAGGCGTGAATCTCCTTGATTTTTTGAATTATAAAATCAAGTTCCCGCTCGTTATTCTCCGGCTCATCCCTGTCCTCTTCTGCGTCTTTCACATAAGCGCCGAGCGTATCAGGGCCCACATCGAGCAGTTGCAGTTCCACGTCGCCGCCGACCCAGTTATCCGGTGCATCCTCCACGATACGCCCCGGAATGAGGGATTCCCGCTCCGTGTAATTCAGTTCGGCCGCTTCGGCGGTCATAATCTGATAGAACAGAAAATTCGTCACCGCCAGAATATTTTCATAGGACCGGAAATTCTTCGCCAAATCGATACGGCGCTCCACCGCATCAGATCCGCCGTACGTATTATACTTATCCATAAACAGAGAGCTGTCCGCCATGCGGAAACTGTAAATCGCCTGCTTAACGTCACCCACATAAAATCGATTATCCTCTTTGGAAATCAAGTTGATAATCGTCTCCTGCACCCCGTTCGTATCCTGGTATTCGTCGACCATGATTTCCTTGAAAGTATCCTGCAGTTCCTTCGCCACATCGGACGGTTGAGGGTCATCTTCCGTTCCTGGCTCCACGAGGAGCGCCAGGCACAGATGCTCAAGGTCGTTAAAGTCCATGACGCCCTGTTCCTTCTTCGCCTCCATATAGGCTTGGTGAAAGGCGATGGTAAGCTCCACAAGGTTCTCAATGACAGGATACTGAGACCTGAACTGCTCCTGCAATGTCGATTCCGACACGGTGAATATACCGGATTGCATGCTTTTCAAATCATCTTTATTCTGATTGGCCAATATTTTGAATTCTTCAACCAAAGCAGGATCCAGGGATGCGGCCTCTTTCGAGCCCAATCGCAACTGATCCGTTAAAAACGTATCCAGATGTGCACAGGCGGAGCCCATTGCATCCCAAGAATCGGCCGAAACGAGGGTCATAAGGCCGGCCAGCTGATTATCATAATTTTTCTGCCACTTTTGAGGGCCTGCCGGTTCTAAGAGAATCTGCTCCATCCGCCGCAACCGTTCCTTGATGCGTTCAATGGCCTCCATCTGCTTGTCCCACATGGATTGGCCCCACAAGGTGTCCACAGGCGATACATCCATCGCTTCCCTGTACGGCTCCAAAGCGCGGCGCAGCCATCCGTCGGGATTACTGAGGGACATGGCGTAATTATATAGCGCCATCACCTTCTCTGATAAGCCCATATCGGATTTATCATCGCTGAAGAAGTCCGCCAGTTCATAAATATTATAACTGCCGTTCTCATAGGCCACTTTCAGCAGATCCTCCAGCACCTCCTGTTGCAGAAGCGCCATTTCCGCCTCGTTTCCGATGCGTGCGGTCGGATTGATGTCGAGTTTGTAAAAGTACGAACGGATCACCCACTGACAGAAGGAGTGAAGCGTTGAAATATGAGCGGACGGCAACAGATTGAGCTGCCGTTCCAATCGCGCCTGCAGCTTCGGATCATCTGTGGATTCCATGGCCTTTGCCAATGCCAGCCCGATACGGGAGCTCATCTCCTGCGCCGCCGCCTTCGTGAAGGTTACAACCATCAGTTCCTGTACGGATAACGGATTGTCCATATCCTTGAGACGCGTAATGATACGTTCCACGAGGACCGCCGTCTTACCGGATCCCGCTGCGGCCGCCACCAGCAAGGTCTGAGCCGACAGAGCCGAATCCTTCGGTGCGATAATCGCCGATTCCTGTTCAGGCGTCCACTTAACAGCCATAGTCTTCATCTCCTTCATTCAATGCTTCTTTCATAGAGTTCAGCGCATCCTCTTCCGCCAGTCTGGATAAATAATTGTATTGATTGCGACTCGAATCAAAGCGGCACACGTTCTGATATTCGCAATAGGTACACGGCCGTACGCCGTTCAGCTGATACGGCTTGATAGGAAACAATCCATCCCCTATCTGCTGTCCCGCCCGAGCCATCACGCGACGAGTATACCGGCACATAACGTCAAAGTCGCCGGAGCTCTTCACCTTAGGCTTGTCGCCTTTATAAATCTGCTGATTCTTACCGATGCGAAGCGGCACGTAAGGCCCTTTACCGGAGCCATAATTAAGCACCTGATTGTCAATGTGCGTCAACAGCTCCACATCATCCGCAAAATAACCGCTGTTCTGCAAGGTGCTGTTCTTCTTAGCCAGCTCCGACGCATCATCATAGGATATAGGCGCATCCGACGATGTCTGCGGATTCTTAACATACGTATATACGACCGCAGCCGGAGACATCGAATCGCCATGCATTCTGCCGTATGCGGATTCCAATGCCAGTAAATATGTCATCAGCTGCAACTTGAGTCCGTAATACACATCCTGAGCGCTCACCTTGGCACCGCCCGACTTGTAGTCGATAACCATGCCGTACGTTTGACCGTCCGCGGTATATTCATCGATTCTGTCGATCTGTCCCACAAGGCGGAGATAGCGATCAGCGCCGAGAGGCACATTAATCGAATCCCAGCCGCCTCCGAGGCCGAAATTCTGCTCCAGATACTTCGTATTGAAATCGCTGCGCTTCGACCATTCCACGAGACGTCCTACGGTCGATTCCAAGGTGCGCTGCACACGATGCTCGATAGCCTCCTGATAGGCGGAACTTTCATCCTCGCTGAACTGGTTGTCCTTCACGATTTCATCGGCAACGGCGCTGCACATTTCACGCTGTGTCCTTTCATCCAGATCGCGCCACTGCTGATTATGTTCCAGCAGATAATTGCCGAGGCGCTCCAAATTGGCGTGCAGAAAGGTACCGATTTCAGGCGCGCCGAAGGAACGCACCTTGCGCGGTTCCAGTCGCAATCCGTACTGTGCATAGAAGCGGAACGGACATTGCTGATATTTTTCAAGGCGCGTCACGGAGCCGGACATGTAACCCTTTGATAAGAACAGACCGTTTACCAAATCCTGCGTAATGACCGGCACATCATTATTATCTCGAATACCGCGCGACACCTCAGCCAATCTCGGCCGATATTCCGCACTTTCACGAGCCCAGTTATAAAGGCCCCACCACACGGGACTCACAGGTTCGCCGCTAAGAAGCGCCCCCCATCGTTCCGACAGGAGGGACAGGCTCTGATTCGGACGCCATAAGTAGCGTTCTTCCGTATCGGGCATGATGATAAGCGGCACATCAACGGCCTCATCCACATAACCGAGCGATTCCAGACGCTTAATCACAAGGGCCGGTTCAAGCCCCGTACCGTCCTCGCCGGATCCGGCATAGGACAATGTCAACGAATCTCCTCCTCTTGTCATCGCCAGGTAGAGCAGGAAATTTTCGTTGAACGCCTTCGGCAGTGCCCCTTCCGCAAGGGTAATGCCGGCCTCGGCCAATTCCTGACGCTCCCGGTCCTTGATGAGTCCTTCATCGCCCATGCTTTGCGGGAATACGCCCTGATTGAGGCCCATCACGAAAACCTTCGGCCACCACTGACTATATCCGCGCTCGATGGTGGTGATTACCACATGATCTAGAGACGGCGGAATCATGGAGTAATTGATATCACGCAAGCCTTCTTCGAGGAGCAGCATCATCTCATCTAACGTGAGAATTTCATCCTTCATCACCGACGATACTTCGTCAATGAACGAAATGACCGCATTATACATCTGCTCATGACTCGCCTTGGACTCCTGATCTCCGCTCGCCTCGGCATCCTGAGTCCATTCATAGAGGCGGTGCGGCACCTGCAGTACCTCTAAAATGCGATACAGCTCGGCGCCCCATTCGCCGCCCGTATGGCCCTCCGCATTCGATGCGAAATCAAACCACGGCGACAAAATATCCATGATAATCTGACGGGACACATTTACACGCGCTCTGCGGGGCGCATCAAAATGGGTTTCCTCATCGTCCCTCCCCCTTTGAAAGCCCTGTAAATACGACCAGCTTTCAGATTCCCATTTATAATGATCGATACCGAATTCGAGAACGTAATTTTCCAATTCATCGACGGCCTCGCGCGTAAGAGGCATTAAATCCGTTTTCAATAAACGGAACATGCTGTCACGACTGTAGCTATGACGGACGACACCGAATAAATCCGTCAACAGTTCTCCTAACGGATGATTTTTCATCGGTCGCTGACGGTCGATAAAATGTGGAATACCGTAACGGGTAAAAACCTTTTCCAATGTGTCCCCATAGGTTTCCGATTCGCGCAGCATAACGCACACATCGCGATACCGCGCACCTTCAGAGGATTCCACATAATCCAATATACGCCGCGCCACCGCATCGCCTTCGCGCTCCCGATTATGCCCTCTGATGAGGGGAATCTGCTCATCCGTAGAGTTCGCCCTTGCAGGACTCGTAAAGAAATCGGACTCTAACGCCTGTACCACCCGGGGCCCCCGCTTGCCGTCAAAGCCTACCCATTCGATTCGGCTACCATATCGGGCAACCAACGTGTCGTAGATTTCAAGAGGACGGCTGAACAGATGCTCTCCGCGGCGTGCAACATTAAGCGCTTCGGGATCCATCGGCAAATCGACGGTGATAACCGCTTCCTTCGCCAGATCAAACAGAGTATAAATCAGTTCATAATGAGTCGGCGTAAACCAATGGAAACCGTCGATAAAGACATGGCAATTCTCCATCAACGGGGAGTGCGGCAACGCCTCCACGATTTCCATGATCGGGTCTATATCGCGCTCGCCGTGACGGCTGATCTCTTCTTCGTATGCCGCCATGCATAGAGCGAGTTCACGCAACTTCTTCTGCAACACACCGTTCTTTACGGATTCAGCGCCGCGTTCCAGATCATCCGGCCCGATGCGAAATGCACGAAACTCGGAGAATAATTGTTGCAGCACCGATGAGAACTCAGGACGTTTCGTCGCCTGTTCCAGGAGCCCTAATTCCTGCTGTTTGCGCTTCATCACAAGGCGCAGCAACATGGCGCGACCGAACGCTGTCAATCCCGATTGGTGATCCCCTTTGGAACCGATAGACTGGTACACTTGGTATCCGAGGCGTCCAAAGCCTACAACCCGCACCGTCGTAAAACCTTTTTGAGGCATAAACTCCGCCAGTTCCCGTTCCACCCGATAGGTGGCCGGTTCGGGCACGAGCAGAATAATCGGGTCCCCCGGGCATTCTTTCATCACTTGTGCAATACGCGCATAAACGGCCTGCGTCTTGCCGGATCCGGCGCGTCCGTAATATATACTGATACTCATGAGACCTCCCTGGTGAAAGCTTTCACCATCTCAATAGTAAATCGTCAAATCATAAGAGAAGATACAAATATCTCCACTATCTTTATATTATACTATTATATACTATCGGGCCGATTTATCGTATATTACGCAGTATTTATATCCGTTATCATACAGTCTTCATATCCGTCAAGTCGTTCTCAGTTTATAGTTGGTAATTTATTTTATGTTTTATTTACAATTTGTATTTTTTTCGATATAATATACTTTAAAGTATTTATTTTGTGGTATTTGTAAATTAAAACTAGGAGTGACTTTACATGAACAAGAAACATTTAGCTGCAGCATTCGCAGTATTTGCAGCAACATCTATATCTTTTTCCGCATTTGCCGCATCTGTAGATGCAAACGCACGCGCTTATGAACGCGCTGCTCAACAGCAAGCTCAATCCGGCTATTCCGATACGGAAGCCCGTAGACCTATGGTACAAACAGGTTACACTGCAACTCCTCCACAAGTTGCTAAGAAAAATGTGGCTGCCGATCCATATGCAGCAGGCGACATGACACAACAAAGACCTGTGTCCAAAGATTTAGGAGATCCTATCTTCGTTGCACCTCAGACAACAGCTATCGGTCTACAAATCATGGATCCGATCCCTACTACGCAACAACCTGTATACCAGGAAACAGTAGCGTCCTTGAACTATAACAATAACGGCAACTCTTATGTGAACCGTTACAAAGCGAACCAGTTGAACGCATTCGACGTTCTATTGAACGGTAAATCCTATACATACAACTTGCCTGCTTATACAAACGGCTATCAGGTAAAAACAGCAAGCTCTTATAATCACACAGGCAACGGCGTTGCTAACGTGTTCTCCACAAACGTGATTACAGAGGCTGTTGTGAACAATCAATCCTTGCGCATCACTGTTAACATGACGCAACCTACAGCAGTTGCAGCAGGTAAATTGATGTCCATGCAAAAATCCGGTAATCTTTCCGCTGCTGAAATAGCAACGTTATTCGCTTATAATGAAAGCTATGATGGTGTAAAACAAGCGGCTTATTACGATGTATTCAACAATGCGGGCCGATTCATCGTTGTGAAGTCCGGTGCTGTTACAGTTCCAAACGGCGCTCAACATCCGTATGCAACGGCTATGTTCGCATTGACTGACGATACCGTAGCAGCTGTTACCGTATCCGGCAATACATCCGATGCTTATGAACTAGTAAAAGGCACTGCATACGCGATCGCACAATCCGCAAAGGTTGCAAACAATAACGCCGCATCCAAGGCAAAGCGCTAATCAGGTGTTCGCACAAAAATAAAAGCTAATACATAACAAAAAAGGGCTGTACCCAAATGTAAAATTAATTACATTTTGAGTGCAGTCCTTCTTTTTATATCGTAACAGTTATCCAAAAAACGAAATATGTTCTCTATACCCGCCTTTAAAAATATGTATCTTAATGTACTACATGAGATGGCCCTGCATACAGCCCAAAGTACCATCTTCATTCCCCCACTCCATCTTACCGAGCTGCAGAAACACCTTCAAAGCCGTTTGTGACATCAAGCGATACCCCAACTCATTGGGATGTACTTCGCCCGCAAATACAATCTGCCCATTACGGTCCGCTTCATTCAGAGTGCTGTAAAAATCGATGGTCTTATGATGGTGTTTTGCCGCATAGTCTTTTAACCGATCGTTAACGGCTACGACTTCACGGTTGATGCCGTCCATATCACTGTCTATCTGTGTTTCCAGGCCGATGATAACTCGTCCTTTTTCAGCGGCCTGTTCGATAGCTTTCACAAGAATACGAAATACATAGTCCGCATCACGTCCCTGCAGAATATCGTTGGTACCGCACATGAGGAAAATATAGCGATTTCGATCGTAAGAAGCTGTACTCGACCAGGCCTCCACACGATTGAACAGTCCCTGTACGGACAGTCCGTCTATGCCGTAATTGGTAAATTGCGTATGCGACATTGCCTCTGCGCACAATTCGACCCAACCGAGCCCGTACGGTACATCATAACCGCGCGTAATGCTGTCACCAAAGCAGACTATATGCATAACGAACCTCCTTCGCTACAGATGGTTTCTATTATTTCTATCACTTCGATACCAATAGTTTATACGATTTCGACACAAACAATTTCCGTTACTTTAATACAAATACTTTCCATCAAATCGGTTCTGTCAATTGCTCATCGTATAAACACCTGAACTTTCACCGATTAAGCCGTACAAAGAACAAGGCACATGCTCCGATAACAGGAGCGATGGCGATGGACATCAAGGACAATTGATAACTGCCCGTCATGACGAGGACATTGCCTAAGAGAAGTGGCGCCAGGAGCGCACCGATTTGGTTAAACAGATTCACGAAGCCCGCCGTAGTGCCGCGCAAATGCGGCGCCGCCGACTGTACCACGAGAGCATTCGTCAAAGCGCTGTGCATAAAAGCACCGATTCCCAAGATCGGCCCCGTTACAAAGAGCATATCCGGATTATTCGTGCTGGCAAATAAAATCAGCGCAGGTGCAAACAGGAACATCACAAAAGCCGCCAGGTGATTCTTCTTAATCGGCAAAATATCCGATAAAATACCGATAGTCGGCTTTGCAATAAGAGCCGCCGTACCGAAAGCACTCATAACCTGCCCTGCATAGATAGCCGTTACGCCCAGCTGCTTAACCATGTACAAGTTCGCCCACTGAGTTACGCCCCAGGTCGTTCCCGTCGCGAAAAAGCCGGCGATAGCAAGGCATCGAATATTTCGATTGGAAATAATATGCTTCAAATTTTCCTTTAAGGATGTTTGACCCATACCGAGTTTAGCTGCTGCTGCAGATGCTTCTGATTCGCGCTGAACCATGATCTCCGCACTCGGTTTACGGACCGTGAAATAACACAAAAGCCATACCGCTAACGGCAATGCGGCTGTCACGAGAAACGCGGTCTGCCAGCCGTAATGAGTCGCCACATACGGCGCATATAGATTAACGGTAGTAATACCGAAAGAGGTACAGCTCATAAAGAATCCTACCGCCACGCCTCGTTGATTCGGGCCGAAGTGATCGCCGATAGCACTCAGACAGGATGCCTGTACGGGACCGGACATAACGCCTAATAAGAACCGCAATACCCATGCATAAGTATAATCCGTAATGGTGCTCATCAAGGCTGTTACCGCAGCCATACCGATTAAGCTGCATAAAATAGTTCGGCGATAGCCGATCTTATCCGCCAGAATACCGCCGGGCAATACCGTGAGCGCATAACCGAAGTAAAATGCCGCAATATGCTGAGATCCCATCTTTGCCGTAAAATTGAGCGCATCATTGACGATGGGCATAACCGATGCCCAGGATAAACGCATGACAAAACTCAATAAAAACGTGAGCCATACGCTGACTAAAATTAAAATCTGTGACCGTGAAAACCTGATTCCCCCCATGGGACCTCCTCTATACAATAATCAAATTAATACATCGATAGCATACCATAGAGGATAAAGATTTTCTATAAAAACTATTCCCTCCGGCGCTAATTCTCATTTACTTTCACCTATGCTATACTGAAAGCAATATATTGATCAACATAATTTCATAATCATCTTATGCAAATCATTGCAGTTATGAACACCTTCAAAACCGGTCGGCTCTTATGAGTAATCTTAAAAAATATTCAGTAGATATAATCAGATCTGACAAAACACTTCAATCTAAAGTATTAAAAATGCGTAAGCAATATAACGATACTGTCGCGGTAATTAACTATCTTGCTAACTTAAAATCTGAGAATATGGCTGATATTGGACAAATTACAACTATTAGCAAACAACGTATTAAAGGACCTGTTCACACAACAGATATATTAGCAAATGTTATTATCCCTGATGATTTACTAAAAAGGGCCTATTTTTTCTTAATAATTCCAACGTTCTCTACTCTAATAGAATTATCGGCGGCTTAGGCTTATAAGATAAAAAATAAAACCCTCCAGGCCACAACCTACAGGGTTTTAGAAATAATTATATAATTTTGAAAACATTATACTCTACTGTTTTCCGCTTTAAAATTAAATGGCGGAGAGGGTGGGATTCGAACCCACGGCCCCTTGCGGAGTCACTGGTTTTCAAGACCAGCTCCTTAAACCACTCGGACACCTCTCCATAATTTAGTATTATATCAGATAAACCATTGTTATCGCAACATAAGGACCTCTCGAATTACGGGAGGTCCTTTTTCACTGCTGTTAACGACGATATCTCCATAATGAAATTAAAATAGATCTTTTTTCCACATGCCGATGATGGCAATGATGGAACACACCACGGAAATGCCTACCACTTCATAGAATCCGTTCGGATCGTCCTGGAACGGCAATGCCACATTCGTCCCCCACAGGCTGAATATAATCGTCGGCACCGCCAAGGTAATCGTAAGGGCCGCCAACATTTTCATCACCATATTGAGGTTATTTGAAATGATGGATGTGAAAGCGTTCATCATATTCATCAGAATGTTAGAGTACATCTCAACCATCTCGATGGCCTGTTTATTCTCGATAATAACGTCTTCCAGGAGGTCTTCGTCCTCTTCGTACATCTTGAGCAGATGTTTATAAGTCGTATGACCGCGCAAACGCAACAGCCTCTCCATAACGGTACCGTTCGTACGCAAGGCGGACGTAAAGTATGTCATGGATTTCTGTAATTCCAACAACTGGAAAAAGTCCTTATTCTTCGTCGTATGACGCAACTGAACTTCGATATCGTCGGTACGGCGGTTGATCTGTTGCAAGTAACGCAGGAACAGCGTTGCCGTGCGGTACAGAATCTGGAACAGGAACCGCGTCTTTTTATACGTATAGAACGTAGACAGTTGATTCGAAATGAACGGATATAACACCTCGGACTCTTCAAGGCATACGGTAATGAAGAAGTCAGGCGTCAAAAAGATGCCGAGCGGCACTGTATCGTACATATCGTTACCACGAATCGCCGGAATGTTGATAACGACGAAAATATAATTATCCTCCAACTCCACGTGAGAACGTTCTTCCATATCGAGAGCGGTCTTTAATACATCCGTCGGAATTTCCGTCAAAATATTGATGAGGGATAACTCATCGGGGTCAGGGTTCACCAAATTTACCCAAGAACCTTTTGTGGCATCTGACACAGTGTAGTCGGCAACTAATTCTTCTTCAATATGTTTGTACACCGTAATCATGCTATCCCTCCTTCCAACGAACGTACAATAATAATCATCTCTAAAATTATATACTATTTAAGGATGCTATTCAATTCAAGATGCTTAATTTTCTCTGTGAAAGTAAAAGAGACCGTCCAACGGACATCCTCTTTCACCGGATTTATATGTCTATGAGAATACCATATATCTAGGAGAATGCCGATACCATGTATCGGCCGGTCTATGTTGCCCCTGATGTTCTGATAATTACAACAACCCCAGAAGCAAATTGACCGCTTTCACAAAGGAAAGTCTATCTTAACCTTTTCGGTTTAAGATTCGGATGGAGTTTAAGATACAGAGGATGGATACCCCTGTGTCGCCGAATACGGCCCACCACATGGACGCATAGCCCATGAGGCCCATCGCCATGATGATGATCTTGACGGCAATGGCGAATACTACATTTTGCCATGCCACACTCAATGTCGCCTTGGAAAGGTCGATAACATGAGCGATAGCTTTCAAAGAAGGACGCATGAATACGACATCGGCCGCTTCAATGGCCGCATCGGCACCACTGCCCATCGCACCGCCCACATCGGCACCGGCCAATACAGGGGCATCATTGATACCGTCCCCGACGAACATGGTCGGGCCATATTCGGAACGAACACCCTGCACGGCGGATAATTTATCTTGCGGCAACAATTGAGCACGCACGGCGCTCACGCCGGTCTGTTTCGCAATATAATCGGCACTGGCTTGCGCATCGCCGGTCAACATGATGGTCTTGATATTCTGACGGTTAAGATCTTTAATCGCCTCCGCAGAATCAGGTCGAGGTTCATCGGCAATGATGATACGACCGATATACACATTACCTTCCGCAACAAGCACCTCTGTACCGTATTCCGCAGCATCGGTAGGATAGCCCTGCACCTCATAGCGTTCCATGAGTCGACGGTTGCCGACAAGAACCTGTTGAACGTTGGTCATGCCTACCATGCCTTCTCCGGCCAATTCCTGAACAAAGTCGGAAGCCTCGACCGTAACCCCCCGGTTCTTCGCTTCAGCGACGATACTCGTTGCAATCGGATGGGTGGATACGGCTTCAATAGCGGCAGCCATAGATAACAAATGAACCTCGCTCACATGTGAACCGACGGTTTCCACCGTATTAACCTTGAACTCACCGGATGTAATCGTGCCAGTTTTATCGAGTGCCACAGCTTTCACATTCGCAAGGGCCTCGATAACACGACCGCCCTTAAGCAAGATGCCGTGTTTCGACGCATTGCCGATCCCCGAGAAGAACGCCAACGGAACGCTGAGCACCAATGCGCATGGGCAGGAAATTACGAGGAATGTAAGGGCCGTATAAATCCATTTATTCCAGTCCCCCGTGATAAGAGACGGAATGATGGCGACGGCGATGGCCAACGCTACAACAATCGGTGTGTATACGCGGGCAAAGCGCGTGATGAAACGGTCAATTTTCGGTTTTGAGGACGCTGCATTTTCGACGGCATCCAAAATCTTAGTCACCATCGATTCTTCAAGAACCTTATCGACACGCATCGTAATGCGGCCGGATTCATTGATACAACCGGACATGAGTTGTGTACCCGCTACGGCACGTACGGGAACGGGTTCACCTGTTACAGGCGCCGTATTGACACGGGTCTCGCCTTCAAGGACGGTGCCGTCCAACGGAATTAAATCGCCGGGACGTACTTCGACGGTCCAGCCCACCTCAACTTTTTCAGGGGCCATCACGACGATTTCGCCACCGCAGCATGTATCGACAACGCGTACCTCCTGAGGACGCATATCGACAGCATTCATAATCTCCGTACGGCTGCGGTCCGTCGCTTTATGTTCAAAGAACTCGCCGATACGGTAGAACAGAATAACGCCTACCGCTTCAGGCAATGCATCGATGGCGATGGCACCCAATGTCGCGATGGACATGAGGAAGTTTTCGTCGAATACTTCACCCTTCAGGATGTTACGGCCTGCGATACGCAGCACAGGGAACGCAAGAATCACATACGCGATGTAATAAATAGGCTTTTCGATACTTTCAGGCATACCGATAGCAGGATAAAACGCGGTCAACGCTTCATAGGCCATGAATAATAAGCCCGCCACGATAACGGCAATCGTAACGGCATCGCTACCGTGATCATGACTATGCCCGTGATCGTCCATAACCGCCTTGGATTTACGTTCGTAATCAGCCACGGTCACACCCTCTTCAATGGCATCGCAAATGTCCTGAATATCCTGTTTTAAAGCCTCCCGATCGGACCAAGAGCCGGTCAATTTCAATTGATGCGTAGCAATGGCGAAATTTGCCGTCTCGATACCGTCCATCTTGCGGATACGGTCCTCAATCTTCGCTGCGCAATTAGCACAATTCAGATCCTGCAACAATAATGTTTCTTCCATGATGTCTCCTTATCGATATGTGAAAGCATATCTATCTTTACTTCGCCACAATATAACGAAAAAATAAACATATGAATGTTTGTTCATATGTTTATTCTAATAAAATATATTGTATCTGTCAAGAAGAATTATCAATAATAATATACACCAAAATTTCTGAAATCAACAGGCCCTATTACTCATATAAATTAAGTTCTTTAA
Organism: Veillonella denticariosi JCM 15641; assembly: GCF_002959855.1. GTDB lineage: Bacteria > Bacillota > Negativicutes > Veillonellales > Veillonellaceae > Veillonella > Veillonella denticariosi. The sequence goes on from NZ_PPDB01000003.1 coordinate 357,492, forward strand.
TATCCTTAAAAGAAATGATCGCGCCTTCAACAGATAATCTATGAGACGACCGTTCTACAGCCTCGACAGTACCTACTGACTCCGTATAACGGTGACCGGTATAGTACAGAACCCGCACAAAATCCCCTTCTGCAAGCGACTGAATCGTGCGATTCAACTCCTCCAATTGATCTTCCGACAACTCTACACGAGCCTCTTTAGGCCGCGATGCGGCGCCCAGCAATGCTTCAAAGCCCTTGAGCGCCGCAAAGGGCATAAACTGCTTAGCCCGTTGTAAACGGGACATACGTTGCTTCATGAATCTATACCTCTCCCCCTGTTCTACTCTCCGTTATGGCCACCTATCAATGTATTCCTGAAGCGCATGGTACCTTCGCTCTGCAGGCTCGATGCACGCAGAATAGCATTTTTACCGAACTGCTCCTTAATAGATAACATCGCCTCCTGCACCTGTCGTTCCTTATTCTCCGTATCGATTGTGAAAGCACTGAACAGGTCCTCCTCCTGCGGTATAGCGGAGCGATTGACCAAATTCTCGAAACTCACCCCTATACGACGGATAAGCTCATCTTTATGACAGTGCTGCTCATATAATTTAACGACCGCCGCCGTCAAAACCTGAAGTGAATCCGTATACTGCTTTAATTTCTTAGAACCCCCGGTGGAACGAACCGCATCATCGGCATAACCGATATGAACGTGAATATGGTCGGTCACACCTTTGATTTGTAACAGATCTAACACCAAAGACTCCACCATTTCACGCATAGGCACATGAGCTTCTTCATAGGTATAATTCCGCAGTAGGATTTGGCTACGCGACACTGAGTGCTTTGCGGGGCGATATGCATGAATATCGGCAATCGTACACGGTTCACGCCCCCACGCATGGTCGATAATCAACTCCGCATTAACGCCGAACTCTTTATACAACTTTGCCTCCGGAATCAAGGTGACCCCATGCAAATCAAAGGCCCCATACCTGTGTAATCGGTTTGCTATACCCCTTCCGATCTGCCATATATCGGTAAGAGGCTGATGATACCAAATCTGTTCTTTAAAAAGACTTTCATCAAGATACCCGATAAAATCAGGTGCATGTTTCGCGAGGATATCGAGGGCAATCTTGGCGAGGAACAGATTCGTACCGATACCGACGGTAGCGTAAATACGAGTCACCTCCAACACCGCATCGAGGAACATCTGCGCCAGCTGACGCGGCGTCTTCTTATATAGCGGTAAATACGACGTTATATCGATAAAGTACTCGTCGATTGAATACACATGCACATCCTCAGGCGCCACATACCGTAATAATGTACCGTAAATCTCGGCGGACACCTCCATATAGCGTTTCATATGCGGTTTGACCGTCAAATACTCAATATGAGGAGGAATCTGAAAGAGCCGACTGCGATTCTTGACGCCCATCTGTTTTAAAGCCGGCGAAATCGCCAGCGTAATGGCGCCCTTTCCACGCGAACCATCGGCTACCACAAGAGGCGTTGTAAACGGATTGAGCCCTAAATCGGCGCACTCAACAGACGCATAAAAACATTTCAGATCGATACACATATATACCCGATCCGTATCGGCCGAACCCATACAAACACCTCCCTACCGCTAACCCTATACCTTTTACAAATCTTACCGTCGCAGTGATTACTATGATTAGTATAACAAAAACATACAATTATTTCAAACGTATGTTTGTTATTATAGGAGCATTATTGGTATCAGAATATTTTTTAGTATCAACAGCGCAACAATATAAAAAGAGCCCCTAACACCGGATATATCATCCAGTACTAGAGACTCTTATATGTTCAAATTCTATGAAATTTTGAGACTTTCACATGATGCATATCAGAATAATTCCGATAGCAACCCTAAAGAAAACAGAATCAATACATTTTATAGCAACTTATGCTCAACTAAAAACTCATGGGCCACATCGGTCGGCAATCGATGTTCTGTTTCAACGGCATAGTTCATTTTAGCCATATCCTGATCGGTGATGGTCCCGGTCAACGATTCCAAAATCGCTCTTAATTCAGGATGCGCCGCCAAGGCTTCCGTGCGCACCACATTACCGCACATGTACGAAGGATAGAGATGCTTATCATCCTGTAAGACGGTAATAGGGGCTCTGCTCAATTGCCCGTCCGTCGTAAATATAGGCATGGCATCGACTTCACCGCGTTCAATCGCCTCGTATTTGAGGCCGATATCTATGTCTTTAGTGTTTTTGAACTGCATGCCATATACGCGTTGCAAGCCTTCATAGCCGTCGGCGCGACCGAAGAAATCATATTCGCCGCCCAGCGTAAGTCGTGGCGCTATGCGCGCTAAGTCGGAATATGTTTTCAGATTGTATATGCTTGCGAGTTCATTTCGCACCGCCAATCCATAGGTGTTGTTGAATCCATACATGCCTACCCATTCGAAATCATATTTATCCTTATAGGCCTGTGAAAGCTCGTTAAATCGGCTTTCATCATAGGCGTCAGTATTTTTCAACACCGCATTCCAAGCGGTCCCCGTATATTCCGGATAGATATCAAACTGCCCCGATACCATGGCCGGGTGAATATTGGAGGTACCTCCGCCAACGCCCTCTGTAAGCTCCACGGTCAAATCGGTTCGAGTCTCAATCAATTCTTTCAGAATATTTCCCAAGATCAGCTGCTCCGTCATCGGCTTCGTCGCTACGCGAACGACCTTAGCCTTCGTCTGCGTCGCATAAATATGATTCTCGTAAATAGACCAGCCACCTATACCGATGCCGACGGTCAGCAAAATGATACCGAGGGTATACACATAGCGACTATCAGCACCCCTGACGCGAATCAATCTTTCATAAACGGAAAACAGGCAATCTACACCGATAGCCAGCAAAGCGATGAGAATACTGCCCGCGACGGTCAACGCACCCTGGTTTGTAGTGATGCCTCTATAAATGGCCACGCCCAAACCGCCGGCGCCGATGAACGATGCGATACCGGTCAAGGCAATCGTCATGATGGACATCGTTCGTATGCCCGCTATAATGCTGGGCATCGCCAGAGGGATTTCTATGTTCCATAAACGCTGACATCGTGAAAGCCCCAATGCAATGCCGGCTTCGTGCATGCTTTTATCAATTTGTGAAAGTCCCACAAAGGTGCCGCGCACCATAGGCAGCAATGCATAAATGACCAGTGCGATAACAGCCGTCACATCGCCTACGCCGGACACATATAACAGGAGGCCGAGCATCGATATGGAGGGAATGGTATACAGGAAGTTAACAACCATCATAACCGGTCCCGAAAAGCGACGGTATTCGTAAATGAATACGCCCAGCAATCCGCCCAGTATGATAGCGATGATAGATGCTATGAACGCAATTTCTACATGTTCCCACAACAGGTTCAGAAAAAAGTCGTGGCGACTGATTAATAGTGATATTACTTCATGCATAACATTCACCGCCTTTCTATCATAACCACTTTACAGGATTGTCGATATATTATTGTTCAGGCCCCATGTCTTTATAGGCCACATCGCGGAAGCGCGTCAATTCACCGATGAATTGAAGTTCCACGGTGCCGACGGAGCCGTTACGATGTTTACGGATGAGGACCTCTGCATTATCACCCTTCTCAGAGTTTTCATCGTAATATTTATCACGATACAGGAAGATAACGATATCCGCATCCTGCTCAAGAGAACCGGATTCGCGAAGGTCTGAAAGCACGGGCCGTTTATCGGGACGGCTTTCAACGCTACGAGACAGCTGAGACAATGCGATGACAGGAACGTTGAACTCACGCGCGATGAGCTTGAGGTTACGGGAAATTTCCGATACCTCCTGCTGACGGTTTTCACTGCCTTTACCCGCATTGCGGCCCTGCATAAGCTGAATATAGTCGACGATGACGAGGTCGAGGCCATGCTCAACCTTGAGTCTGCGCAATTTAGAGCGCATATCCTGCACGGTAAGCCCCGGTGTATCATCGATGTACAGTTTCGATTTACTCATCACATCGGCTGCAGAGATAACCCTGCCCCAATCGTCCTGCGTCATATCGGCGCGGCGCAATTTTTCAGAACTCACCTCCGCCACGGAGGAAAGAATACGCCCTACCAGCTGTTCCTTGCCCATTTCGAGAGAGAAAAACGCTACGGTCTTGCCGGAAATCATGGACACATTCTGCGCAATATTCAAGGTAAACGCCGTCTTCCCCATGGCAGGACGCGCCGCTACGAGGATGAGATCCGACTTCTGCAATCCGTTAAATATATGATCCAAGTCCTTAAAGCCCGTCGGTATCCCCGTAAGAGCGCCTTCATGCTGTTGCAGCGCATTAAGCCTGTCCAGATTGGACAGTACGATGTCACCGATGGCGGAAAAGGATGATTCCGCCTGCGTTTGACCGCTCACATCGAGGACCATCTGCTCCGCCTTATTCAAAATGGCTGTCGGCTCCTCTTCACCGGCATAAGTCATGCCGACGATTTTATTACCCGCATCTATGAGACGGCGCAACTGCGCCTTTTCGCTGATAATACGCGCATGTTGCTCCACATTATACGACACGGACTCATTCGCCAAGGAGGTAATATACGCGAGCCCCCCTACGGCATCAAGTCGTTTACGGCGATCCAGTTCTTCCCCGACGGTGATAAAATCCGCCGTCTTATTTCCGTGGATAATCTCCAAAATCGCATCATAAATAATGCGATGAGCATCCCGGTAAAAGTCCTCTGCTTTCAGAATACTCGTCACCGTATCCACGACGGCGCTCGCATTGGAGCCGTTCGTCAGCAATGCCCCGAGGACGGCCTTCTCAGCATCTAAATTATGCGGTGGAATGCGTACATCCATGATAATCTCCCTTACTAACCTCTATAGATAAAAGAATTCACCATACTCTATGAGCATGGTGAAGCCCTATTATTCAGCCACTACATTAACCTTGATGGTCGTTGTAATTTCCGGATGTACGCGCACCAATACGTCATGCACACCTAATGTTTTCAACGGTTCTTTGATTTCGATTTTCTTTTTGTCGATGTCGACCTTGTATTGCGCCTTCGCCGCATCGGAAATATCCTTTGCCGTAACGGAGCCGAATACGCGACCTTCTTCACCCATGCGAACCTTAACAGTCACTTCCACCTTCGCCAGTTGAGCCGCTAAGATCTTTGCTTCATCATTGGCTACCGCTTTATTATGTTCGATAGACGCCTGTTTTTGTTTCGCATTGTTTACATTAGTCGTCGTGCCTTCGAGGCCAAGGCCTTTTTTGATGAGCACATTGCGGCCGTATGCATCACTGACCTCAACGATTTCACCTTTTTTACCGACTTTTTTTACATCTTCAAGCAATACTACTTTCATTCTTCTTCCTCCTCTGCTTCCGCGGAATGAAGAGCTTCAAGGGCTTTATCCAAGATAGTCTTCTTCGTTTCCTCTATGGTCATGCCCTGTAACTGCGCACCGGCCACCGTTCTGTGACCGCCGCCGCCCAAGGCTTCCATGACAACCTGTACGTTCACCTTGCCCTTGGAACGAGCGCTGACGCCGATACCGCCGTCATTTAGTGAATAGAGTACAAAGGCTGCTTCAATATCTTCATTGCTGATGAGCATGTCCGCACTTTGTGCAGCCAATGCCATCATGTCCATCATACCTTCCGGAGCGACGGAAATCGCAATACCTTCGGTACAACTGGCTTCCAACACTATTTTAGCACGCAACTGAATGGAATCGAAGGTTTCAATAAATAATTGTTTTACCATTTCGATGTCCGCACCGGCCCTGCGTAAGAACGCCGCCGCTTCAAACGTACGAGCCCCCGTCTGTTGGTAGAAATTCTTCGTATCCAATACGATACCCGCGTAAATGCCCGTAGCCTCCGCTTTTGAAAGTTTCACGAAGGTCCCCACATATTGCACGAGTTCCGTTACGAGCTCACTCGTGGATGACGCGGCCGGCTCCAAATAGGTCAACAACGGATTTTCTATGAAATCCGCCGCCCGACGATGATGGTCGATAACGATGCGGCGTTCGGAGATGTCCAATGCCTCAGGAACCGCCACCATTTCCGTACGATGTGTATCGCAGACGATGACAAGCGTATTCGGTTCCACCCAGTTTCTTGCAGCTTCAGCGGTGATAATATGCTCTTCCCAGAATTCATCTTCATCGAGGACATGCACCATTTTTTCAATGGCACTGAGTTCATCTGAAAGCGCCAGGCGCACCTCTTTACCGAGGGCTCTTGCGATAGCGACGATACCGATGGCACCGCCCAACGCATCATAGTCCTCGCGTTGATGGCCCATGACAAGAATCTTTTCGGAATCATTCATCAGTTCATGGATTGCCTGACCCACGACGCGGGCACGAACGCGCGTATTCTTCTCTACGCCCGCCGTATTACCGCCGAAGAAACGGGTACTTTCACCATCCATAATACAAACCTGGTCACCGCCGCGTCCCAAAGCGATATCGAGAGCCGCCCGGGCGCGCTCGGATACCTCTTTAGCGGTACCCACATTTTCACTGATACCGATGGAAATCGTCGCCGGAATCTGACGAGGAGACGGTAATTTGCGGATCTTTTCAAGAATCTTAAAGCCGTCTGACTCCATTTTCACGAGAGCGCCCCGGGAAATGGCAAAGGTATACATATCATCCTGGAAATTACGGATAAATCCGTCAAATCCGTCGATTTCAGCCACCACGATATTATTGATGTCCGCCCAGAGATTGGTATAATCCCGATCGCTGAGCCCTTTCGTAAGTTCCTCGATGTTATCGATTTGAATCATGCCCCATACGGGTTGCGCCTCTTCCGCCTTGATACGGGCCTGCTCAAGGGTCGTAATATCCTTGAAATACAAGGCCATCACCGCATGATCAGCCAATTCATCATTACTATCCGTATCGGCTTTAGCGTCACGAGGGTCGATAAACTTATAAATAATTTGGAAATACTTATCCTCGTATTGTTCCGTAATAAATCCGGATTTACCCCATATTTTATCGATGCGAAAACCCGGTATAAGCGTAGACATTTTCTGAAGTTTATTCCAATCCACCTCAACCCAGTCCGCAAAGACACTATTATTCCATACCAATGTGCCCTGTTTATTCACGAGGGCAATCCCCATCGGTAGATTTTGCAAGGCAAAGTTCGATGCTTGCGTAACATTTTTCATCATCGCACTGAACTGTTCCCGAGCCAGACGCCGTCTATTATGAATGGTGTTATAGTTCACCAAATACGCCGCCACCACGATAATACCTGCCAAAATCGCTACGGCCCAGTTAAAATAAGCCAATAACGCTAATAACAACGCGAGGACAGCGATAACGGTAAGTTCCATAACTTCCCATCTCCGTTGAAAGGATTTCATAACGGCCTCCTTTCTATTATGGTAGGCGCTTGTTAAAGCGCGAACGCATATCTAAAAACATATCAAAAATACCATATATTACGAGTGAATAAGGACTCATCACATATAAAAAAAATATTATAATGAACTGGAGAAAATTTCCTAATCCATAAGCTTTCATAATCGCTATTAAACAGGTAACCCCATTGACTAAACAAATAGCCGCACCGAGTAGCCCCAAATTCATTCCAACATCGTTAAGCACAGTCTGTTCATAGCCTATATATGACAACCCATAAACGAGGATAATACCGATAGCTAAAATACCGGCACCCCATATCGGCATACGCCATGTATCCATGGTCGGCAGCACACGATGAAGTGTATCGGTACGTCGAGCGATGTAAGAGACAAGCCTTGCCAAAATATATATCATCGATACACAAACACAGAATAGAATGGCCAGCATAATTCGATCAGCCATTGCAAAGGTTCTATTGATTTGAGCAACCATCGTATCGATTTGTTCCTGTGGGACCGCCTGTTGACGTACAGCTTCAAGCATAGAGTTCTTTAGCTCAACGTTCATATTCTGACCTAAATTAACAAGATCAAAGGACCCAAATCCCTGAACCATCAACAGCTGTACAAACAACATAAGAAAAAGGGCTAGCGCAGGTACGATAATCAACTTTCTAAAAGACCAGTTCGACCTAAATGCTTCCCCTAGGAATATACTCGGCAACGAATATATTAAAATCGTATTAGCTGCTATCGGCACTCCTAGAAAAAGGGATACCATCATAAATGCCAGTACAGAAGCAATACAGCTGTAACGACTGCCCCAGCGGATCCCCGTAACCGAAATGCCAGCAGGTGCCACAATAGTGGCCAAGAATAACATAAAAGGAACAACTGCGCCGATTACCGTCAACATAACGACGATGATCGATACGAATGCGGTTTCCACCATCGCTCTTGTATTTCTTTGATTCATAAATCACCATTCTTACATAAGAAGATATATTAACTGGTATCTTTTAATTATAACAGTTTGAAAGGGCAACTTCAAATACCCCATATGGTAGATAATTGCGATAGTAGTGCTATTTATAGTACTGGCAACACACGTAGATAACGTAAAATAGGGAGCTACCCAAAGTAGCTCCTCATCTCATATTACCATATGTAGTTGACGCATCATTTCAAATACATTCACATATGAAACATCAAAGTGCTCGCATATATCCGGTATTTTGACCTTTGTGGTCCTTGGTCCCGCTAGAATTTCGTGAGTTACGACCACGCCTCTGCGGACACTCGCATAAGCTATAAGCCAAGGATCCGCTTTAGCCAAGAAGCGATGTTTTTCAGCATCCTTATATTGTTGATTTAACATCACATATTCAGCTATATCTGCATATGTATTTTGTATCTCAACATCATTTGTCGCTTCGGTAAATGTTAAATAATGAGTGTCAAACCAAGTAGATAACTCATCATTACCGCTCATAATTTCATTTTTAATGTGATCAATAGTTAAAATATTACCTCTACTATGAGATATCAGCTCATTCCAGAACGATGGAACAATATCAAACCCATAATAGCGGTTCTTTGCATCTATAAAGGTATTACTATCAAGAATATACATAGTTTTCTCTCCTAAAAACTATATTCATTCACATATTTTGTAAAAGTACTACCACGTAAGCCTAACAACTCATACGCATCTCGATACGCCAATTCGCCTGCTCGAGCGGCTTTGACAACAGTACGACTAAAACTTTCACCCAACCGAGCATGAGCAGTAACATAAAAATCCCCGCCACCTCTTGTCTCTCGCTCAGGTAAGCTTTGTAATCGCTGATTAAAACATTCCACTAGATTATGATATTGAATTCGAGTAATATATCCATGCTCTAATGCTATCCGATAGATAACATACTCACTCACCTTAAAGCGCTTAGCTATGGTTTCATAATCCTCCGAATATTCATTCCACATCGGAATAAATCGGGATTCCGGCACAAGAAATTCACCTGCAAAGCTGTTACAATATGGCTCAGAAGTGCTATCAGTGACGCCTTCTTCACCTAACAATATATGACAAAGCTCATGAATAAGCGTAAACAGCCTCCCATGATTCGAGTCAGTTCCATTGATAAAAATAATAGGTGCATAAGAATCAATTAATGTAAAACCTCTAAATTCATCAACGGATAATTTACGTCTAGTATTAGAGCCCACAATGCCGTTAACAAATACAGTAACACCGATAGCCTCAATGCGTTCGCGTATATATGTAAACGGATCCGCTACACCTATTTGCCAACCAGCTTCTACATCCAATAACGAATAAGCTTGATGCACAAGCTCTCTGCTATCCATGCGTTTAGAAAAGCCCCCTACATAAGATAATGCATCTATTCCTAAATTAAGCTTTCGATATTGACTCAACCAATCTTGGCGAATCTGCATATCATAAATAGTATCTCTTAACTCAGGACTATATGGCCTGTCAGCAATTTCACCATTCAGTCTTCTAAAATCAGTAATCCCTTTATCCGATAACTGTGGAGGATTCTTTAAATAAATATATCCTAACGGTACATTGGAAAAAGTAGCTAATGCCTGTATTTGACAAATTGTGGGATATACACGGCCTGCAATCCACTCTCCATACTTTGGGAATCGCTTATAAAAAGCTTCATAACCTTTACCACTATATTTAGGTAACCAGTTTAAAATGGCTCCGCTCACCGGGAACCGTCCGGACATACCATCACCTCCCTTTTCCCTTATTACTCTTCTACTGAATAATATTCGCTACCTATTGCAAAACTCCTACTTTAATTACATTAATTTTACAATCATATACCAATGAAAAACAAGCAGTTGTTAAATAAATGTTTTAACAACTGCTTGTCTTAATTATATCTATACGTCTTGAATAATCGGCAAGATCATAGGACGACGACGGGTCTTATCATAGAAGAATTTACCCAATGCATCGCGCACGTTTTGTTTAATGGTTGTCCAGTCTTTGATACGCTGTAATTCACAGTCTTCAAGGACCTGATCGACGCGACGTTCCGCCGCAAGCATGAGTTCCTCCGCATCACGTACGTATACGAAGCCGCGAGACACGAGGTCCGGACCGGCTACGATGGTACCAGATGCTTTATCCATAGCCATAACTACGATAACCATGCCTTCCTGTGCCAACTGCTGACGGTCGCGGATAACGATATTACCCACATCACCAACGCCAAGACCATCGACGAAGATAGCACCGGCCTGTACACGGCCACCCTTACGGCCACCATTTTTATCAAATTCAAAAATCTGACCGTTGTCACCGATGAGAACCTTTTTAGGGTCTACGCCCATAGCCACACCGAGTTCACCATGACGGCGCAACATGCGGTATTCGCCATGAACCGGAATAAAGTATTCCGGACGCACCAGATTGAGCATCGTTTTGAGTTCTTCCTGGCTCGCATGACCGGATACGTGAATGCCGCGGTCTTTACCGTATACCACATTACAGCCCAAACGGAGCAAGTTATCTATCGTTCTACCTACAGCACCTTCATTACCGGGAATCGGCGTAGCGGAGATGATAACGGTATCATTCGGCGCCAATTCTACGGTGCGGTGATTGCTTGTCGCCATACGGGACAAGCCGGCCATCGGTTCGCCTTGAGAACCGGTAGTCAAAATCATGATTTGATCATCCGTGTAATTATGCATTACATCTACATCGATAATCGTATTTGGCGGTACATTCAGATAACCGCGTTCTTGTGCGATTTCCGTTACGTTCACCATGCTGCGACCCATAATTACAACCTTGCGTTTGTAGAAAACGGCTGCATCGATAGCTTGTTGAATACGGGATACGTTGGATGCGAAAGTCGCCAATACGACACGGCCCTTCGCTTCACCGACAGCCTGTTTAATCGCAGGTCCTACGGAGCTTTCAGAACCGGTAGTACCCGGTTTTTCTACGTTCGTAGAATCCGATAACAAAGCCAGTACGCCTTTATTGCCGAGTTCAGCGAACTTGTGCATATCCATCAACCGTCCGTCAACCGGAGTCTGGTCGATTTTAAAGTCCCCTGTATGAAGAACCGTTCCGATCGGCGTATCAAAATATACAGCGCAGGAATCAGGGATGGAGTGATTGGTTTGGATGAAACCGACTTTCACCTGACCGATCTGAACCTCATCGCCGGCCGCAATCGTGCGAAGACATTTCGGAGATACCTTATGCTCTTTAAACTTGCCTTCGATTAAGCCGCAAACGAGATTTGTCGCATATACGGGGCAGCTGATTTCCTTCATGAGGTATGCCAAAGAGCCGATATGGTCCTCATGACCATGCGTAATAACGACGGCTTTCACGCGATCCTTGTTCTCGATGATATAGCTCATATCAGGAATAACAATATCCACGCCAAGCATGTCTTCGCTAGGGAACGCAAGACCGGAGTCAAGAACGATGATTTCGTCCTCATATTGGAACACGGTCATATTTTTACCGATTTCACCAAGGCCCCCGAGCGGGATAATCTGGAATTTTCCCTTGTTCGCGCCATTTGGTGTACGTCCGATTAATTCAATCTGTTCACCTTGATCATGGTGATTGTTGCGATTTGCAGAGCGATTCGTCCGCTCGGAACGGTTCTGATTTTGACCGTTTCGCGTGCGATTAGTGCGCGTATTGCGCGTATTTTCTCCATGTTCACCGCGCGGAGCACGAGTTTGACGCGGTTTACGTTCCGTACCTTCACCGGATTCAGCATTGCGACGCGTATTTGTACGACGAGTCGCAGTACTGCCGCCATTGGTATTCGTACGATTATTTGCATTACGGCGAGGACGGTTTGTACTCTCACCGTCGTGATTCGTGCGACCTTCGCCGGCCGGACGACGCGTAGTAGTGCGGCGACGCGGTTGTTTTTGTTCACCCGTAGACGATGCCGTATGCTCAACTGGTTCTGCAGTCACTTGTGCAGCAACCTGATTTTCTGTTGTATTCACAGTTCCTCCTAAAATTTTGTTCATTAGTTTGTTTAACATAGTTCTTCTCACCTATCACTTGAATTGATCTATGCCACGAGGAAATGCCACACAAATAAAAAGGCGCTATTATACTAGCGTCTCGTCAAATGTGCGCAAAAATTGCGCTATCCAATTTTGCCGTTCCTAGTTTGTGTGCCATTTGCCGCAGCAAATGAGTATAGTGCACTGTCAGATACGTTATGCCGCAAAGGGCTCATGATTTCGTTCCTATCCGATATTCAGTACAATATAGTCCGATCGTTTTGATGAAAGCCTCGCTTTCACACGTTGTGCTCATTATAACATAAAAACAATATAAACAAAAGAGTTCTCCCCTCATTTCACCAAAAGTTAAACAAATATTAAAAAGGGCGGTTCAGATCACGAACCGCCCTAACTATTTTATCATTCTTCATCCGGCATGTTTTTATAAAACCCTTCAATATGCCATTCACCATTTTCTTCGATGAGGGATATGTAGCGTGTCATGTGAGTAGCCTCAACCGCACCATCTCCGGGTTTAGTGACTTGCAGATCCGCTTCGTAAATGATGCGTTTCATGCTGTTTATACGGCTGATACGACTCGTACCTAAGGACCCGACAACCACCTTCGGCGCCGACTTCATAGACTCCATCCATTTCTGTTTTTCTACGGGATTCGCCTTAGCCTGATCGGTAACATAGGTGAAAGCCTTATCATAGTTCTTCTCATTGACGGCGTCAAAATAATCGTGTACCACGTCCCGTGCAGCTTCATCACTACCTTGACCGACAATGATATTCGTAAACCATCCGTCCGGATCCAGTTCATTTTCCGGTCCCATATAACGAGCCGAAATATTGCATACACAGACAGCACTCATCAGCAATGCAACGAGAATTCGAGTGGTGAAAGCGCTGCTCGTAGGTGATACTTTCATAATAGATGCCAACCGTTTGTCAATAGCGATATTTCTCAACGCCTCACCATATTGATTGGTCTTCGGTTCACCTTTCTTACACAGCAGAACAAATAGAATAATCGGCCCGATGAAAGGTATTAAGATTAAAAATAGATGGTCACCGCTTTTACCGGTATCATGAAGGCGACGGATGCATAGAGATCCCAACGGAATCAGCGAGACAAGGCCGATGATTGTCAGTAACATCCATGCCAGCAGGATTAAATAAATACCCGTATGAAGCACCACCGTAAGCCCATAAGAAAGGGCCAGAATTCCAGCGATAACTAAAAGCCACATCAAAAAGAACCGTAAAAATTCCCCTCTGGATGCACGGCCATCTGAATTCATACATTTGCGGCCCACCACATGTAGAAATGTGTCCTTGTAACTCAACTGATAATGTGCCAACAGATAAATAACATCACCTTCCGGTGCGATCCGCTCAACCTCCACCGCGGTCGTATACTGCCCGCAATGAGGGCAGAACATAGCCGCCTCGTCACAATACTGACGGCAGGATTCACAATAACGTTTCATATGTAGTACCTTCTATCTCAAAATTCTCTCTACAGCTTCAGCAAAGCCTTCACGGTATAAATTAGCCCCACCGTTAGCCGGATGTCTAAGACCGACTGCAAAAAGGCCGAATCGCCCCATCGTGTCCGCCGATTTTTGACCGACAGCGAGCACGAGAGGCTCCGGTCCGCCTAATTCGGCATGCAATGCCAACAACCGTTTCGTATATGCCCAACCCAGCTGCTGCTCCGACTCGGTCGGCGTCCGATTAGTAAGCGGTTCACCCGCCCTATGAGGGTGAAAGGGGAATATATTCCACAGCAACGCATCGTACGGATTAATACCCTGTTCGATGATGGCACTCCATACCACCGTATCCGTAGGCTCGTTAAAGCCTTGTTCCTGTTGGGTCCGTTTCAGCATAGAACTGGTAGATGAACTGGTCCGTTGTAACGTAACAGGTGTTATCTGATGCGCCCGAATCGCTTTATGTTTGTCCAGCAACATACGCTCACAGGTAATGGCAATGCCCGAAAAGCGTCCACCTTGATACCCGACAGCCTCCGCCACCACAAAAATTTTGGAGCGTCCCAGCCGCGGCAGCAAATACGCCATCAAATTGTTACGGCGCACCTGCGCCGCATCAAAATCGGGCCGAACAATTTCGAGGTCAGGATTCACCTCACCCCACGGATTGTGAACAAGCTCTCCCCTATATTGACCGAGCCAATCTACAAACTGCTGTACTTTTGCTACCCGATCCACATCAAACGAGGCCATATATTCATCAAAAGACAGCGTTTTCTCTTTCTCTGGCGCAAATAAGGACATAGGATTTCCCCCAATTTATACTACCGAACCATATAATTAATAATGCTATAATCACATTAGCAGGTCTTTATATACTGTATTTATACATTAAAACCTATAATAATACAATCCATATATTACGGTACCCAATCATGATATGTGATAATATATCCGATAATCACGCACTACATAAAATCTATGCTGTTACTGTATTCATAGTAGTACCGGTTTCTGAAAGTTTGATGTAAAATTAATACTCAAATATTTCTGCATACAACATCACATTTATATATAAAACTCGATTTTGTCTTCTTTGGCAAGCTGGAATTGTTCAAATATATGGTTTCGAATATTTACGAAGGACGCCGAGGTCCGGTCCGTCCTATCGATGAGATTGACAGGGATAATGGTTTGCACCCGTCCCGGATTGGCGGCGAGCACTACGACGCGATCTGCAAGGACCACCGCCTCTTCAATATCATGCGTAACGAATACAACCGTTTTGCCCTCTTCACGGCAGATGCGGGAAATTTCATCCTGTAAATTGATGCGTGTCAACGCGTCGAGGGCCCCCAGCGGTTCATCCATGAAAATAATATCCGGATCGACCGCCAGCGCTCGCGCAATGGATACACGCTGCTGCATCCCGCCGGATAACTCCGCCGGATAGCGGTTTCGCGCATGGTCGAGCCCCACCATTTTCACGTATTTGTCGATGATAGCAGGTCGCTCTTCCTTAGGCACGTTCTTGCTTTCAAGGCCCAGTTCAATATTGCTTTCCACCGTTCGCCACGGTAGCAGTCCGTAATTCTGAAAGACCGTTACATACCGCAGTTGAGGTGCTTTCACCTCTGCTCCGTCAATGGTAACGGAACCCGAGGTGACGAGCTCAAAGCCTGCCATAGCATTTAAAAGCGTACTTTTACCGGACCCGGAAGGACCTAAAAGGCAAATAAATTCGCCTCGTTCAATGTCCAGATTAATATTTTCAAGGATGGGGAGCGGTTCTCCATCTTTCATAAATTCCTTATGTGCATTGCGCACCGAAATGTAACCCATGCGTCCACCTCCTATTTTTCAATGCCCCAACGTCTATAAATCCATTTTTCGATGAGGGACACGCCCCAATCGAGCAAAAGTCCCACAAAGCCGATCGTCAAAATCGCCACCATCAAGAGGTCGTTACGCAAATTATTCCGCATGTCGATGATGAGAAATCCAAGCCCCGTCTGGGAGCCTACCATTTCCCCCGTCACCAGGAAAATCCACGCCGTGCCGAGCGCGATATGAAGGCCCGATGCGATACCGGGAAACACCGCGGGCAATACGATCTTAAACAACAGTTCCGGCTGCTTGATGCCAAAATTTCGAGCCACCTTGATGTATACGGGGTCGATATTCTGAATCGCCGACACCGTGGATAACAGAACCGGAAAAAATGCCGCGATAAAGATGATGACGATCGCCGGCGCCTGTCCGATACCGAAAAAGAGGACGATAAAAGGCAACCATGCCACCGGTGAAATGGGACGAATCACCTGAACGATGGGATTGATATAGTTCCAAATGCCCTTATACCATCCTAAAATGAGTCCCAAGAACACGCCGGCTACGACGGAAATGATATAGCCGATAAAAAAGCGCACCAAACTGTCAGCAATATCCTTGAACAACATGCCATCCCCGATGAGTTCTCCGAACCCGAGCAGCACCTTGTACGGCGTCGGCAACAAGGCTTCGTTAAATCCGCCGAGGCGGACAACCAGCTCCCAAATCAGCCAGGCCGCGATGAACGCGCCCGGCACATATGTGTATTTCTTCATGGTCTACCCCCTATGGCAACAACGATGTATCTACAAACTCCGCATAACTCGGCACCTTTTTAATCAGATCGACATGGGTCATGTGATGCACGAGCGCATTATAACGATCCTCGGTGAGGGCCAAATCTCCAAACCCGATCACCTGCAAGGAACGCTCGATGACAGGATCCTTAAACTTCATGTATTTTAAGGTAATCTCCTTTTGCGCCTCTGGATGCTCATCTAAATATGTACCTGCATCGAGATAGGCTTTTGTAAAAGCCTTCGCCAAATCGTGATGTTCATCGACGAATTGACCGTTGAACACGAGGGCGCAGCAGATATTGTCATGCCATAAGTGATCAGGGTCTTCAAAGACCTTCCCGGCTCCCATTTCTATAGCGAGAGAACCGAACGGCTCCGCCACGCTATACCCGGCGATTTGACCGACCGACAGTGCGGACGGCATTTCGGGCGGACTCATCTCCACTATGTGTACATCCTTCTCGCTAAGACCTGCCCGTTCAAGCATAAGGTCTACAAGGATTTTTTGAGTCGATTGTTTATGAGGGATGGCAAAGGATTTGCCTTTCAAATCCTGTACAGAGTTAATGTCGTTATTTACAACGATAATGTTACCTTCCGTATGACCTAATGCCGCTGCGCGCACATCAATCCCCTGTTCACGAGCCTTTACGCCGAGCTCAACGAGAACGGCTGCGGCGTCTACTTTACCGGTGTTGAGCGCATCCATAAGTTCCGGCCAGGAACCGTATTTAACAAGCTCTACATGAACGGGACCATCCGCCGTCTCCAATTCCTTCGTAGCAAATACGGGCAGCGCATGAGTAATCGGCAAATACGCAACACGCACGGTCTTCAGCTCCTGTGCTGACTTCGGTACCGTATGCTGATGATATGCATACGCCGCACCTCCGATAACGAGAAGCACAACAGCAATGATAAGATACCAGGTTTTCTTCATAATATCCCCTCTTTCTACCTCACAACAAGGGGCGTTTCTGACTCATGTCACTTTTCGCATTTTTCTAAACCTTAGATCAAATAAGGCCTTAGATCACCTCGTCTTCTAAACTTAATATAACCTACTATAACAATATGTTTTATTTATGTCAATAATACATATTAACATTATAGGCTTTATATATCATATAATGTACTTCATATTTCAATACCATATGCTATATTTCCTATTTCATATTTCACTTTCATATTTCACTTTCATGTTTCATACACCATACATCGTATGTTATTTACCGATCACACCCCGATTGAGTGAATGTTTACGCATACATAATGGCGCACACAAAAACAGGCACCGCCATAAAGGCGATGCCTGCAATCTGCAATTAAACTTTAGTAAAACAGAGTCTAATTAAACTTTAGTGAAACAGAGTCTGTTTATTTAAAATATATACTTCGGAGGTTCCCGCTTCGCTGTATTCCGATACATACGGATAGATGGAAGACTGACGGAAGTGTTTAATTTCCCCTTTCGGCACGATCAGCATAAGCGGTTTGCCGGAGGAAAGGATCTTAATAAATTCCTTCTCCGATACTTGCTGCATAAGATATTTTTTCTGCCATTCAGCGCTGCGTTTTTTTAATTTACCTTGATCATCCCAACGGCTTTCATCACCATTGATTTTAACCACCTTGTGCCCCGTATAATATACGACAGCCGTGCTGTATCCGTTATAGTAATACACATCGCCGTCATACGAATCCACAACAGGCACCACATCGATGGAACTGCGCTGTTTAAATAAAGGCTCAACGCCCTCCATCAGAACAATCGAGGAGATCACCATCGTACCGAGAACAATAATGCTCACCAAACGATATCGATGATGTGTATACCATGCATGCAGTACAAGCAGAACCGAAACAGCTACGACTACATACAATAAATAATAGAATCCCCACGGCGCAAAGAATGACGCCACTACATAAGAAAGCCACAGCAACAAGGTAGGTCCTATAATGATCCACGGAAGAACCCTTGATCGTCCGGCCCGAACTGCTTTCATCACGCCCATCGCACCGAAAGCGCTGACCGGAATAAGGCTCACGAATGTATACAGAGGATATTTGGTGGCCATCAACGTATAGAATAAAATCGTTCCCAAGCCCCATGCCAAACAGTATACATACGCCTTACGGCGTTGTTTATATCCGCTGATTATGCCATAAATGACAGCCCCGGTCCACGGCAAGGAAGCCCCCAAAAAGATGGCAATATAATACCACCATACATTGTCCTCCGGATGCTCGGACTGGGTAGCCCGCGTCACATTATGCAAGCCCAAAAATCCGTCGATAAAGGCCTGTCCGTGAACGGAGTACATATAGGCATACCAAGGCAAGGCAATCGCGCAGAACACGAGAATGCCGCGCCAATCAAAGATGCGTTTCAACATCGTACCGGAGCGATATATAGCGGCATAAATAAGCAGAATGATACCCGGTAATACGATGGCTACCGGCCCCTTTGTGAGAACGCCTAACGCTGCAAACGCATAGGCTACGATCATCGCATTTCGGCGATTCAACACAAGGCCTTTATAAGCATAAATCATGATCATCAACGTCGTATACAGCAATACCATATCCGTGACGACGCCATGCGCAACGGTCCAGAACATCAAGGACGAACCGAGCACGGACGCTGCAATAAGGCCCAATACCCAACGACCGCTCATCGAATGTATCGCCTGATACATGGTAGCCACCGATAAAGCCCCGAAGAGGGTGCTCGGCAAGCGCACCACCCAATCGGCAATACCGAACAGCTTGAAGCCTAACGCGATAAGCCAATAAATCATAATCGGCTTATCATACCAATAGGTCCCGTAAATCTGAGGCGACAACCAGTTTCCCGAAAGAACCATTTCCTTAGCGGTCAACGCATAATTCGACTCCACCGGATCGGTAACGGGCAGAATATTATTTCCCACCATGTAAAATACAAGCCACACGATAAACACGACAGGTGTCAATCTAGAGAGTTTCATACAATCCCCTCCTTATCGACGGTTGCGATAGTATCTGTAGCCTAGGACAGCTGCAACAATAGCAAATACGACAATCATGACAATTAAAAACTCATGATTGTATTCGATAAGATCTTTCCAGTTTTCACCGAGGACTTTACCCAAATAAACGAGCAAAATCGTCCACGGAATCGTACCGAGGACCGTCCAAATGATAAAATGCCACAAAGGATAACGAGCCATACCCGCCGGGAACGAAATAAACGTACGTACCCCCGGCAATAAACGGCCGAAAAATACCGCCGCACCGCCGTATTTATTGAACATCTTTTCGGCAAGTTCAAATTTATGTTCATTAAAGAATATATATTTACCGTACTTCAACAACAACGGCCGTCCGCCGTATTCCCCCATCCAGTACGACAGAATAGACCCTATAATTCCGGCTAAAATGCCGACCACCATCGTTGTATGCAGGTCAAATATACCCTGCGCGATTAAATATCCCGCAAAACCCAGAACGATTTCACTAGGAATAGGTACATTGGCGTTTTCCAAGGTCATCGCAATAAACATGGCCGCATAGCCATACGTTTCCATAAATGAAATGATATATTCCACGTAATTTACCTCTTTATCAATACCCGTCTCGGGTTCTATAATGCGTTAACTCCAGCGCATCGTTTCGCTGACAGTTTCATACAACCATTTGGTATACCTTATATTTTACCATAATAAAGAGGCCCTCACCATAGGCGAGGGCCTTCATACTACATATGGAATATGCAATGTTAACAACAATCCCTTTGCTCCAAGATCAGCATGCTGCCAATCTATTTGAGTTCGGTAATCCGTGTTGTCACTTCACGAGCCGCTGTAAACGCAGCGAGCACTGCATCATGGGGTCCAAGGATAACCTTATTCGCCACTAACGCATTAGCCGCTGTTTTAGCATCTTGTAAAGTAATTCCAGCGCGAGGTGCGCTAATTGTAATCGATGCGCTTTTACCATCGACCGTAGAAAACGTAAGATATACAACGCGTTTTTCCGCCATGTGGGCGCCTCCTTTCATAGTTCGTAAGCAAGTCATTCAAATTAATAAGGATGGGAATGCGTGGACTGAGCACGCGACATCAAAGGTTCGACATTGCCGATGATGCACTGTGCCAAACGTTAATGTCCTAGGGATATTTCGTTGATGCGGACCACATCGGACAAGCTGTGGTCATACAAGGCCGCCAATGCATCGCCGACAATTTTCATATTGTCATCGGACGCTTCTTCGGCAACACGCGTATAGGTGACGTTCTTATACTTCGGCATATCTTCGGTACCGACATTAAAGCGCAACACCAGTTTCGTACGTTTAATCGTAGCCATCGTATCACCTCCTTTCACCGCCCTACATTCTCGAATTAAGGTCATGACAATGCCCTCCGCGATATATGGCGTCATTTTTGTGAAAGTACGGAAATAACATCGGCTTACATATAGAAAATACCGACTACATGCCGAAACAGATATCTACTACATGCAGAAACAGATACCGACTACATATAAAAACGGATACAACGCATATAAAGAACCGAACCGTCCGCACATAAAAATAAGACCCTTATCCTCGGTACTCGGCCTCCTTCGAGGGGGCCTTACAGTACGTCGACATAAAGGTCTACACAAAGCTCTATAATTATCTAACAATAAACTATAACCCATATAACGGATATAACTCGTACAACAACAAAAAGAAATAAACTACAGAGACTTTTATTCAGTTTTTAACGCCATTATAAAATCATAAGCTTTCACGGCCGCCTCGGTATCCACAAAGTGGAACGGGTTGAGGAGTCGGCAGAATTTGAAGAGGTATTCATGCTTACGAAAGATGTCTTTAATATGTAAAATCGTATCGCGCGCCGTACATGCCGAACTATATCCGTTCATCATCGCATAAAGGTAATCCATCGGCAAATTATCTTCACGTAAATAACTGTGCACAAAGATCAGTACGTCCCACCCCTGAGGGGTCAATTCAGGCCAGCGGCGGCTGTTCTCCCAGTCGAGCATCGTAATTTTATCCTTAGCGGGATCATACGTTATATCGCGCATGGCGGGACGCCCGTGGGACAAACCGTAATCATGCAGCTGTCCTAAGATTTTACCGAATATATAAAAGATATGTGTTACCATCTCTTTTAAATCGTTATCATCAGGATGCTGAGCAGTCAATTCACTATAATACGACAATGTGCGACCGCTGTATTCCGTAACGAAGTAGTGTTCCCGAAACCCGGCAATAACCGGAGCCACCGGCAGCTTTGTATTCACAAAGGATATTTTATAAAATTCATAGTCAAAAGATGCTCGCGGTGCGGGTTTAATCCAACTCGACCTATGATTGCTGATATCTTGTTTTACGTAATACTTTTTACCGTCAAAATCAACGGGAAATACACGATGGTCCGTTTCATTGACAATCATGCGATCTATATAATCTAATAACATATCATTCATACTGGCCCCCTCCGCACCAGTCCCTTTCGGTACTTATTACTATGCGCTCTTTTCTGAGTCTAAAAATATACATATACAATCAACATAGATATTATACTATAGCGCTCTTCGTTTATCAAAAGAGGACGCCTCTATCCTATATTTCGCAAAATATGGACCGGCCTTACAACGCACCATACATCAAAAGTAAAAACCCCCAGCCTGGGCTAGGGGTTTTTACTGGTAATTATGATAATAGGTTTGGATTTAGAGCTATATTATGGCCAACTGAGGCCTCGTCTAAATCAAACGAATTAACCTACGAATTTAGTCACTGCCGCAGTATCAGTCAAGTGACGTTTAGGCATGCCCATTTCAGCAGGGGAAATGCCAAGTGCAAGACCGATTAACTGGGACATGTGCAAGATTGGCATATCTTTGCCGCCGCCAACAACTTCTTTTGCTTCTTTCTGGAACATATCAAGTTGCATTTGGCAAAGCGGACAAGGAGTTACAACGCAATCTGCGCCTTCATTAGCTGCATCTTTGTTGATGGAGCCGGTCATCTGCATTACGGAATCATGTGCAGGATATACAGCATGGAAACCGCAGCAATCAAGCTTACGGGAGAAGTCGATTGGTGTAGCGCCGATAGCGGAAATCAAATCTGCTAAGGATGTAGGCATTTGATAATCTTCGAAGCCCAATTCAGTTTGAGGGCGAAGAATATGACAGCCGTAATATTCAGCTACACGTAAACCTGTTAACGGTTTAACAACTTTTTCTTTCAATTTGTCCAAACCGTAATCGCGGATCAACACCCACAAGAAGTGAGTTACATCAGTTGTGCCACGGTATTGTTTACCGATTTGAGCCAATTTCTTGTTAACTTCGTTTTTTTCTTTTTCGTTGTTATCAAGTTCGTTTTTAGCTTCGCGAAGCATCAATGTACAAGTGTTACATACAGTCAAAAGGTTCAAACCTTTTTCTTCTGCCAATGCGATATTACGAGCATTTGTAGCAAGTGTAACTTCCGGAGCGATATCCTGAACGTGGGACGCGCCGCAGCAAGTCCAGCCGTCAAGTTCTTCCAACTCGATACCTAATTTTTTAGCCACAGCAACTGTTGCTAAGTAGTCTTCTTTGGCAGCGCTTTCAAGAACGCAACCAGGGAAAAATGCGTATTTCATTATTTACTTACCTCCTCAGCTGCTTTCATAAGTCTGCGAACACCATCAATACCGTTTACAGGTTTTTGAGGTACTACAAGTTCAAATGGATTGATTTTGCTGTGTTTCCACAAGCGCAATGCATAGAATGCCTGTTTAGCGGAATCAACAACACCATCGGATTTCAAGCTCATAGAAACTTCTTTCAAGCGACCGGTTTTGTAGAGATCGTCTTTGAAAGCAACCGCATGGCGAACGCCCTTGCTGTTAGTAAGGCCGGCTTTTGTAGCTTCCTTACGCAAGTTGGAAATATCCATAGCAGGTTTTAAGTGTTTAGGGCAACGGGAGATACAGTTCATGCAGTGAACGCATTTCCAAAGACCGTTGTCGAATGCAGGTTGAATGTGAGCCATAGGCGCATCATCGCGGCTATCCAACACGAAACGGTTAGCTTTGGTGAATACATATGGTTCCAAGAAATCATCTTCACGAGCAGTCAATTTGTTACATTCGGATGCGCAGCAACCGCAAAGGATACATTCTGTACCGGCAACGAATTTTTTGAAGTCTGCCGGAGTTTGACGAACGATTTTGTCGCCTTCGTTGAATTCAGCTTTAAGGAAAATCCAAGGAGCGACTGTTTTCAAGCGATCAACTTTGGATTCCCAGTCAACAACCAAGTCACGGATAACACGGAAGTTGCCAATCGGAGCGATTGTCAATTCGTCTGTGCCATAACGTTCTGTCAATTCATCGATTTTAGATTCACAGCCGAGCATCGCTTCGCCGTTTACACGGATGGAGCAAGCGCCGCAAACTGCGGAACGGCAAGCTGCCAAGAATGTCAATGTTGGATCCTGTGTATCTTTAATTTTTTGAAGGCCCCAGAGGATTGTACGGTCAGGTTCGTAATCGAATTTGAAAGTCTGTACAAACGCGCGACCTTGTTGGTAACGGTGAATATGGTAGGTGATTTGTCTCATCTTAGTACTTCCTTTCTTGTGGTTCGTATTTAGTGAACACTACGTCGCGTTCTGTTAATTCGTATTGACCGTCAGCACCTAATTTGATCAAGGAATGTTTTAAATATCTTTCATCATTACGTTTAGGATGGTCTTCACGGATATGAGCGCCACGGGATTCACGGCGGTGTAAAGCGCCCATAGCAATAGCTTTTGCTACTGTTAACATGGAGCCGATTTCACAATAGTTTACGAATGCCATGTTGTAAGTACGTTCAGGGTCACCTACATAACAAGTTTTATAATCTTCAATCAATTGTTCGATTTCTTTTAAGGCTTCAGTAATACCTTCTTCATTACGGAAGATACCTACTTTATTCCACATCGCATCAGCCAATGCATCGCGGATTTCTACAACCGGACGGCCGCCTTCACGGGATGTTACTTCTGTGAAACGATCTTCCCAAGCTTTTGCAGCTGCGGCAAGTTCCGCATCTACATTTGGTTGTTCATGAGATTCAGCATAATCAGCTGCGCCAGCACCGGATACTTTACCGAATACTACGCCGTCAGCCAGGGAGTTACCGCCCAAGCGGTTAGCACCGTGGATGGAGATACAGGATGCTTCGCCGGAAGCGAACAGACCAGGCAATTCACATGCACAAGTTTTGTAATCCACTACGTCGATACCGCCCATTGTATAGTGACATGTAGGACGAATAGGTACCGGTTGAGTCAATGGATCGCAATGTTCGAAAGTCATAGCCAAGTCACGGATACCATGAAGTTTTTCAATGATAACTTCAGGACCTAAGTGACGAAGGTCAGCTACTACGTATGCGTTAAGACCAGAACCGAAACCACGACCTGCAGCGATTTCATCTTCGATTGCTTTCGCTACAACGTCACGGGATGCTAATTCCATTTTGTTAGGCGCATATTTTTTCATGAAACGTTCGCCTTCAGCGTTAAGAAGATAACCGCCTTCACCACGAACCGCTTCGGACATCAAGATACCGGTACGACCGAGACCTGTTGGATGGAATTGGATCATTTCCATATCTTTCAAACCGTTACCGGCGCGGAATGCTACCGCCATGCCATCGCCTGTGGAAAGGAACGGATTTGTAGTACGAGTCCAGAAAATACGACCTGCACCGCCTGTAGACAAGATAATAGCTTTTGCTTTAATCTGTTCTACTTTACCTTCTTTCATGTTCCACACAACAGCGCCACCGACGTGACCGTTTGCGTCTTTAACAAGATCTAAAAGGTACCATTCTTGTAAGAAGTGTACGCCTTCTTTCAAGCATTGTTCATAAGTAGTGTGCAAGATAACGTGACCTGTTTTATCCGCGGAGTAGCAAGTACGTGGATAGGATTGACCACCGAAGTTACGTTGCGCGATTTTATTTTCTTCTGTACGAGAGAATGGAGCGCCCATGTGGTCCATTTCAAGCACGCCTTCCGGACAGCGGGAGCAGAAGAATTCGATAGCGTCCTGGTCGCCAAGATAGTCGGAACCTTTTACTGTATCAAAAGTATGTGTTTCAACTGTATCTTCAGCTGCTACGTTATTCAAACATGCATTAACACCGCCTTGCGCCATTGCTGTTGCCGAACGGGTTGGGAAAATTTTAGTAATAAGAGCTACTTTTAAGCCTTTGCGACGACCAACTTCAAGAGCCGCACGCATACCAGCGCCACCGCTACCTACTACTAGAACATCAAACTGTTCCATAATGACCTCCTCATAACTACCATTTAATAAGAAAATTAGTTAGACTATCCAATTTCATAAAGCTCATAAAAAATTTTGATAACCTAATCATTTTTCTTTGCAAGAAAAAACCCGTACTTACGCGATTTTTCTTATAGCTTTGTCTTTAATTATAGAGAGCATTTCAGACCATGTCTAAACCCTATTATGCATAATTAATTTTGATGAATTTAATTGATAGCTCATATCAATTACTATTTCTTCAAGCAGTTTAAAGATAATCAATTTATTTAAATGAATATTTTTTATTCAAACTTTAGGATAATACGAAAGTAGTTCGGTTCCGAAATTTCTCTGTATTGTAATTTTCTAACCAATGAAAGCTATCCCCATAAAATCAACATTCATAACATGTTCCATAATTATAAATCGAAACAGACCTCTTAAATTCCTACTAAAAACACCTCGAATTTAGCCCGTAAAAGTACACAAAAAAAGCCAATTATAAATAACGATTATTTCTATGATAATTATTATCATAAGTTTTCCTTGTGATTTTCTTCACAACCCCGAAAATCTGAAAAAACAGGTCTAACTATGCACATACGGCAATCTTCGATATAGTTTCCTCGTCATTCATTAGTAAAATTCATTAAGATTCATGGGTTTCGCTCATTTCGGCGACTTTCATATTAAGAAAAGCCTCATAACCTCGCTATTTCATTCATGTTTTGCTCATTCCTATTGTATAAGGTATGATTATAGATAAATAAATTATATAATATTATATATAGGGCCTTATATAAGTCGCTTCTTTTATAAGAAAGCACATATATAACAACTATATCAATGTAGTCTGAGAGCTAAGAGAGCTATATTTTTTTATCATACATAAGGAGAACTGAGAATGAAAATTTTACTTGTAGAAGACGAAGAAATGCTAAATGGTATTACAGCCAAATATTTACGCGCAGAAAATATGACGGTTGATACATGCTTCAACGGTCAACAAGCTATTGATTATGTAAATACATCCAGTTATGACGTAATCGTTATGGATATTATGATGCCGGTTCTTGACGGTGTCAGCGCATTGGCGCAGATCCGCAACGACGGCAATACGACACCTGTATTATTGCTTACGGCAAAAGACTCCTTGCAGGATAAGGTAACCGGCCTCAACACGGGTGCGGACGACTACCTTGTAAAACCGTTCGATCTCGAGGAATTGACTGCCCGCATTTACGCTTTGGCTCGACGCAATGCGCGCCACGCACAAAACGACATCCACGTAGGTCCGTTGACGATCAATGTACCTCAACGTACGGTAAAACGCGACGGCGAAACGATTTCATTGACGGCGAAGGAATTCGACCTCTTGTTCTATTTAGCAAGTAATGAAAACATCGTATTATCTCGTCAACAAATTCTCGACCATGTATGGGAATACGATTATGAAAGCTATTCTAATCTAATCGACGTATATATTAAAGATTTGCGCAAAAAAGTCGATACTGATGAAAATGTAAAACTCATTCAGACAGTTCGCGGAGTAGGGTATGTCCTCAAAACAGAAAACTAATGATCCTCACCGAGACTTGGATACCATATCGGGGGCGGCCACTGATTTATTCAACCGCCTCCCCCTTACATTCAAAATCATGTCTTGGTACACCATTTTCCTGCTCATCATTTTGATGGTCGCATCCGCATGGATTTATACATATACTCACGAGTCGGATAACAAAGAGGTACGGGAACGCCTGCAGCAACAAGCCATGATCATGGCTACGGATATTCGCAAATTCAAACCGTATCAGGATAATACATTCTTCTTCGTATCCACGCAGGACGGGTATATCATCAAAGGGGCATTGCCTGATGGATTTCCTAATCAGACAGTACTCTCCTTAGGGCAGGTAGGTGAAATTCAATCCGGTGAAGATACATTCTATTATTACGATACGCCTGTAAATGAACCGAATTACCGTGGTATTCTCAGAGCCGCCACAAAGGTAAAGACGGCGTCGAAAAAAACAGAAAATCTATTGTACAGCCTCTTGCTGGGTAATGTAATCTTCTTACTCATTTCATCACTGGGGGGCTACCTTTTTATCAAAAAAGGCCTTAAACCTGTCCGAACCTTGACAAGAACGGCAAAGTTTATCGGCAAGAACAACGACTTGAGTCGACGCATCGATATTCCGGCGCGAACGGCACGGGATGAGATTTATGAACTGACGGTCACATTTAACCGTATGATTTCAGGCTTGGAGGACTCATCCAACCGCGAAAAGCAGTTCAGTTCGGACGTCTCTCATGAATTGCGCACACCGATTTCCGTCATTCAGGCGGAAAGTGAGTACGCCTTAAAATACGCACGGTCCGAAGACGACCTGCGCGAAGGGCTCACTCATATTCAGGAGCAGGCGAAATTCATGTCAAGTCTCGTTTCCCAGCTATTGGATGTAGCACGCCTGGAGAAGGCTCACGATCTCAATGTGGCACCGCTCGACGTATCACAGATGCTGACGAATATGGTTCACGATTATACGCGATTATCCAGTGAAAGACATATTACCATTACGTCACGCATCGAACCGGGCTTACACATAACGGCTCACGAAGTGTCTTTGCGACGTGCTATCGCCAATCTGGTGGATAATGCGATGAAGTTCACCAAATCAAAAATCGATATTTCCGCCAGACGTGTCGGCGACGAACTGGTTATCGAAGTCACGGACAACGGTATCGGCATCGAAAAGGAAAATATCGAGCATATCTGGAACCGCATGTACCAGACGGAACAATCCAGAAACAAGAAATCGAATCACGGTATCGGTCTCGGCCTGTACTTTGTGAACAAGGTTATCACCTTGCATCACGGCACGGTCAACGCGACGAGTACACCGAATGTATTTACGACCTTTACCATCCGCTTGCCATATTCGGAAGCGGAAGAAGAATAATTTTATACAAAAAGGACAGCCACGGTGTGAATGGACCCTCCCTATTAGATGTAATCTCTAATATCGAAGGGCATCACCCGATGTGGCTGTCCTTTTATGTTGTTATGACCCGGCAGTATTATAAACCTACCGTTATAAATCTACCGTTATAAACTTATCGTTAGCTTATCGTTATAATTCATTCGTTATAACCCATTGTTATAATCCTGACTGTTATAATCCTATCAGCTGCGCCCACAGAGGTGTGTACACATATTCCAGGAATATCCATGTCAACAGCCCCGCCACGGCTCCTACGACGGCACCGTTAATGCGAATCCAGCTGAGATCGTCCTCCACCTTGGATTCGATGAAGTAAATAAACTTATCAGTGCTGAGACCGCCCAATACCTGACGAATGATGGTCTCGATCAAATCATAGCCCTGCTCCAGCACATATTGAGCGATATCATGCATGGTTCGTTCGATACGGTTGCGCAGGTCCTCAGACCTGCCGTATACGTTCCACAGTTCAAGAGCGATGTTGACGAGCACCTGAGCCGGCGTTTCGCCGTTCTCATCCCCTACGAGGAGCAGTTCCTCAATATAAGGACACAGATGATTTTCGATAATCGATTCCCAGTCCTGCTCCCGAATCCAGCGTTCCCACGCTTCATCGAGGGCGGCACAGACCTCGCGATTATCCTCGATATTGCGAATCGGCGTCACCCATTGTCTTAACCACGCCGTCCGTTCCGGACTGTTCGGACGTTTCCATGTTTCAAGCATGGCGTAGACTTCCTGAATGATGGCCTCCGCCATTTCCTTATAGTTGATCACATCCGTCGCTTCCGATACGGATATAAAGAAATCCTGAAAGAACCCTTTGCGCTTTTTGCGATGCGCCTCTTCCGCCACAACAGAGGTGAGCCATGTCCCCATCGCCGGATGATTCATGCGTTCCTGAACGACGCCGAGAACCTGAACGACCATGCTTTCATAGCGATTATGCTCACATAGATCGAGCAGAACGTGTTTCAAGGCGGGCACGAGGGATTGTTTTCTCAGCAATATGCGAATGCGATTCGCCCCCCATGTGGCCCATTCCGCGGAAGATTGAGATTTCCACAACAGGTGCAGCCCTTGATGTATGACGAGCCGAGCCGCCCTCTGCCCTTCAGGGGACAGAAGGAATTGCTCAAAGAGCGGTACAAACTGTATATTCCCGACCAGAACAAGGCACCGATCCTTCGTGAGCATCTTCGTTTTCACCAGCTGAATGACACCATTGATAAGGCGTTCCTTGTTGCGCGGGATCAACGCCGTATGATATGGAAAGCCCAGAGGCTTGCGAAACAGAGCGGTCACCGCAAACCAGTCCGCCACACTGCCGATGAGCGCCGACTGAACCGCCCAATACAGCGGCTGATACCAGCTTTCACCGTCATAGAAAAATTGTCCTACGAAAACGCAGCAATACAGGAGCGCCGTCAACGCGAAAATGCCGTTAGCACGCTGTTTCAACGTGAGTGACCTGATGTAATGAATCATCATCCTATCACCCCCTTGAAAAATACCGTAAGGCCGTGGAATACGCCGCCCAGCACGGCCCCCACGAAGGACCCGTTAATACGCACCATCTGAAGGTCGTAATACATTTTGCCGCGCACGATATGCGTGATTTCGTCCGGTGAATAGCGGGACAGTTCCTGCCCTACGACGCGATCGATGAGAGGATGCAGTTTCTGCAGCCACGGAATGCTGCGAAGGAGGAAAAATCGTTCAAAAGGCGCCTGTTTATCGGGATTCAGGAGAATTTCCGTACAGAGGATGTTAAATCGTTCCAGCACCATATCCATGAGGCGATGCCAGTCCAACGTGTCGCCGTCGATGAGCTTTTCCTCCCATTCTTCAAGAATCATGCGCACCCACTGGTCCTTATGTTCTTCGATGAAAGCCTGCCATTCTATGTTCGTTTCCAGATTGTTGAAAAATCTGATGGCCTGGCCCCATACATAGCGTCCCAAGGTGGAGTCGATGGACTCGTTTTCCTTGAGGAATGTGACCGCCTTTTTCTGCAACGTGTCTACCAGTCGCTCCGGTGAAAGCTCATGACCGCCAAAGGCGATGGCCAGCTCGCGGAAAAAGAAATTCTTCGTGTATCGCTTCATGATATCCAGCATGACACGATACAAGTATGGGTATATCTGATTCGAGGAGATAACGCGCTGACAGGTACGATTGAAATAGAGCCAAAACACGCTCGCCGTATGGCGTTCCAACATGCATCGGCCGAATAAGATAACGAGCGGCGTCGCCTTCCAGTTGGACACGCCCTTATAAACGGCCTTGTTGATTTCCTGGCGCATCGGCTCGATATCCATGTGCGCCAACACCTGATTGCCTATACCGTACAGGAGATTGCGGATCTGGTTCTGCCCCTCTTCGCTCACACCGTATTCGACGATACGCACCATAACGCGTTCCTTCTTGATGGCATAATACATCTGAGGAATCCGCAACAGTTCCTCACTGAGCATGGTGCGACCGATCTGAATCAAACGCTCCTTGCTGCGCGGTAAAATAGCCGTTTTAAAAGGAATTCCCAAAGGCTTCGTAAAAAGAGCCGTCACCGCATACCAGTCCGCGAGCCCACCGATCATGGCGGCCCCGGAAACATGCATCACAAAGGCCCAGAATGCATCATGGCGTTGAGGATATGAAATTAAAAATATAATCGCCATGACGCTCAACAGTAAGGTCGCCATCGGTTTAGTTTTTATCATCACTTGATCCTAACTTTATAAAGTACGTATACGGACTCTCCCAATATAACGCAACAGTCCCTATTGATGGCCCAACCTTCGCCGCCACACACAATACGGTGAAAGTAGTATTTAAGCGATTGTACATTCGTCGCCATCCTTCTGCGGATGCCAAATCGTCACCTCCGGATAGAGGGCTTCAAAATAAATGGACGGATGCCATTGAGGTCCGTTCAAATGCATAGGAATGAGCATCTTATTGACCGTCACGCGGCGCAGGAACTCGATAACACCCCACTCCTGAGCCGCTTCCAGGCGATTATCCACGGGGAACATGGCCACGTCGACGGAAAGGCCTTCCAGCTCCTTAAACTCACGCCAAGCCATGCGCTTTGCATCCGCATTGTTCTCCGGCGTATCGCCGAGCCAATGCCACCAGTTTAAATCACCTGCATGGAAAATAGAGTCGGAGTCGATATTCGCCGTGTTCGTCTTCACGTAAAAGGATCCGCCTTCATCAGTACTACCGTACATATGAATGCCTACATCATCCATTGCCGCATCCTGACCGGGACGCATGGTGATGCATTTCTTAACCTTTCCCTCGAGAGGTACATCCTTATGACAGATATAACGCGTATTCGGCCCATCAAACTCCGTGATGGACGGATTGAAATGATCCTGATGAATATGGCTCACGAAGAACCAAAGCTCACGACCGCGCTTCGCCAGCTGCCATACGGTATTATTCGGATCCTTATAATAATCAAATACATAGCATCGCTTTCCGTCATCCACGAGAAAGCCGCTATGCGATAAAAATGTAATGTTCATCATCTATTATCATTACCTTTCAGTATATGAGAATATATATCAAGTATTTTTTATTATACCATATTTCTGTTTCAGAAATATAAAAAGCCGCAAAATACAAAATGATGTTATATAATCGCCTCTGTATTCCTCGTCATTTACATAGCAATTATATACGTCCTGATGCCTTCATATAATCAATATATTGATTGCCCCATGCTTCAAGGGATGCGAGAACAGTTTTAAAACCTGATCCCACCTCGGTGAGGCTGTATTCAACTTTCGGAGGAATGGAGCTGTACACCTCGCGATGTACGAGTCCGTCGTCCTCCATCTGACGCAATGCACGGGTCAAGGTCGCCTGCGTAATGGGATATAAGCGGCGTTCTAATTCGCGAAAACGTACGGGACCTTCAGATAATTCGTGCATGATCAATAGCGCCCATTTGCCACCCAATAACTTTTGACTCGTTGCATACGGACAACGACCCACTAAATCGTGAACATTTACCAAAGCTTCTGCCATAATGAAACTCCTTATTATTAACACACGTGCAATGTTGTCTTCTTACAAATTAAACAACACGTTATATTATTATCGTATCATAGCCAGAAGAAATTTCAAGGATTTTATAGTATCTTTTTTATGGGTACAAAAATTTTTGTAAAATTTTTAATCAGTAATCATCATAATTCTATCACTTTTGATAGTACCTATCCAAAATAATTCTACTATTCAAAATATATGCACTCATCTATAATATGGTCATCAGCTGAACACAACAGATTGTAGCGTAATAAATTTAAAAAACACTATCATATAGTGCTGCTACAAATTTATGAACTACGAACAGTATAGTAAAACCATAATCAATATCTCTTGACGAGAGATATGCTTTCAAAAAAAGGAGAATCATCATGAATATTTTAGTAATCGGTGCAAATGGTAACGCAGGTCGTCGTATTGTAGAAAAAGCCCTCAAAGCAGGCCATAAGATAACGGGTGTCATTCGTCGTGAGGGCGCAATTGAAGGCATTCCGACTATCGTAAAAGACGCATTACACTTAACAACAGAAGAGTTAACTTCATTTGATGTAGTGGTCAATGCTACAAGTGCTTTCACGCCAGATACGTATCATTTACCAGCAGATTTGACATTATTGCTTGTAAAAGCATTAGCTAACACAAATACGCGCCTCATCGCTATAGGTGGTGCAGGCAGCCTCTACGTAGACGAAAATCACACAATTCAACTAAATGATACACCAGACTTTCCTAAAGAATTCTTAGTTCGTTCAAAAACTCATGGTAAGTCTGACGATATCTTGCGTAAATTCAGCAATGTAGACTGGACAATGTTTACCCCACCACCAATCTTTGATGTAGAAGGTCCGGAATCTGACGACTATATCATCGGTGACGAGGAAGTCATCGTAAATAAAGATGGTAAACCATATATTTCCTACGAAACATATGCTCAAATCTTGGTTGATGAAATCAAAAATCATAAATTCGGTCGCCAACGTTTTACCGCAGTACAAAACTAATATCTCAATCTATTGATATATAACAGCATCCTCCCAACACAAAACAACCTATATAAAGACACCGAGGGCTATTGACTGCAACCAATAGCCCTCTCTTATAATTAAAAACCTTTAAACAAATAATAATTATTATATTTATAGACAGAAGGTGATACAATGAAACGCATGCCAACTCTATTCGTAGGCCACGGCAGTCCCATGATGGCCTTGGAACATACAGAAATGACAAATACTTTCAGAAACATAGGAAACAATATAATTAAAAATTACGGAAAACCAAGAGCAATACTCGCCGTTTTCGCCCACTGGTACACAGATGGCACCTATGTGCAAAGTGCCGAAAATCCGAAGCAGATTTACGATATGTACGGATTTCCCAAAGCGCTATATGAGGTTGTATATCCAGCCAAGGGTGATAACAAGCTAACACAAAAGGTTCAGCAGTTACTGGGTGACGACGTTTCTATCAACGATACATGGGGCATCGATCACGGCATGTGGACCGTGTTAGTTCACATGTTCCCTGATGCATCCATTCCCGTTGTGCAACTATCCATACATAAACACCTGAGCCCTGAAGGAGCCTATCAATTAGGCGTAAAGCTACAATCATTACGCGATGAAGGCTATCTCATCATAGGCAGCGGTAATATCGTTCACAATCTCAGGCGCCTGGAGTGGGATAGTCCATCCGGCACCCCTGCTGCGATTGAATTCGATCGATATATTGCCGATGCAGTCCTCGCGAACGATACGGATAAGGTCATCAATTATGCACAGCATTCTCAAGCAAGCTACGCAGCACCTACACCAGACCACTATCTCCCGTTAATTTATATTATGGGCGCCGATGAAAGTACAAAACCGACTGTATTTAATCAAACTTATAATTCAGGATCCCTGTCGATGACAGGATTTATATTTGAAGATAGTATATAAAACGCAAGCCCTCCATTGAATTATGCATGAAAACCTGTACAATAAAGGTAAGAATCATACATATCAAGGAGGGCTTATGGCAAATACAGAAACTACAATCAATGCAGTTGTCAATCCTCACACGAACGATGCGCCTATCGATATCGAAAAAACGATACGGGCCTTGGAGCGCAATAACTTCGTGGTCCATTATTTCGAGACCGGTCACGAGGCGACCGCATATCTGAAATCCCGCATTCAGCACAAGCGCGTGGCTCTCGGCGATTCGCGCACCTTGTTGGAGCTCGGCGTCTACGATGCGCTCTGCGAGGTCAACGAGGATGTAACCGATATTCATCGTCCTCTCCCCGGTGAAAGCTTCCGCGAAACGGCACTCCGCACGATGGGGCGTGACGTATTCCTCACTTCCGTTAATGCCTTGGCGCAAACAGGTGAAATGGTCAATATTGACGGCACAGGTAATCGTATTGCCGCCTCGCTGTTCGGCTCTGAGGAAGTGTTTTTCGTACTTGGTCGCAACAAGATTACACCGGATTTAGCATCCGCCATCTACCGCGCCCGTAACACGGCGGCACCACTCAACAGCAAGAAAAACAAGAAAAGTTCGATTAATCCATGCGCAAAACTGGAAGAAAAATGCTACGACTGCAGTTCTCCCGATCGCATCTGTAATGCATTGACCATCTACTATAAAAAGATGCGCAACATGCAGACAATGGAAGTCATCATAATCAATGAGGACCTGGGATTCTAATATTATATCTGCACCGGCAAAACCGGCAAATGAAATCCCCACCACACACCGACAAACATAATCTGAAACTGACAAAAGGGACTGTAACAAAACAGCCCCTTAATACTAAAAATACCAACAAAACCTAGGATGTTACAGACCTAATTTTCTTGGTATTTCTTATATTTTAAAGGAGTTACAACCAGAATGCGGTAAAAGAGCATTTTGTTGCAGCTCTTTTTTATATTTCCACCAAGCTTTTTAGATCATATCCAAAGCCTGCCGTCTTTTCAGCCGCAGTTTTTTGCCATTCTGTGGGTGCTGTACCATCTTGCGCAAGGAAATAGCCCGAATCAAGATAGCGGATGATAATATACTCTGAATTCTTTTGGTCAAAACCGTTACCACGGGAGAAATCGATACCATGGCCTGTATTGCGCGTTACGATGGCTTCCAATAACGGCAAGGTAATGGCATTCAACGTGATTTTCATATCACATTTGTCGAAAATCTTTTTAAAGAATGAACTAGGTTTTTCTTCTTTATATACTAACAATTTACTAATTGTACCATTGGATACGCATACTACGCGGCGGATTTCATTGATAGGAATCTCTACCTTGCCATTTGAGATAACACCGTTTTTAATAGTGATTTCTCGTTTACCCATAATAGAATAATCCAATGGTAATTGAAGTGTATCCAAGTTTGCAGGGAAGTCCGCCGTCAGTTTATGGCGGACAAACGCTGCAATAATCGCTTTTGTTTCACGGATGTTATGACCGGTATTATAGTCCTTACGATCTGTATCTAGATCTTGGCCTTCAATATTTTTCCAATTATGATCTCTAAACATAATCGTATAATTACTGTTTGAGTTCAAATATCTTGTAAGATACAGCTCATTTACGTCTTCAAAATCAATGTCGGTTATAACTGTACCATTTGCATCTTTGTAGAGCACACCATTATAACTAATTGTTAAAGTACGATCAGTATCTTCAAAAACAACAGGATTTGTGTCGAATATAGAAATCATAGCTCTCTCCTTTTTACGACTTCAAATATAACTACATTTACACATATCAAGTACATTCCATCCCCATAGTAAGCCCATACACCAACTATATATATGCATGGATATATTTTTGATAAGTGTTAAGTACTCACATTAATTATATGTATCCAATACAAACATTGATTAAATACATTAATCAAATATACTTAATTTAATAATACACCTTCTATATTGATTTACACAAATACTATATTTCACTAACAATCAATGGCAATCAATTTTCTAAATCGACTTTCCAAACGCTCTATATGCGTTCAACAACATATTGATAGTAATAAAGATATTTACACAAACAAAAAAGCTGATTCCGGAGAATCAGCTTTCAGTATTTCGTTGAAAGTTTTGAACTCATTGAAAGATATGAACTCATTAAAAACTTTGAACTCGTTGAAATCAGATGCTTTCAACAGCAGCAATCGCCGCAACGTCTACAACGTCTTGAGCGGAGCAACCGCGGGAAAGGTCATGAACCGGTTTAGCCAAGCCTTGAATCAATGGTCCGAGAGCATCAGCGCCGGCAAAGCGTTGTACCAATTTATAACCGATGTTGGCCGCTTGAAGATCAGGGAAGATCAAGATGTTAGCTTTACCGGCTACATGAGAACCGGGAGCTTTCTTTTCTGCTACGGAAGGAACGATGGAAGCGTCCAGCTGTAATTCACCGTCGAATTTAAAGTCAACATTGCGTTCTTTCAAAATGTTAACGGCTTCAACCACTTTGTCTACTTCCGGAGTGGACGCGGAGCCCTTAGTGGAGAAGGACAACATGGATACGCGAGGGTCAGCCATGCCGACAACCTTGCGCGCTTTTTCTACAGTGGATTCTGCGATATCCGCCAATTGTTCGCTAGTCGGGTTAGGCAATACGCCGCAGTCGGAGAATACAAGCATACCGTCATCGCCATATTCTTTTTTACTTGTAAACATGAACATGGAAGAAGATACAGTTTTAAGACCCGGTTTAGTACCGACAACCTGCAATGCAGCGCGCAATACGTTTGCAGTCGGAGATGCGGAGCCGGCCACCATGCCGTCAACAACACCGAGACGAACGAGCATAGCACCGAAGAAGAGGCAGTCGCCTTTTAAAGTTGCATCAGCTTTTTCAGGTGTCATCCCTTTTTTAGCGCGCAATTCTACGAATGTATCAACCATTTCCTGGTAACGGTCGTAGCCAGCAGGATCGATGATTTCGGCACCTTCGATAGATGCGCCTACAGCTTTAGCAGCTGCAGCGATTTCAGCAGGGTTGCCTACAAGCACCGGTGTGCAGAAACCTTCCTTCAAGATGATTTCAGTCGCTTTCAATACGCGTTCATCCTTGTATTCCGGCAATACGATTTTTTTACCTAACGGTTTTACTTTGTTTTTCAAATTTTGAATCAAATCCACGATTTTGCCTCCTTAACATTGGCTATTTATGCCATATCAATACTATTATTATAGCAATTTACGGTTCCTCTAACAACCATTCTGATACATTTCGTTGTTGAATTCCGTCATAATCGGCATTTTTATTCAATTCATCTAAGGTCAGCAAAAATTTAGGATATTGATCCTGCACGGCTTTGAGAGGTGCTAATTCACGATGTTAGGTTTTAGGATTCCATTCCAATTTTATTCCAAGTCTATCATAAATTTGGATTTTATTCCAATTTTATATAATCAACATGCAAAGTTAGGAATAGATTCCAATTTTTCATTTCAGCACAAATTAAATAACGACACAAATTAAGTAACGCTATTAAGTAAGACTATAATTTAATTTCTCTCTCCTTTAATGCAGCCCCTGTTTCCTATCTGCATCGGCAACACCGCACGAGTACAGCTCACAAGGTCCACGCAAAAAGTCCTGTATTGTCAGGTTCCCTAAACCGTATACGATTTTATAGATGGTTGACCATCTGGGGTCAATGGATCCGCTTTCAAGGTCACTGATATAGGACTGAGCGACCCCGGACTGATATGCCAGTTGGTATTGAGTCATACCCAATCGCCTACGCCACAACAGTATTAACATACCGAGTCTATGTGCTTCCTGTCGGGCCCGAACGTCCCGAGAACATATGATAGGATCCATACCAGCCTCTCTCTACTCTCATTCACAACACACGCCCGTATGCCTCCACAATACATCTACCGAATAAACCGCGCCCAGCATGTATTGAATGGCAATGACAGAAAAAGTCCCTATATCATTACGGATAAATCCGGTAGATATAGGGATTTTTATCATTATAAGCGATATATACTCATATTTTCACCATTTTGTGAAAGTTTGCATATATTTCGCTATATTATTATGATTATGCATCAAAGAAACTCTGTAAATGCAGATATTATATGCACATATAAACATATATATATCGCGATAAATCATTGAATCGCAATATTAATTACTCCGCACTTTCTTGAGCCTTTTTAATTTCCATGTATTTTACCATGCCGTCAACGGCGCGTTTCGCTTCGCGCATGGCGAGGACTACGGTTGCCGGCTTATGTACAACGTCGCCGCCGGCGAATACGCCTTCACGGCTCGTCATACCGTATGGGTCTTGAGACGTAATGATATACCCTTTTTCATCGACCTTAAGGTTATTTCCTTCACCGACGAGGCGTGCATTCGGTTTATGACCCGCAGCAATGATGATTTTATCGACAGGCATCACCTGATACGTGCCCGTACCGTGAATGCCGGCGCCGTCTTCATTGAGCGCCATCACTTCGTACTTAAAGCCTTCCACCTTATCTTTGCCTTCTACTCCGATTGGAGATGCAAACCATTGAAACTGAACGCCTTCGGCGCGTGCTTCTTCATATTCTGAAAGCAATGCGGGCATCTGTTCCTGGCTACGACGGTATGCTACGGTAACCGCTTCACAGCCGAGGCGCACGCACGTACGGGCCGCATCCATCGCTACGTTGCCGCCGCCGATGATAACGACGCGGTCCCCCTTCTTAACAGGGATCTGTGCTTCGTCAAGCTCGCCATTGTCTACTAATTGTACGTTAGTCAACAGATACATGGCCTGAAATACGCCGGTAATCTCATCGTTTTCCATGCGCACTTCTTGCGGAATATGCGTACCGGTACCGATGAAGATGGAATCAAAGCCTTCCTCAAAAAGCTGATCCAATGTTTTATCCTGACCGATGAATGTGTTGCATACAAATTTAACGCCTAAACCTTCCAAACGTGCGATTTCACGGCGCACAACGGATTTGGACAGGCGGAACTCGGGAATACCGAATAACAATACGCCGCCCGGTTCGGACTGACCTTCAAAGACGGTCACTTCATAGCCTAATTTTGCAATGTCACCCGCTACGGACAAGCCTGCAGGACCGGAGCCGACAACAGCCACGCGACCGTGGTCCTGTTTAATCTTTTTAGGTTTCCGCAATTCATTGATGCTTTCAAAATCGGCCGCAAAGCGTTCCAATTTACCGATGTTAATAGGCGGTTTCTTAGCCTTATTCATGATACAATTGCCTTCGCATTGATTTTCACGAGGACAAACACGGCCGCAAATAGCCGGCAAATTCGTCCGTTCCGCCAGAATATCGTTCGCTTCGCCGAAATTGCCGCGTGCGATAGCCTGAATGAAGCGGGGAATCTCGTTCTCAATAGGACACCCCATGCGACACAACGGCTTAGGACAATTCAAACAACGCTTCGCCTCCGCAAGCGCCTCCTCCATCGTGTAATCCGCATCAAAATGTAATGGTTTTAATTCGTTACTCATGGCACATGCCTCCTAACAAGGATCCAGTACTGTACTTATATTAACAATTCTATATAGACGCGCAGCTCGATGAACCACTTTCACATATGAACGTATTGCCCCCATATAACGTTAAGAATTTATCAGTTGTAACCATTCGATATGCGTGTGCCACTGGTCATGCACACACTATTCTATAGTATATTTTAAATTGTGAAAGTCATTACCGTCAAGCAAATAGGCTACGATTTGATTATGTTATTATAATAATACGTAACACTCTAAATAGGAGGATTTCTATGAACACAGCAGAATTCACTCAAAAATACTATACCGAACGCCGAGGTTCTCATTCCCGCAAATGGGACGGCCAGCATCTTAAATTCAGCCGCACCGACCTGTTGCCGCTCTGGGTGGCGGACATGGACTTCATGCCTCCTCAATGCATTCAAAATGCGATTTGTAACTATGTGAAAGCGGTGCCGCTCGGCTATACGATGACAAATCCCGCCTACATAGAGGCCGTGATGAGCTGGTATAAACGCCGTCACAGCTGTACGCTTTCAGCGGACTGGCTCACCGGCGCGCCGAATGTGATTACGGGCCTCATGTGGTGTATCGGAGCTTTCACAGAACCAAACGATGCCGTCGCCGTTCTGACCCCCGTATACGGCGCATTCGATACGAGCGCAAACGATGCTCAGCGGCATATCATTTCGGTCCCGATGCATCGCACCGCGGACAATCGTTATACCGTCGATTACGACGCTTTCAAATCGGCCATCGTCAAAAACGATGTGAAGCTGTTCATTCACTGCAATCCGTACAATCCGGTGGGTCATGTATGGACCGACGAAGAGATGGAGCAGCTGTTCAGCATCTGTAAACGTCATCATGTGCTCATCATCAGCGACGAAATCCATCAGGATCTCATTACGGGACCGACGCCGTTTACACCGGCGCTGTCGGTATCGGGCGGGGCCTATGCGGACAATATGGTCGCCATGTCCTCCGTGTCTAAATCGTTTAATATGGCGAGTCTTCACCAGGCCGAGGTCATCATCCCTAATGAAAGCTTACGCAGCCGCTACAATACGTACAGATCGCACGTGTACCATACGGATTCGGACGTCATCGCCGAGGCGGCCATCACGGCGGCTTACACACATCCGAATGCCGAAGCATGGCTCAATGATCTGCTCGCCGTCGTCAGAGAAAACTACGATTATATGTATAAAGAACTGTATGCAGCCCTTCCTGAGCTGCGCATCAGCCCCATGGACGGCACCTATTTAGCGTGGATCGATTTCAGCACTTATATCAAACCTGAAAGTATGCGCGATGTCTTTGAAAATCAGTGCCGCATCGCCCCAAGTTTCGGCGAATGGTTCGGAGGCGAAAACTATGCTACCTTTGTACGATTAAACTTAGCTACCAGCCTAGAAAACATAAAAACCAC
Source organism: Veillonella denticariosi JCM 15641 (assembly GCF_002959855.1). Lineage (GTDB taxonomy): Bacteria > Bacillota > Negativicutes > Veillonellales > Veillonellaceae > Veillonella > Veillonella denticariosi. The sequence goes on from NZ_PPDB01000003.1 coordinate 399,391, forward strand.
TACCCACAGCATTATTAGAAATATTTAAAATATCAGTCATATTAAGCATAATAATCGTATCCAATCATACTATCCCCTACACAACCTTAGTACATACAGGGATATATGTGCGGTAAACTATAAGGCATACAAAAAGGCTGCTCTACCATCAAACGGTGTTAGAGCAGCCTCTTTTTCATATATGTCCTATATATGTTACCTATTCAGGTTACCACATATATAGGGTCTTATTTAGTTCTAACGAAATGATCTTTTGCAAATTGCATGTCCTGTACGAGTTCCAACGTACCAAGGTAATTCTTGTGCCCGTCGCGTACAGCCATATAATTGACGTAGAACGGACGGCCCTGCTTTTCGAGCCATACCGCTACATTGTCGCGTTCACCCTTGCGGAAGGAGTCAATAATGCCGCGCACGATCGGTTCCACCTTCGGAGGATGGCAGGAGAATACATCTCTACCGATAGCCGTGGTAGGACGTTTAAACACCTTTTCTCCGTCGTTGAAGTACCGGTTGATATCTTCGTGATCAACAAAGGTAATCTCCATCGGCATGGTGTTGAGCATGGCCTCTAACTGGTCAAAGGTCAAGCTGCCGCCAATGAGGGCGATGGTATGACTGTCTCCGTTTGTTCCTGCATCCCGTTCAGCTGCGCTTGCCTTTGTAGTGCTTTCAGCCAAAGCAGATTCCGCCTCCGCCCAAACAGCCGGTTCCACGCCGAAGATAACGTCGTAGTCTTTAGCATCCTTGTAAATTCGATACCATTCTTCAGCAGTGAAGTTCTCCGCACAAATCGGGAACAGAATATTCTGTTCCTTGTAAATCATCTCCTGAGCGCGCGTAAGGAGTGCATCAAAGTCGTCATACCACGCCCGGTCAAAGATATTCGCCTTAGCTAAACGGCCAAAGCCGTCGCGAATATCCCCATCGACGGTCCACATAACCATGGACGGACCGGAAATATCATAGGCTACCTTTAGATGCGGGTATAAAAGGTCTCCCTTCTTCGCGTAATGAACCGATACCCGGCGCACCGCGTTCACGTCCTCTACGGTAACAGTCTTATCGGCGATTTTGGCCTTTGTCGCTTCAATCAAAGCATCAAGCGCCTTGTTCTCTTCCGTCAACTGATTGAGGGGATGACCGACTGTCTCGATTAAGGACACTACGCTTTTACTCTGTTCCTGAGCCTCTAAAACGGCCTCCACCTTGGCGTGTTCAGCCTCCATCTGTTCATGGATGGTAGAGCCGTGGAACAATGCGGAGTGAAGATCACATAACTGCTGTACCTCCGCCAATGGTGTGCCTTCGCGCATGAGCCCTTGTTCGGCTTTCATGATTTCACTGGCCTCAACATGTGCAAATTGACTTGCAAAATCTTCACGAACGGAGCCGAGGTCTTCGCCGGTCCCCAACCGCTTCAAATAACCTTTCAGCTGCTCCACGCGTTCACTGTCGTTAACTGTATCATCGGTGTCAGCTTCTGCGTTACTGTCGTTAGCGCCATGAGTTTCATCGTTATTGCTATGAATCGCGGTTTTATCCGATTTTGCCGTGCCCACTGTCTCGGTTGCAGTCTGTGGCGCATCTATAGATGAACGGTTTTCAGCCGTAGATTCCGCCGATACATCGCCGTGCAAGTCCGGCATCTGCCCTTCCAGCACGAATCCAGCTTTCATAAAAGCCCCCACGATATCGATCATAGAGACACCTTTCATCTTGGCCCCTTTCGGGATCGTCATAATCTTACCGACGGAATTCAGCATGATCTTATTCGTAATCTCGCTGAACCCCAGTTCCTTCATGATATCCGCTACTTCCGGATATGCTTTCACCAAATCATAAACGGATTTGGATAAATCTAATTTCTTTTCCATGTTAATTACCTCGTTATCAATTTCTATATAATACGTATTTCGCGATATTTTACAACTTATAATCCTATGATAAACGATATCGATTATAATTTCTGTATCCATGGATATACTTTTGAAAGTTATAAAAAATATTATCAAAAATAGCGGATAGTCGACCCTCGCATCAAACTGCACACCAAAACCATATCCATTTCGGCATTCAGTTCACGGATCAACTACCCGCTATATTTATTTTCTATGTGATGTATAGATAAAATCGCATCCACTCAAGCTAAAAAGAACTATACCACCTATTTGTCTTAACAAAATAAAACTACAAAATATCTATATATTCGCTATTCAACGCCTTATTCATGCTGCGAACGGCACAGAACTTACCGCACATGCTGCAGGTTTCGCTATGATCTTTCTCCGGCGCACGGCTGTCGCGGATGCTTCGCGCTCTTTCAGGGTCAATGGCACAAGCGTATTGCTGCTCCCAGTCAAGAACTTTTCTCGCGTCCGCCATCGCATCATCCCGATCACGTGCCCCCCGAATGCCTCGTGCGATGTCGGCCGCATGGGCTGCAATTTTAAAGGCCATGATGCCCTCTTTCACATCCTCCGCATTGGGCAGAGCCAAATGTTCCGCAGGTGTCACATAGCATAGGAAGGATGCACCGTGCATTCCCGCCACAGCCCCGCCGATAGCGGCCGTAATGTGATCATAGCCGGGTGCAATATCCGTAACCAATGGTCCCAACACATAGAATGGGGCACTGCCGCACAAAGAGTCCTCCAATTCCATATTCGCCTGAATCTGGTTGAGCGGCACATGCCCAGGGCCTTCCACGATAACCTGCACGCCTTTTTCGCGAGCTCGTTTAGTTAATTCACCTAATCGCACCAGCTCCTCGATCTGGCACACATCCGTAGCATCCGCGAGGCAGCCGGGACGGCATGCATCTCCCAAAGATATGGTCACGTCATGAAGTCGACAAATCTCCAATATATCATCAAAGTATTCGTAGAACGGATTTTCCTGACCGGTCATGCTCATCCACGCAAATAACAGGCTGCCTCCGCGGCTCACAATGTTCAGTCTGCGCTTGTGTTTTCTGATTTGATCGATAGTCTGCCGCGTTATGCCGCAGTGCAGTGTCACAAAGTCAACGCCGTCCTCCGCATGTAATCGTATGGTATCCAAAAAGTCCTCCGCCGTGAGCTCCGCCAAATCCTTTTTATGATGAATGACACTGTCGTATACGGGAACCGTACCGATCATGGCTTTACACTCACCGGTCAGCTTACGCCTGAAAATTCGGGTATCTCCATGCGTCGATAGATCCATAATAGATTCGGCGCCCAATCGAATCGCCCAGTTCACCTTTTCCATTTCACTGTCATAATCCGTTACATCTCGCGATGTCCCCAGGTTGACATTAATCTTGGTCCGCAAAGCTTTGCCGATTCCCTCAGGGTCGATACAGATATGATTACGATTACACGGAATCACGACCTGTCCGGCGGCGACCAGTTCCCGCAACCGCTCTTCAGGAATACCTTCCTTTTGAGCGACAATTTTCATTTCATCTGTAACAAAGCCTTCTTTAGCGGCCTCCAATTGAGTGTAAAACATTTTACATTTCCTCCTCTTGAATATAATCATTCAGCTTTGTATACAAGAAAAAGGGCACCGATACTCGATCGATACCCTTTTATGGTGTCTGCGTGCTTCCTACGCGGGCATGATCCCGATCAGGTCAAAGGTCAGGTGCTGATAGCCCTTTCTCAGCCTATTCCATAGGCTCCCTTGCATACTCTGCTATGTAATTCTTCTACAGCATATCACTCTTTGAATAATAATTCAATAAATTAACGAACCAAATTAGGATACGGACCGCCGGTTAATACCTTCCAAGATTCCGCAACAATACCTAAAAAGCCTTGATTATAACCGAATGTATTATTCAAATCCTGTTCTTTCCAGGTTTGGTCTTCCTGATTGTATGTATACACCACATTCCACGGATCATCATATATACGCATGATAACCATGCTGCCGGGCTTCATATCCTTCGCCGGAACAATCCACTCGTCACCATCGTCCAACACCAGACCGGACACGGTTTCAACGGAATACACAATTCTATCAGGCCCTTCAGAGACTACTTTCACAGAGGACTTGTCCAGATACGTACCATAGTTCATGTGTCCATAGGTTAAAATATAATTCGGATCACCATTCAGATGTTTAGGATATACATACGCAAAGGTATTTCTTAGCCCTCCGAAGAAGAATAAAAGTGCTAACGCAATAGCCCCTAATAATGCTATCTTTTTCATATGCAAACCTCCTTTATATTTACCTACACGAACAACAACTGAGTCCATCATGACAAATGTCAATTATATATATCAATAAACCCGCCCCAATGAGGTTCAGTCGATAATACACTGACAGGCCTGCATCGTTTTGAGCGCCGCATCATGCGATTCCGGGGTAACCCCCGCACAACAGGACGCGTCCACATGAATCGGAACCTCCGGCAGACCCGCTTTCAAAATAAGCGCATTCGATACAACGCAGATGTCCGTACAGAGCCCCACAAGCGTAATCGATTCAATAGGGTTAACGGTGTGCATGCCTTCCAAACGGCTCAACAGCTCAAAAGACGCAAAATTCGGCTTATCTATGAATGACACAGGGCTCATGATTTTACGACTTTCAGCAGCCTCGATCAGCCCGTCCACGATATGCCAGCCGTCCGTTCCTTTTATGCAGTGCGACACAGGTAACAGCTTGCCCTCCTGGCTGTCAAGGTAATGACTGTCATGAGTATCTCGCGTAAATATGATAGGTCCATGAAAGGACTCTATTTTTTTGCGCACATTGGCGACGATGGCCTCCGCCTGAGGAGAACCGAGGGCACCGTCCACAAAATCATGTTGCATATCGATAACTACAAGAACGTTCTGCATATAACCTCCTGTACATTAAGTATACTAATATATCTGCCATTAATTATTGCCGTATCCGGTATTCCAATTATTACTGTATCCGTACTGCTGTAAACTGACCGTAACAGCTATTTACTCATCCGCCAACGCATGTTGCACGCGATGCGGTTCATTATGCGCAATGCGGCCCGCCGCTGCAGCGGCCACGGCACCTACCAGATCATCGAGGAATGTATTGCAACGGCCACCGACTTCACTGTCTAAATCCTTGATAATACCCGGTTTTACCTTATCCAAGTAACCGTAATTCGTAAAGCCGATAGATCCGTACAGGTTAACGATGGAAAACGCCAGGATTTCATCGATGCCGTAAAGGCTTTCATCATGGGTCACGATATGTTGTAACGGCTGAGACAGCTTGTTCTGCTCCGCCAATTTATCGAGTTCCACGCCCGTAAGAATCGCATTATGTACCTCGCGCTTAGCCAATACGGATGCCACGCTGTCACGGCACTCGTCGATGCTGAGATTAGGCATATACGGTTTCTGCACGTACAGCACCAGCTCGGCGATGTCTTCCAATGTAACGCCACGCTCCGCCAGCAGTTCATATGTGTATTTTTCCAAGTCTTTTGTCGATTCCATAACGTCTCCTTTCATCAAGTATCAGAGGATAGGTGCCGCCTCAAAATGTAAGCGCTACCGGTATCCACTCTTTCTCAATAGCAGTATATAAATAATTATACCATGAAAAAATCCCCGTCGAATTCGAGTCGGCGAGGATTATCCTTCTATTTACATTCCTACTGAAATAGCAGGGGTATTAATAATTATAATAATTGTTTAGCAGATTGTACGTGTAGTATCAGAACCCGGTTAATAAATGGATATTCCGCATACATCTTATCAAATACTTCACCTTCACGGATGAAAGATGTAGTACATTCCAAGCGGAACCCTGTCCCTTGGTAACCGTTAAAGCCTTCTACTTCGCGAGCGCCTAATGTAACGATAGCGCGATTGTTAATTTTCAAATCATTTTCTGAACTTGTTAAACCTGCCGCAGGCACCCAAAGATCATCACCATCAACCTTCAAATAGGAGTTCCAAGTATTCGTTACATGCGCTTCACCATTCGCCCACGTTGTAATAGATACCACACCTTCATGCTTAAGAACTTCTAATAATTTTTCCGGTAACATCTATATGACCTCCTTATCGAATACATTTTTTTCGATATAAATATCATACCATATGGAGCGTACAATTAATAGTAGTTTTCAATACCATTTCTTAACCATCTCCGATTTCAGCACCATAGCACCAAAACCGTCAAGTTTACAATCGATATCGTGACCGTCGTTTGCAGCGGTCCACCATATCTTAGAAACCGGGCTACATATTGATATGACGGCTATATGATATCTACAATAAAATCTACTCAATCTCATTTTTCTTTATTAAAGTTTCATACAACTCCAACTTATCTTCAAGATTATTCTTATAGCCTTCCAATCGTTTGATTTCGTTCTCAATAAACTGATAGTGTTCCTGCAACAGTGTCATTCTTTCACGGACCGTATGAGCTCCGGCATACCGTAAGTCCGCATATCGCTTGATATTCGCAAGCGGCATTCCCATGTCTTTCAAGCGTTTAATAAACTGCACAAAGCCCACATCCTCCGCATGGTAATTGCGAATGCCGTTCTGTCGCTCGATGTGAAGGAACCCTTGATCCTCATAATATCGCAATGTGGAAATGAGCAGTCCCACCAATTTTGAAAATTCACCGATTTTCATACTTTCACCACCTTGACCTCAAGTATACTCGAGCATATATCATACGTCCAGAAGGAGGTAATAATTATGAAAGAAACACGCTTTAACATCGGTATGAACACATTGAAACAAATTGACGGGCTACACGGCGAGGAGGTGTATAACACACTTCAAGAGATTTCACCGGCCATAGCCGATTTATTGGTCGAGCTGTTCGGCGACATCTACACGCGCCCCAACCTGGATTTCAAGGAACGGGAACTGATTACGCTCGCGTCCCTTTTAACACTGGGCGGTTGCGAGGCTCAGCTGAAAGTACATACCAACGCGGCACTCAACGTCGGTATCGCACCAGAGCAAATCGTAGAGGTCTGCACACATTGCATCCCCTATGCGGGATTTCCACGCGTACTGAATGCGCTGTTTACGGTGAAAGCAGTCTTTGAAGAACGAAACGTATTGTAATTAAGGAACGACGGCAACAAAAATAGAGGATCCCGACGGGCCCTCTCAACAACATTATTATATTATGTACATTACACGACGCATCCAGATTGACGATATACACCAATCTCATTATAATGTAATAAAGAGATAGTCGACGAGTAGTTCCGTCAGGCTCATCCCTGAACACAATTAGACATGTAGAAATGGCCTTTCGTTTTCAGCTACCGGTTGGTAACGAAGGGCTATTTGTCGTTATTACGACAAATCAGCACTATCAATGCGCCAAAGGAAATAACCACCGTTAATATCCCGAGGACAATCATAATGACTTCATAAGCATTCATAGGCTTTCACCCCCTTCAAAGAAAAAGGGCGACCCAACCTCATTCGACTATCTTAAATTCATTATAAACCGAACTTATGTTCTATGCAATAAAAATCTATTAATAAATATTAGCCTATTTATAACTAACAAAGGGAGCCTCTTAATAGAGTCTCCCTTTTATTTGTGTACAAGTTGTACGAAATTAATTCATATTTTTCAATCAATAATTTCTGCTATATACTAATAACGAAAGAGCCATTAACGTGAGTTGGGTTCATCTCCGTCTTTTGAGGGAGGTGACATTATGACTGTATACGAAGCATTATCATTAATGATTTTATTCGCTACCCTCGTAGTGTTAATTCTTAAGAAATAATCAATATAATATATTGATTACAAAATAAGATAAACCTAACGTTCAAGACTAAGTACGGCAATACTTAGACACGTTAGGTTTATCAAATTCACAATTCTTTGATGAGCCTAACGCCTAGAACACGTTAATTGGCTCTTTTGTACTTATAGTATAGTCTGAATTCTAAAGACTGTCAATTTACTATCCAAGTCGTTTGCGCAAAATCGCATAGAGTATCACGCTAATAATAACGCTCATAACCGCTTGAATAGTATTAGTCAAAATACTTGCAACGGCTACGCCCGGATCAAACACAAAGTATTCGGCGATAAAGTAGCCCGCGACGATGACGATACCGCCTACGACGGTCGCCACCAGTGCGGATGCGACGGACGTTTTATTATACAGTGTGCCCACAAGATAGCCTTCGATGCCTTTCACAACAAAGGTAATCGGCACGAATATGGTATAGCCGAGAAATAAATCGGCTAAGGCCGGCCCGATGGCACCGATATAGGCACCCTGTTTAGGCCCCAGTAACAGAGCGGATGTCATGATAACGACATCACCTACATTGAAATAGCCGCGAATGCCGGGCACCGGAACTTTGGTGTACATTGTGAGCAATGTGGCGAGGGCAATCAATACGGCTGTGAGTACTAACGTGAACGTAGCACTGCGGGTTGGAACGTGTTGCATAGCGTCCTCCTTATACAATTAAAATAGACATGTGAATAAAACATATCACATGCCTATATCATATAACTTTATATCAACAGCCGCAAATGAAATGCTCTTCACCAAGCCTTAACCGAGTACGGATATTATCATATTATTCATACGGTATACCATCATTTTGGCTATTCGGTTCATCCCGGCCGATTGATTTAATACGTTCAATCACCCGATTCCATGTAGCTGATGTTACCCCGACAGAAAGGAACTCACCATGAATATTTTAATCATTTACACCTATCCCAACCATCAGAGTTTCAACTATACCATTCTGAAAGCAGTGCAAGAAAATCTTTCAAAGAACCACAATGTGAACACCTTGGATTTATATGAGGAACAGTTCGACCCCGTGTTGCGATTTGATGACACGCACAAGCGGCGAGATCTAAGCACCGTACCGGACATGGAAAAATATCGCAATTTAATTACTTGGGCGGACCATATCATCTGTATCTACCCGATTTGGTGGAGCGGTATGCCGGCTATGCTCAAAGGCTTTATCGATCGCGTATTTACAGCGGGCTTTGCCTATTCATACGGTAAAAGAGGCCTTATAGGTCATTTACAGGGGAAATCCGCCTGGGTCATCACTACCCACAACACTCCCGCCTTTCTGACGCCGTTTATTCAGGACTATGGCAAGGTGTTAAAAAATCAGGTTCTGAAATCCTGCGGCATCAAACCGGTTACACATACCCAGTTGGCGGGCACGGAAAACAGCTCAGACGAAAAACGCCGGCGTTTCTTAGACAAAATCGCTAATATCGCCGGCAGTATTTAAAATTCTTTTGTAGACTATATTTTTTAGCTATTCAGCCTCATGCTGCAAGAAATCATTCTTTTTGATTTTTTTCATCTTGATATTTAATAATCTTTGCAGGAACACCGGCAACGACAGCATAGTCAGGCACATCTTTTGTAACTACTGCACCGGCACCTACAACGGCATAATCTCCTATTGTAACGCCTGGACATATAGTGACATTCATGCCAATCCATGCATTTTTACCAATTGTCACCTTTCCATAAACATACTTAGTATGTCTTTCATTTAAATCATGATTAATCGTCGCAATCCTAACACAGGGTGCCAGCATGGCACCATCTTTAAATTCTATTCCACCTGATGCGGATAAAACAACGGAATGATTAATGAACACATTTTTACCAAAGGTTACACGATTGCCGAAATCACAGATGAACGGAGTTAATATCCTCACATCATCTAATTTACGATTAAATAATGTTTCTAAATACTCAACGTATGTTAAATCATTCGGCATGACGGCGTTAGCCTTGGCGCATAATGTTCTTGACCGCATCATCTCGTCAATAGCTTCTGCAAAATATGGCTCTCTTACATCTGTAGGCCCGCCTTGATCCATTAAGTCATACACATAACCTTTTGTATAATCCATAATTTACTCCTTTTCAAAAGATGGCTTCCATTTTGCGAAGTCATCTAATGCCTTTTCGGTTCTTATGTACCGTCTTTTTCCGACATTTAATGTTTCTATATTTTCCATATCTTCTTTTGAAAGTTCGAAATCAAATATTTCAGCATTTGCTTTGATGTGCTCCGGATTTTTACTGCCGGGAATTGTAATGAATCCCATTTGTATATGCCATCTAAGAACAACCTGGGCACTACTTTTATTATATTTTTCAGCAATATCCTTTATAATCTGACTGTCCAAAAGATCCGCCGTCATGCCTTTTCCACCAAGTGGATACCAGGACATAATCCTTATATTCTCTTTATCTGTTATTTTTCTAAGCTCTGTCTGTGGATAAAACGGATGACATTCCACCTGTATAACTTGTGGTTTAATTTCACACATGTTAAACAGTTCTTCAATATACTTTCCTTCAAAATTCGATACGCCTATAGCCTTTACCTTTCCCGCTTTATAGTCCGCTTCAATCATCTTATATCCCTTTTCCCAATTGCCTGTCGGCTGATGCAAAAATAATAAATCTATATAATCAAGATCTAAACGTTCCAAGGTTTCATCAACCGCATTTTCATTCTCATATTCAGTAGGCCAAAGTTTGGTAGATACAAATACTTCTTCTCTGTTCATACCGGAGAGTTTTATGCCTCGCCCAACGGCTCTTTCATTACAGTACGCATTCGCCGTGTCTACCATATGGTACCCATTTTCGAGCGCAAATTTTACACTATTTTCTGCATCTTTAGGTTCAAGCAAATATGTTCCTATTCCAATTTTTGGCATTTCTACGCTATTGTTCAATTTAAATGTTTCCATTACGGTTCTCCTTATGTAATTTAATATTGTTATTACTCATCCGTGATAGCTCTTTACTATTTTATGGTTTCTTGATCCCATATTAAAATACCGGTTTTACATGCTTCTTCATATTTATCAATTTTGTAATTCAAACGATTAAGCGCATCATCGTATTTTTTTCTTGCTTCTACCACTTTCTCCCTAGCCGCTTTCAGTAAATCACATCTCATCTCAAAAGTTTCATCTCCCATTTGAAACAATCTCACATATTCTGTAATCATGTCCACAGGAACACCTGCACTTCTCATACATATTACATTCTCTACCCACTTGAGATCTTCTTCAGAAAAATCGCGAATACCTCCACTTGTACGTGATACCTTAGGAATTGCTCCCACGTGTTCATAGTATCTCAATGCATCTGCCGTTATATTATATTTTTTGCATACTTCTTTTATAAGCATTTTGACTCCTATATATGGTAATCACACTCTCTATACACATCATACAACTTGGAGTTAGCTCTAAGTCAAGAGTGAATTATATATAGAAAATCTTCGTCCATCAATAGTAAATACCTGCCTCGATACAGCATATGTCGTATCTGCTTGATTAATCTGCTCCATTATGCTAATACCTCTTAACACAGTCTTTTATTACTTACCTTCATCATACCAAATATACTGCTCTCTTTACACAAAACGCCCTAGTAAATTACTAGGGCGCTCTATGTAGTATAGTGTCTAAGTTTTCATCAGTAGCAATATCTAGTTCCTTAACACCAGATTCGCGAATAGGACTTTTCATATGCCATTCTTCATAGGTGTCGAAGAATTTTTTTTGAATCCAATTGTAAATGCTCACAAGGATTCACCTAACAACCAGTCCAGCACATTATATTGCTGAATGCCGTTATAATTATTAGTCTTATAAATTTCATCCATCGTAAGTAAGTATTTAGGATATTGATCTCTAATGGCTTCTAGTGGTGCTAATTCTCGCTCTCGCGTATTCGGATCTAATACGGTTTCCGATACTTGATAGTACTCTAATATGCCGCCAGGTTTTTGTGCAACAAAATCAACTTCACCCTTTGCTAATTGTCCGACATAAACATTATAACCTCGGCGACGCAATTCAAGATAAACGATATTTTCTAAAATATGCCCCGTATCACGATCGACTTCCGGTAAAAGAAACTGTTTAAAAGCTGTATCCACTACATAATACTTAGGACGCAGCCGCAATAATTCCTTGCCACGTACGTCAAAACGCTCCACTTCATATAATAACAAACTGTCCTCTAGCCCTCTAAGATAACGTTCCACAGTTTTATTATCCACCTTACGTCCGGCACTCGTTAAAGAGTTCGCAATCTTTGTAGGATTAATCAGGCTCCCTATATTGGCCAAAATATATCTCACAATACTTTCAAGTAATTTAATATCTGCAATTTTTAATCGATCAACGACATCTTTTAAAATAACAGTATTAAATAAACCTTGTAAATAATCCTGCCGTCCCTGCCAATCATCAGACATATGCAAAAGCCCCGGAAATGAACCTTCGCTTACATATTTTTTATATAATGCTATTCGTGAAAGCCCACTTTCACTATAAGCATCAACATATTCCTTATAAGATAGAGGCATCATTTCAATTTGTACATAACGCCCCGTAAGTAATGTAGCCATATCAGAAGACATAAAATACGCATTGGAACCAGTAATATATATATCTATATTATCTTGTACGAAGAAATTATCCACTACACGTTCAAACTGCGACACATGCTGAATCTCATCAAGAAAAATATACATTCTTGTATCAGGAATAATACGTTCATTAATGTACTCGTATAAAGCCCGATAATCTCGTAAATTATCATATTCAATCAACTCAAAATTAATATCAATAATCTGTTCTGCCGTTACACCGTCAGATAATAACTCATCTTGAAATAGTTTAAATAATGTAGATTTACCACAACGTCGTATACCTGAAACAACCTTAATAATCGGTCTATCCCGGTGACGTCGTAAAAAATCTAAATAGTGTGGACGTGATATTAAAGACATCTTACACCTCCTTGTAAAAATAGGTTTTAAAACCTAATATTGTATATAGTATATCACAAATTAGGTTTTAAGACCTAATTTATGCATTATATTATTAACTTTAGGTTTTAAAACTTAAAACAAGGCATTCCACAAAAATTTTAGATCTCTTCAATTTTATCTAAAATCGAATTATCGAATTAAAGAATAATACAAAAGTAATGATGACAAAATAGGCATAAGGTTATACAAAACCTTATGCCTACTAAATCTCTACTGGTGCGCCTAACCGGAATCGAACCAGTGACACGCAGTTTAGGAAACTGCTGCTCTATCCTACTGAGCTATAGACGCATGTATACTTTATTATATCGTTTTTAAATCTATATACGCAAGGATTATGATATAATACGACTATTAGTAGAGTGATATTAGATGTCCCCCATTTTGAAAGAGGTTACATAATGAAAGCATTTACATATTCTGTTATCACAGGTTCACTATTAGCCGCATTAAGCATACTTTCAGTATATGCAGATTCCCCTGTACAGGCAGATGACCCGATTTATTCAACCCTGACAATCGAAGGCAACCGCGTTGTATCTGTCCAAACTTTCAAGATGAGAGAGGAACAGGAAAAGGCGGCGCTGAAAGAACAGGAACGCTTAAACAGAATCACGGAAAAACACCGTGCAAAACGGAAGAATCAAACTCGTGCAGAGATGTTAAAAGGCTTGACGCCAATACCATACTATCCTCCTGTCAGTGAGACGCGCAAATTACAAAGTGAAATGTTCTCCGGACCATTGGGTAGAGAACTCGATTTGCGTATGGTAGAGGCTTATACACGGGATTACGACAAGGCAAAGTCGGGTGATATCTATATATATGCGGATTACGCAGATTACACATCTAAACAGTTGTTAGGTGAGAAAGATGGTACCACAGCCATTTCAGCCATGATTCTGCAAACCATCATGCGCAAGGGCGAAACGAAAGCTTTCAGCCTGGATGTGAACGTATATTATATTAATCCCACGACCCACACCATTTCCATGAGTCGTTCCGATGACATGAAGGGTATACACACAGACAAAAACGAAACGGATTATGTATTCAAACTCCCGAAACATCAACTCCAGCCGGGTAATCCACATTATGAACTGGCTAAATTGATGTATCATGATCTGACCGGTAAGGAATTTAATTAATAACACAGATACAGAGTTTAATTAATAACATAAGTAAAGAATTTAATAGCACAAAAAGGGCCCTTATGAACAGCATCCCCCAAATGAACACATTTTTTGGAGGTGCAGATCATTAGGCCCTTTTTATTTGCATTATTTATTTTACATCACTGAAATCGATGTTCATGCCCAAGGCTTTAGCAACGCCTTCACCATAAGCAGGATCACATTGATAGCAATGTTTTGCATGACGTTCTTTGATAAAATCAGGTACGCCGTCCATAGCTGCTGCCGTATTTTCAAACAGGATTTGTTGTTTTTCAGGGCTCATGAGGCGGAATAATTTACCCGGTTGTGTATAGAAGTCAGAGTCGTCTTCATAGAAGTCATATTGATAAGCCGCTCCGGATACATCGAGAGGAGGATTTTTGAATTCCGGTTGTTCAGCCCATTCACCAAAGCTATTAGGTGCGTAGCCGATAGTAGATCCATGATTACCATCTACACGACCTTGGCCATCACGATGATAGCTGTTTACAGGACATTTTGGAGCATTAACAGGAATCTGATGGTAGTTGGCACCGAGACGATAGCGTTGTGCATCCGCATAGGAGAATAAACGACCTTGAAGCATTCTATCCGGGGAGAAGGAAATCCCCGGTACAATAGTGGACGGTGCAAATGCAGCCTGCTCCACATCCTGGAAGTAGTTTTCCGGATTGCGGTTAAGTTCCATCACACCCACTTCAATCAATGGGAATTCATCGTGATACCACACCTTTGTTAAGTCAAACGGATTGTATGGCATGTTGTTAGCCTGTTCTTCCGTCATCACTTGAATGCATAATTTCCATTTAGGGAAATCGCCGCGTTCGATAGCATCGAAAAGATCCCGTTGATGGCTTTCACGGTCATTAGCCACAAGATCAGCCGCCTCAGCATTGGAAAGATTTTCGATAGGTTGTTGGCAAACCCAATGGAATTTAACCCATACGCGTTCATCGTTTTCGTTGATAAGGCTATAGGTATGACTGCCAAAGCCATGCATTGTGCGATAAGACTTAGGAATGCCGCGGTCACTCATAACAATGGTAACTTGATGGATCGCTTCCGGCAAGCTGGACCAGAAGTCCCAGTTTGCTGTCGCATCGCGAAGGTTTGTTTTAGGATTGCGTTTTACAGCACGGTTCAAGTCAGGGAATTGCAATGGATCGCGAATAAAGAATACAGGTGTATTGTTACCTACGAGGTCCCAGTTGCCTTCTTCTGTATAGAATTTTACGGCAAAGCCACGAATATCGCGTTCCGCATCGGCCGCACCGCGTTCGCCTGCAACTGTGGAAAAACGTACGAATAACGGTGTTTGTTTACCCACTTCAGAGAAAATTTTCGCTTTCGTATATTTCGTAATGTCATTGGTGACTGTGAAAGTACCGAATGCGCCGGAACCCTTCGCATGCATACGACGTTCAGGAATCACTTCACGCGCAAAGTGGCCCAGTTTCTCCATCAACCAGACATCCTGCATCAATACAGGGCCACGTTTACCTGCTGTAGCGGAATTGCGATTGTCGGGTACAGGTGCCCCAAAGGCTGTTGTTAATTTCTTTTCATCACTCATAGTATAACTCCTACTTAGAAATAACCGGATACTTTAATACATATTTGTTCATCAAACACTATAAAAAAATAACTTATAATAACTCATTTAGTATAATTAATCTCTATAATGAATAATGATTATCCAAATTCGACTTAATGATAACATACTTTTATGAAGCATACAAATTATTTTGTGAAATTATCGTGTATACATGCTCTCATTTACATTTTATATTGATAATTTATAAGAAACATTAACTCCTACATACCCTATCGTATATAGCCAAAATTATATATAACAAAAAGCTCCCGCAACTATAATAGTTGCGAGAGCTTTCATTACTATGCCGGGCGACTCCAGTCGACCTGCACATCGATGGCTTCCCACATACGGGTCAGCGCCAATTTCAAATTCTCCAGGGAATCAAGGGGTCTTACGTTCAATAGTTCATACGTATCAAGCCCCGTTGCATTCTCAATGGCATGTTCTTCGTTCAGATAGGCTAACACCTTATTAACCCATTCCTGTTCCGGCAGATCAACGGCCACTGTCTTCGTATCCGTATCGTAAGATAGAACCCCATTGCTGTTATTGCCATAATGGATGGCTACGCGAAATATACTCATATCTTTACCTCTCTTGCGGTAATTTATTAATTCTATATTCATATTGTATCATGAATGATTATATTCGTGAAAGTATTCAATATAAACAATCTATAAAGGATAGAGACCTGTGCTATCAAGACTTTTAATCAGGATCTTCGTCGAGCGGTAATTTGTCATCCGCTGTGCCCGCATCTGTTGCGGATTTCAATTCGGACCGTTTCCGACGTGACCCCGCCTCTCCGTGAAAGCGTCGCCACAAGGCTCCGCTCATAACGGCGGTCTCGCCGAACTTCGATTCCAGCGCATCCAGAACACCTGCCAGTTTATTCTCCGTTGTATCCTGCGTCGATACGAAGAGACTGTCCTGTACAGGAACCTCCTCATCAAGGCCGCTCACGGATAAGCCCAACAGACGAACCGGCTTCGGAGGGTTAATAAACTCTGCGGCACCTGCCGTATGTGAGCCTCCGCCTCGAGCAACCGTTGCAACCGGTCCGCCGGCGGTAGTCCTTGACGCATCCCTGATATTGCCGGCCTTACCGGCGAGGTCCCCGCATCCCGAAGTATGGTCCGCCATCAATTTATTCCACAGCAGCTGCGCCGTTTCGTAGAATATATGCTCATGATCCGTCGGCGTATCGAGCCGTTTCTGCCTGGACACGGTGCTGAAGTCGCCGTAACGGACCTTAATCGATACGGTATGGCCCTGCAGATTCCGTTTCCGTAAACGTTTTGACAGGCGGTTCGCAAAGTACCGAAACTCAAGAGCGATGCTGTTACCGTCCGACAAATCCTCTTCGTATGTTTCTTCGGCCCCGACGGACTGTATTTTGCGGTCCGTTTCAACGGGCCGATTATCGATGCCGTTCGCCAGTTCCCAAATACGCCGCGCCTGATTTCCCACGAGAGGTATAAGAGCGCTTTCATCAGTCAGGGACTGAATATCCCGCATAACGTGAAAGCCGCCCTTTCTAAGGCATTTTTCCGTATGAGGGCCTACGCCCCAGATACGCTTGATCGGCAGCGGCGCCAACACCTGTTTCTCACGGCCGTAAGGAATGACAACGAGACCGTCCGGCTTGTCCAGATCGGATGCGAGCTTGGCGAGAAATTTATTCGGCGCCAGTCCGGCGGAAATGATGAGCCCTGTCTCTTCGTAAACACGGTCTTTAATGGCGCGGCCTAACTCCTTGGGCCCTTTGTACATGGTGGACATACCGCTCACCTCGAGAAAGGCTTCATCGATAGAAAGCGGCTCTATATAGGGCGTGAATTCTTTCATAATCAAAAAAATCTGATGGGACACCTCTTTATAGCGATCCATCCGAGGATATACATAAATGCCGTCGGGGCAAAGCTTCTTGGCCCGCGATATGGGCATCACCGAATGAACCCCGAATTTACGAGCCTCATAGGAACAGGTCGCCACGACACCACGTGAAGAAAGGCCACCCACGATGACGGGATGACCTTGATAGTCCGGATGATCCAGTTGTTCTATGGACGCGAAGAATGCATCCATGTCAACATGCATAATCCAACGTCTCATAAATTACACTTCTTTTTCGTGATCCGAAATACGGCAGTATTTAATTTGTGCACAAATACATTCATCCTTCGTTTTGTACAGTTGAGGAATGATTTCCAGAATATCTTCGAATGTCGCTTCATTGATGGAATAACGGGTCCACAGGCCGTTACGCTGGGAATTTACCACACCCGCATCGATTAAGATCTTCATGTGATAGCTCAATGTCGATTGAGACAAGTTAAAGCTGGCCAAGATATCTGCGGCACATAATTCGTTACAGGACAACATATCGATGATATGCAATCTCGTTTCATCACTAAGGGCTTTAAAAATTGTCGCTAAGCGTTCGTAGGAAACTTCAACCATATCTATAAACTCCTCAAAATCCATATCAAATAATATCTATCTACTTATTTCTTTTATTATATACTATTTTTAAAAGTAAATCTATTTTTTTCTGTTTATCCGTATGTTAATAATTTCTTTTGAATACACAACTTTTATTTATGTAGTAAAATTTAACCACAAATTATCGAAAACGTCCACGTATATTGGCATCCTCACAGAATATACCGAATAAATTTACAACATATAGACACATTTTGTTATGCTCATCTATGCATATATACTGATTTTACCAAAAATTTTTTCTATAGAATATTCGGTTAAGAATATAAAAATACATTCTATTTATGGGTTAAGGCCTACACGAATCTTGCCCAGGTCTCTCTACCAATTTTAATGAAACTAAAGAGCGTACCCCGAAGGATACGCTCAATTAAACGTCAATTAAGTTTTAATTAACAAGACATCATTACAAGTATTATAATTAACCAAATATCTTTAACTCACCGGATATCATCCGGAATATTTTTTACTAATTATATATCGTTTAGAATATCTTTACTAAATCAATTGTCTGATTCCGGTTAGGGCCGACGGATACGATCCCCAAAGGCACACCTGTTACCTCTGCAATGCGTTCAACGTATTGGCGGGCATTTTCAGGCAATTTATCGTATTCACGAATGCCGGAAATATCCGTTTCCCAGCCCGGTAATGTTTCATACACGGGTTCGCAAGCTTCCAAATCTTTCAAATCAGCCGGGAAGCCTTCCACGTCTTTACCGTTTAGTTTATAGCCCACACAGATTTTCAATTCCTTGAACGAATCGAGAATATCGAGGCGCGTAATAGCGAGATAATCCAAGCTGTTAAGACCGG
Organism: Veillonella denticariosi JCM 15641; assembly: GCF_002959855.1. Taxonomy (GTDB): domain Bacteria; phylum Bacillota; class Negativicutes; order Veillonellales; family Veillonellaceae; genus Veillonella; species Veillonella denticariosi. The sequence continues at coordinate 418,314 of NZ_PPDB01000003.1, forward strand.
CCGCATATTTAACAACCATGAGATCTAGCCACCCCGTACGACGTGGACGACCTGTTACGGTGCCGAATTCATGTCCGAGATTACGAAGATTTTCACCGATTTCATTGAGCTGTTCCGTAGGGAACGGGCCTGCACCGACGCGCGTAGCGTAGGCTTTCACAACGCCGAAAATATTTTTCAGATAGTTAGGACCGATGCCGGCACCGGTGGATGCACCGCCTGCAATCGGATGAGAAGACGTTACAAACGGATATGTGCCGTGATCGAGGTCGAGCATCGTCGCCTGCGCACCTTCAAACAATACCTTTTTGTCGGCTTTTACGGCCTTCAGCAAGGCGATATTCGTATCCGTCACATATGGTTTCAACGCCTCCGCATAGTTGATGTAATCCACGAGGATTTCATCATAATTTACGCCGTCCGCACCATATACGTTGCGAAGGATTTTATTTTTAAATTCCACATTGTACGCCAATTTTTCCTTGAACACGTCCATATCGTACAAGTCGCAGACGCGAATGCCGATACGGTTAATTTTATCCGCATAGCAGGGACCGATACCGTTTTTAGTAGTCCCGATTTTCGCATCCCCTTTGGACGCTTCCTCAGCCGTATCGAGAGCGATATGATATGGCATAATCAAGTGAGCACGGTCGGAAATTTTAAGAGTTTTCGCGGATTTCCCCTCTTTTTCAAGGCCTGCGATCTCCCCTAACAACACCTTAGGATCGATAACGACACCGGTGCCGATGATATTCGTTTTATTATCATACAGGATACCGCTCGGTAACAAGCGAAGTGCAAATGCTTTATCATCCACCACCACAGTGTGCCCTGCATTGTTCCCGCCTTGGCTACGAACAACAACATCAGCCCGTTCTGCAAGACAGTCAACGATTTTACCTTTACCCTCGTCACCCCATTGAGTGCCGATAACCATACTTGTTGCCATGTATATATCCTCCATGTGAAAGTCTAATTATTCCACTAACATTATACAACAATGTTCGGACTCTGTGAAAGCTATATTTCCGGTTCCCTCAATAAGAAACTCATAATCAATCCCACGAGTCCTACCGGGATCAAGACCTCTAATGCGGTCTGTACGCCGTAGATATCCGCCAGATGTCCCACATACGGCGCTACGAGGCCGCCCAACGTAATGCCTAGACCGAGTGTAATCCCCGAAGCGAATCCCGCATTTTTCGCCAAGTATTTTTGACCCAGCACCGTTACGGGGCCATATTGACTAAAAACACCGAACGCCATGGGAATCATGGCGCCGAAAAAGCCCCAGATATTGGGGATAAAAATAAAGGCGAGTACGGATGGCAGGAACACGATATATCCGAGTTTAATGGTTTTCAAAAATCCGATGCGATCGGATAACCACCCGCCCACATATGTAAGAATGCCGCCGAGGCCGAAGTATGCGGTCAATGCCAAGCTGGATGTTTCCGGCGTGCCATTGATTACCGTAATGTACAAAATCGGAATAAAAATGGATAGCACGGAAAACAAGATGGACCGCGATGAAATGATAAAAAACAGTTTACCGAAGCTGAGCCAGTCATTGGTGGCATCACGGTCATCCTTCGTCATTTTTTCCTGTGTTACCGTACTTTCACCATCGCCGGTGAAAGCATAGTAATAAAGGGCTACCCCGATGGCCGCCGCCACCGTAAATATCCACAGATAATTCGCACCGAAGATATAGGTGCCGCCCGCAATGAGAGGTCCCAAGGCAAAGCCCGCACTGCCGCCAACCGCGAAACGCCCCATGGCATTGCCGATTTCGTTAGACTGCGTACGCTTGACGAGAAGCGCCGCCTCGGGATGAAACAAGGCAGCCCCGATTCCGGCTATAAGAGACAAAAGCAAAATCATCTCATAGCTGGTAGCCAGAGAAATGGCGCTAAGTGACACGAGACAGATCGTAAAGCCAAGCGGAATAAACCAGGGCACACGCCACCGATCGGCCACATATCCCAAGACGGGTTGGGCCACGGACGCCACTATGGTATTGCAGAAAATAACGGTCGCCGCCTGATAATAATTGAGCCCATAATTCGCAATAAAAAACGGAATCAACGCTGCAAGGGAACCTTGACCGAAATCGTTGATGCAATGAAAAATGGGAGGTGCATATTTTCGTACAATACGTTTCATACAAAAACTCCTATAAAACAAAGGGTAGGCATAGACCAAAAGCCTCCAATGGCCATCTCTGCCCTAGCGGGCAGCGCCAAGTCGTTTTTTGTCTATTAAACTATACTTATCTATACTTGTCATGTTCCTATTAGTCACCTAAGTGAACAATAGTGTCATCATTTATATTTACACTTCTATAAATTACAACTATAGTGTAAGTGGAGGCCTCTAGATGGCCGGTTCTTGCCAATTTCTCGAGAGTTGGCAGTGACCAGAAATAAAAAAGACCCCAGTCGTCGACCAGGCCACATCTTCACATATTAATCGAGTATGAGACCTGGCGAAATCAAACATCCAAGCCTCTCTTTTATGAGTATATCAATGTATAGGCTTTAATTTATTTTTCCCCAATCACACATAGCATTTATGATTGGTATAAAAGATATCCCTTTTTCTGAAAGAAAGTATTCTACTTTTGGTGGAACTTGTGGATACTCTTTTCTAATTATAATACCATCTTCTTCTAACTCTTTTAATTGAGCACTTAACATTTTATGTGTTATGGGCACTAAATTTCTTTTTAATTCACTATACCGTAAAATTTTTTCACAAGCTAATTCATATAATATTCTCAATTTCCATTTTCCATTTATCATGGAAAATGTTTTTAAAAATGGTGCTTGTTTACTTCTACATATATTTTCCATCTTACTACTCTCCTTTTAGATAGTATCTTCCAAAAAAGTGCGTTCTTACCCTAATAAATATAAAACAGTATAATGAAAAATATCTAAATAATATATCTAAATAATCAGTAAGGATAAGGAGTGATATTATGTCAAATATATTTAGTCAGATTAAAGTAAAAGGTGTCAACTTTTCTAATAGAATTGTGATGGCACCTATGGTACATTTCGGTTATAAAAATAAAAATGGAATTATGGAAGAAAAATTACTTAATACATATCTAAACTATGCAGATAAAGGAATAGGTTTAATAATTAGTCAAGCACTTATAGTTGCAAATAAAAAAGAAATAGTTGGAGATGTTTCAAACTGGGCAGGAATATATTCCAATGAACATATTAAATATTTAAGGAAAATTTCTGATACTTACCATAAATATGGCACTAAATTTATAGCACAGTTAAATACTTTAAATTTTAAATTTCTCGAAAAGAATTCAAATAATATTAATGAACTCTCAAAAGATAATTTAATGTATCTTAGAGATTGTTTTATAAAAAGTGCTAAATTTTGTCAAGAAGCGGGACTTGATGGCATTGAATTACATGGTGCTCATGAATATTTTTTTAATATGTTATCATCAAAAATTTCTAATAAAAGAAAAGATAATTATGGGGGGAATCTAATTGAACGATTAAATTTAGTAAAAGAAATTATAGAAGGTATTAAAAATTTCTCAAAAGATAACTTTATTATTTCTTACAGAATGGGCTGGACTGAAAATATAAACACTGATATTGAAACAGCAAAAGCTCTTGAAAAAATAGGAGTTGATATATTACATGTATCCAGTGGAATACCAGAAAATAGAAAAATAAAATTGCCTGATGGATTTGAATATAATGATTTTATTTACACAGGTATTCAAGTTAAAAAAAATGTCAATATTCCTGTTATCATTGTAAATGACATAAGAACTTTAAGCAGAGGTAATAAGTTAATTGAAGATGGAGATTGTGATTTTGTTGCTTATGGAAGACCCTTCTTATCTGATTCTAATTTTGTACTACATTCACTAAAATAAGGACTGTTACAAACCTATGAAATAAGAATAATTCAATTACTAACTAAACGTCTTAATTACCTCTTATTCAATAATTTAATTTGCAACAACCTTTTTTATACATCCTAACCACTAAATATTCTCCCAATGCATAGCACCAATTTTTATAATCCAAACCGCGCCATGATAGTGTCAACATGTTTTAACAATTTATATGGATCAAAACATGCATCAATTTCCTCATCAGTCATGTACTTCTTAATATTTTCATCAGCTTTTAAACCTGTTGCAAAGTCTTTGCCTTCAAGCCAGCGTTCCATAGCATGTTTTTGAACCCAACGATATGCTTCGTCACGTACCGCACCTTTGTCTACAAGATGTGTCAAAATTGTTTGGCTGAATACGAGGCCCCCTGTAAGGTTAAGGTTTTTAAGCATAGTTTCAGGATATACCAACAATTTATCAATGGTACGGATTGTTAGGTGCAGCATATAATTTAATGTGATCGTCGCATCCGGCAGAATAACGCGTTCTACAGAGCTGTGGGAAATGTCGCGTTCATGCCACAACGCCTGGTCTTCGTAGGCGGATTGAGCATATCCGCGAAGCAAACGGGCCAAGCCGCAGATTCTTTCACAGGTAATCGGATTGCGTTTATGCGGCATCGCAGAGGATCCTTTTTGTTTCGGGCTGAAGTATTCCTCCGCCTCGCGAACCTCCGTGCGTTGCAAATGACGAATCTCCAACGCGATTTTATCCAATGTGCCGCCGATGACAGCGATCGTGGAAATCAGTTCCGCATGGCGATCGCGCTGCACCACCTGCGTCGCAATTTTTACAGGTTCAAGGCCCAGTTTTTCGCACACATACTGTTCCACGAACGGATCGATATTGGAGTACGTTCCGACCGCACCGGACAACTTGCCGACCGCTACATTCTTACGGGCATGTTCCAGGCGCTCCATATCGCGTTCCACCTCCGCCATCCACAACGTCAGTTTCAAACCGAACGTGGTAGGCTCGCCGTGAATTCCGTGAGTACGACCGATCATCGGCGTATGTTTAAATTCCGCGGCGCGACGGCGCAATACATCGTGCAATTTCTGTAAATCGGCGAGCAAAATATCGCATGCCTGCTTCATCATGTAACCGAGCGCCGTATCTTTCACGTCTGTAGAGGTAAGTCCGAGATGGATATACTTAGCCGCTTCAGGACCGACGTATTCGCCCACTGCCGTCACGAAGGAAATGATGTCATGGTTCGTTTCCTTCTCGATTTCATGAATACGCTCAACGTCGAAATTGCCCTTTTCCCGAATGATTTTCGCCGCTTCTTTAGGGATTACGCCGAGCTCCGCCTGCGCTTCGGATGCCAGTGTTTCCACCAGTAACATTGTATCGAACTCGTTGCGTTCGCTCCAGATATGGCCCATTTCTTCTCGTGTATAACGTGGTATCATGATGTCTCCTTTGCATGATAAAAGCTAGTATTGATAGGCTTATTGTACCATATGTGAAAGGGTCATTCAATCAATTCGGCCTCAAATTCCGAATGATAAATATATTAAATTTACTAATTGTTCACATTTTAAAAATAGATTTTTTTAAGCTATACTCTATCAATATAAGTTCGCTTGAAAAATATTTATTAATATTACATGTGAAATTCTAATTTATGAATTAGCCGAATTCCCGGCCTCCCGACTCGCTTTGAGTCCACGTTTAAGTTCATATACTTCTATGCCCTCATCAAGACGATGAATACGGTTAATCGTTTTAGGGTGAGTAATAAAGAAACGGCTGAAGAATCCTCTTCTTTCACAATCACACACTTGACCATTATCCAGAACGGCAATTTCTGCACTTAGAATCCCTAAATAGACCAGACCATCTCGCAATTCTCGGCCCAAGCCGATCGATACGGCATAGGCGTCTGCAGCGTACTCGCGGCGCCGACTGTCAAAATAATACGTAATATATTGAGGTATCAGCAGCACGTATTTCACAGCTGCAATCATTGCCAAAAAGACCAGTTGAAGTATGCGGACCAGAATATTAAGAATCGGTATAATCATGAATACATTTAACGCTACATTTAAAAGTATCACCAGATTCAAAATTAATTGGCCCAAGCGGTTCATCGCATAGGTAATCGTTAAGTAAATCGTGTCCCGATGCCTCAAGTGACCTAGTTCATGTGCCAAAACGCCGACCAGCTGTCGCTCATCCAGAATCTGTAATGCTCTCGTATGAACCGTAATATGATTAATACCGGAAGCAAACGCATTAATATCATTATCACTGCGCATGCGCAGCACTAAAGAGTTTCGAGAAACGCCACTGCGTTCGCATAATTCTTTCATAATAGGCTCTATATAACCCGATTCCGCCGTTGTCGGTTTTCTTTCACCGTTTAGTACATGTGAAAGCCAGCGAAAAGGCGGCAGAAAGAATCCGATCGCCACAATAACAGGCAGCGCCATAGCCAAAACGATATACACCTCCAACTTATCAGCCAAATGCAATGGTTTCATGAGCCAGTCCCATGAAAAGGGATGCACCATTTGTACTGCCGATTCCAGAATAGGAAAAAATACAAAAACGATGATAACATTGACTATATAGGTAAGAATAACTTGAAGCATACGCTCTCTCTTCTGCATATTTCAACTATAGGAACAAATTAATGGGTACAAATTAATTTATAGTATATCATAGCTGCACATTGTGAGATATAATAATCATACGGATCTTTGTATCATAATTTTGTATCATGATAGAATTTAGCTTTATAAAAGAGCCTATTAATCCTATATAATAATATACCTGAATATGTTTCACTTAATGGAGGATTGCATGTCAAATTTAAACAGAAAAGAACGCCGCGCTCAGCGCAACGAATCAAATACTACGGGCACTCTCTTGCGCTTATTCTTCGGCCTCAGTTTTATCGGCTTAGCCGTTGTGCTCTTTGATGAGCTTGATATCAACTATGGCTTCTCCATCTTTACAGTAGATATTCTCGTGTCGTTACTCTACGTTATATTGAATAAATCCCGCATCAACACATCTCTTGCTGTACACACGAATGTACGCGTTATCATCGCTTTTCTCATCATGCTGATCACCATGTTCTTTTACGCCTTCGCATTGTGGCGCGCCGATCAATTCAGTACCCCAATGCAGGTGACACTCTTTATCGGCGGCGCTATCGTCTATACGGCGGTATACAACTCAACTAAAACAATATTTACACAAAATTAATGTGCTTTCCAGATACTTGACAATAACAATGTAAAATATACTTTCAATATAATTGACGACTAGTGTATGATAAGAACAGGTACAATTTAATATAGTACCACGTATCATTCTCTATCAGGAGGTCAATATGAAAGCTTATGAAATTTTAAACAATCCCTTCCTAAACAAAGGTACCGCTTTTACCAAGGATGAACGACAAAAATTAGGACTTGAAGGTTTGTTACCCCCTGAAGTACAGACATTAGAACAACAGGCAGCTCAAACCTATGAATTATTTAACCGTAAAGATTCCCTATTACAGAAACGGGAATTTCTAATGCGTATTTTCTCTACAAACCGCACACTCTTTTTCAAAGTATTTAGTGAACATGTGGCCGAAATGATGCCAATTGTATATGACCCCGTCATTTCGGAAAGCATTGAACGATTCAGTCACGAATTCATCGACCCGGAATATGCCGCATATATTACGGAGGATAATATTGACCAAATCGATACCATTCTAGAACGTGCTGCAGACGATCGTGATATTCGTCTCATCGTTGTTACTGATGCGGAAGAAATTCTGGGCATCGGGGACTGGGGTACTAACGGTGTGGATATCTCTGTGGGAAAACTTATGGTCTATACCGCAGCTGCCGGTATAAATCCCGAATGGGTTCTACCTATCGTGCTCGATGTAGGCACTAATCGAAAGGAACTTCTCGAAGATCCATTATATCTGGGCATACGTAAAAATCGTATTACCGGCGACACATATAACAAATTCATCGAAACTTTTGTCCGTCATGTAGAAACTAAATTTCCAAAACTATATCTCCACTGGGAGGATTTCGGTCGTGACCACGCCACAGAAATTTTAAAAACCTACCGTCCTCAAATCGCGACCTTCAATGATGATGTACAGGGTACAGGCATTATATCCCTCGCGGGTATCTTAGGTGCACTCAAAATCAGCGGCGATAAATTGACAGATAAAAAATATGTATGCTTCGGTGCGGGTACGGCCGGCGTAGGTATTGCCAATCTGGTCATGACTGAAATGATGGCACAGGGCTTATCCGAAGATGAAGCACGTAGCCGTTTTTATCTCGTAGATAAACAGGGGCTCTTATTCGATGATATGCCGGATTTAACTGTTGAACAGAAATCATTCGCCCGCAAACGTTCTGAATTCAGTAATGCCCATGAATTGACTAATTTACATGCTGTTGTAAAAGCTGTTCAGCCCGGCATCCTGATAGGTACATCTACGGCACCGGGAACTTTCACGAAAGAAGTCATCCAAGAAATGGCCAAACATGTTGAAAGGCCTATTATCTTCCCATTATCTAACCCGACTAAATTAGCCGAGGCAAGCGCTCAGGATTTGTTGACATGGACTGACGGAAAAGCGCTCATCGCAACAGGTGTGCCATATGATCCGATTGAATTCAACGGAGTAACGTATGACATTGGTCAAGCAAACAATGCTCTCATCTATCCCGGAGTAGGTCTTGGGGTATTAGCTGTAAATGCAAGCCGTTTAAGCGATAAAATGATTTCCGCTGCGGCTCACGCACTACAAGGGCTTGTAGACACGACAAAACCGGGTGCCGCCACATTACCTCCTGTTGAAAAATTAACAGAATTTTCACGCACGGTTGCCAAGGCAGTCGCTGAATGCGCTATCAAAGAAGGCCTTGCGGAAAAACAAAATGTAGATGACGCCATCGATGCAATTGTATGGAAACCGGAATACAAATAACCCTCTGCAGTAACTACCATATAAATTACATCATAACATTTTCACAAAATCAAATTTCTAAAATATAAATTCTTTCATCAATAGCAAAAGGCTGTACTCGATGTTCATCATCGGTACAGCCTTTTATTCGCCTAATACGACAGGTATGGTCAATGTCGTAGGGTGTCCTAAATTGTTTTCAATAGTGCCGCTGTGTTTCACGATGCGAAGCGCCTCGTCTTTAATGGCCGGCGCCACCTTATCGTCGATAATTCGCGTGCCCACCACTTCGCCGGACTCGCCGAAATGCACTTTCACCACCACGGCGCCCTGCAAATGCGATTGACGGGCCTGTTCCTGCACGCGTTTCAAAAAGCTCGTCGCATTTCGTTCCGGTGTCGGCTTCAATTCCTCCTGTAACCCTCGTGAAAGCAGTCCTAATGCCACAGGGCTCATAAAGGATAGATCGGATTCCTGATCGGGTAAATTATTCCCGTTCGTACCGTCATAAATTCCTGAATTTGGATTTTTCTTATTCCGGGAAAATGAACCGAAGGATTTTTGCTCAGACTCCCCTTCTTTCGATTTAGCAAACCCGTCCTGCATCTCCGCTACAGGCTCATCCGACTGATTCACGGAATCCGTATTGCGCACATAACCCCATTCCATATGTTTCGGCGTATTAACGTCCGGCGTCGAATAGAGATTATTCGCTGCGGTCTGTTTCGGCTCAACCGTTTCCGTATGTTTCTCCTCCTGTGCCGACTTATCATTATCGGTATTGCCCTTTGCCGCATCGGTGGCCGCCGGGTCCGCATGATGAAGTTCCACCTTGCCCGTTTCAGTACCGAAGCTTTCACCATCACTGTCGACATCAAAGGTGATTTCCGTCATGATATCCCCGCCGAAGCCCGTACCTCCCATCTGCTGCAGAGACAGGCCGAACGCAAAGGTCCACAGGGAACTAATAACGGCGGCGATGACGAACGGTTTCTTATAATTCGTATCCAGCATAGCCTATTTGCGCTCCGTCGCTACACTAATATACTTGGCGCCGTTCACCTTGAGCAAATCAAGCAACGTAATGACATCGTTATACACGACATCCTTGGCGGCACGAACGACAAAAGCCTGCCGCGGATTTTCCGTCACGATCTGTTGCACCGCACCGGCCAACGCCTCTCCGTCAAGTTCACGGTCATCGAGGAACAGCCGATGATTCGAGGTGAGCGTAATCGTTTTCGGCTCGATGGACTTCGCCGATGAAGTCGAAGTACTCGGCAAACTGATCGGTATCTGCTGCTCCGAATTCATGTACAGCGTGCCGATCATGAAAAATACGAGCAGGAAAAACACGATATCGATCATGGGGATAATCATGATGGCCGGTTCTTTTTTTACACCTAATGTACGTCGTCTCATACGGATGAATCCTCGTTATATACGTCTAAAATGACCCCGCACGCATGCTCCAGTTCATTGATGAAATCATTTACGCGCGCCGCACAGTAACTGTGAAAGCCGAGCGCTATGATGGCAACTGTAAGGCCCGTTGCCGTCGCAATGAGCGCCTCCGATACGCCGCCGGTAATGACAGTAGGGGCCCCGATGTCGCCACCTACAACGGCAAAAGCGCGAATCATACCGAGCACGGTCCCCAATAAACCAAGCAGCGGCGCCATCGTTACAATCATGCTGAGCCACCCGAGACCGCGCTTCAATCGCTCATCTACATAGCCGATAACGTCCTGTAATCGATTTTCAAGCGCCGTATAATTACGGGCGCGACGCATCGGCGTCGCCAATAGTTCACCGAGTTCTTTGGCGTCGCGTTCCACCACGGTCGGCAACATCACCCACGACGGCTGCTGTTCCATAGACTTCGTGACTGCTTTCAGATCCCTCCGAAAGCGGCGATACAACAAAACACGCTCCACGCCGATCATCCACGTTGCAATGAGAAAAATAAATAGCGGAACCATGACAAATCCGCCGGCTGAAAATAAATGAATAATACTGTCCATGCTAAACCTCCAAAAGTCCACATATATCGGACTCTATTGGAAATAATTATATCATGTTTTTCCATATCCCATAAGAAAAATATACACGCAAAAATGTCAAGTGACCATTAAGAACCTCCGTGATTATCAGTCACCGCACTTTCACCGAAAAGAATGCTACACTACAAATAAAATCAAGAAAGTCCTATGTAATAATTGTTAAGCACGTGTACACGTGCTATCATATAAGGAGAGTATATGAAGGACAAAGATTTACTTAAGCTACTTCAGAAAAACGGTTGGAAGGATGTACGGCAGTGCGGCAGTCATCACCGATTAAAGAAAGGTGATAAAGTGGAAGTAATCGCGGTTCACGGAAGAGATATGCCTGCCGGATTATTAAACGCTATTTTAAAACGTACAGGACTGAAATGAGGAGGACCTATGAAATTTATATATCCTGCTGTTATCCATGATGATGGCGACGGTTTATGGGCTGAATTTCCCGACTTGGAATACACCAGCAGCACAGGGGCAACGCTGACAGAGTTATTAACAAATGCTCAGGAAGCAATGGAATTATTCATCTTAGGTGCACTTGAGGATGGTGGAACTCTGCCTGAAGCCACTTCCATTCGCAATTTACCGTGTACAAAATCCACCTATCCTACACTCGTGCAAACGGATATCGATTTAGCTAAAAATAGCAAATCTGTAAAGAAAACCCTGACCATTCCGGCATGGTTGAATGAACGCGCATTAGCCAAAAACCTTAACTTTTCACAAATTCTACAGGAGGCGCTCGTAGAAAAAACAATGTAAAATTACAATACCATCTTCTACGAAATCAGCCTATTATACTTATCCGCCACTAACTATAGGGCACATAAAGATCCCCTTAAAAATCACATAATCACGCAAATGAAAAAGACCCGATGTCTCTATACAGCAGCTTCACCTTTACATGGTAAAGCGATCAAATGCCGTATAGATGTCGGGCCTCTTTTCGTTATTTTTCTATTTAATCGATTTATCAAAGATTCCGATTAGTTCTTCTACGGCCTGCGACTCACTCATTTTACCGTTCAGTACGGCCGCTTCCACTTCGCCCATGCGCCCTTGAATGACAACATTATTAAAGAACAGGTTGTGCAAGTGTTCATCAATCATGTCGCGCACCCATTGTAAGGACTGTTCCTGACGTCGTTTGAGGAACACTCCGTTTTCCTTGCATTGTTCGGCGAACTCTTCGATAACCTCCCATAGCTCGGGCAGGCCGTCTTTAGTAACGGCCGAGCAAGTATAGGCCCGAGTCTTCCATTTTTCCGTAGCCGGACGGATGTAATGCAGCATCCGGTCATAATCGCTACGCGCAATGAGGGCCCGTTTAAGGTTGTCCCCATCCGCCTTATTGACTACGATGGCATCCGCCAGTTCCATAACGCCTTTTTTAATGCCCTGCAGTTCATCACCGGCACCGGTGAGAACGATAAGCATAAAGAAGTCCACCATGGAGCGGACGGTGACCTCACTTTGACCGACACCTACGGTTTCCACGAGGATAATATCATATCCCGCCGCTTCACACAGCAGCATAGTTTCTCTACTTTTACGAGCTACGCCGCCCAATGTGCCTCCCGCAGGGGACGGACGAATATACGCATTCGGATGTTTTGTCAACGTTTCCATGCGCGTCTTATCGCCCAGAATACTGCCCTTCGTGACCTGACTCGTCGGATCCACCGCAAGAACCGCTACCTTATAACCCGCTTCAATGAGCATGTTACCGAAGGCTTCAATGACGGTACTTTTACCGGCTCCCGGCACACCTGTGATGCCGATGCGCAATGCCTTGCCCGTACGGGGCAACACAGCCTGCAGCACCTGCTGTGCCGTTTGAAAATGCATTGTATTGTTACTTTCAACCAATGTTATGGCCCGTGAAAGTATGACGCGGTCACCCTGCTCGATGCCGCGCACATAATCAGCAACGGTCAGCTTTTTACGTCGCTGCACGGGTCGTGACGACGGGGCCAGATGAGCGGAGCTCGTCACGAGGCCGTCATGCATTTCCTTGACGCCCTTCATCACGTGACACGCGTACGTGTCATCCGCTTTCGCTTCCTCCGGCACCCAGTCGGGACGATAGGTACTGCCCTCGGCGCTTGCGTTTTTTACACCCAGTTCAGGGGCGTTACTTTCACCGGAGGTGAAAGCGGCGTCCTGCGTGTTACGCAATTCATCCGGAGCAGTCCGTTTCTTATCAGTCATTAGACTCTTCCTGAACGTGGCTGCTCAAGGTTTCCAATAATTTTTTCGCCGCTACCGGCAAAACTGTACCAGGTCCAAAGATAGCCACTGCGCCATGTTCGCGTAGGAATTCATAGTCCTGAGCAGGGATTACGCCACCGATGGCAACCAAAATATCTCCACGGCCCCGCTTGTTGAGTTCCTCTACAAGTTGAGGCAACAATGTTTTATGCCCCGCCGCAAGAGAACTGAATCCGACAATATGAACGTCATTATCCACCGCATCTTGAGCTGTTTCTTCCGGAGTTTGGAACAAAGGTCCGATATCCACGTCAAAGCCCATATCCGCGAAGGATGTAGCAATTACTTTCGCGCCGCGATCATGACCGTCCTGACCCATCTTGGCAATCATGATACGAGGACGACGACCTTCGATTTCTTCAAAGTCATCCGCCATCTGACGTACTTCCTTGATAACATCATCATCTTCAAATTCGCTGGAGTATACGCCGGAGATAGAACGGATAACCGCTTTATGACGGCCGCATACCTTTTCAACGGCAAAGGAAATTTCGCCCAAGGATGCACGGGCACGAGCCGCTTCAAGCGCAAGGGCGAGCAAGTTGCCTTCGCCCGATTCCGTAGCGTTCGTAATCGCTTCGAGACAGGATTGAACCTTTTCTTCATCGCGGTTAGCGCGCAATTGTTCAAGGCGACGAATTTGCGCCTCACGTACCGCCGTATTATCTACGTCGAGGATATCCAACGGATCTTCCTTATCTAAGCGATATTTGTTGATGCCGATAATGGCTTCACGACCGGAGTCGATACGAGCCTGACGACGTGCAGCGGCTTCTTCGATACGCATCTTAGGAAGCCCTGTATCGATAGCTTTCGCCATACCGCCAAGGGATTCAATTTCCTGAATGTGACCCCATGCGCGACGAATCAATTCGTCTGTCAATGCTTCTACATAGTAGGAACCGCCCCATGGGTCGATAACCTTACATACCTTCGTTTCATCCTGGATGTAAAGTTGAGTATTACGCGCAATACGCGCCGAGAAGTCCGTAGGCAACGCGATCGCTTCGTCAAGCGCATTCGTATGAAGAGATTGGGTATGACCCAATGCGGCCCCCATCGCTTCCATACATGTACGAGCTACGTTGTTGAACGGATCCTGTTCCGTAAGAGACCAGCCGGATGTCTGGCTATGTGTACGAAGAGCCATGGATTTAGGGTTTTCAGAGCCGAAGCTTTTAATAATCTTAGCCCACAACATACGAGCCGCACGCATCTTCGCCACTTCCATGAAGTAGTTTTTGCCGATAGCCCAGAAGAAGGACAAGCGCGGCGCGAACTGGTCAACGTGAAGGCCCGCATTAACACCGGTACGGATGTATTCGAGACCGTCGGCCAATGTATAACCTAATTCGATATCCGCCGTCGCGCCCGCTTCCTGCATATGGTAACCGGAGATGGAGATACTGTTAAACTTAGGCATATTCTGCGATGTATATGCGAAGATATCCCCGATGATACGCATCGATGTAGCCGGAGGATAGATATATGTATTACGCACCATGAATTCTTTCAAAATATCATTTTGAATTGTGCCGGCCATAACCTTTTTATCTACACCCTGTTCTTCACCGGCTAAGATGTAGAACGCCATTACCGGCAATACGGCGCCGTTCATTGTCATGGATACGGACATCTGGTCAAGAGGAATACCGGAGAACAGAATTTCCATATCGAGAATGGAGTCTACCGCAACACCCGCTTTACCAACGTCGCCCACAACGCGTGGATGGTCGGAGTCATAACCGCGGTGAGTGGCAAGGTCAAAGGCGATAGATAGACCCTTTTGACCGGCTGCCAGGTTACGGCGATAGAACGCATTGGATTCTTCCGCGGTGGAGAAACCGGCGTACTGACGAACCGTCCAAGGACGCGTTACATACATCGTGGAATAAGGTCCGCGCAAATACGGAGGCACACCGGCCATGTAGTCAAGGTGTGTCATTCCTTCATAATCCATCTCCGTATAAAGCGGTTTCACCTGGATCTGTTCCATCGTCGTATTGTATAACTCTTCAAAGCTTTTTCCCGTTTCCTTTTGGAGTTCAGCAAGCCATGCATCGCGAGATGTGGCCGTCTGGGTTCCCAAGCCAAGAGAGGAGAAGTCTGGATTTTTAAACATGAGCTCACATCCCTTTCTTATCTTGTAACGTATGTAAGATTTCGTAACAATTTGCACGAACAGAAATGAAATCATCTACGCCCGCTTCGCGGTAGGTAGGTTCCAGGTCCTTCGGAGGTGCCCCTGCCAGGATAACCGTCACATTCGGCATAGTTTCCTTCAACTCCTTGGCGAGCGGCGGAACCAGTTCCGGATAGGTGGCATCCGTAGAACAGATAACCACTACATCGGCGCCGCTTTCACGAGCCGCCTTCGCCGCATCAGCCGTCGTTTCATGACCGTCGTTCTTGATAACCTCGAACGCCGCCACTTCAAAGAAGCCTGTGGAGAAATCGGCGCGCGGTTTATGTTGCGGTATAGGACCCATATTCGCCAGGAATACCTTCACATTGTCCTTCGTCCGTTGTTTGTATTCTTCCGTACGCATTCTGAGCGCCTCAAATTGTTCCGTCCAGCGATGAGGCGTGATGGCTTCGATCGTTTCCGATGAAATATCACCCGCATCCAAAGCCTTGCGGATTTGACGCATCGTCAATTTCTGCAACGCCCCCAGTTCGATGAGGCCGATCAATGCACCCGGTTCCGTCGTACTCGCCTCCAGCGCCGCCTGAGCTTTCACAACCGCATCAGGGTCGGCTCCGGACAGGTAAGCCTCGATTTGCGCCGTCCGTTTTTGACGCAATGTATCCTGGTTTTCAGGTTTAGAATCCAAGAGCTCTTCGGTCATGTTCGCATACATGTTGTTCCCTACGGCAACGTCTTTGCGGTATGCCAGGTTCTTGAAACGCTCCGCCAACACGGCTTTCACCTGCGCCTGCGGATACCCTTCCTTCAATGCGGCGACAATCCCGCCTTTCGCTTCAATAGCCTGGAATTCGGCCCAAATTTTTTCACACAGTTCGGCCGCCAAGGTTTCCACATACCAGGAACCGCCTACAGGGTCAACCGGTTGACGCAATTCGAATTCCGTCTGCAACATGACCTGAATATTACGCGCAATACGACGGGAGAAATCGTCGGATTTGCGAATCGGCTGGTCAAACGGAGATACCTCCAAACTGTCCAAACCGCCCACAACGCCGGAGAATGCCTGTGTCGTGTTACGCAACAGATTTACATACGGATCGTATACGGTCTTTGTGAAAGCCGATGTTCTGCCGTGAACATGCACCGCGCGATCGCTTTCATCAGCACCGAAAGCCTCCATGATACGCGCCCAGATCACACGCAAAGCCCGTAATTTCGCGATTTCCATGAAGAAGTTGGCCCCTAGAGAGAAGGTGAACATCATGCTGTTCGCAATGGTATGAATGTCCACATTACGTTGCGCCAACTCACGTACGTAACACGCCGCCGTCGCCAAAGCGTAAGCCACTTCCTGCACGTCATTAGCACCACCGTTTGCATAGGCGTCGCCGGAAATAAGGACGGTCTTGAGCTGTGGCGCCTGTTCGGAAGCCCAGATCACGCTATGTGCCATTTCAT
Source organism: Veillonella denticariosi JCM 15641 (assembly GCF_002959855.1). Taxonomy (GTDB): domain Bacteria; phylum Bacillota; class Negativicutes; order Veillonellales; family Veillonellaceae; genus Veillonella; species Veillonella denticariosi. Next base: position 435,146 of record NZ_PPDB01000003.1, read on the forward strand.
CAAACGCCGTGTCCAACGACATATGCAGCGCACCGTCCTTCACCCATACGCCGATAGGATCCGCACCTACGAGACCTTTCAGGTCGGACGTCTGCTTTTTCGTCGCTTTCACAGTGGCGGAAATCATCCCCAACAGGATGGCGGATGATGCACCGGCCTCGATGTAGAGAGGATTTTCCTTGAAGTTAAACCGTTCCAATAATTGCGCACAATCTTCAACAGTCGATAACGATGTACCGCCCACGCCTACAGCGGCACCAACCTGCACATCCTGATCATGACGCGTCGCTTCATCCAGACGGATGTTATGAATCGTACTGCCCTTGACAATTTCGTACAGGCTCGCATGATTTGCGTCCTTCGGTAACGACTCATCTACGTATTGCGACACGCCCCAGGAATCCTTAATATAGCCGCTCGCCTTGGTGCCTCTCAAAAATTGACCCGCACCGGGATACACGCCCTTCGGAATTTTTTCCTGATGCAACGCTGGCGTATAAATCGGCTGTAAAGTAATTCCTTCATAGGTTTTGGTGAACATCTTTTTATGAAAGTCCCCGCCCTTTAAAGCCTTTTCAACCTCAGCCTTCCATTTTTCATACGTAGGTTTCTCAAATTCATCAAATGACACAGGAGCTAGCAGTTCGCTATTTGCGGCATTTGAAGCCATTTTATCAGACATATATGTGCCTCCTTTTCAACTCGAAACCATACTAGGAACAGCGAATCCGTCATCGTACCTATAAACTGTTCGGGATGTATCCGACTCGAGCAAATCCGGCATTATCAAATCGTAATACAAAGCTCCTAATACGCCCCTCCCGAATGGCAACAAAAAACGTGCCACCCTGGAGTGACACGTTAGGTTTCTTGTTGAAAGGTACACAAAAACCTCTAAGCAGTATACCTCAATCCCCTTCCTATCGCTCGTAGGTACATAACGGTGATTATCAAATAGGCAGTTCTCCTGGCTCGGGGTCATCGCCTCGCTTTCGCCTTCCCAGATTGCTCCAGTGACATTATGAAAGCAGGCTCGTCCTTACAGTGGCGGGACCGCATCGGCTTATACCGATTTCTCTATTAAGTCTTGTGACACCTATTCTCAATATTTTGTTGTTCTCCCTTAAATATAGTGTAAAACACTGCATTCAGTCAACATTTATAAAATCAATTCATAAGTACCTAATTTTATATTATATGTAAAAAGCATATAGCATAACTTAAAGTAATATATTCGCATCACACATGAATAATGCTATAATAAATCATATTTATCAGGAGGCATCTATTCTATGGAACATACAAATAAAAAAGGGCTGCTTATGGCCCTCAGCTGTTATATCATATGGGGATTACTCCCTATTTACTGGGCACTCTTACAACATATTTCCCCTTATACCGTGCTGGCCCATCGCATCATATGGTCCGGCATCTTTATGGCTTTCATCGTTATAGGCATAAATTTTACACAATTCAAAAAGGACTGCCACCATTTATGGACACATCGCTCACAAATCGTGCTGCTCCTATGTGCCGCACTACTGGTCAGCCTCAACTGGGGCACCTATATCTGGGCCATCGCGAATAATCATGTTATGGACACCAGTCTCGGCTACTATATCAACCCGCTCCTCAATGTCCTGCTGGGTGTCATCATTTTTAAAGAGGTCCTCACGTTTCCGAAAAAGCTCAGTGTCGCTATCGCCGCCTTGGGCATCGCCTTTCTTACGTGGCAACTGGGCTCTCTGCCGTGGATTTCCGTAGCCCTCGCCGTCTCATTCGGTCTCTACGGCGCGGTAAAGAAAAAACTGATCATCCATCCGTTCACGAGCATCGCCCTCGAAGCATGGATTGTAACCCCTCTCGCCGTATTGTATACGATGTTTATCGACACATCGTCATGGTCCTATTTCGGCACGGACTGGAATACGACCTTGCTGTTCATCGGATCCGGCCTGACCACATCGGCTCCGCTCATACTGTTTTCGTATGGCGCCCGCCTGTTGCCGCTTAATGTACTCGGCTTTCTGCAATACGTATCGCCTACCATCGCTTTACTCTTGGCGATCTTCTACTTCGGTGAAAGCTTCACTACGACGAACATCATCGCCTTCTCCTGTATCTGGCTCGCCCTCATCATCTTTACGATGTCGAATCAGTTGCAACGGAACAGATAAAATATATATTCAACATATAAACAATATAGCCTCTCCGCTATGAGAGATTAACATCTATTGTACGCCCCGATATTAGATTGAACTTGATCTGATATCGGGGCGTACTTCATAGTGAAGAGGCTATTTTACTATATAAATTGAGTAACTTATTTTATCAGTGCTTCAAAGCGGGGCTGACCGTGATATTTCATAAAATGATCCTGCTCCGCCGCCACGGCTTTCACGGACGGGTCGATCTTAATCGCCTGTTCCAACCAGTCGAGGGCTTTTACATCATCCCCCTGATCCGCATAAATGGTGGCGATACCGTAAACGGACCATGTATTGCGAGGATCCTTTTCCAGTACCCGCTCAAACCATTCCTTGGACTCGTTCAAGCGCCCCTGCAGTTTATAGACCATCGCCATATTGTAATAATTGGCCACGTTATCGGAATCTAAATCGTAAGCTTTCCTGGTATCCTGCAGGCCCTTGTCCGTATCCCCCTGTAACGCCTCCGCCATGCCGCGCACAGAGTACGCCTCCGCATTACCCGCATGAGCCGCTATCGATGCGGTCGCCTCCTGTACGGCCTTGTTGTAATCGCCCGCTGAAAGAGCCGCCTTGGCCGCCGTTACATGCGAATCGGAGTCCTCATTCACCTTGGACTTCTCTACCGTTGTGTCCGCACCGGTCGCCTGCGTCCTGTCCGTATCGACGCCACACCCCCAAACACCAAACAAACTTACAAACAAACCTATACATAATAGAGTAGATCTCATAAAACACCTCGCTTATCAATTCTATCGATTTAGACACAATTTGGGGAGATGCAGTTCAGGTAACTCGTCCTTTTCGTTATATCTCGGAGAATTTAAATGTGTAACTCATTAACTTATTACTTTTTACTTGTAGAGCACCGGTCTAACAGGTACGCAATACCGACGAACGGGATGCCCGAATTTTCACCGAGCCCGATTTCACAAGTCGAACTGGAGCTGACGCCAAGGGTCGCACCGTATTCGGCCACTTCGCCGGACAAGTCTTTCGTAGCGCATTTATTGAGTTCCGGCGTAAAGAACCCCTTTTGTCCCGCGAAGCCGTCACAAGCGAACGATTTGATATTGAATACATGATCAGAGCAAAGATTTGCGAGCCGTTCAATATATTCGGACTTGCCTGCTGATTTAATCTTACATTGTTTATGTACGAGAACGCGTTCATCGCATTTACGGATATCAAGGCGCGGCACCACGTGATTATACAAGTATTCGGAAATATCATTAATTTCCAAATCTGTAATATGTTTGAAAGCATGGCTAAAACATGCACTGTGGTCGATTACGATAGGATATTTACCGTTTTCCGAGGCAGTCATCAATGCATCGTGAAGATCCTTGAGCGCCCGTTTATCGATGTCTTCATAATTTTCAAAGCTGAGACCGCAGCAGAGGTTTTCAATATGCGGCGGATACACCACATCGATATGCGCTTTACTGCATAAGCTTTCAAAAACTTGTTGCAAACTCCGTTCATCATTATAACCCTGGTTCGGACGGAATGCGCGGTTTGCACAGGTACTGAAGTATACGACCCGTTCAAAATTGCCCGGCTTGATGCGGTTCTTCAATTTATAACGGTTCGCCTTAGGTGTCGTCTTCGGCAAGTACGGCGTCATCCCGGTCACGCCATGTAAGCCATCCGTGATTTTTGAAATCGCCTTCTTCGTCACGATAGCGCCGGCAATGCCTTCAAGGCTCACGCCGGCACGGCACATATCAAGGGTCGTCGCGAAATTATCGTAAATCGTCTTCGCGAGACTCGGTGCAGGCGGATCGATTTTACGCATGGACAATGCAATCTGCGCCGTATCGATACTGAGCGGACATAGACCTTTACACATGGAACATGCCGCACAGGTGTCCACACCATAGTACTGATAGCCTTTTTTAAGTTCAGCGGCAAGCGTGAAATTGCCTTCCGCTTCAAGTCGTTTCGTTTCACGTAATAACGCGATACGTTGACGCGGTGTCAATGTTAAATTGCGGCTCGGGCAATGCTTTTCACAGAAACCGCATTCCATACAAATAGTGAAAGCATCATCAATAACGCATTGCGCTTTCAGATTTTTCTTGTATACATCAGGATCATCGGTAATGATAACATCAGGATTCAAGATGCCCGTAGGGTCGAAGATAGCCTTGATACGACGATTGATTTCGTACGCCTTCTTGCCCCATTCCATTTCAACAAACGGAGCGACCATGCGACCTGTACCATGTTCCGCTTTCAAGGAGCCCCCGAATCCGGATACGCGCTCGGACATTTCTTTCACCAAATCGGCGAAATTCTTGGTATCCTTAGGATTGCTGAAATCAGGGGTAATATTAAAATGCACGTTCCCGCTCAAAGCATGACCGAAAATAACGCCGCCGTCCACAAAGTCGTATTTATGGAATAACTCCGTAATCATTTCGATGCCCTTGGTGAAATCCTCAATTTTGAAGCACACATCCTCGGTGATAACCGTTGTGCCTTTCTTGCGCTGCCCGCCGACAATCGGCAGGATCCCCTTGCGGATAGCCCACCACGAATCATATTCCTTCGGATCTTGGGAATATAGGCTCGGCATAGCCGTCGGAATATCCTTCAACTGATCTTTAATAAACGCTAAGTTCGCATCCACCGTTTCCTTTGAATAGCTTTCAGTTTGGAATAGAATCGCACTGGTACCTTCCGGCACTTCGCTAAGAAAAGCCGGCACATTTTCAAGACTTTGTACCGCGCAGAGCGATTGGTAGTCCATCATTTCCGCAGCGACGACCTTCTCGCGGCCCATGTTGGCAAGGGCGACAACCGCAAGAGAAGCGTCGTTCAATGTGCGGAAGAACATGAGACCGCACCCCTTATGAGGCACGTCCTCAACGGTATTGTACACGATTTCGGACACGAAGCCTAACGTGCCTTCGGAGCCGATAAACAGATGATTGATGATGTCAATAATATCTTCAAAATCAACAAGCGAATTCAAGCCGTAACCGGTAGTATTTTTAATCTTGTATTTATGATGAATCATGTGCGTCAATTCTTCATCCGCTAAGATATCCCTGCGCAATTGCAAAATATCCTCCACCATTTGCGGTTTTTCCTTGAGGAACTGCTTGACGCTCTTCGGATCCGATGTATCGAGAATCGTTCCGTCCAACAATACGACGCGAATGGAACGGATCGTCTTGTATGAGTTCTGTGCCGTACCGCAGCACATGCCGGATGAGTTGTTATTCAAAATACCGCCAATCAAAGCGGTCGCAATGGTTGCCGGATCAGGTCCGATTTTGCGGTTATACGGTTGTAGCATATCATTCGCATCAGAACCGATTACACCGCAATCACATTTTAATGCAAGTCCGTTATCCAGAACCTCCATCTTTTTAAAACCGTCATTACATACGATGAGCACATCTTCACAGGAACACTGCCCGGATAAGGACGACCCCGCAGCCCTGAATGCGAATGGCGTACCGCATTGCTGACCCAGACGAATCAAGCGGCGTACCTCGGATTCATCCTGCGCTTTCACCACGACCTTCGGCAAATAGCTGTAACAGGATGCATCCACGCCATATGCATAACGTCTCAGATAATCTGTATACACACGATCTTTACAAATCTCCTGCGCCTCTTTAGCAAAACGGTCATAATCTCTTACTAATGAATTCACTTGAATAACCTCCAATCCCAGCTTAAGGAAATCTTTATAAATTTAGTATACGCCGTTCTCATTATGCCTACCACAATTATGCATAAATTATATCTCTTCCAATAATTATCGATATCGATGCGCCTTTTAAATTATATGTTGAAAGTACATCTCATTCGCATTATCATGTACCGATTTCTCCGCATGTAAAGCAAAAAGGCCCCTACCCATTCGGACTAGACAGACACGAATTAAAAAGTATCTCTAAATCCACATAGATAGGGACCTGGACATATGTAGTTCTACAAGAATCAGATTGCAATATATATACATAAAACCTTCATGTATATATATTTTATCCGTTACATTCTCAATTACAAATATGTATGATTTTTTTTCATAGCAAAATAAAAATAGATGTACTATATAACTCAGCACAAATACATTTTACAAACTCTTTTACAAAAGCGACACCATATCAGAACAAAATGCCCGATCCGATGATCAGCCGCACCGCCAGTGCGAATACGCAGACACTCATCAATGCCAGAATGACCTTTGCTTTCAGACGTTTTGCAATCTGCGCGCCCGCCTGGGCCCCGAACAGAGCGCCGAAACTGGCAGGAACGGCAATACTGAATACGATATGATTCGACAGGAAGTGTGTAATAACACCCACCGTGGTGGATACCGCCAAAATGGCCTGACTCGTAGCCGTCGCCAGATGTGTGGGAAAGCTCATCAGATAGATAAGCGCAGGCACGTGAATAAGTCCGCCGCCGATACCGAAGATGCTGGAGATAAATCCGACCACAATGCTGATAGCGATGCCTAGCGGCTTATTATAGGTAACCTCATCGAGCGTGAGAGACTCCGCCTGGCGCTCGCCTTTACGGAAATTTTTAAATCCGATCAAAATAGATACACAGGCCAGGAAACACCCGAAGGCAAACATAAATTCAGGGCCTGAGAACCAGGCGGACATACGCGCCCCTAAAATGGCGCCCGGAAAGGTGGCCAGGCTAAAAATAAGAGCGGCGCTGATAAACACCTTTTTCTGCCTGATGTACGCCAGCGAACCGGAAATAGCATTACACATAACGGCAAATAAAGACGTGCCCACAATCATCGACGGCGACCACTGAGGAAACCAGTACATGAATAAAGGCACAAAAATGAGACCCCCGCCGGCGCCGATAATCGTCCCTAACATGGCCGTAAAGAAACCGACGACGATAAAAAATAGATAGAATACAAACGGATTATCAATCACAATACAACCTCCCTGATGTGTCGAGGATACCATAGTCTCCTACAGCTGCCGCTTCAATTCCAATAAGCTCATACCCAAAGCCTCGGACGCCGTTACAAGATCATCATGCTCATATTTGATCGATGTCCCGTCGGCCCCATAGGCCTTTTTATACCTGATAGCCTGCCCCTTATGCGTGATAGAACCGGACTCTCTATGTAAAATGTGTCGTTCCTTTTTCTGAAAGCGGAGCCCCAACGTTGTGGTATGTTTCAATAACAGCTGTTCTATCTCGGCGCGATGTTCTTCATGACATAACACGGTAATCATCGTGCCGGGACGCTGCTTTTTCATCATAACGGATGTCGTAAAGACATCGAGCGCCGGAGATGTTATCAGTTTCTCCACCGCATATCCGATTTCCTCCGCCGTCATATCATCAATATTACATTGAATCTCTATGATTTCATCAGACTTGTAGACGGCATCGCGTACATTCTCCTGCTCAGGATTCTCTAGAGAATGTTCAGCTCTATCTCCTTTCAATATAATCGTATCCACAAAGGCTCGTACACAGTTAGGTCGATTATATGTCTTCGTCCCGAATCCATACGACACAGAGTCAACGTGCATCACGGGCATCGGTCCGAAATCCGTTCCGAAATATCGCAATAAAGCGACCCCTGTAGGCGTACAAAGTTCGCCTTCCACCTGATAATCCGTATAACACGGCAAGCCTTGTAACAGTTTCATCGTAGCCGGTGCCGGTACATTCAAGGTACCGTGAGCACAATGCACCGTACCGTATCCCATGTGAATGGGCGACACCATAATCCGATTGAACGCAAGATGATGCAATACATAACATACCGCCACTACATCGGCGATGGCATCATAGGCACCGACCTCGTGAAAGTGAATCATATTCACATCCCTTTGATGCACTGCGGCCTCCGCATCGGCAATTAACCGATACACTGCCAACGCATCGCGTTTGACCTCATCCGGTAAGGACAATCCATTAATAATTTGCTGAACATCTAACAATGTATGATGAGAATGTGAGTGATGGGGATGTAAGTGATGATAATCCTGTTTATGTTGCTTCTGACTATCATGTCGCTCATGACCATAAGCCTGCTGATCGTGATTGTGCTGATTATAATTATGATGATCGTGATAATCAGGAATTACATCTTCACCCTCTATATAACCGTCAACGGCAACCGTACAATGATATCCCTGTAAGCTGCATTCTTCCTTCGGTTCCAATCGATAAGTCACCTTGGGGATGCCGACAGCATTTAATCTTTCAACCCATCGAAAAGGATCGTCCGTCAGGCCCAACAACGTCGCCGTCAGCATATCACCGGCAACACCCATCTGACAGTCTAAAAATAACCGCTTCATTATCGTTACCCTTTACTCATAACCCATGCAATCACTTGCTTTCACCGATATGATTAATCATATTCGCCATATATGCGGCACCGAATCCGTTGTCGATATTCACCACGGAAACGCCGCTGGCACAGGAATTAAGCATGGACAACAACGCCGTTACGCCGCCGAAAGCCGTTCCGTAACCGACACTGGTAGGCACGGCAATCACCGGAACATCCACGAGCCCGCCCACAACACTGGCAAGAGCGCCCTCCATACCGGCGATAACGACGATAACCTTGGCACTCATAAGCTCATCCAGATGATGAAGGAGACGATGAATGCCGGCCACGCCCACATCATAGATGCGCTGTACCGAATTTCCATAAAATTCCGCTGTCAAAGCACATTCCTCTGCCACATTATAGTCACTGGTACCGCCCGTCACAACCGCAATATGACTGCTTGTCGTTTCAACGGGCATATCACCGACGATGCCGATACGTCCGGCCTCATAATAATGTAGCGATACATGCATTTGCATGGTCTGTGATATCTGTGTTTGAATAGTCTCCGCCATCGCTTTCGGCAATCGTGTCACCAATATATTATCGATTCCGTTGGCTTTCATGGATTGGATAATGCCGACGACTTGTTCAACGCTTTTCCCTTCACCGTAAATAACTTCGGGTACGCCTTGGCGCACGGTGCGATGCAGGTCCACATGAGCATAGCCCAGATCCTGAAACGGTGCCTGCTTCAAGGTCATCAATGCCGTGTCGATATCGACAGTTCCATTTTTAACAGCCTCTAACAAAGTACGTACATCCTGACTCATCATCGCACCTCTAAATCTAATAACACCGCATCAAACAAAGGGCTCAACTGTTTTATTATGAGCTCCCTATATTGCAATACCTTTTCCAACTGTGATTGAGGCACCTGAATTTTAGCTATATTGCCGAGTAATCGTACGCGAAAGTCGGAAAATCCCAACGAAAAAAGATATCCTTCCGCCTCTTCCACCTTGCGAAGCCCGTCCTCTGTGATCCTCTGCCCCACAGGAAATCGCGTAGCAAGGCACGCATACGCCGGTTTATGCCACGTAAATAAACCCGCCTCATGTGATGCGTTTCGAATCATGGGCTTTGTCAGCCTGCACGCCCTAAGAGGAGAATATATGCGAAGTTCCTGAATCGCCTTCATGCCCGGACGGTCATCATACTCATCGCTCGCATTTGTACCGTCCGCCACATGGTGAAAGCCGTCATGATTCGCCGCCTCGATAATTGCATTAAATACATGCTGTTTACAGTAATAACAGCGATTATCCGGATTGGCGACAATCCTTTCATCCTTCAACGGGTCAACTGTTATTTCCTGTACCGAAACGCCCAGAGACGCGGCCAAACGCAATGCATCGGATCTTTCAAAATCCGGAACGAACGGAGATTTCACAAAATAAGGCTGCACCGTAAGACCCGCTTTCACAGCCGCATATAACAGATACGATGAATCGACGCCGCCGGAGAATGCGATAGCTAACCGCTCAAAGCGTTTTAAATAATCAACCAGCTCCATCGACATCCTCCTCAAACCGTACAGATTCCAACATACACAATAAGATATGATTCATACTGAAGTTTCTAAACCATTTTCTACTCTACAATAACCGTGGTTCCGTTCGGAATAATCGTAATCGATGCATCCTCACCTTTAATTCCTCTCGCAATGGATACCGCTTCATCCAGCGTGGAGGCCGGTATCATATGCATATCCCGTATCACCTGATGATCACAATCGGTCGTCACCACGATAACAGAATAATGATTCAAAATTCTTGCAAGAATCTGAATTTTCCATTGATACGGCTTTGTCTCATTCCTCGGAACACCGTGAATATCATCTAATATCTGCTGTGCACTGTCCATGCCCTTAATCGCATCGTACAAAGCCTGTCCGCCATGTCCTTCTTTACAGGAAGCCGCCAGAATGATGACACCCCCGTCATTACAGGATGCCTCGGCCGCTGTCATCCCCTTTACGGATTGATAAATATTCTGATCCGACGGATAGCCGCCATTACTGGTAATGACGATATCCGCAGGGATACGCTTCACCGACGATAAAGAACGGATAAATTCATACCCTTCTTTGTGAGCATCTACGCAATCACCGGCAACAGCTTTGATGATTTCCTTTTTGCTGTCGATGACAACATTGAGAATAAACTGTAAATCGGCTTTTCTCGCGGCATACAGCATATCTTTATGAATCGGGTTTTCATCGATGATACCGGTCCGCGAAAACTCACTTTCAATAAATTCGGCACAATGATTGGCAAGAACAGTCACCTTAGATGCCACACCGGGCAGTACCGATTTACGTCCGCCGGAAAATCCCGCAAAGAAATGAGGATTGATGAGCCCTTCCGCAATCAATAACTCCGTCTCTACAGCCAATCTGTTGATAATACATTTACCCCCTGACGGTAATGTACCGATTTCAACCATATTCGCATCATCCTCGGAATCATGATTGATCAACTTCTCATGATTAACGATATCCTCGCCGAAACGGGCGACCATTTCCTCATGAGTCATGGGCCTGTGAAAGCCTGTGGCAATCAGAATCGTAATATCAATTTCGGGATTCACGGCGCGGATACGACGAAGCAAAATAGGCAATGTCACCTTGCTTGGCATCGGCCGCGTATGGTCACTCGTGATAATCACCATATTCTTCCTGCCTTTTACCAAAGCTTCCAACGAAGGACTGTTAACAGGATGGTCCAAAGCATACTCTACCAACTCGCTCTGACTCAACTCAGCCTGATACGAAGCCGCATTGGACTCCAACACGCCCGAAACGAAACGCTCATCAAGAGACACATTCAGCTTTTTATAATCATAAGGAAAAGTATACGTTTTCATGATTAACCCTCCGTAGCCGCTAGAACTCATATATGTTAAGTATAGCACCGAACCGTATAATCAATCTATAAAATCCACGTGAAAACAAACAGCTTTGAAGCCTTTCCCCCTCCCGGTTTCATGTGAAATGAGACACTCTCTATTAGAAGCTAATCATTTATTGCGTGCATTTCAATAAAAAACTCTTCGAAAAACGACTTAGCGCCGCAAGGGTAGAGCTTTAAATCCCCCTCTTGGTTTCATGCAAGGAGAGGCGCCATTAGAGACATTAATAATCGTTTTTTGTAAACAGTATTAGGACAATTGGCGCCTCTGTAGCCGAAGTTTTATAAATAAATAAAATACACCGGCAGGAAAACGACTTAGCGCCGTAAGGGGTGGCTTTGGAGGCTTTCCTGCCGGTGTATTTTTCAATATATTAAGTTCATATCAATAAAACTTCGGCTACAGCCAACAATCTTACATACTGGACGCAAAAAACGATTTAGCCTCCTTGAGGCGCCCTCGTTCGCATGAAACCTGCAACTCATCACCGGCCTCAATCACCACATCCCGCAACGGCACGATATATGTCCCGTTTCGTCTGATGCTGACAATCAAAACCCCGTCCGGTACACTCAGGTCCTGCAGTTGTTTGCCGATATACGGTGCCACTACAGGTACCTTAGTCTGAAAGAAGGTTTGTACCGCTTCCAGATTGCTTTGTCTGCTCATAGCACGCAATAAGGAGTCATAAATTGGCGGTTCTTTCAACAATTCCGCTACCAGATAGGCAACAATGGTCACGATACCGATGGCGTAAATATTTGAAAAACTGTTCGTCATTTCAAGAACCAGCAGAATTGCTAAAATCGGGGTTCGCATTGCCGCCGCCAGCATACCGCCCATCGCACAAATGACGAACTGCGGCACATAATCACCGGAAATAAGTTGAAGTGACGACAGGAGGCTTTCACAAAAAGCACCGGTCGCCGCACCGATAACGAGCATGGGCAAAAAGATGCCCCCCTGCGCACCGCTGCCATAGCAGAACGTGGTCAACAAAATCTTGCCCATGACGATGCCCGCAAGGAGCCACACCCCATGCGACTGAAATGCCAAATGCCCCACCAGATCATTGCCGCCGCCCAGCAACAGCTGCGAATCAAAGCCGATAGCCGCCACGGCGACAAATGTAATGACTAATTTCAAAAACCGGGAACATTTGAGCCAGTCAAAGAAACTTTTAAACGCGAAAATCATTCGGCAGAAAAAGACGCCGCACAATCCCGTCAGCACGCCCACACCGAGAAGGGACGGGAAATATTCCAGAGGCATCCCCGTCGTCACGGAAAATCCCAGCGCCGGCTCGAGGCCGAAGATACTGACCGTAATGTAATTGGAAATCAACGCCGCCACAAAGGTAGGAATGACGAGGTACGGATAAAAACTCTTATGCACCTCTTCAAAAACGAACATCGCCCCCGACACGGGAGCGCTGAAGGCGGCAGTCAAGCCGGCCGCAGCACCGGCGGAGGTGAGTATACGCTGTTCCCGTAAACCTGAATTCATCCAGTAAGACACGATTTTACCGGCAGAGCCGCCGATTTGTACGGCCGGACCTTCCCGCCCCACGGAGAACCCCGCAAAGCCCGTCAACACACCGCCAATCATCTTGGATACAAACGTACGATACGGTTTCATATCGAACAAGCCCAGCATTTCCCCTTCAATTTGAGGAATACCGGATCCGCCGGACAACGGCGCCCACTGTAGCAGGCGATCCACGATAAAGGCAAATAAAATCATCCCTGCGAGCCAAATGAGCGCCCATTCGAGTGAAATTCCATCCATCAGTCCCCAACGCACATGCTCCGATTCAAGGATTAAATAGCGATACGTGGCGCCGCCGAACCCGGCGATAACACCGACCAAGGCGCCTTTCAGAATCAATTCGGATAACAGAATGCGATTCATGGACATATTCGCTAAGGTGGAACTGCGTTTATTCAATTTCCATAATTTCATACTATGTCCCTCCGCCTCGAACTATTTCGGTCCGCACGCTCCATACAGATTAATACTATGCCGCATTATAATACCTTAATATATTTATAGCATATATTTATAACGACCTGAAAATAACTGAATATCTCAATTTATATTGAATGCATATATATTAGTTATATTCATAACTAGTATACTTGTCCGTATTCACTTTTTCAAGAATATTGATTGTGAAAGTATATCTACGAGTTTGTACACTTGTGAAAGATTTTTGTCCTCTTTAAGCGGATTTTCATTTCTATAGAATACAATAAAAGTATATCGTTCTGTAGTTTGATATACGTAAGGAGCAACACCAATGAAAACGTTTCACCTTCCCTATTCTAAAAGCACCGTTGATATTCAAATTCCAGAAGCACGGATTGCAGGCGTACTGGAATCCAGGGCACACTCATACAAACCTGAGCTTTCACAGGAAGAGCTCGTCGAAAGTGCATTGGATCATCCTATAGGGAGTAAATCATTAGAAGAGCTGGTAAAAGGAAAGTCAAATATGGTCATCATTACAAGCGACCATACGAGACCCGTTCCCAGCAAAATCACGATGCCGATTCTGTTACGCCGTATCCGCAGCGCAAATCCGTCCATAGACATCACGATTTTATTGGCAACAGGATTTCATAGACCGACCACAAAAGAGGAAATGATCGATAAATTCGGTAAAGATATCGTGGCCCATGAAAAAATTGTAAATCATATTTCGGGAGATGCGTCCCAAATGGTCAAAATCGGGGTTCTCCCATCCGGTGGAGATTGCATTATCAATAAAATCGCCGTCGAAATGGAACTGTTAATCGCCGAAGGCTTCATTGAACCTCACTTCTTTGCAGGCTTCTCGGGCGGTCGTAAATCGGTACTTCCGGGCATAGCATCGGAGGTGACGGTCATGGCGAACCATTGCGCGGAATTCATCAACAGCGCCTATGCACGAACCGGTATCATTAAAAACAACCCGATTCATAAAGATATGGTCTACGCAGCGCGTACGGCTAAACTCGCCTTTATTTTAAATGTTGTCATCGATGCCGATAAACACATCATCAACGCCTTTGCGGGTGATATGGAGGAAGCCCACGAAAAAGGTTGTGCCTTTGTATCCGATTTAGCCAGTGTGAAAGCCGTACCTGCCGATATCGTTGTCACTACTAACGGCGGCTATCCGTTAGATCAAAACATTTATCAGTCCGTAAAAGGCATGACAGCGGCCGAAGCTACTTGTAAGAAAAATGGCGTCATTATCATACTTGCCGCATGTAATGACGGTCATGGAGGCCAATCCTTATACGAAAATCTGAAAAATGCGACTACACCGAGAGAATTACTCGACAGAATCGCCAAAGTACCGCGAAATGAGACGATTCCCGATCAATGGGAAATGCAAATTTTAGCTAGGATCTTAGATCAGTTCACGGTTATTGTCGTAACAGATCAATGCGATCCGCAAATGTTAACGGATATGCATTTAGAACACGCCTATAACTTTGACCAGGCATTACAAACAGCAATGAAAAAGGTCGGTGAAGATGCCAAAATCACGGTTATCCCTGACGGTGTATCCGTGATCGTGAAACAATAACCCCCTTTAAGGTTGTCTGCCACAATGGCGCCTATAGGAACAAATCGGAATTTTTATAGTTAACATCTATACATTTCAAACAGTTCCATGTGAAAGCACTTTCACTCGAACTCCGACTTATAAAACATATATAATCACATAGAAAAAGGCTATACATAATCGCTCGGAACAGCCCTTTATTACAAAGTCCTGTTCATATAAATACGATTATGTATAGCCTTCTTTTTCTTAACCTGCAGATTTCATTAAAACCTTGTAGATCTTATTAGAAAATGGATTGATAAATGCTCACAATATCTTCCAATGTCACATCCCTAGGATTTCCCGGCGTACACGCATCATGTAAGGCCGATTCGGCGAGGAACGGAATATCTTCACGTTTCACCCCCGCTTCACCGAGTGATCTAGGAATGCCTACATCATCGGCTAATTGCTGAATAGCATCGATAGCAGCCTGGCGATACGTGCTTTCATCCATATCATCCACATCGGCAACGCCCATAACACGGGCAATCTCGCGATATTTATGTCCCGTTTCGGGAGCATTGAATGTAAGGACCGCCGTTAACAGCATTGCACAGGCCTTGCCATGCGGAATATCATATAATGCGCTTAACGGATGCGCCATGGAGTGAACGATACCGAGCCCTACATTGGAAAAGCCCATACCCGCAATATATTGCCCCACAGACATGGCTTCCCGACCTGCGTAATCACCGGCCACTGCGCTACGCAACGATCGGCTGATAATTTCAATCGCTTTTAAATGGAGCATATCCGTCAATTCCCAAGCACCGCGCGTAATATATCCTTCGATAGCATGCACAAGCGCATCCATCCCTGTCGCGGCGCATAGACCGGTCGGCATCGATGCGGACATATCGGGATCCACGATGGCCACAATAGGAATATCATGCGGATCGACGCAGACGAACTTGCGATTCTTTTCAACATCTGTAATGACATAGTTAATAGTCACTTCAGCCGCCGTGCCGGACGTAGTCGTGACGGCGATAATCGGCAAGCACGGATTCTTAGTGGGTGCCAACCCTTCAAGACTGCGCACATCAGCAAACTCCGGATTTGTCATAATCGTAGCGATAGCCTTGCTCGTGTCGATCGGGCTGCCTCCGCCGACAGCGACGATAACATCTGCACCGGCCGTTTTGCAGGCTTCGACACCGGCTGTCACATTTTCTATGGTCGGATTCGGTTTGATACCGTCATAAACAGCGTACTCAATACCTGCGGCATCAAGTAAATCCGTTACCTTCGTCGCCACCTTGAACTCAAATAAATCAGGTGTGGATGTAACAAGAGCCTTCTTAAAATGACGATTCCTGATTTCATTGACGATTTCCTGTATCGCGCCCTGACCGAAATAAGACGTACCGTTTAATATCATTCTCTGAGCCATATACATCACTCCTAACGTATATAAAAACAAAACCGACAGAGGATTACTATACTTAGTAATTCTCCATCGGTTATGTAAACTCCTGTATATAATTTTCATCACGTACTATAGATATGACACGAACTTATGCATCCCGACTCATTTTCATGAGCAGAATCCGTTTCACCGACGCATTGAGGCGTTCCTGCGAGATACGGCCGTCTTTGACGGCTTTCATCAGCCCATTATAGGCCTCCTGCATATGTTCGTATTCATGGCAGACCAGGAGTAAATCGCTGCCCGCCAAGATCGACTGTACCGCCATTTCCGAAAATGCATAATGTTTCGCCAATGCGCCCATATCCATATCGTCCGTAACGACGACGCCGTTATAACCAATGTCCTTGCGCAGCCAATCCGTAATAATCGTCTTCGATAAACTGGACGGATGATCGGGGTCAATCTGCGGATACACTGCATGAGAAACCATAATCATGTATGTATTTGGTTTCGAATCTTTAATCAGCGATGCGAATACTCTTGTATCCTCTTGTGAAAGCACCTCTTTCGACACAGGCACTACACTGGTGTCCGCATGTAAATCCACATCCGTTTTACCGATACCCGGATACCCGGAAAATGCTTATAAGAATACAACAGTCCCGCCTCGTCATAAGCCTTTCCGACGGCGCCGGCATAGCGAATGACCTCGTCAGGATTCGTACTGAAAGAACGTCCATAGGTTAATCCCAAATCGGCATCCGGCGCAAAATTGATATTAAATCCTAAAGACTTAAGCTCTTCCCCTGACTGTTTCGCCAACGCCACCGTTTCAGAGATATCGCGCTGCCCCAGCTGTTCAGCAGGCGGTACCTTTACAAGCTTCTCCTCCATGCGCGCTACGGCGCCGCCCTCCTGGTCAATCCCGATAAACAGCGGTATCAAACCACCACCCTTAGCGGTCTTCTTTATATCCGTAATAAGCGTTCGCACCTGCTCCTTGGACTCCATATTGCGGTCAAACAAAATAATACCGCCCACGCGATATTCGTTAATCATGAATTTCGCATCATCATTCAAGGTCGTGCCGTGAACGCCGATCATCAACAGCTGTCCCACCTTGTCCGAATCACTCATGGACGCCACCAGCTTATCCACCTTTTCTTCCGGTGAAAGCTCGCTTTGAGCCACAGACTCATACGTCACGGATTCCGAAGTGTGACTAAACGGATTCAAACCGCAACCGCCTAATACAAGCGATATACAGACGGATAAACCAATCAATAAAGAACGAAATAAACTCATAAAGCCCCCTTTTTTCTCAATATACTTATTGTCCTTTGAAACAGAAACCCTGTCAACTCCCTAAGGGACAAAGTTAGTAGCAAAAAAAATTGCTTGCTGAAAACGACTCAGTTCACCAAACGAATAACCTGCTAATTTCTATCTCTATTCTCTCAGAAAAAGCTTAATACGAAGAAGGGAATGTCCAGCTGAAAACGACTGCGCGCGAAGCAATACTCCTCCCCTAGGAAAAATGTTAATATGTAAAAATGGACTGTTCTAGGAAAACGACTTGGCGCTGCGAAGCAGGTGGCCTCCGGAGTCTTTCCTAAAACAGTCCATTTGCAAACCTATTAAATTTTTCCGCTTTCCCGCATTTCCGCCAGCAGTTTCACAATCCGCGGTCCGCAGCCCTTGCCGCCGCATGCGCCGGTTCCTGCGCGCGTTGCTTCTTTCACTTCCGGAAATGTATGAGCACCATTCAAAATGGCTTCTTTAACCGTTTTACGCGTAATACTACGACATGTGCACACCTTCGTGAGCTTGTCCAGAATTGCTTCCGGCACCGTATTTTCTTCAAAATTCATATGATTCCTCGTCTATTCACTTGAATACTTTCATTAACTATATCGAAATTTTACAATTTCTACAATCAGTATATCACAACTTTCAAACTATATCGATAGTTTTTAATATATCTAATGAAAAATACCTCTTGTGAAAGCTGATGTAACTGAGTTTTTCTGCTTTCACAAGAGGTATTTACAGATCAATAGCATATAAAGTTATAAAATAAAACCCACTATACGCACAAAGAGTTGAAAAATGGTTTGTTGTAAAGGGATAAAAATCGCCCTTGCAATAGGACTGTTCAAGAATAAAACCAACAGAACCAGCCACACCATATTAAATTGGTAAATATTGAACTTCCATTCCCACGGCAATAAATTCGTGATGATATGACTGCCGTCGAGCGGCGGAATAGGCATCATGTTGAGTATAGCAAAGTTAATATTATACAGAACAATGAGCATTAATACGAGTTCTAACGACTGATTCTCAAGTAAACCATATTTATCGAGAATCCCCATAACAAGATAACCTATGAACGCCATGATAAGATTTGCCACCGGCCCTGCAATGGACACAAGGGTATCATCGGTACGCGGATCATTAAAGTTCATCGGATTAATCTGGACCGGCTTTGCCCAACCGAACCCGGCGATAAGTAATGCCAATGATCCTATCAAATCAAGATGGACTATAGGGTTTAGCGTCAATCGCCCCATGGCGCGTGGCGTAGGGTCCCCTAACATATCAGCTACCTTGGCGTGTGCATACTCATGCCCCGCAGCAGCAATAATCAGCGCCGGTATGGCCGCAAGAATCATTTCCAGACTAAAACCAGATAATAACATAAAATCTCCTTTATTGTTTCGCCTCCCATGCGGTAGCGCTTTCCTGGATGCAGCGCAACGCATTGAGCGTGCGAGGATAACCGATATACGGCACGCACTGGGATGCGATATTAATCAAATACTGTTTACTGTTGCCTACATTCAAATTACCTTGTATGTGGGCTTTGAGCTGCACTTCGCAGCCTCCCTGCGCGGAGAGGAAACAGAACGTAATCATCTCACGATGGGCTACACTGAGGCCTTTACGAGTGTAATAATCGCCGAACATATTCGCCAACCACTTGTTGATATGTCGAATTTCTTCAGGGCCTTCCTGGTGGAGATTACGCACGCTTTCACCGAAAATTTCCACCTGTTTTTCAATGCCCTTTGCAAGACGAGAACCACGGGTAACGGTACTGCGTTCAGGATTCCGAATCGTTTCACCGCGGTAATCAAAAATCTTATTCGTCACCTTGAAAAACGGACGTACGCGACCGATACCGAGGTACGGCACCGCCTGATAAATGAGCTCCACCACTTCGTCTGGAATGAGTCCGAAGTTAAGTGCCGCAGGCAACATCAACGCATATTCATCTACGGCCTGGGCCCCTACCAATGTGGCGAGAATCGCCAAAAAGCGGTCCTTCGACGGTACATTGCGGTCCTCTTCGGTGATAACCTCATCGAAGGCAAAATTATCAAATAATACTTCAAATTCCGGATCAATATAACCGGCCGGGGCCGCAATATCAGGAAACATGCGCTCTGTATAGGCTTGAGCGAATTCAGATTTAGACATAGAATAACCTCCATTCACAATGGATACATATCACCACCGTAACGATAACCAATACAGTTCAATACCGAAAGAAAAGACGTTAATATTTCATATATTTTATCATTAAAATATACACATGAAAAGTAATAAAAGGTCTATAAATAAAAATGGTGAAAGCCCGATTAGGACTTTCACCAGCAATAGTTATGTAGTTATTACGGCAAAATGCCCTTAATTATAAAGCAGGGAATTCAAAATTAGTGCCGTAAACTTGTTTCCAGGTAGCCAAGAACATATTGTATTCATTTGTACCCGGATTGATTTGGTAAACCTGTCCGTCCGGAGCATAGCGATATACGGTACGAAGGCTTGGATGAACGATGTATTTGAACAACGATGCTTCACCATATTGGTTATTATGCATATTTACAACATTAATACCGAATACATAGTTACGACTGCCGTCGATACCTTTAAACTGCGATGCTTTATCAAAGTAATATGTTTCCGTACCATTAGCACTATTTGGAACTTCAGGATAATTATCCAACCCGTTCCAGTTTGCCGCATTTGCTACACCGCCGACCAATAATGTACCGGCTAAAACGAATGCACCTAATAAGTTTTTATTCATAATGCTCTCCTTCTGCCCACAGGCATATCAACTAATCGGCCTGTTTTCATAAGGCCTTAGCGCTGTACGCTACATACAGTATACCATATTTATGAAAGAAGAAATGAAATTCAGCCCTTCAAGCGATTACCGGTTCCTTCATTCGCTTTATCGATGGCATCTAATAAACGATTTAATAAACCGCGTAATTGGCGAGCTTCCTCTACATCAAAAATATGACCTGAAGCCTCCGCCAATCTCTGAGGTACATGGATGGCACTTTCGCGTAATTTTTTACCGGAATCGGTAAGAATTACCATAACAACGCGTTCGTCCTGACGGCTGCGCTTACGTTTCAAGAAATTCTTAGCTTCCAATTTTTTTAGTAACGGTGTCAGCGTACCGGAATCAAGGCGCAAGACTTTACCTAATTCCTTAACGGATAACTCCCCATACTGCCATAAAGCCATCATTACGATGTACTGAGTATATGTCAAATTCAACGGATCCAAATGTAAGCGATATGCGTTAACAATTTCCTTCGCCACTACATAAAGAGGGAAACTGATCTGATTTTCTAGTCGTAAGAAGTCATCCGCAGGGATATCTTCAACGTGTTCGTATCCTTCAAGTGTTCCAATTTCTGCCATCTTCTACCTCCATGTGCACACAATCTCTACAAACTAATTGTACACAATATGACGGCAAGCAGTCAACTTGAAAAGCAGTAATTTGAGCACTTTTTTTAGATTTGTCAATTAATTTATATATTTTTTCTGATTAATTAATAATCCACATGTCGATAAAGCTAGTACTTAATTAGATTCCAACACCTTATTACGCGCAGCTTTCACGAGGACAAAGTCGTCGTCCGGAACGCTCGATTTATAAGCCCAGCTAAGCAATAGCGCAGAATTCGCCACTACGAGCAAACTGCCGCCGTTATGAATGAGCGCGCCCCACACGGGAGACAATGTGCCCATCATCGCCAGGATAATCGCTACAAAGTTCAGAATCAAGGAGAAGGACAGATTGATTTTAATTGTAGACATCATGCGTTTAGATAATGCCACGAGGTGAGGCAATTCCCTGATGTTATCGTTAACAAGAACGATGTCCGCCGCCTCAACGGCGATATCACTGCCGATGCCGCCCATGGCGATGCCTACATCGGATTTTTTAAGGGCCGGCGCATCATTGACACCGTCCCCCACCATGGCCACGATGTTCCCCTCCCGTTGTAATTGAGCCACCGTATCCATTTTATCCTCCGGCAAGCAGTCGGCGATTACACGGGATACATTGAGTCGTTTAGCGATCGTTTTTGCCGTCGCCACATGATCACCGGTCAACAGGACCGGCATCACATCGAGTTCATGCAGGGACTCAACAACAGAGCGGCTTTCACGGCGGACGCGATCAGCTAACGCCACATAACCTGCCAAAGCACCGTCGATAGCTACATACACGATGGATGCGCCGCGATGTAAATGCTCACGAACGGCATTTTTCACGGAATCCGCAATCGAAATATCGGCCAATGTCATCATCGCCTCGTTTCCGGCTAAAACGGATTGAGCTTGTACACTTGCTTCTAAACCTTTGCCTGGAATCACGCGGAAAGAATCTACCGCATCAAAGCGTTCACCATAGCGGGACGTGAAGCCGGACACGATGGCCTTGCCCAAAGGATGCTCGGATTTCCGCTCGACAGACGCCACCAGGCGGTACAGTTCGGTATCAGATATATCGCTGACGGTTTCAACGGCAATGACCTCCGGCGTACCGTTCGTCAAAGTCCCCGTCTTATCAAAGGTCATCGTATTTACCTTCGCCAGCCGCTCCATAATGCTGCCGCGACGCACGAGAAAGCCGCGTTGGCTGGCATTCGAGATGGCCGCCATAATCGCCGCCGGCGTCGCCAACACGAGGGCACAAGGGCAGAACACGACGAGAATTGTTACGGCGCGGATGATTTCGCCGGCCACAGCATACGTGCCGGCCGCCGCCAAGAGAGCAATCACCACAATCCATGTCGCCCAGCGGTCCGCAATGCTCACGATTTTCGCATTTCCCGGATCCGTAGACTTCACGAGCTTAATCATCCGTTGAATCGAACTGTCCTCGCCCTCTTTCGTAGCCGTCATATCAAAGGCGCCGAACTGATTCACCGTACCGGAGAAGACTTCGTCACCAACGGTCTTGTCCACCGGCATGGATTCGCCGGTCATAACGGATTGGTCGATAGCCGTATCACCGGTCACAATGGTGCCGTCTACAGGAATGACCTCGCCGGGCAACACGCGCACCACATCGCCTACGCTCACGATATCCGCAGGCATCACCTCTTCCTTACCGTTGCGGACAATACGCGCCGTCGTCGGCGTCAATTTTACGAGCCGTTCAATGCCCGCCTGCGCCTTGGAGACGGTAAACTCTTCTAGCATCGCCCCCAATTGCATGATGAAAGCGATCTCTGCCGCCGCAAATACTTCTCCGACCGCTACAGCCGCGATAAGCGCCAAGGATACGAGTAAATCCGCTTTCACATCGAAATCCTCATACATAGCCACCGCAGCGCCCCACACGATAGGTGCCCCGCAAAGGACAATGGTAAACCATGCCCAGTCGAACGGCACGCCCAACCGGATGCCCAATAAACTAAATACAACGCCGATTCCGCCGGCCACTAATGTGATCTTTTCGCGATTCAAATCGAACCACTC
Organism: Veillonella denticariosi JCM 15641; assembly: GCF_002959855.1. GTDB lineage: Bacteria > Bacillota > Negativicutes > Veillonellales > Veillonellaceae > Veillonella > Veillonella denticariosi. The sequence continues at coordinate 458,389 of NZ_PPDB01000003.1, forward strand.
CGCTAATTTGCTCCACCGATTCATAATTACCTCCTGTGAAAGCTGACTATCATTGATATGTACACATTTACCGTGGTATACGTACATGCGTCCATGTATATAACCCTGTTTGTAAACAGTTTCACTGATCCGTAAATCTATTTACATATGTCTCTATATACCCCCATGGGTATATCTTATGATTATGTTATACCCCTATGGGTATATTCGTGTCAATAACAAAATATGTACAGATATTCATGTATGTTCACAAAACCATATAATTACTGCTTTGTTACAATGCATGCCATTTTTATAACTGTACATTACACAAATACATGAACGGTTATTCATATAACAAACATATGGATATCGCTGTATCTATGCAAAAATGCCAACTGATACAACCTTTAATAACTATTTATCATAATTAAAAATTAAATATAGTCGACGTAATACCCTACATGGTATTATTACAAAAGACATGTTGTAGAAAGGATGTGTGACGATGTCGATTTTTTCTCCCGCTCCTCATATCGAACGTTTACCTGAGGCGCAAATTGATTCCACCTACAAACGACTTCGCAAAGAGGTCTTTGCCGGTACATTTATCGGGTATGCTACATTCTACCTGATTCGACAAAACTTCAGCCTTGCTGTGCCGTACATGATTGCCGAGTACGGTTACGCCAAAGCGGATCTCGGTGTTGTTATGACCGTCTTATCCGTAGCTTACGGTGTCAGTAAGTTTGTCATGGGTAATGCGTCTGACCGCTCTAACCCGAAGTATTTTTCAACGGTAGGTCTATTGCTGAGTGCATTAGTAATGCTATTATTCGGTACCTTGCCGGGCGTTATGAGCAGCATTCCTATCATGTGTGTTCTCGCTTTCCTAAATGGCTGGTTCCAAGGCATGGGGTATCCTCCATATGCGAAAAATATGGTTACTTGGTTCTCCCGCTCCGAACGCGGCGTGTGGTGGTCCTGGTGGAACGTATCGCACAATCTCGGGGGCGGTATCATTGCACCTCTTGCCACATTGGGTATCTATCTGTTCGGCACATGGCATAGTATTTTCTTCTTCCCTGCTATTATTGCTATCATACTTGCGATTCTCACCTTTGTTTTGCTGAAAGATACCCCTCAATCCTGCGGTCTGCCGCCTATTGAGGAATACAAACACGAACCGGTTACCCACACTCATAAAGAGGACCATACAAAAAGCACGTTTAAGGAAATTTTCTTTAAATATATTCTGCACAACAAATACTTATGGTACCTTGCTATTGCGAATATTTTCGTATACTTCATCCGCTACGGTGTAGTCAGCTGGGCTCCTACCTATTTAACTGCCGTGAAAGGCTTTACAAAGGAAGGTTCCCGTTGGGCCTACTTCCTCTATGAATGGGCCGGTATTCCGGGCATGCTCGTCAGCGGTTACCTGAGCGACCGTGTATTCCGCGGCCGTCGTGCTCCGGCTACGATCTGCTTTATGATTCTTGTTATCGTTGCCATTCTCGTATACTGGTTCAATCCGGCCGGTAATATCTTCATCGATAACTTGGCGCTCATCGCGATCGGCTTCCTTATCTACGGTCCGGTTATGATGATCGGCCTCCAGGCAGCCGACATGGTGCCACGCGAAGCAACGGGCGGCGCTACAGGCCTTACAGGTTTGCTTGGTTACCTCATCGGTTCCGCCGGTGCAGGCGCCTTCATGGGCCTCATGGTTGACCTCTATGGTTGGGACGGTGGATTTGTAGCACTCGTAAGTGCTTGTATCCTCTCCATCGTATTCTTGCTTCTTACCCTTGGTGATAAAAGACAATAGTATAGATTACGGATCATAGACCATATACCATACCAATTACACTAACGATACTTTCACACAAAAAGGACTCCAAGACAGCTTTATCGAGCTGTTTTAGAGTCCTTTTTATTAGTAATTCCGAGCTTATTAGATAAAAATTTATAAAACAAAACGTATGGCAAATTTACGCCGTTGCAAATTTATATCGTTGCAAATTTATATCGTTGCAAATTTACGCCGTTGTAAATTTATGTCGTTACAACTTATGACGATAGTCAATCTATTTATGCCACACATAAATATCCATCCAGTACTTTCAGATTATACACGAGACCAAGTCGTGCGAGCCCATGTAAAACGACAGCCATCACGGGTCCGATGAGGCCGAATACGCCGGCTCCGATGATTGCTATGTGGAATACTACGGATAGGATGAGCATACATAAATGGATTTGTTTGGCCCCCTTTGAAAGCGGCGCCGTCGGAGAGCTTTCATCAACAAGGGAGCCCATCATAAGAGACACGAGGATCAGTTCCAACGAACACGGACAGAGTACCAGTAGCAACGTAACGGTATACATAAAATCGCGTGTTAATGCAAAAGCGCCCATGGAAAGCAGCATTACCGCCACAACGATGACCGACGAATATCGGTTAAGCCCTTGTCTAATCGCCACCAGCGGTGCCGGCATAACGGGCAGCATATCATCATCGAGTGTATAGTGGGCCTCATCCGTAATTAGTTGTTCCAGGAAGAAACCGGCCTGCACGACAAGACCCACATAAGCGGCCGTGTGATAATCACCGATAGCAATGAGCGCCAACATGGCTACGACGATAAGGAAATTCGCATGAATTTCCAAATTATCCCATATGCTTTGCACGCTATTGATCAACAGCGGTAAACCGCAAATAAGGACGGTCACCCATGCCAGATCAATAATCGGGCTCATGCGCTCCGTAATTATATCCAACATTATGAATACTGCACCAAGGGCCAATATGCTCCCCTGTGTGCGTAATGACCAGTGCGCTGATAACGCTTTTAGTATTTTCATAAAGACCTCTCTATGAATAGATACCGGCCACACTTAAGCCGGAAATTCACATATACTTTGAAATAGATGCTTCTAACAATTTGTTTTTAAATAGTGGTTTTAAACTGACTAATCATTTACCTTTGAAGTAGTTAACAATTTACATTCTACGTAATTAGCCATTCACCTTCTAAGTAATCAGCTATTCGCCAACGTACCCATAGGGGTATATCTACTGTGAATATTATACAAAATATCTCCATGAATGACAATACCTATCAAAATATAACCCCTAAAGCAACCTTGGCGCACGAAGTGTAGGGTCTTCAAATCCTCCCTTACGAGGCTTAGTTAAAGATCTAATTTTAACTCATCAAATAGAACGCCCCTATCTCTAAAAACGACTTGGCGGCGCAGCAGTGGCCTTGGAGTCCCCCTGCGAGGTCTAGTTAAAGATCTAATTAGTCAGTAGCAGCTTAAATACAGGAATGAACATAGCTCCTAAAGCGACTTTGGCACACGAAGTGGGTGGCCTTCGGAATCCTCCCTTACGAGGCTTAGTTAAAGATCTAATTTTAACTCATCAAATAGAACGCCCCTATCTCTAAAAACGACTTGGCGGCGCAGCAGTGGCCTTGGAGTCCCCCTGCGAGGTCTAGTTAAAGATCTAATTAGTCAGTAGCAGCTTAAATACAGGAATGAACATAGCTCCTAAAGCGACTTTGGCACACGAAGTGGGTGGCCTTCGGAATCCTCCCTTACGAGGCTTAGTTAAAGATCTAATTTTAACTCATCAAATAGAACGCCCCTATCTCTAAAAACGACTTGGCGGCGCAGCAGTGGCCTTGGAGGCTTTTAGAGATAGGGGCGTTCCTTCATATTTGATATAAAATTAGAGCTTTAACGCCTCTACCCATTCGGCCTCTTTAAACCCGACGAGTACGCGGTCGTCCAGCACCAGAATAGGACGTTTCACCAACATCCCGTTCGATGCCAACAAAGCAAGTTTTTCCTCTTCACTGAGATTTGGCAACTTATCCTTCAATTGCTGCTCACGATATATCATACCGGACGTGTTGAAGAATGCTTTCAAATCCTTTCCGGATTGAGGATACCATGCCGCAATTTCCTCAGCTGTCGGATTTTCCGATTTGATATCACGATCGGTATATTTAATATTGTGATCGTCTAAAAATTTCTTTGCTTTTTTACAAGTTGTACATTTCGGATATTCTACGAATAACATATGGTCTCCTTTCCTATACTGTATAATCCTGCTTTTACCATAAGTGTAACAAACATATCAATTATCAACGGATTGATTAGCAACACATGTAATTTCTTTTAAATCTGCCTGAAGATTAACCATATCTTTCGCCTCAAGTAAGTCTAAATCCATTTGCATGCGAAGAAAAAAACCATTGGACATGCCAAAATATTTACATAATCTTAAATCTGTATCTGCTGTAATTTTACGCTTATTCTGCAAAATTTCTTGAATGCGAGACACAGGGACTTTAATATCCTTTGCCACACGATATGTACTAAGTCCTAATGGTCGCATAAACTCCTCCAATAAAACTTCACTCATCTTTGGCACGGGAATCAGTTCACTCATTCTAATCCTCCCTAATGATAATCTACAATTTCTACATCATGTAAGTTGCAATCCTCATCTATACGAAAACAAATACGATACTGCCTGTTGATTCTAATACTACACTGACCCTCTCTATCACCATGTAAAGCCTCAAATCGATTGCCTGGCGGAACCATAAAATCTTCTAAACATCGACAGGCATGAAGAAACCGTAATTTTAACAAAGCCTTCCGCTGAATATGAATCGGCAGATGCCGAGAATAACTACGGTAAAAAATTTTCTCTGTTTCCTTATCCTTAAATCCGATAATCATAAACCAGCTCTCCTTTATTATACCTGTAATACAGGTATAATTCAATATACTCTACCCGAATTGCAGGTACAAGAATGCTAATCTATGAATTATTTCTGTGAAAGTATGTCTAAAACCTGCTGATGTCACCAATGTTCACATCGTTCGCGGCCGAAAGATTCTCAAGGGCACGACTGCCAATACTACAAAAGAGAAAACTACCGACAGCACATAGAAACATAAATTGACACCTCATTCTGAAGATAGCACGCTTACAACTAAAAATAATACATACAATATTTCTTTTGATAGTAATCTACAGCATAAAAACTGAGTCAACAGAATGCTGAACTCAATCATAGTTGTATTAAATAGTAATCTACAGCATAAAAAATGAGTCCGCAGAATAGCGAACTCAGTCATATGTTGTATTAAATTATATATTCGGATGTCTGATAGATGATTCATCGGAAGAACCGAAAAATTATATAACAAAATCCTGAAGTAATGTATAGAGCCACCGCACAAGAATCAAAGGAAAAACGTCAGCCCCATAGCTACAAATATGGCCGGCAACAAATTGGCGATGCGTATTTTACCGGGCCAGATTAAATCGATGCCGACGCAGAAAATCAAAATCGATCCCACATAGGACAGATTATCGATAGCGCTTTGTGTCATGAGAGGCGCCGCAACGTGTGCCATAGCGGTAATAATCCATTGGGTCACGCCAACAGGAAAAAAGGAAAATAATGCACCTTTACCCATGGATGACGCCATGACCATAACGATAATACCATCGAGGATGCCTTTCAGCAGCAATGTCTGATAATTACCGGTAAGACCGTCCTGAATAGAGCCGAGCACGCCCATGGCCCCCACGGTAAATGTAAGGGACGCCGTAATAAAAGCATGTGTAAATTGCGGATCTCCGGAATTGCCCGTACGAGCTTTCACCCAGTCACCGAGCATCGTAATGAGCCTGTTAAAATCTATGATTTCGCCGATAACAGCGCCCGCCACCATGCTGATAATCATCAACAGCGGACCGGACGTCTGAATCGTGCCGTTCACGATGACCAGCATAAACTGCATGGCCCCGCTCATACCGAGAAGCAGAACGATGATACCGCTCACCATCATGAGGGTCTGCTTCAAATTGTCCTTCATGGAACGCCGAAACGCGAGCCCGATAAGGCTCCCCGCAATAATAAGGACCACGTTAATAACCGTCCCCAAACCAAACATACTGATTCCTTTCCTGTGAAAGCTGCCCCTCTTAGTCGGACGGACTTTATTTATATGCATTTTCGCATTTAAAAATCAACTTATAGCCCGAAACATTCAAGCATGAACAGTCTGTAAATATTCAAGCATGAACAGCCTATAAACATTCACACATAAACAACCCGTAAACATTCACGCATAGAAGCCTCTACTCATCATCTGCCGGCAAATGCACTACGTCCGCATTCTCATTGATTTCGTAAAAGCACGGACAGTCTTTAGCATGGTCGTTGATGAGGCCGGCCGCCTGCATATGAGAATAAATCGTTACAGGCCCGACAAACTTGAATCCCCGTTTCTTCAAGTCCTGACTGATCCGCGTGGACAAACCGTTCTTCGGCGGCACCTTTCCCTCCGGGTGACCGTCATAAATAATGGTCTTATGCCCTGTGAAAGCCCAGATATAGTCGCAAAAAGAACCGAACTCTCGCTGAATCCCCTGAAAAGCACGCGCATTATTGATGATGGCCTCTATTTTACGGCGTGCCTTAATCATGCCTTCCACCTTAAGGATACGCTGCACATCATCCTCGGTGTAGCGAGCCACCTTATCGATATCAAAATGATCAAAGCAGGACCGTATAATCTCCCGTTTGTTTAAAATCGTAAGCCAGCTGAGCCCGCACTGCAGATTTTCAAGGCAAAGATGCTCAAACTGATGTTGATCATCATGAACAGGCCGTCCCCACTCATAATCGTGATATGCATGATACAACGGCGTCGTAGGCCATTCACAGATAAACTTTTCCATAGAAAACTCCCGGGAAAATACAAAACAGTCTCTAACCGAACACCATTTCAAATTACGAATAGATTGAAATACCTGACACTACTTTCACAATAAGAATTATCCTAAACGAATTGCACTATACCTACGCTAAGCCCTGTGCCCACAGCAATATATCATACATGAGGGCCATAACAAGCGCCATGATGAGATTGCCGCCGACATAAAACGGCACCAGATAATAGACGAACAGCAGCATTACGTGCAATGTTTTGCGAATCCACGAAACCGACGTGCTCTTATGAACCTTATTATCGATTAAATCATATACGCGGCAGGCGGACTCTATTAGCCGCTGCATCCAGGCCGGGATGCTTTTACCATCATTCAGCGCAGGGCAGTAAAGGAGCACAAGCGGCAGCACAATGGCATCAAGCGCCAACAACACGGCCAATGTGAGCGCAAAGAGATCAACATCGCCCTCCCACGTCAGAGGTCGAGCGATAAAATGAAGCCCCCACAAATAGGCTTTGTACACTATATACGGTTCTAACAGCCACAACAAAGGCTTCAATACACTCATGAGACTACCTACACCAAACAGAATAATAAACGCATATGCACACGCTTCGGAGTGAACCGGCGATGACATACGCGCAACAGTTTATAATATAAAACTAATTATAACAGATTTGAGGCAAATTGTGAGGTATAGATTCATAAAAATCACATAAAAATGTTGCTTTCAACATCATATTGAAAGCAACATTCTTACGAGGAGTCTATTCGACCACATCAATAATCTCGCCGATGTACATATAATGCGGTTCCCAACGATTGTGGCCCGCTTGCGTATACACAGGTGAATTAGCTGCATAAAACGCCTTCACATGATCTGCCAAATGAGCCTCATCAAATTGATGTTCATACAGTTTTCTGCATACGAATGTCAATTCCGCCTCCGCAAAGGTCACGTCATCCCCTATCTTCACAGGCGTCAAACCGGAATTAGACACCTTATCCTCATTACGCCCCGAATGAGACCCCAAGTAACCGAGCGCCTGACGATAGCTGTCCGGAAAAAAGCTGACCGTAAATGTATCGTATTTAGCCATAAATTCCTGCGTATACCGTGCCGGATGAATATATACCGTCACCGTCGACATATCATCGTCATTAGGTCCCCAAATATTGCCGAGACTGCCCCAGCTGACGGTACATGTATTAAAATCATCTAGCGTGCCGGCCGTTACAAGTGCCCAACGGTCTGCGAACATGGTAAAAGCTTTGTAATTACGAGATTCAAACGGTTTCATAGAGATACCCCCGTCATAACACTGACAATTTATTATCGAGCTATAATAGATTTGCTTTCAAAAATATACTAAAAAACTATCTTATTCTCCGGTTTATCTCCGTATTTATTTGTATTCTTATTCCCCGGGATAACCACTAACAGCAATTTAACAAACAGTAACACCAAACCTATATCCGGCGACCAAATGGCAACGATACTGGATAAGATATAAACAAATGCAAGAAATGTCGGTCCATTCACATCATGAATGCGTCGCGAGGCCACCGCTAATTCTCGAAGGATAGCAATAAACACAATCGGTCCGCCGATACAAATACCGACTGTGGAAAATTTAGTCAAGCCCAGAATATATCCACCCACAAAACCGATAACAAAGACGATTAATAAATTAACTAAAAAAGATCGACGATTCATCCGTCCGGATAAAGATAACAGTGCTTTCAATTGTTCCATATGTATCATCCTCTTTCTCATATCTATTCATGCAGACAATCATGACCATTTGTGAAAGAAAACGCACGCTCTCACTACAAGAACGTGCGTTGTTGAAATCATTTATTTTCGCGCAGGAAATAAGCTTTCACCTGATTCAATCAGTATATGAGCCTATCAGAATTCAGCGAGAGCCGATTATTATTTACCGCCCCAGATAAGTCGGTATACAGCATAAGCCGGTGTACCAGGAGTTACCTTATGAGCCTGTTTGTTGGTTTTTTCCTCTTTCACCACATATCCCTGAGGATTATATAAAGTGACTTTAAGATCCTTTACTTCGCGTTTTTTATTATTGAATTCTTCAGTCACGATATAGTGATAACCTTCAGCATCCATCGCCTTGATATCCAATGTAGCTTTCTTATCATCCTTCTTAACGGAATCGTTATCGATAGACCAGGTAATACCGTTATTATCAGTACCTACAGTATACCAGTTAGCCGCATCAACACTACCGATACCGCCGATTAATAAAGCCCCTGCTGCCAATACAGCTGCCAATGTTTTTTTCATATCAATACCTCTCATAAAAAATAAAATATAAAGATAGTATATAAGGGAAAAATAAATATTGTATGAAAATTATCTCTATCAACCGGCATCAAAGTATTTCCGAAATATACAATCACTCCAGAATTAAATCGATAGAAATCTACTTATAAAAATCTTCCATCAATCTATTCAAATCAGTTTTTAACACTATTTGTCTCTGTGAAGTTAATTGACATATTAATGATATCAACATAGTAATTCATCTTCTCTCAATTTCGAAAGAAACGATAAAAATTCGGCATAAGTTGAGTAACTAACTCTGTCGGTTCATATAGAACAAACTTCTTCACTTTTCTTGCTTTCAGTAACTTTGCATCTTTTAAAATTTGTAAGTGTCTCGATACACTTGAATCAGTCATTAATAAAATTTGTGCTAAAGACTGCGTCGTACATGGTTTCTCCAAAACATAGTTCATAATTTGCAGCCGCACTGAATCGCTCAAGGCTTTAAAAATAGTAACTAATCCCTCCGGTGTGGAGTTATAGTAACTTGGTTGCTCCATAATATCATAAGTAATAGCAATTCCTTGATTAAAAGATTCAACAAACAGATGCGGCCAAATAAAATAGCTTGGTAACAGCATAATAGAGTCACTGTCCTTTAAATGAATCTCTTGGTCAAAAGGTTTAATAATGGATAAGGCATCTTTTTTCCAATGAATTCGATCAATTTGTAAATGATTAAACATCTCTATAAAACCTTTTTCCCTCAAAAATGAAGATTGCTTTTGTATTTCAATTAAAAGCTTTTGCTCAATTGATTTTTCTTTCCAAGTATCATCAAAAATTGATTTTCTATACCAATCAATAAAAGAAAAAAGCCTCCGGTAAACACTTGTAGCATTTCGCTTCAAATCTTTAAGCAATTGATCATTTTCATTTAAAGAAAAATCTTTCCACTCTAGTCCTTTTGCTAATGTTGGAATAAAGGCATTTTCTCTATCATCTATTATTCTCTCCAAATACTCAATTAATCGAATAGTCGGATAATTAACAAGAAATTCCTTTAAATTTTGTATTTCCTCTTCAATCGTTGTCATATGATAACGAAAATTACAAAGCAAAATAGGAGAGACCCCCAGTTCATAAAAAAGTTGGAAATAATGAAGATTCTCATAAAATTCTTCAGTAAGTTTATCTTGTATCTCAATCACCCAATCAATATTAGTTCCATGATGGCGCGGATTTAAAAGCACATGTAAACTTCTAAAAAGTTCATTTAAAGGGGAATACACAAATTGTATTCTTTGTATTAACGTTTCATTTGTTTCCAAAGCATAATCGCTAAACCGAATTGTAATAGCCATAAACATCCTCCTATACGATTCGATATTTTTTGAATCGTTTGATTATAGACTTTAGACTTATTATATTATACTTAAATAGTTTTAAAGAAAAGGAGAAATCTTTATGAATAAACAATTGCAAGATTTACTCATAACAATTGTTGCAGGTATGGGAATGTTATTATCCACTCTCGATACAGGAATTATCAATATAGCATTACCCTTTTTAAAAGAACAATTTCAAACTTCAACTGATATTGCAGCCTTCACAATAACCGGTTATACTTTAGCTTTAGCTATCTCTATCCTACCTTTAGGCGTATTAAGCGATAAATTTGGAAAATTAAAAATTTCGTATTTAGGATTCGTGCTTTTTGGTCTAAGTTCTCTATTTTGTGGCTTAATTAACAATATCAGTTTATTAATTATTGGACGAATTTTTCAAGGCATAGGAGCGGCTGCTTTACAAGCTACTTCTGCCGCACTAATTACAACTTTAGTTTCTGAAAAACGTAAAAATAGCTCTATTGGTATCCTCGGAATTATGATTGGTCTAGGCCCAATCCTAGGGCCCTCTTTAGGCGGGATCATACTTTCTTTAAGTTTCTGGCAACTTATTTTTTTGATAAATATTCCTTTTGTAATTCTCGGAATTGCATGTAATAATTTTCTTCTCAATAAACTCTCCGAAAAAAACAACAAACGGCAATTAGATATTCTTGGAATTACCATAAACGCTCTAATGTTAGTTTCACTCTTATTAGGATTATCTTTATTAAACAAATTACATCTATTTATAGTTGGTATAATCCTGATACTATCCAGCTTGTTGCTCGGAATTATATTTTACTATGTGGAACTTAATAACAAACATGCACTTATCGATATCAAAGGATTAAAAAATAATCCTCAAGTAATCTCTTACCTTCTTCAAACAGTTACCTTCGGCTTTGCCTCCGCAATGATATTTTTACTTCCCCCCTTCATTTTTGAACAATCATATCATCTAGAAGTTGGGCAAACTGGATTTCTTGTTTTAGGAGCTCCTACAGGGCTGGTGCTTTTTTCAAGAATATCCAGTAAAATCAATAACGGAGATAAAAATAAACTATTCAGCCATATTGGTCTAAGTATTATTATCATATCCTTGATTTTTCTTTTACTAATCAATCCTAACTGGCCTTATCAACTCTTAACATTAGGATTATTCATTTACGGTATTGGTGGTGGATACTTTCAACCGGCTAATATTGCCAGTATCATGCAAGCCAGTCCTATGGAAATCCAAGGAAGTACAGGAGCTTTGCAACGAATGCTGCAAAATATTGCGATTTCAATCGGTTCAGCTATTGGTGCAACTTGCTTAAATATTTGGTCAAATGATTTATTATTAGCAACTCGAATTGGTTGGGGAATTACACTAATTCTAGTTATCATAAGCTTAAAAGAAGTAATTAAATTTTTCCATCATAAATAATTAATTTATTCTAATCTAGAGGCTGTAATTAAAACTTAGTTCTAATTACAGCCTCTTTGTCATATTCATTCAACAACAAATCCTTCCTAAAAACGAAGGCGCACTCTCCTAGGAACGTTATGCCCTCTGAGGGAAAATTTAATCCAACACGCTTGAATATAGATATTCGCTCTGAATGCATAATGCCTGACAAGAAAAAGACACGAACCTCCTCTGAAAGCCGAACTTTATCCTCACTGTGGATTTTCCTTCACTGCTTCGCAGTTTGGTAAATCTTACGTTCGGAACTAAATGATGCTTGGCATCTATACGTCCCTACGGTCCTCTATCTGCTCAAGCCCTACTTAGCCGCACATGGCGGGTGACCTTGGAGGCTATTTCTATTATTGCAAGGCCCTCTGAAAATAAGCTAATACACAAAAGAATCCCCCTCCTAAAAACGACTTAGCGCACGTAGTGGGTGGCTTGCTGGAGTTTTTAGGAGGGGGATTCTTTGCTCACTAATAGATTATTTTCCCCAGAGGGCCTGCATAACTTCCGCCCCCATGGTATCCCCTTCAATTTTCATCGGTTTTTGTGCTTTTTTATTGGTCAATAGCGCAATCCCCGCATTGCTGTACACGGTTGATTCAAGTTCCGTCCACATTTTTGCATTGCGATCGATACGCACCGTATAAATGTAGGTAAAGCCTTCCACGTTATTGACCTTTACCAATACGGTCGCCATATCATCCGTTTTATACACGGACGCATTATCGATAAACCAGGTCGCATCATCAGCATCCGCATCAATATAATACCAATCTGCCGCATTCGCCTGTCCGAAACCGCCAGCAAACATTACCCCTGCCATAACAATGGCAACTAACCATTTTTTCATATGTTACCCCTTAATATACCCTTTACGACCAGAGGCGACCATCAACGATGGTCGCCCGCCAGTTTCTTACATGAATATACATACAGTATATGACGAATGTACATATCCTTTCACAGAATACAATAGATGTACGAAACATCCCGATATTCTATTATAATTCTTCTTCGTTTTCAATTTCCCCTGCCGGAATAACAGCAATACTTGCAACCTTATCGCCTTCGTCAAGGTTCTGCGTTTTCACGCCGGAAATAGCTTTGCCTTTCTTCACGGCAATATCGTTCATGTTGAAGCGGATAATCTTGCCCTGCTCGGAAATGAGCATCACTTCGTCATCATTATGAACGACCTCTACGGCCACTACGTCGCCGGTCTTGTTCGTGATTTTAAAGTTCTTCGATCCCTTACCACCGCGTTTCTGCAATGTGTACGCATCCGCATCATTGCGCTTGCCGAAGCCCTCTTCGGAAATGGTGAAGATCTGCACATCCCGTTCCTCCGTATCAAGAACGCCGGCACCGACAACTACATCGCCCGTATTGAGCTTAATACCGCGCACACCGTGAGCCGCCCGTTTCATGAGGCGCGCATCATTTTCGTTAAAACGGATAGCGATACCGAGTTTCGTACCGATCAGAATATCTTGATTACCGGTCGTTACATTGACGGAAATCAAGCGATCTCCTTCGTCGAGATTAATCGCATTGAGACCGGAACGACGAATGTTACGGTATTCTTCGATAGCTGTACGTTTCACAACGCCGAGCTCCGTCACCATGAATAAGTTTACATCTTCCTGTATACGTTCAAGGTCGATCATGGTCGTAACCGATTCACCCACAGCGAGAGGCAATACATTGACCATCGCGGTTCCGCGGGAATTGCGGGAACCCGCTTCCGGCACTTCGTACGCCTTGAGGCGATACGTACGACCCGTAGACGTGAAGAATAGCAAGGTATTATGCGTCCGCACATGCATAATCTGCGTTACATAATCATCTTCCTTCGTCTTCATGCCGATAACGCCGGCACCGCCTTTATGCTGGTTGCGATATACGTTCGCATTCATGCGCTTGATATACCCCTGTTTCGTCAAGGTAATAACCATTTCTTCGTCAGCGATGAGGTCCTCCACATCAAGATCGGACGTATCGATCGTGATTTCAGAACGACGAGGATCGCCGTATTTCTTCTTCATATCGTCCAGTTCGTCCTTAACGATTTGACGTTGACGCGCTTCGCTGGCAAGGATGGCTTTCAAATCTTCGATCAATGCCAACAATTCCTTGTATTCGTCTTCGATTTTCTCACGTTCCAAACCTGTTAAACGGCGTAAACGCATATCGAGGATGGCTACCGCCTGTTTTTCTGAAAGCCCGAATTTCTCCATCAATGCGTTGCGTGCGATGTCGTCCGTTTGGGAACTGCGAATCGTCGCAATCACTTCATCGATGTGATCCAGTGCAATCAATAAGCCTTCCAAGATGTGAGCACGCGCTTCCGCTTTATTGAGTTCAAAGCGCGTACGGCGTACGATTACATCGAGGCGATGATCTAAGTAGTAGCCCAAGACTTCTTTCAAATTCAATACGCGAGGATGACCGTCCACGAGGGCGAGCATAATCACGCCGAATGTTTCCTGAAGTTGGGTATGTTTATACAATTTATTAAGCACGATATCCGGTTGCACATCGGCGCGCAATTCGATAACGATACGCAAACCTTGGCGGTCGGATTCGTCGCGCAATGCGGTGATACCGTCCACAACCTTGTCACGGCTGAGGTTCGCGATACTTTCAATCACGCGAGCCTTGTTAACCTGATACGGAATTTCGGTAACCACAATTTTATGCTTACCCTTGGACATCTCTTCGATAGATGCACGAGCACGCATTTTCACGCTGCCGCGACCTGTGGCATACGCTTTTTTGATGCCTTCCCGACCCAAAATGAGAGCCCCCGTCGGGAAGTCAGGCCCTTTGATGGCTTTCATCAATTCATCCACAGTCACATCCGGATTGTCGATGAGCATCGCAAGACCGTTGCACACCTCGTTGAGGTTATGCGGCGGAATATTTGTCGCCATCCCTACGGCGATACCGCTGGAACCGTTGATGAGAAGATTCGGAATCTTCGCCGGCAAAACAGTCGGTTCCTGCAAGCTTTCATCATAGTTCGGCATAAAATCAACGGTTTCCTTGTCGATATCGGCAAGCATTTCCGTCGTGATCCTCGCCATACGAACCTCGGTATAACGCATCGCAGCAGCACTATCACCGTCGATGGAACCGAAGTTACCGTGCCCGTCCACCAATAGGTAGCGGGTGTTGAAATCCTGCGCCAAACGAACCGTCGCATCGTAAACGGAGCTATCACCATGTGGATGATACTTACCGAGTACGTCACCGACGATACGGGCGGATTTCTTGTACGGCTTGTTCGGCGTCATGCCTGTTTCGTGCATAGCGTACAAAATTCGACGATGCACCGGCTTCAAACCGTCGCGCACATCCGGAAGCGCACGCATAACGATTACGGACATAGCGTAATCGATGTACGCGTTCTTCATTTCTTTATCAATCTGAACGGGATGAATGTTCCCGTGGGACCACTGTTGGTCTGCCACAATCTCACCTCATTTTACTAACACTGATACTGATTCATCACATAATTATAGCATTTTTCCTGATTTATCGCTATTGTTCTTATGAATTCCGTAAAAGTTTAGTTACCTAATTAACTCTATTCTTCGCATCGCTTATTCTACGATTAAAATATTCCCCTAATCCGCTCTCCAGTTTAGAGGTATCAAAAGAAGAACTACCGTAAACATTGAGCAACGTAGCACGCCAATCGTCTTTTCCCTTGAACCAGATACCCTCAATATAAACGGCTTTGGTCTTATCCTGTTCACCAATCGGCAGATAGTAAAAAGAAACCTTCCGCCCGAATAAAGGACGCAACAGCGCCTCATCATCATTCGGCTTATAGACTGCATAGATTTTCTTCAACATAGCGACCATGTCGGCACCTTTCACCGTGTGGTCTACGAAGATAAATTCACCTTCATCAAAGAGCGGTACTTCACTCATGCCGGTCTGTCGTTTTAATTTGGAACGTGTCAGCATCACCTACTCATCGACCGTAGCCGTTCGCATTCCATAATTCCGAGCTAATTCACTGATCTTACCGTTTAAATGAGTTAAATACACCTCTGCATACGCAAAATCCGCATTCGTATTCCTCTGACCACCGGGGACCGGCAATGTCGGATGTTTTACATCAGAGCGCACCGAAAAAGAGAACCCATTGTGTTCATCATAAAACACATACACATTCCGCTAAAAGGGCTTCTCCTTTTCCACCACAGACGACTGCAATACCAACTGAGGATTACAAACCTTAAATTCCTTCTCAATGCCGGCCTTTACATCATCCGGCGACGCAGGATCACCATTGGACGTCGTCCAGATGAAGTCGCAACCGGACAGAAGTAATATAAAACTACACATCAGAGCCGATACCATATACGTTATGTAACGTTTCATATACACACCTCATAGGTTATTGAAAAAATAACTCCATTAGCTATGCTCTTTTACAAATTTATCAAAATCGGAAATAACATGTTGAGTCTTGTTGAAAACTGTATATTCGCCGATTGCTTTCTTTTGGGCCATTGTCATGGAAATATGACCTTTATGAGTCAAAATTCTGTATTCATTAAAATTCAAAAATTTATCAACAACACGACGCTCACTGGCACGAATGGACCGAACCCGACGTAAAAGTTCCTTGAAATAATCTTGCCCAAATGATCGTCCATTTTTTAACATATCATCGTCAAGAGCAAAGCCCTTAACAATATATTCCCGCAATACTCCTGTCGCCCATATACGGAACTGAGTTGCCTTTTTACTATTAACCCGGTACCCTACTGCAATAATCGCATCTAAATTATAAAAATTAGTTTGATAAATTTTACCATCTTCAGCAGTTGTTTCCATTTTGGAAATAACTGCTGACGCATCTAACTCTCCACTTTCAAATATATTCTTTAAATGCTTACTAATAGCAGGCACATTAACATCAAACAGTCGCCCCATATCCTTTTGTGTCATCCAGAATGTTTCATCTTTATATAGCATATTCGTTGAAATCGATTCGTCTGCACCTTGGTATACAATAACATTCCCTGTAATCGCATTTTTTAACGATGTCATATAATCCCTCATCCCTATTGCAACACCAGAACATATGTTTTATTTCAGTATAAGCTAAAAACTACAAGAATTCAATCAAATAACAAGGAAAGCAAAAGGAATTTCACATTATAAAACATTATAAATCTAATAAAATTTACCCCTGAATCAAATGGATAAAAAATTTCCTTTACCTATTTTTAATCATCGCATCCAGATGATTCATCCGAAACTCCTCAATCACCTCCATGAACGCTTTATTATGTATCGGATTTTCGCTCATTCCGAATAGATGGCTGCTGCACTCACAGTCGCTGCAGCCGAAATTCGGTACGTTCCATTCCGCAATAGCTCGCACCGCATCAGCCAGAGCACACTCTACGTCAATTTCGGGTTCACCCATAGTTGTACCCTTAATTATTCCCCTATCGATTACGCTCACATCGATTGTGCCCATAGCGGTGCTTTCCCGAACAGGCGAGTCGTCGTTAGCGAACTCACATTCACGCTGTGTCTGAGCACCGAGCGTCATAGCCTGCGGCTTCCCACTGGTTCGTATCGGCAATCCTGCAATCATTTCACAGTGCCCGCGGAAGTAATCTAGATGCCAGTGCATTTTCTTCCGTTTTCGTTTATGACGTTCAATACGTTTCGCCAAATTTGCCTTCGCGGAGCCGACGTACATATAGTACCCCTCCTTAAAATGCATCATTCCTTTTGAACCGATTTCAAGTTCCAAATCGCGATCCAGATGCATCACCATGACGTACACACCGCTATCATGAGCTTCGCTTTCAAGAACCTCACCGGGATACGTACATTCACGGGCGACCGTCGGCATGGCAAAGGTGTCATCCCACGCTACGGCAACGGCTTTCCAGTCAAGGTGCGGCGCCACTTCTTTAAAGGTCTGAGCAAACGCGAGATCCGTATGGTAATCCGGCAGGAACCACTGCGCCCAGTCCCATTGAACGAGAAACAATACGCCCGTGTGATACCCTTCATCCTGTAATTCCTTTAAATGCAGCAAATGTTTGCGGCCGCGCTCGGTAATAGCATCCGGAAACATGGCACCCGTCCTGGAAAACAATGTACAGGACTTGACCTCCAGCAGAAACTCCTCATCATAATCATTCGTTAAAAGCAAATCAAAGCGCGATGACGTGCCGTGAACTTTCACGGTATATTCGCGGCGTACGACACGGCACTGTTCCCAGCCTGGGATGAGCCTGTTCTCAATGAGATGCTGCGCCACATCATTACTGTAATTGGTATCGAGCATGATGACCTGCCCGTCCCGTTCGATGCCGACCACGCGAAACTGTGTCTTCGCATCAGGCTTGCTGTGAGGCACCGCATACATGATGATACCGGGAAACAGCAATTCCCACATGCGCCCCGGATTCGGCAAATGAGCAGTCACAACCTCGCCGTCCAGTTCAATGTGAACGACGAAACGATTGGGCCGATCCACAAAACGTCCCTTTAATATAGTGTCATATAATACTTTCATATAACCTCATGTGCTATGTATATAAATCAACTGAATCCACATTTTAATGATATACTATAAGAAAACTACCTTTATTATACAGAATATGACGGCGGGAATCTAATATGCCCATAATCCGATGCGGCATCTGTCCGCACTGTATATCATTTAGATAGTGCATAGCTAGTATTAATAATTAGTATTGAAAGCTCCAAATTATGTAGCTAAGGTTACATTCATTATCATCGAAATGTATTATACTAAGGACCATAAGGTCAGTATTCCAAATACCCATGCTGATCTCTGCGCCGGGTTTTGATGAGGCATCGCCCAGTTGATCTCATTACGCTGTTCGTATGTAAGTGCGAAGCTTTCACAAAACCCTACGGCGTATATAGATAACATATAAAGAATTACATAGATTAACTAAGTAGTTTAGCCACAATCCTCCGCAGAGAGGGGCTCGAGAAAGGATTTATCATGGCACAAATCGCAGCAAATTTACAACGCATCAAAAACGGTCAACGCCGTTATGCAATTACACCGCGTATTCCGGCGGGGTTCATTCAACCGGATCAATTACAAAAATATATCGACGTAGCGAACAAATTCGGGGCCGTCCTCAAATTGACAGGCAGCCAACGCATTATGATTACGAATTTGAAAGCGGAAGACGTTGACCAGGCTTGGGAAATGCTCGGCATGGAACCGGCTTACACCGTGTCCAATCGCGTGCGCAGCGTCAAAATCTGTCCGGGCACAACGTTCTGTAAACGTGCCAAACAGGACAGCGTCCATCTCGGCATGCAGATTGAACGCAAATATCTATCCGAGGAAATGCCCAGCAAGATGAAAATCGGCGTTTCCGGTTGTCCGAATTCCTGTACTGAAAGTCGCATGAAAGACGTCGGCGTCATCGGTACCGTTGAAGGCTGGAATGTATACGCCGGCGGCAGCGGCGGTGCCCACCCTCGCATCGGCGACCTCATCGCGGAGGTGAAAACAGAAAAAGAAGCTCTTGCATTAGTTGACAGAATCATCGCATACTACAAAGAAAATGCACAAATTGAACGGATGGGTGAATTCATCGACCGCATCGGTTTAGAGGCTTTTAAAGCGGCCGTATTGGGCGATCTAGAAGGAGCTCCCGCTGAAAGCAAATCCGATGAGCCGGCTGTATTCTTACCGGGCCAGGGCAACGATCCTATCGTGGAACAGCCTCGCCTCGAAGCAGGCGCTCCGATTACGCCGGACACAATCATTCGCGACATCGTCGATACCTATCCGGTCGTTGTACCGGTATTACAAAGCGTCGGCATGGGCTGCCTCGGCTGTCCGTCTTCTACGGCTGAACCATTGTGGCAGGCCGCAGAAATTCACGGTGTAAACGTATACGATTTAGTAGAAAAATTAGAAACTGCACGCAAAGGAGCTTAACATGTCCGCATTCTTAGGTCACATTCACTACTGGTTATACCGTAAAATTCAATTACTCGTGGAACGGGAAAACCTGATTCTGGAAAAAACATCCAAGGTTGTCGACGATTTGGCTGACGAACTGCACGCCATTTCCATCGACACCTACGGCGAACCTATCAATCCGAGTATTCCTCTCGAAAATATCATCGACCACGGCAATATCCACGGCTGGTTGTCCAATCAGATGAACATCGCCTCCGTTCGCGAAGCGGCTTTCATCAAAGACCTGCTCGATACGAACTCCGGCGACGAAGCGGTTCACGTGGTGACGGCTATTCTGGATGCCTTTGCGGTGCAGGGCCAGGCATGCGGTATCGTCGCACAGGACAGCCTTGCGGAAAACACGGCGCCTGCGATTTACAACGCGCTGCAGAATTACTATGTAAACGGCATGCCTTGCGACGGTGGCGACCGAATCGTTGCTGACAGCGAAAATGAATTCACATGGGTCGGCGCCCACAAATTACAAGCAGGCTACTGGCGCACAGCGGGCATCGACCCTAAATTCATGGAACTGGCGTACCAGACATGGTTCGAGGCCTTTGTGAAAGCAATCGATCCTGCATTCGAACTCGTCACAACAGAGGAAAACGGTACCCGTTTATATTCCATTCGTAAAAAATAATAAAGCTAATTAGAATAAAATATATGTACTAATTAGAATAAAATATATGTGCTAATTAGAATAAAATATCTGTACTGATTAGCATAAAATATATGTACTAAAAGACGAGCGTAAACTTACGCTCGTCTTTTCATATAATAACCTTGTAAAATTTTTATTATTTTGAATTTTCTATATATTTCTACATAACTGTAGCTACAGACACATCATTGATAAGTAATTTCATTTATAATGTAACCATAAGGTAATTACACAATGTAAATTAAAAGTTAGCGTAAGCTTTCAAAATACAAAAGCTGGAATTAGGAGGTCTATTATGGCAGGCACAGTAAATCAAGAATTAGGTTTATTATTTCAAGGTCCGAACTACGTCATCGTGAAAAAAGGCGG
This sequence comes from Veillonella denticariosi JCM 15641, assembly GCF_002959855.1. GTDB lineage: Bacteria > Bacillota > Negativicutes > Veillonellales > Veillonellaceae > Veillonella > Veillonella denticariosi. Next base: position 479,315 of record NZ_PPDB01000003.1, read on the forward strand.
CAAAGCCGGTGAAAAAGTCGAAAAACACAACCATCCGGAAGCCAACGTCATCTTCACGGTCGTAAGAGGCAAAGTACAGGTATTCCTCAACGAAACAGAAGAACACATCCTCATACCGGGCCAAGTACTCGAATTCAACGGTGACAACTACATCCAGGCAACACTCGTGGAAGACAGCGAATTCGTGGTAAACCTCATCCATAAACCGGAATAACAAAATTAATGGCTATAAAATAGCTTTTATATAAATAATGGACGGTTGATACTGTCCAATCAATAAATGTCCCCCTACGGTTAGACTAAGTAACATCTAACGTAGGGGGTTATTTGTAACCATTCGCGATTTATAATGATTAACCGTTCAGTACATGATCGTTCGGCCGATTCAGTATATAACTAACCCGTTCGGCAATGATATAAACCGCTTAAAACGAATTATACGTCGTTAAATCATTGATATCGAAACGCGTCGTATGCCCCGGAGCAGGAACACTGTCTGCATGAGGGTAACCAATCGGAATAACAGCCACAGGAATGATATTGTCCGGCAAGGAAAACAACTCACGGACCTTATCCGGATCAAAATAAGCCACCCAGGTGCTGCCCAAACCTAAATCCGCCACCTCGAGTATAATATGAGTCGCCACAATACTTGCATCTACAACCCCCATATCCTCATTATCAAAAGAGCGTTTCCAACTGGCCTTGTTATCATAGCAGACAATAATCGCTAACGGTGCGTTAAAGTGACACGGCGTACAATCCTTCAACCGATTTAGACTATCCGCCGAATCGAGCACAAGAAGCCTCTGCGGCTGATTATTATGAGCCGTAGGCGCCAATCTGGCAACCTCTAAAAGCGAATCAACCTTCTCCTGCTCCACCTTTTTAGAATCAAACTTCCGAACAGAATACCGATTTGCTGCTAACGATTTAAAACCTTCCATTGAGCCTCACTCCTTTTCTGTATAAAACACCTAAAAACTCTATACCCAACACCTTAAAAGAATAATCTATATAAAAGACAATCCCCCTTCGGAAAACGAACTTTATCCTCACTGTGGATTCTTCTACGAAGAATCTTACGTTCGGAACTAAGTGATGCTTGGCATCTATACGTCCCTACGGTCCTCTATCTGCTCAAGCCCTACTTAACCGCACGCTGGTGGGTGGCCTTTTCCTCTATACCCAACGCCTTAAAATAATAACTCAGCTAGATAAAAAAGACCCCAAAAACCGACTTAGCGCGCAACGCGGTGGCTTCGGAGGCTTTTTGGGGTCTTTTTTATCCTATAAACGGATTATTTTTTAAGGCGTTTAATTACTTCATCGGTAATATTTTCAATTTTGCTGTCTTTATCAGCCGCACGGATTGTGTATGGATCATCCAATACTACATCCATATGTTTTTCAACGCGGATTGTTTCTACTGCGTTGTGAATGGACTGCATCATAGGTTCAGCAATTTTATTGATTTCTTCGTTTTCCTTTTGAAGCAATGGAGCTACGGATTTATTGAATTCAGCTTCAGCTTGTGCTTTATCCTGAATTTTTTCAATTTCAGCAACTTTCTTCTCAATTTGTGGACGGTATTGAGCATCTACCTGTTGCATTTTCATATCCAAAGCGCCATAACCGGGATAGCTGTTAACTACTTGACTCATATTCACCAAGCCGATATTAGCCGCACTTGCTACAGCTGCAGTAGCGGAAAGAGCGCCAACAATAGCCAGAGTTGTTAATTTCTTAGTTACGTTCATCTAAAATCCTCCTCAACAGTAAAGTCTCATCACACTATCGACTAGTGCACTGTTTAACTATATCAAATCTCGGAAACTTTCACAAGACTCTATCATATAGAATAATAAGGGCCCATGAACTCATCATGAACCCTTATAAATCAAGCTCTATTGCGCTTCATCATTCAAGTAAATATACTTGTCGGATTTGAGCTTGGACACGAGATCAGGCACCAAGCCGATAAGGCGGTCAAAGCTGCTGCTGTACGGATTCCCTTTGATGTTAAACAACTCGATGCGATCCCCCTTGATAACGAGAATGGCGCTCGGTTCCATGCGCGCACCGCCGCCACCGCCGTCGGATTCCTGACTTTTATTGGCAACATTATGATTTGTACCGGTCCCGAAACCGAAAGTTACGTCCACAAACGGCACCAATGTAGTATCGCCGATCTGCACCGCTTCACCGACAACGGTTTCCACCTTGATCATATTTTTGAATTTCTCAAATAGGACTTCCAAATTCTCTTTTACATTACTGTTCTCCATCACAGTACCTCCGCTATTTCATCAGGTTACTATCGTGAAAGCTACGACGCCTGCTGCGTCTTCAGCTTTTCTAATTCTTTTGATTCCTTGCGCTTCGTCCAGAATACGCGTATGCTTTCACCAAGCAGATCACATACATGTTTTGAAAGCATAAATCGCGTTCCATGCCACGCCAGAACCCCTAGCATAATGCGCCCTTTAATATGTACGCTGCCGGCACAGGTGAGATTTACATAATCCAGCTCGATATGTTCGGCCTGTTCAGGCCAAATACTGTACAGCATGGACGCTATTATCCCCATTCGATACGGATTTCCCAGTCCGAAACGGCCCTCAACCTCTATATCCCGAGGTTTCGAATGATTATAACACCGCTTCGATACGAGAAACAGCTGACGCCATAATTCCGTATTAGTCACATGTTTCATGAACCAGAATGTAGGAATTTTTGATTTAAACGATGCCACCGGATCATCAGGATCAGGCTTTTTAAAGCGTGCCTTCACCGTCGTTTTCAAATCTTTCACCTTGGTGAATACCTTTTCCTTCACGGATCCGTCACTGTTGAAAGTAACGCGACTCACCACTTCATCATCGGCTTTTATATGTAACGTCGTCGGATCCTGTTGAATCGTATCATATCGGTCTGCACGCGCCTGAGCACCAGACCCTTCAACGGATTTCTTGACAGGCTCCGCCTTCTCAATACGAGTCTGAACCGGTTCTTTTACCTCATCATCGAATTCAGTTTCTATATCGTCTGTATCATCAAATCCTTTTGATGAACCTTGGCCGCTGTCTAAATCATCAAAACTCGTTCCGGACGAGCTTGCCGATGAGCCCTGCCCTTTTCCGTTCATAGCCTTCACAAAGGCCGCTTCCGGACTCATATCGACATCATCCATGGCCTTATGATATTCCTCGTCCACACGATTTTCAAGCCATTCTTCGTAATCTTTCACAGGCCCGATTTTCAATACGCCCAGGAAATACAGTTCCTTGAAAAACGGTTTATCCTGCAGATATGCTAAATGCAAGGAAAATACGCGCCACAGCCATCTGATACGCAGTTCCCCGCGGTACGGTGTGCGGCCGTTGATATCGATGCTATATGTGATTGGTGTCAGTAGGATAATCAAGATAAGCGCTATAATGATAGCCACAATACTGAGGACTACAATAGCCACTGTACTCAACCACATCACCTCCTTAGGTGCTCATATGATGGTGAAAGTCTGCTAATTTTCAATCCCCTTTCGGGCCATCACACCTTGCAAGTAATAATGCTTAATTTCCTTCATTTCCGTAACAAGATCGGCCTCATCAATAAGTTCCTGAGGCGCCCCGCGACCGGTAAATACAAGTTCCGTTTCAGGATTACGGGCATCCAACAGGGCCTTCGTCTTTTCCCATGTAATAAGTTCGAAAAACAGAGCCATATTATATTCATCGAGGATAACCAGGTCATAATCGCCGCCGGAAATAGCTTCCAGTGCCCGTTCATAGCCCTTTTCGATAAGAGCCACATAATCCTTCGGAGGATTGCCGGACTCAAAAACGACTACCTCATCGCCCCATTTAGCGAGCTCATCCTTGCTCTTCATACCTTCCTTGATAATAAAGAACGGCTTGCCCACCGTCTCCAACGTCAGATTCTCTAAAGATGGCAATATATTATGTTCACTATATACTTTAGATTTCATAAACTGTAAAAAGAGGACTTTCTTGCCAGCGCCGATGGCACGGATAGCCAAACCGATAGCAGCGGTCGTTTTACCCTTACCTTCACCGGTATAAACTTGTACATAGGCCTTCATAGATATACCTCCGTTCATTTACTCTTATTTTACAATATATACGTGGGTTAGTAAACCGGAATAGCCCCTTAAAAGCCTCGAAACGTCAAGGAGTAATTCATTTTAAGGCAGCGGTTTACCCGTGCATATGATTGTGTGAAGATACGCGGCATTATAATACAAAAGGACCTGCATCATAATGACGCAGGTCCTTTCAAATTCATTTAATTAAATATTAAATTCTCAGTTAATATTAAATTCTCAGTTACTGATAGGCAGGAATACCATCGGATCCACCGGTGCGCCGTTTAAGCGTACTTCATAATGGACGTGAGCACCTGTACTTTTACCGGTGCTGCCCATCAACGCGATGGTCTGTCCCTGTTTTACAGTCATACCAGGGGTGACAAGCACAGCACTGTTATGTCCGTAGCGGGTCACAAATCCGTTGCCGTGGTCGATTTCAACGAGGTTACCGTACCCGCCGCTCGTATAGCCCGCAATGGTAACGACACCACCTGCGGTAGCCACGATTTGACTGCCGTAATCATCAGCGATGTCGATGCCTTCGTGGAATGCACCGATAGCGCCCGTCACAGGATCGACACGACTACCGAATGGCGACGTAATAACACCCTTACTAGGCCAAATGCTCGGAGTTGTACTGTTAGCAGCACCGCCGGATCCGGCAGAGTAGTTGATTTGTTGCAACGCCATCAAGTCCTGAGCGCCACCGTCACGAAGAATATTACGCATCGTATAGAAGCTGACCAACAGTTTTTGCGCTTCTTTATCCATTTTAGATAATTGTGCCGATAGTTGTGCCGCCGTTAACGTAGTCGGTTGCTCCGTATCAGCGGCTTCCGGTTTTGGGTCGCTGCCGTCCCCTCCCCCTTGTGCGGGAGTGCCCGATTCAGCGCCTTTCAGCATCTGCTTGTTCTCTTCACTGATTTGATTTAAGTTCTGAATCTTCTTATCCAAAACCTCTGTTTTCTGCTGTAATAGTTTTAGTTGTTCCGATTGCAATTGAGTTTGTTGACGTAATTGCACCACCTCAGCCTGGCGCACGATGCCCCAGATACCGAGTGCTAATGCCAACAGGATAACTGCGGAGCCGATAGCCGCCACAAGTTTTGCCTGCTTTACAGTCAATGTCAATGTGCAGTTTTCTCCATTTCTTTCAATTCTGTTCGAAATGAATACTGGTAATTTCAACATAAACCTTCCCTATTTTGAAACGATGGCACTCGTTAACGCTTCCGCGTTCGTACGTTCACCCAACGCTTCGTTCAAACTTTCTAATTCCTCCTGTGAAAGATTGACGAGACTTTTACCTTTCACAATCGGTTTACTAAAGATACGAGACTCGCTGCGGCCGTAAATACTGGAAATACAGATGCCGTTATTATTGCCGTCAAGCAACGTAAGGGCAAAGGACAAATCATTGCCGATATTTTCAAAGGCATTATATTTGATAAAGCCGATTTTCTGTATCGTATTGCTCTGAATATTACGGATGTTGGCCTGCTCGCTGAGCATGGATTCAAGCCCCTTCGCGGCATCGCGAATTTCGCTGACCTCAACAGATAATTTACGTTCCAAACTGACACCGTTCTCGCCTTTCATAAAGAAATCGTATTTCTTTTTCAGGCTGTTCAAACGGATGTGCAAGGTCACACAATATGCAAGCAATGCTATCACGAGGATAATCATTACCGCGCCAATCCACGGTTGAATCGATTCGAACATGTATATTCCTTCCTATCCAATCATCAAACCATCAACAGTTTATTATATCATTTCATTTGTGAAAGTAAAATGACTGTACACAATGTAATAATTTTACATCTTAATTTCATTCATAAATGGGCTTATAGCCCGTTCCAGTATACCATGCAACGACGCGATGAGTACACCGTAATTTACGATAGGTGTGCCCTGTACGACGGCGCAGTCAATACGACGTAACACTTCACGACGAGTCAACATACAGGCACCGCAGTGAATGATGAGGTCATATCTCGATACATCCTTCGGAAAGGCTCCGCCGCTGGTAAATTCCAGATCTAAACCCTTATAGCCTTTCTTTTCCAGCCACATCGGGATTTTAACAGTTCCTATGTCATCACACTGACGTCGATGCGTGCAACCTTCACTGATAAGCACCTTGGAACCGGGTTTTAAATTATGTATAGCCTCTACACCGGCCACCAAATCCTGTAATTTTCCCTTAAACCGTGCCATCAAGATAGAAAAAGAAGTCAACGGTATAGTTTGTGGCGTTAACTCATCCACCCGCTCAAAAGCCTGGGAGTCACAAATCACAAGCTTCGGCGGCTTCTTCAGAGAACTGAGCATAGCCGGTAATTCTTCCGTCTGACATACCAAGGCAAGACCTTTATGATCTAAGATTTCGCGTATAACCTGTACTTGTGGTAGGATAAGACGCCCCTTGGGCGCCGCACTATCGATAGGACACACGAGAACAATCGTATCTCCGATTTCCACAAGGCCCTCTAACAATGTTTGCTCTCCTTCTACATCAAGAGGTGTAAGGCCTCCCAGTAAATCGAGCAACTCCGAACGTCTAGCATTCTCTGTAAAGTCAGCCGAGGCGATTACGGTCGCCCATTCCTCCAAAGAAACAGGCTTTTTAGCATAGCTTTCACCGGAAACACCGTCAATCTCATTGATAAAAACCGCTACCGGTACATGTTGCTGCTTTAATAGCCCCAGCCAGTGCATATCATCGGACGTCGGAGTTTCATCGGTACGCAGTACATAGACAGCAAGATTGATTTTCTTAATAATTTCTTCCGTTTTTTCGATACGTAAAGGCCCCAACTGAGATGTATCATCTACACCGGCCGTATCGGTAATCACCACAGGGCCTAACGGCAAAATTTCCATGGCCTTGCTTACCGGATCCGTCGTCGTCCCTGCCACATCGGATACGAGAGATACCGGCTGGTCGGTCAACATATTAATCAGTGTAGACTTGCCCGCATTACAACGACCGAAGAAGCCGATATGTATGCGATTTGCCTTAGGTGTTTGTTCCATAATTCATCCTTAATTATCAATTACGATTATATGTACCTTCCTCCCCCATCAGAGGAGGGAAAACTATACCATAAAATATTTAATACATAAAATATTTATATCTATCCTTTAATAATATTCACCCTAATGATTCATAAATATTCAATCTATTCATTTAATTCATGCAGTTCAATGTATATCCCTTCGGACTTCCCTACCCCAAACTGAATAATCAGGATATTCACCGTACAAACACAATGAAAGCGCAGCCAGCAGACTACGCTTTCATTGCGATTAAAGAGAATGTTTATAGTAAACTGCAACTCTACGCCATAGCGATTAACTACATCATATACCATGGATTAAAAGATGTTAGCACACTATACCATGAATTGCAATTATACCCAATTATATATAGATTATTGCTTTTCGCTCTATAACTATTTATTGCTTTTTGATTTATAACTATACTCTGAACTCCATCGTAACCGAATCATTATCATCTTGTTCATGACCATCTATATATGCGATGAGTCGTTCCAATTCAGCTTCCGATGTAAAAGCAATCTCAATCTTGCCCTGTACCTTTTTACCGGCTCTGAATTTAATATTTACAGGAGACCCGAGACTGAGTTTCAAGCGTTCTACCAACGCACGTACTTCAGCTGTATCTTGCGGTTTACCGGCTTTTTTGCGAACAGGCTTATTCTGCATCGCTTTTACTAATTGCTCCGCTTCACGAGCACTGAGATCTTCTTCTTTAATACGCTCAGCCGCTTCCATCTGTTGCGCCGCACTACGAAGAGCCAACAACGGACGAGCCTGACCGACGGTCAAGTCCCCTTCTATCAAGTCTTTTTGTACAGAATCACAAAGTTTTAATAAGCGAACCATATTTGCAATGTAGGAACGACTACGACCTAAGCGTGCAGAAATCATCTCCTGCGTCTGTTTATATACATTCATTAAGCCTTGGTATGCCAAGGCTTCCTCAATAGGATCCAACCCTTCACGCTGCAAGTTTTCTACAAGCGCAACCTCTGTCATTTCCTCGGTATTATATTTCTTTACCACCACAGGAACTATTTTTAGACCCGCCATGATAGCAGCCCGATAACGACGTTCGCCGGCGACAATTTGATATTTATTTTTTTGTTTACGAACTACAATCGGTTGAAAAATGCCAAGATTCTTAATAGACTCCGCCAAGGTAGCTAAACTATCTTCATCAAAATTTTTACGAGGTTGATCCACATTAGGGACTACTTCAGAAATCGGTAACTCATGAATCTCCTTCTCCCCTAGCGCAGCCTCTACGGATTCCATTCCTATTAAGCTGTCTATGCCTTTACCAAGGCCTAACCCTTTACCTTTTTTACTCTTAGTCTCTCTTGGCATCTTTAATAACCTCTTTCGCCAACTTACTATACACTACCGCCCCTTTTGACTTCGGATCATAAATAATAATCGGTTCCCCATAACTAGGCGCTTCGCTTAAACGTACATTACGAGGAATAATCGTTTTATACACCTTAGACCCAAAAAACTTTTTCACTTCATCCGCTACTTGAATGGAAAGATTAGTACGGCCATCAAACATTGTCAACAATACGCCTTCGATAACTAAATCCTTATTCGAAGTCTGTTGTACAATGGTAATGGTTTTTACCAGCTGACTGACCCCTTCCAGTGCGTAGAATTCGCTTTGAATTGGAATCAATACACTGTCTGCCGCTGTAAATGCATTTAACGTCAATAACCCCAAAGACGGCGGGCAATCGATAATAATAAAATCATATTCATCACGAACAGGTGTCAAAGCCTTTTTCAACATTGTTTCACGTGAAACAACGGAAACAAGTTCCACTTCCGCTCCAGCTAATTGAATCGTAGCAGGCGCAATATAAAGCTGTTTAATCATAGTCGGCTGAATAATTGACGTAATACTTTCACCATCAATCAATACATCGTGAACACATAGCTCCAAATCATTCTTTTCTATACCTAAACCGGAACTCGCATTTCCCTGTGGATCCAAGTCTACAAGCAGCACTTTTTTACCTTCATCAGCTAAACAAGCGCTCAAATTCACCGATGTCGTAGTCTTTCCAACCCCGCCTTTTTGATTAGTAATTGCTATAACCTTACCCACCTGATTCACCTCGCATTATCGTTTAATATATTTCTTTTTCATTATAACATATATTTACGAAAATAATGATAATATCCTTATAATTAATTTTATATTCAAGATTAAATCCGAGATTTATATTTATTTACGAACACAATTTATATCTATATTACTGACACAATTTATATTACGGAAACAATTTATACTTATACCATACCTATATTACAAACATAGTTCATATCATTAGAGTTATGGATTTGTACCCCATAACAAAACGATTCCAAGATATGTATTATGAATATATAAATCTTTAACTCAAATATATAGCAAGCATTACTTATTATATTCTCAAATGGTTGGTGAATCTATACCTTATTATATCCATAATCTACAGAGTAATTTCTGTAATCTATATGGTAATCCATATAATAGCCCATATAGTAATCCATATAATAGAAGTAACATCTGTAATCCATACAATAAAGTCAAGATTCATAGAATATATAAGATGCTATAAGAAACTATATAATAACCTCTGCAATCTGTACAACAACTTATTTAGAATAAAATATAAACCATAACTCACTACAGAGATAAATATTAGGCATGAATGTTTCACGTGAAACATTTATAATCAACATCTTAACCGCTATAGTTTCAGGCTATGTCAACAAAGCACTAAATTATATGAGAATATAGGCGCCATATGCTTTGACAGGCATTTGCTTTTCTTTATATACTAATTAATAGATTACAGATACTTAAACCTACATCAATTAATTTGTAGGTTTATATTTAATAAAAAAGGAGGCGTTTCTATGCCCATATATAACGGAATGCTTCCTGCTATTGATAAAGCAGAAGTAAAACGATACGCAGGACTACGTCATGCGGAAGACTTTCCGGAAAATTATGTAAACGAAGCATGTAAAGAGATTCAATTACTTGCTACACCTAAAGGTGTATACCAGGAATACGATTATGATGCAGAAACATGTACAATTTTAAGTAATCCGCCATTAAAAATCGTCGGTTCTACCATCGAAAAACATTTGGAAAAGTCTACAAAAGTCTATGTATTAGGCGTTACCGTAGGAGAAGATGTGGAAATTCGCAGCGAACAACTCTTTAAGCAAGGTAATTACACGGTAGGGCTGTTACTTGATGCAGCCGCAACAACGGCGGTTGAGCAGGTAGCCGATCAGGTCAATGAAGTGATCAATACGATTGCTAAAAAGCAAGGATATAAGCCTACATGGCGTTTCAGCCCGGGTTATGGTAACTGGCCCTTAGAAATACAAACGGAACTGACAAATATAATCAAAACGGAGCAAATCGGATTACAGGTAACAGAAAACTTTCTGTTATTCCCAAGAAAATCTGTAACAGCTATCATAGGACTTATGCCGGCTAATGAAGATATTAACACAAAACGCGGTTGTACCTCATGTTCACAAAAAGACTGTGCCTCCCGCAAGCTACCAGAGAAAGTAACTACAACTGCCAAAGAAACCGGAGTTAATACGGTAAATAACACTAATAATACACCTTGTGAAAAGAGTATAAATACGGCTGATGCATCAGGTATTACCATGAAAGGACAATCGGAAATCAAATAAATCATCATAGATGTTTCACGTGAAACATTTACTTTATAATTTATATAAAGATACTCTATAATAAACATACTTTATATAAATCACTATAAAATGCTGATAGAACGCTTATCAATATAGATAGAATGCTTATCAATATAGGATGATATAAATATTAAATTTAGGATAATACAAAGGAAGTAACATATGTATATATTTGACGGTGCCATGGGCACAATGCTACAAGCCGCAGGCTTGGAAGAGGGGTATTGTCCCGAATTATTCAACATAGAAAAGCCAGATGTGGTAAAGAACATTCACATGCAATACCTACAACATGGCAGTGATATTATTACAACAAATACATTCGGCGCCTGTGGTCTAAAACTGGAAGACTACGAATTACAAGATCGTGTAAAAGAAATAAATATAGCCGCTGTAAAGGTGGCAAGAGAGGCCATAGCGGAATGCAAGCCGAGTGCTCGCGTAGCCGGTTCAATGGGGCCTACAGGACGTTTTCTACAACCTTTAGGTAATATGAGCTTTGACTCTATTTATGATACGTATAGAGAACAGGCCGAGGCCTTAATTGAAGGCGGAGCCAATTTTATCATCATAGAAACAATCATCGATATCCAGGAAATGCGTGCCGCCTTATTGGCATCCTTGGATGCTCGGGAAGCAATGGGGAAGACAAAGGAAGATGTTCAAATCATCTGTCAGTTTTCTTTCAGCGAAGACGGACGTACCATTACGGGGACACCGCCGGAGGTGGCGACTACCATTGTGGAAGCAATGGGTGCAGATATCGTCGGTATCAACTGTTCTCTAGGCCCGGAACAGATTAAACCGCTCATAGAAAAGATTGCAAGCGTCACTAATTTACCGACTATCTGTCAACCAAACGCAGGTATGCCGCAACTTATCAATAAAAAAACCGTATTTCCTCTCACGGCGAAGGAAATGGGACCGTTAATGTTACCTATTGTAGATGCAGGTGCCACCTATGTGGGCGGCTGCTGCGGCACTACACCGGCGCATATTAAATGCATTGCTGAGAACGTAGCGACACATACACCAAAAGAACGGGCTCATATAGAGCCTAAAACAATCATCACAAGCCGCACTAAATTATTGGAACTGGGACATCATGTAAAACCGCTCATCATCGGCGAGCGTATCAATCCAACAGGTCGTAAGGTTCTCGCACAGGAGCTTCGCGACGGATCCTTCATACGCGTAAAACGCGATGCTCTTGATCAGGTAGAGGCCGGTGCTGATATTCTCGACGTCAATATGGGCGTAGCCGGTATGGATCAGACACCGTTGATGGAAAAGGCGATTTTCGAACTGTCCATGCTGGTTGAGACACCCTTATCCATTGATACATTAGATCCTGCTGCGATGGAAGTCGCCCTTAAAAATTATCCGGGACGCGCTCTTATCAACTCCGTAAATGGGGAGGAGGAGTCCATCACTCACGTTATGCCGTTGGCAAAACGATATGGCGCAGCACTACTATGCTTGCCGCTCTCCAGCGGTGACCTTCCTGAAAGGGCGGAGGATCGTGTTGCTTTAGCTGAAAGCATCGTTAATCGTGCCTATGAGTACGGTTTACAGAAACACGACCTATTGCTGGACCCTTTGGTACTGACACTTGCCAGCGGCGAGGACAGCGCACGCCAGACCTTACGTACATTACAGCTATACAAAGAAAAATTCGGCTTTCCGACGGTGATGGGTTTATCCAACATTTCCTTCGGTATGCCGCAACGACCATATTTAAACAGTCAATTCTTAACGATGGCCCTCGCATCCGGTTTGACAACACCGATTATGAATCCGTTAAATTATCCTGCAAAAAAAGCCTTCGTATCCAGCTGCACTCTGCTCGGATGGGATCCGGGCTCCGCGGAGTTTATCAAGGAATACGGCTACGAAGACGAAGCGAGTGCGCCGGGCAATACAGCACCAAAAGGACCTGAAAAGAAAAGCTTTGACAGCAATGATCCGTTGGCCAATATCCGTGCCTGTGTAGAGCAGGGGGAGAAGGAGGCCATCATAGACCTCGTAAAGAAAGCCCTAGCTGACGGCATCGATCCGTTGGACATCACAAAGAAAGGCTTATCCGAAGCGATGAACGTCGTAGGCGATAAATTCGGTTCAGGCAAACTGTTCCTGCCACAAGTTATGCTCGCTGCGGAAACGATGCAGGCCGCTTTCAACACGATCAAAGAAATCATTCCGGCCAGTGAAAGTCTCGATAAAGGTACCGTCGTGGTAGCAACCGTAAAAGGGGATATCCACGACTTGGGCAAGAATATCGTTGCGGCACTGCTCGAAAATAACGGCTACAAGATTGTCGACCTCGGAAAAGACGTAGATCCGGAGGAAATCGTGCAAGCCATCAAGGATAATAAGGCGGCCCTCGTCGGCATCTGTTCCCTGATGACCACCACGATGCCGCAAATCGACAACACCATCGCCGCCATCCGCGCAGCCGGCCTTAAAACCAAGGTCATGGTGGGGGGCGCCGTCGTTTCTCAAGACTATGCGGACCAAGCGGGCGCAGATATCTATGCAAAGGACGGTATCGCAGCCGTTAACCAGGCTAACGACTTTTTTGAAACATTGAAATAATTCATTATATTATTAATTTTTATATAATAATTAGAATTATTTATATAACTAAAACAATTTATATAAACAATGTAATCTATTTCATTACAATAAACCATAACACTGAATTACTGAATTACACCGATTATGGTGAAAGCTTTCGTATGCTTTCACCATAACCATAATATACTTAATAAAAGAGGTACATAATGACATTACGGGAAAAACATAAGAACGGTCAGTTCACCATCACCGTCGAGCTTGATCCGCCGAAGAGCAGTTCCGCTCAAAAGGTATTCGACCAGGCGGCGCGATTAAAAGGCAAGGTTGACGCCATCAACATCGCGGATAGTCCGATGTCCAAAATGCGCATGAGTCCTATTTCCTTATCGTATCTGTTGCAACATCACGAAGGAATCGAAACGATTTTTCACTTAACATGTCGCGACCGCAATATTATCGGCTTGCAATCTGAATTATTAGGTGCCGCAGCCCTTGGCGTGCACAATATTTTAACCCTAACCGGCGACAAACCGGACAACGGGGACCATCCGTTCGCCAAGGCCGTTTTTGAAGTGGATTCCATGGGTTTACTCAATATTTCCAAAACCTTGAATTCCGGTAAAGATATGGCCGGTAACGATTTGGATGAACCGACGAGTTTCTATATCGGTACCACCGGCAATCCCGGCGCTGAAGATCTTGAAATCGAACGTCAGAAATTGGCCGCTAAAATTGAACATGGTGCAAACTTCGTACAAACACAACCGATTTACGATTTGGAGCAGGCAAAACGCTATATCGATGCCATGTCCGGATTCAACATTCCCATCATGCTCGGCTTGATTCCTCTTAAAAGCTTCAAAATGGCCACATATCTTCATGAAAAGGTACCCGGCATCAGCTTGACACAGGAGATCCTGAACCGCGTAGAAAAGGGCGGTAAGGAAGCCGGAACCGAGATTGCCATCGAAACATTGGAAGAAATCAAAAAAATCGCCTCTGGCGTGCATATTATGCCTCTCAATGACATAGACACTACGCTACACATAATAGACCACGTATAGGCTAAATTTTTGAATTTTCTGTTTTAAATAAAAAAGCACAATCACCACGTATGAAGCTCTTCCCTTGTCAGATTAATCAATCTAACGATAGGGGAGGGGACTCAATACCGGGGATTGTGCCTTTTATGTAGTTATTTATAACGGTCTTTCTTTAATATTCTTAGGCTTACGAGGGTATTTTTTCGGCGTAGGGCCGATTTTTTTTATATATAACACAGCTCGTTTATCGGAGATGGTCGGCAATGTGATAGGCCGGACCTCTGAAAGCTCGGCGCCCAATATAGAAAGTGCTTTTTCGGATTCACCGATTTCCTCCTCATATGCAGCGCCTTTAAGGGCGATGACAGAACCGCCTACTTTCACATAGGGAACGGTCCACTCGAGAAGTACCGGCAATCTTGCCACCGCACGAGACATGGCAAAATCAAAGCTTTCACGGTAATTCTGATGACTCAGGTCCTCAGCACGGCCGTGCAACGTCGTGCAATTATCGAGATGAAGTGCATCGATGACGGACTCGAGAAAGGTAAGCCGTTTTTTCAAAGAGTCGAAGAGGGTGATGCGCAAGGGCCTGTCATAAATAGCCAGCGGAATGCCGGGAAAACCGGCACCGGAGCCGACATCGATAATAGAGGAGCCGGACGAAATGATTTTTTTATCGTAACAGGAGAGGGAGTCGATCACGTGTTTCACGACGACCTCCTGCATATCCGTAATTGCCGTTAAATTCAGATATTTATTGGTTTCAATGAGCATCGTATAATACGTATAAAAATCCTTCGCCTGATCCGCCGTACAAGGTAGACCGAAAACCTCCATCTGTTCCAGCATATATGCTACAAAATCGGTCTCTGCAACGATAGGAATCATGTATTTTTCTTTCATAATTTCTGTAAGCCTTTAACGTATAAAATTAATATGTCCATATACTGCCGATTACCTGCTTCGGTTGTATTGTTCCAATTGAATCAACAGCACCGACACATCTGCCGGAGAAACACCGGAAATGCGGCTCGCCTGGCCGATGGAGTGAGGGCGGATTTTGTTAAGCTTTTGTTGAGCTTCAAGAGAAATACCTTTAATTTGCGTGTAATCCCATTCCTTTGGAAGAATTTTTTCTTCCAGTTTGCGAACTTTATCCACCTGATCCATCTGCTTTTTGATATATCCTTCATAGGTGATGGAAATATCGATTTCCTCCTCCACATCCGGATCGAAACGCTTGAGGCCGAACGCATCAGCAACGACACCGTAGGATAATTCATTACGCTTCACCAAATCATAGGCTCGAATACCCGTCTTAATCGGTGCTGTCCCCATAGACGCAAGCAGTTCCTGTGTTTCCTTCGACGGATTGACCGGCGTTGTCTGCAGCAATTCCATGCCTTCTTCGATAGCGGCCTTTTTAGCGAGGAATTTAGCCCAACGGTCATCCTTCACAAGACCGATGGCGCGACCTTTTTCAGTGAGGCGCAAATCCGCATTGTCCTGACGCAACAGTAAACGATATTCGCTGCGACTCGTCATCATACGATACGGTTCATTCGTTCCCTTCGTCACGAGATCATCGATGAGAACGCCGATGTACGCTTCGGATCGAGCCAGGATGAAAGGATCTTTGCCATCAATCCACAATGCCGCATTAATGCCCGCCATGAGTCCTTGCGCCGCCGCTTCTTCATAGCCGGACGTACCGTTCGCCTGACCGGCGGAGTAAAGGCCTTCGATATGTTTTACCTGCAAAGCCGGCGTCAACTGTAACGGATTCAGACAGTCGTATTCGATGGCATACGCCGGGCGCATGATTTCTACATTTTCAAGGCCCGGAATGGTCCGCAAAAATGCATACTGCACGTCCATAGGAAGGGACGTGCTCATGCCTTGCACATACATTTCATTCGTGTTGCTGCCTTCCGGTTCTACGAACAGCTGATGACGTTCCTTATCCGCAAAGCGCACCACCTTATCCTCGATGGAAGGGCAGTACCGGGGGCCTACGCCTTCAATTTTACCGCTGTACATCGGAGCACGATGAATATTGCTTTTAATAATGTCGTGTGTTTCCTTATTCGTATAGGTCAACCAGCACACACGTTCATTGCGGTCCGTCCATTCATTCATGAAAGAAAACGAATGATGGTGCACATCGCCTTCCTGAACGGCCATATTATCCAAATTAAGAGTTCTTTTATCCACACGTGCCGGCGTACCCGTTTTAAACCGCATCAGTTCAATGCCGTTATCGAGTAAAGATTGCGAAAACGACTCCGCCGTCCGCTGTCCGTTTGGACCGCCCGTATAGGACGTATCGCCGATTAGGATTTTGCCCTTCAGATACGTACCCGTACAGAGAATGACGGCCTTGGCGCCGTAAAACTCGCCCAATTCCGTCACAATGCCCGTTACCTTGCCGTCTTCAACGGCGAGTTCGGTCACCATGATCTGTTTCACATTAAGATTTTCCGTATTTTCCACGGTTTCTTTCATCAAGTGCTGATATTTAATCTTATCAGATTGGCAGCGGAGGGAATGAACCGCAGGGCCTTTTCCCATATTGAGCATGCGCATTTGAATAGCCGTCGCATCCGCATTGATGCCCATTTGACCGCCCAACGCGTCAACCTCATAAACAAGATGACTTTTACCGGGTCCGCCCACGGCGGGATTGCACGGCATGAGCGCAATATTATCCAAACTGATGGTCGCCATCAACGTGCGATGACCCATGCGGGCACAGGCGAGAGCCGCCTCACAGCCGGCATGACCGCCGCCGATGACGATGACATCATAATTATCTACTGTATACATATATGTTCCTTACTATATTTATATATTTTTGATTAATACTTATTTATTCAGTTTTCCAAAATGCGGGCTAATCACAGGGCATTTTAAAAATCAGGTTAATCATTCAAATTCCTTGTGTCCAGGTCGCTCGCTGGGCTTTCGAAAAATCCACGCTCCGACCAAAGTGAAGCTCGGGTTTCATCGTCGCTTACGCTCCTCTGCTCCCTCAAGCCCTACTTTTATTTCCCCAGGCAGAATCGGCTGAACAGTTCGTCGATCATGGATTCACGGATCGTATCGCCCGTGATATCGCCCAGTAATTCCCAGGCGTCGCGCAGGTCCGTCGCCACGAAATCAACGGGCATCCCCGCATCGATAGAGGAGAGGGCCTGCTCGATTTGTCCCTTTGCCTGTTCCATGAGGCTGATGTGCCGAACATTACTGATCATCGCGCTATTATCCTGTTTCACGCGACCGCCGTACACGAGCTCCTGCACCCATTTGGCAATAACTTGTGAACCTTCGCCGTCTTTGGCGCTGATGCGCTCTATGGCCGTGAAAGTTCCGTATCGCTGAATATCTTCATCCGTAACGATATGTCCGAGATCCGACTTATTAAGCAGCACAATGGTATTCAAACCGCTGACAGAGGTCAGAATTTCGATTTCTTCCGCCGTCAACGGTGTTGATCCGTCGATAACACAAAGAATGATATCCGCTTTATTGATATAGTCACGAGCGCGCTCCACACCGAGGGCCTCTACGGTATCCTGTGTGTCACGGATACCCGCCGTATCGATGAGGCGCAGAGAAATACCTTCCACAGTCATAAATTCTTCAATACTGTCCCGCGTCGTACCCGGAATATCCGTCACGATAGAGCGGTTTTCCCGCAAAAGTGCGTTCATGAGGCTCGATTTTCCCGCATTCGGCCTGCCCACGATAACCGTAGTAATGCCGTCGCGAATGAGACGTCCTGTATTCGCCGTCGCCAATAAATCATCCATGGATTGTAAAATCGGCGCCAACTGTTCACGCACCTCCCGGGATGTAACGTCTTCAATATCCTCCTCGGGATAATCGATGGTCACCTCTAAATGAGCAATCATGGCGATGAGCTGCTCTCGAATATTTTTCACAAAGGTCGATACGGTTCCATCCAGCTGCGATACGGCGAGGGAGAGGGAGTCCTCCGTTTTCGCCTCGATAATGTCGATGATCGCCTCCGCCTGCGTCAAGTCGATGCGGCCGTTCATAAAGGCGCGCTTCGTAAATTCGCCGGCCTCCGCCATGCGCACATCATGATTTACCAACAGTTTTAAAATCTGTTGAACCGGCACGATACCGCCATGACATTGAATTTCCACCACGTCTTCCGCCGTGTATGAATGAGGTCCTTTCATCAATAAGACCAGTACCTCGTCGATGGTCTTATCCGTCGCCGGATCTACAATCGTTCCATATTGAATTGTCCGATTCTGACGCTCCATCAATGGCACAGTGCCGGCGCTTTTAAACAGGCTGTTCACGATAGAAAAGCTATCCTTGCCGCTGACCCGAATGATACCGACCCCACCGATACCGGGCGGCGTGGCGATAGCCGCAATTGTATCATCTATGTACATAATGATCTCCATATGTTGATGATGTTATGGCCCCGCGTTTCATAACCGTACGAGCTCATCATCATGTTGTATAAATATCTAGACATTCCTCATAACAGAATGCCCCATAATCACTTCTTCGCACGTGAAAGTTAAACTAAACCAACCTTCGTAGCGAAGATTACCTTAGGTTAGCTTTCACCATAACCTAAATACTACAGGCGATAACAGCCTTCCGAAAGACTCCAAAGCAAGTCGTTTTCTGAAGGCTGTCATCACTATGTATCTTATTTTATTTTTGTACGTAACTTATTTTTATACGCAATTTATTTTTTGTACGCAATCACGACGTGACGGAACGGTTCGTCCCCTTCACTGTTCGTTATGATGTGCTGATCGCCTTGTAACGCGGTGTGAATAATCTTACGCTCAAAAGCATTCATCGGTTCCAGAGACACCTTTTGACGGTTTCGTTTTACCTTCGAAGCCAATCGTTTCGCAAGATTTACCAATGTTTCTTCACGACGGGAGCGGTAATTTTCCACATCCACCACGATGTGACAATGGCCCGACACATCTTTATGTGCCACAAGATTCGTCAAGTATTGAATGGCATCCAATGTTTGACCGTGTTTACCGATCAAGATACCCAGTTCTTCACCGTGTACTTGGAATGTGATCTTATCCGGAGTCATCATTTTTTCGATGAACACGGTAAGACCCATCTGCGTGAACATATCGTCAAGGAATTGTTTACCCTTTTCGGCGATAACTTGTTGTTCCTCTTTGGATAGCTCTTTTTTAGCCGCTTTCGCTTCGCCGGAGTTTTCCACAACATCCGCTACATCGACCTCATCGGTAGCCACAGGTTCAGTAGCAACAGCCACAGATTCCTCATTAGCGACGATGCTTTCATCAGAATCGGCGGATTTGGACATAGCGGTAAAAAATAATCGAACGACAGCCGGTTTACGACCGATACCCAAAAAACCGTTTGTCGGTTGTTCCAAGACCTTGGTTTCCACCAGTTCCTGACCGTCAGTGGTTAATTGAGCTACGCCCTTGGCAATGGCATCTTCAACTGTTTTGGCAGATACATCGATAAATTCCATAATAGCCTCCTACTTAGCGTTCAAATTTTTGTAAATGAAATGCTGTTGAATCAATTGGAATACATTCGACACAACCCAGTAGATAACGAGACCGGATGGGAAGCTGAGGGAAATGTAACCAATGAACAAAGGCATGAAGATTTGCATAATCTTCTGTTGTTGCGCAGCAGCACCGGTAGCGCCTGCGCCCGTTTGACGAGACATAATCCATGTGGACACCGCACTCAACACCGGTAAGATGTAGTAAGGGTCAGTTTCGCCAAGGCTAGGAAGCCATAAGAACTGTACAAAGTTCGGATCATACGGATAATCCTTCAACGCCCAGTAAATGGCGATCAAGAACGGCATCTGTACCAATAGAGGCAAGCAGCCGGCCAAGGGATTTACGCCCATTTCCTTGTACATCGCGCCCATTTCGGCTTGCAGCTTTGCAGGATCGTTCTTATATTTATCCTGCAATGCTTTCATACGAGGCTGCAAATCCTGCATCGCCTTCATAGATTTGATTTGTTTAACAGTGAGTGGTGCCAAAATCGCTTTAATAAAAATCGTTAAAAGGATAATCGCCACACCGTAGCTTGGGTAGCCTGCCATTTGAGTCAACTGGAACGCATAGGTTACCAATGTGCTCATTAAATCAATGACAGGTTGGAATGCACTACTTAAAAATTCCATTATTTCTCCTTTTTCTTACAGTCAAATCGGCCTTTGCGCATCTATATATCGTTATGGTATGGTCTAAATTTCATCCATACAGATGCTCAGGTATTTCCAAAACTGTGCCGAATAGGTCATGGTGAAAGTTGCTTTCACAAAACGCATCGTCCGTATCATCCTGAATCGATTACGGAACCGGGTCATAGCCGCCCTTGTGAAAAGGGTGACATCGCAATATGCGTTTCAATCCTAACCAGCTACCCTTCAAAGGACCGTATTTTTCAATCGCCTGTAAAGTATATGCGGAACATGTCGGATAATATCGGCAGCATCCCGGTTTTAAAGGGGACAGGGCTATCTGATAAAACCTGATCAAAAGACGTAAAAATATCGTTATACAGCGTTTCATAGAAACCTCCATATACACAAAAAGGACCTAAGCGCCTTCACTTGTGGTCCTATTTTTCACCTTGCACTAATAACTTGCTCTTGCGCAAGAGGTACAAAATTTCCTTTTCCGCTTTTTCATAGGTAGCGTCTTTCAGAGGTCCACGTCCGACAATTACGATATGGTATCCTTCACGTATGTTGTGTTGATTGAGGCGATATACCTCTTTCATGAGGCGTCTGGCCCGATTGCGCTCCACAGCACAGCCAACCTTTTTACCTGTTACAAAACCGATACGTGTCGGTTGCTTTGCGACGGGCATACGATAGAGTACACACATGCGTCCTACTTCATATTTGCCGTATTTATAAACAAGGCGATATTCATTATTTTTCGTAATACGTCTTGTTTTATGAAGGCAATAATCCATATGCATTGTCCTTTAAGTCCTAAGAATAGAAAAACTTGGCAGCAGCGCCAAGTTTTTTCTCCTGCCTAACAGCTATTATATTATGCAGATAAGCGTTTTCTGCCTTTTGCGCGTCTTCTTTTCAAAACGAGACGGCCTCCAATAGTTTTCATGCGTTCACGGAAACCATGAGTACGTTTTCTCCAAAGAGTATTTGGTTGGTAAGTACGTTTCATTAGTAAAACACCTCCTCGTCCTTGTATTGTTTTACTTATACCATAACAGGGTTATTATAGAGGTAAAACGTAAATTTGTCAATATAATAAAGGCTATTCTGCTGTGAGTTCTTATATTTCTAAAAATAATTCTACTACACATTTTATACTTTAGTTGATGTTACGTTTCCAGGGGGAGGAATATAGGGCTCCTTCATCGCTCCATACTAATCGTAAAGTCGCTCAAAAGGACCCTATATTCCCTCCCAAGGTAAATTCTAATGTCACCTTCAACACCACTACATGATGTAAACGTAACATCAATTTTCAGCAACACAAGAACTCACAATCTAAATTTTTTATAATAGACAAATTTACATTTTAATCTCTATTTGGAAAAGGGAGGGAAAAGAAAGGGACTTTCCCCTGCAAAAAAAAGACATTTTGTTATTTTTAGTAAGTAACTTTTTTGAACATTTCTATAATGCATACAAGGTGTAGCAATTACTTTTATAGGATTGTGGATTGCATTTATTATAAATTTTCAGTTAGAGAGGACCGGATACTGATTTTTAAGCGACTTGCGCAGGATGGAGCGCAAAAATCAGTATCCGGTCCTTTTCTAAAGTAATTGCTACACCTCATCGTAGAAAGAAAGTTCAAAAAAGTTATCCACAGTTTAAATGACAAAATGCTCTTTTTTTGGTACAATCGAATCATAAATTAGGAAAAATCACAGTATATTGTAAAGTTTACATGGGTAACCCTCAAGGTTATCCACATTTTTTATCTTTTAATTCACATGTTATATAAGTTCAGGTTTTATATGGCTGAATCGGCTATATATTTCCACTTATTAACAAGTAATCCACAACTTATACACAGAAACGGAACAGTTTTCCACAGCTTTCACAACAGTTATACACATTTTTCCTAAACTATACACATTATTACCGTAGTTATACACATGAGGCACAATATGCAATCAATTGATTTGAATAATATATGGGAGCATATATTGCAGGAGGCGAAAAAAAGCATGCCTGACGCCCTCTACATGCGCGTCACGTCATCCCTGATTCCCATGTCCATCGATAATCATTCCATACATATCGGCGTTATGCAAAGTTTTATAAAAAACTTGATTGATCAGCAGCCCGTCATCAGTAATGCATTACAAAATGCGATTACCACCGTGCTCGGATCCCATCATGATATGGTGTTATTCGATTTTAACCAACAAGATGCGGGTACTGAAAGCACCATGCAGGATACATTCGATGATGCACCTGTCGCGGCACCGCCTATGCCGTTGCCGCCTCTCGATGACAAACCGTATCAGGAGGAATTTTACACGCCGGTCTATCAGGAGCCTGTTTATATTGAACGCGCTCCGTCGCCTGTAGATATTCCCGATGAACCTATGATAACGCCTAAAAAGGTGTCCGAATCGGTTCCCACCTTGCAGTCGGATAATGTACCGGTCGATTTATCCTTATCAAATCTGAATCCCGCGTACCGCTTCGATAATTACGTTACGGGCAATGCCAACCGCATTCCGTTCGGAGCCGCTCAAAATGTGGCGGAATTTCCGGGCGGCGACTATAATCCACTCTTTATCTACGGACCGTCGGGGCTCGGTAAAACTCATTTGATGCACGCCATCGGCAATGCCATCAAGGAAAATCACCCGCACATGAAGGTCATGTCCATTACGAGCGAGAACTTTATGAATATCTTCGTCGAAACATTGCAGCGCAATCAGGGCAAACTGTTCCGCAATACATTCCGCAATATCGACGTTCTCATGATTGACGATATTCAGTTTCTTGAAAGCCGTGAAAGTACAAAAACAGAGCTGTTCAATACATTTAATGAATTATTAAACAATAATAAGCAGATCGTCCTCACATCGGATACGATGCCGAATGACATGGAACAATTTGAGGACCGACTCAGATCCCGATTCCAGGCCGGCTACATCGCCACCATGGAAAATCCGGATTTGGAGACGCGCATCGCTATCTTTAAATCTCTGTTAGAACGGGAATACAACAAAAACAAGATCATTCGCATCGATAACGATTCCATCAACTATGTGGCGCTTCAGTTCAGCGAAAACGTCCGCGTCCTTCAGGGGGCTTTCAACAAGCTCATCGGCACCGCATCCATCGACCACCGCATGGAATCCATCGATCTGGAATATACTAAACAAGCTTTAGCGGGCCTCGTTCACGCGGAAGAAGTGAACCTGGTCAACATAGAAACCATTCAGAACTTCGTCAGTTCCTATTTCAATATAAAGAAACAGGATTTACTTGGAAAAAAACGAAAAGCTCAATTCGCATTTCCCCGTCAAATCGCCATGTATCTGTGCCGCGATATGATCAATGAAAGCTATCCGCAGATTGCAGCGGCTTTCTCGCGCGACCATACGACAATTCTTCACGCTTATGAAAAAATAACGAAAGAAATCGAAAAAAACGAAGAAACAAAATTGATGATCGGAGAAATCAAACAGAAATTAACAACCTGTGGATAAGTATGTGGATATAATGTGTACAACATTGTGGATATCACAAAATTGCGTATTTGCTGTGAATATGTGGATAACCGGGTACAACATGTCAACAGGGTTATACACAAGCCAAGTGATACACAGTCACTGGCGCCGTCGTACTTTTACACATATAAACATCACTCTACTACTACTTCTACTAAACTAACAAACAAATCAGAAAACTAGTAGAAACAGATCTACTGTAGAATATATATAAGGAGAACATTATGCATATTAAATTTCCGAAAGTAAATCTTCAAAAAGCAATCAACGTACTACAGAAGGTATCTCAAAATAAAACAAGTTCAAACTTACCGGGTGCTATCTATATGACAACTAAAAACGGACAAGTCGAACTACAAGGTAATGACTTTGAATTGGGTATCCGTTTGAGCATTGAAGGTGAAATTTTAGAACCCGGGACAATGGTCGTAGGATCACGTTATTTTCAAGAATTAATCCGTAAATTACCGGGTGATACGATTGAACTCTATAAACCGGAAGATGGAAATTCTTTAACAATCACATCGGGGTCCTCCGAATTCAACCTTGTTACACTTCATCCCGATGATTTTTCACTGGTAGAGCAAATTCACGATCAGGATCATCTCAACATCGACAGCTTTGCCATGAAAGAACTCATCGATTTAACAAATTATGCGGCCGCTACCGATGAGGACCGTCCTGTATTTACAGGGGCTCTTCTTGAAGTAAAGGAATCGGAAGTCACCATGGTGGCAACAGATACACATCGCATGGCGGTTAAGAAAATCACCATCGAAGAACCTGCGACGACTCCGATGCGCGCCATCATTCCTACAAAAACATTGGCCGAAGTATCCCGCTTATTGCCGACAGATAATCCGGCCGTGATCAATATCATCTGGAATCGTACGCAGATTGCTTTCAATTTTGAGTCGATTTATATCATTTCCCGTTTGATTGAAGGCACATATCCTGAATATGAAAAGGTAATTCCGTCCCAATTTGATTCCAGCGCCATCATCGACAGCAAGGAGTTTGCCGGTGCCGTAGATCGCGTATCGTTGTTGGCAAAGGATATCAGCTATAATGTCATCCGCTATGACTGGTCTGAAAGTAAGGTAACCTTATCCACACAGAATTCCGAAATCGGTATGGCTAAAGAGGATGTGCCTGTGGAATTTAAGGGCGTGCCGTTTACCATTTCTTTCAACGGTCGCTATATTGCAGATATTTTGCGTCACAGTTCGGGCGAAAATATTCATCTGTATCTGAAACAGAACGGACCTGTTGTGATTCGTCAGGATAACAATCCTAATTATACCTATGTCGTAACGCCTGTTCGTACGAATTCGTAATAGGAGGGCCTTATGAAAGAACAACGTCAGGTTCCTATTCATACTGAATATATTCAAATCGATCAGCTGTTAAAATTGGAAGGCGTCATCGAAACGGGCGGTCAGATTAAATCGTTTATCGATGATAAAGCCCTCACATTGAACGGTCAGATCGTTACGGAAAAGCGCAAGAAATGCCGTGTCGGTGATGTCATAACCTGTGAAGGCATCGATGTGGATTTCGTTGTTACCAAAGAGGAGGCATAATCGGTGAGAATTGACTCACTGCAATTATTCCAGTTTCGCAACTACAAGAATATTCAGATTCAGTTCAACCCGGAAATCATCGTCCTGTACGGTACAAACGGGGCGGGGAAGACGAATATCCTCGAGTCCATATATGTAGGAACTATCGGCAAGAGCCATCGCACGAACGATACATCGGATATGTTATTATTCAACGCGGATGAAGCGGGTCTCGTCGTGAAGTTCGAGAAAAAGGATACGCCTCAGAAGGTAAATATCAAGTTGTTCCGTCAAGGGGCGAAGGATATCAGATTGAATGATACGAAGATTTCTCAAAAGGAACTCATCGGTACATTGAATACGGTTATCTTCTGTCCGGAGGACTTACAGCTCATCAAGGGCAGCCCCTCTGGGCGTCGTCGATTTCTCGATATGGAAATCTCCCAGACAAGCGCTACCTATTATCATCAGCTCATACAATATAACCGGTTGTTGCAGCAACGCAATGCGCTGTTAAAAGAATACCGCGGCAAGCAGAGCATACCTCTCGATGAATGGGATTTACAGCTGGCGGATATGGCGAGTTTTATCGTAAAAAAACGCCTTGAAAGTCTAAAGAAAATCAATCTTCTCATCGATCTGATGAACCGTAAGCTCACGGGAGGTCTTGAAAATCTCACCATCGGCTATGAACAGTCATATATTGAGGACGGTTCTTTGGAATATACGAAGGAAGGCTTTTACGAGCGAATCAAGGCGGCTTTGCCTTTGGATCGTCATCGACTTACGACCAGTGTCGGTCCTCATCGCGATGATTTGAGATTTTTCTCGGACGGCATGGATCTAAAAAAATTCGGATCCCAGGGACAGCAGCGGACGGCCGTTTTGTCGCTCAAGTTGAGTGAACTGGAATTCATCAAATCCGAGGTGGGTGAATATCCGGTACTTTTATTGGACGATGTCCTGAGTGAATTGGACGAGTCGAGACGGGCGAATTTATTGCAGTTTATTCACAAACGAATTCAAACATTTATTACTACGACGGATATTCATGATTTTCAGGATTTGAAATCCGTTCAATTTATTCATTGTGAAGGGGGACAGATTCAGTATGGAAAGCCTTGATCTATGTTTGCCTATGGCTTTGAGTGAACTGAATTTGCTGGAACAGTATAAATTGAATACCCTCGTGCATCACTGGCATGATGTGGTGGGGGCCGTTATCGCCTCTCATGCGCAGATTGTGGATATCAAGCCGCCCCTCGTCATCATCAGCGCGGATACGTCCATGTGGATGCAGGAATTACAGATGCAGAAACGGCGTATCATCGAGGAAATCAACAACTATTACGGTCGTGAAATCATTGAGGATATTCGATTTATCATGCGTCGTCAGAGTTATGTGAAAGCAGAGGAAAATAAGGGATTGTCCATTCCGGATACGCCTGTTCCGGATAAGAATATAGATTTTGACAGTATCGTGCTTTCAGAGGACGATGTGAAAGCTATCGATCGGTCTTTAGAGAACACCGATGATGAGAAATTAAAAGTTGCTTTCAGAAAGATACAAATTACGCGGCGCAAGAAGGAAATTTATTTGGAGCGCTGCGGATATCATCGCTGTCATCGATGCGGCATGCACATGCAATCGAAAAAAGACGTATGTCCCACCTGCGAATATGAGATGCATCGGGAACATATCAAGGCCATTAAGGCTGTGATTCGAAAATATCCGTACATAAAGTACAGTGACTGTCAGGCCTTTATTGAATGTACATTTATTCATTTTGCAGAAGCGATGCGGGAATGTATTTACTTTTATTTGGATAAGATTTATAAGGGGTCAATCAATCGTTGCCACATGTATATGGCGGCTATGCTCATTACCCATAAAAAACAGGACGAACTGACGGAGCAGCACGTCATTAATCTGTGCAATAAATATCGATCCAAATTTCTTGCGGAAGAAGAACAACGCAAAATTGATGCGTTGAATGGGATTCTTGAAAAATAAATATAGTGTTGAACTGATTTAAGTATAAAATTTTAGTTAGAAGTGTTGTAAGTATTTGGATATATGGGTGATTGTTTTGTGTAGGGGGAGTTAGTTATGGTTATTATAATGTGGATAATTGTAATTATTTTATTGTTATATATAATAATTCCTAAATTAAATCGTTATTTATACTTACGTAAAAATCCGAGAATAAAAGCATCTATTTTAGCAGAAAAACTATATAATTCTTTATACTTTGAAGAGAAAGAAAGGTCAGAAAATTTTAAGGATTATGTATTTAATACTGATAATATAAATTTACAATTTGCAATAGTACTATATCGAGTAGAAGATAAGGCTATTGAAGTTATAGATATGTTAAAAGATATGAACGGTGAATATCTTATTCAATTGTTAGAATTAGAACCAAATCCATATGGTAAAGTTATAGAATATCCAGAAAATATATTAATAAAGGCAAAATTATCTATGGTTGAATATACACCTCAATTAATTTTAGCTAAATGGTTAGAAGATAATTTTGGTAGAAAAGAAGCAGCAAAATATGCATATGATTTAATAACTAATTATCCGTATTAATTTATTTTAACTATTTATAAAAAATAAGGAGTTTCTATGTACGTTCATATCGGTGATACTGTAGCGGTACCTATAGAATCCATCATTACCATGGTTCATGCAAAGGGCGGAAAATCTCATAAAAGTCCGATTCATCATTATGAATCGATGGAATATATCGCCATAGTGCCGGATGAAAAAATCAAGACATATGTGGTGACAGATGACTGTATATATGCATCCGGTATCAGTATTAAGACATTAATGAGACGAATTGATGAGTTTTATAGTATAATAAACAGATAAGTTAAATTTCCTTAACCGTTGTGGGTTAGGGTTTTGTTAGGAGGAGTTTGTTTCATGCCTGAACAAAATTATGGGGCCCAGAATATTCAAGTATTAGAAGGTCTTGATGCGGTTCGTAAACGCCCGGGGATGTATATCGGCAGTACGTCTGTACGCGGCTTACATCATCTCGTATATGAAGTAGTGGATAACTCTGTGGATGAAGCGCTCGCAGGTTATGCGACGCATATCGAAGTGTCTATCAATCCCGATAACAGTGTTACCGTAGTGGACGACGGTCGCGGTATTCCTACGGGAATGCACGAATCCGGTATGTCCGCCGTGGAATTGGTGTTGACCAAATTACATGCGGGCGGTAAATTCGGAGGCGGCGGATATAAAGTATCCGGCGGTCTGCACGGCGTAGGTATCTCCGTTGTTAATGCATTGAGCGAATGGACGAAGGTGCAGGTATCTCAAAACGGTATCATTCAGGAGATTACCTTTGCCCGCGGTCATAAAACATCGGAACTTACTGAAATCGGCAAGTCTGAAAGTACGGGTACTACCGTTATATTCAAGCCTGATGCTGAAATCTTTGAAACCACTGAATTCAATTTCGATACATTGAAAATACGCCTTCAGGAATTGGCGTTCCTCAATAAAGGTCTTCGCATCACATTGAGCGATTTGCGCCAGGATGAACCGCGTGTGGAAAGCTTTCACTATGAAGGAGGCTTGAGTTCTTTCATAACGTTCCTGAACGAAAATAAGGAAGTCGTAAATCCGACGGTAATCGACATTGAAAATACAAAGGATGATGTGGTCGTGGATGTGGCTCTTCAATATAATGACAGCTACAGCGAAAATATTTTGTCCTTCGTAAATAATATCAATACCGTGGACGGCGGTACACATCTGTCGGGTTTCCGCTCCGCTTTGACTCGTACATTGAACGATTACGGCCGTAAGGCCGGCTTGATCAAGGAAAATGAATCCAATCTGTCCGGCGAGGACGTGCGCGAAGGTTTGACCGCCGTCGTTTCCGTGAAAGTACTGGAACCTCAGTTTGAAGGTCAGACGAAAACAAAACTCGGCAACAGCGAAGTTAAGGGGATTACCGATGTCATCGTGTCGGATGGACTCAAGACATTCTTTGAGGAACATCCGCAGGATGCGAAGAAAATCATCGAAAAGGCGACCATGGCGAGCCGTGCTCGTGAGGCTGCCCGTAAAGCCCGCGATTTGACGCGCCGCAAAAATGCTCTTGAAGTGTCCAGCTTGCCCGGTAAATTGGCTGACTGCTCCGAAAAGGATACATCCATGACGGAAATTTATCTCGTCGAAGGTGATTCCGCGGGCGGTAGTGCTAAACAGGGCCGTGATCGCCGTTATCAGGCGATTTTGCCGTTGCGCGGCAAAATCCTTAACGTAGAAAAGGCGCGTCTTGATAAAATTCTGGCAAATAACGAAATTCGATCCATGATTACCGCTTTCGGTACAGGCATCGGCGATGAATTCGATATTACGAAATCCCGTTACAACAAGATTATCATCATGACGGATGCGGACGTCGACGGCGCTCATATCCGTACTTTGTTGTTGACATTCTTCTACCGCTATATGAAACCGTTGATAGAGGAAGGTCACATTTATATCGCTCAACCGCCTCTTTATCAGATCAAGAAGGGTAAATCCCACTGGTATGTATATTCCGATGCGGAAATGACAGCTAAACTTGATGAAATAGGCCGTGACGGCATTACGATTCAGCGATATAAAGGTTTGGGGGAAATGAACCCTGAACAATTATGGGAAACGACGATGAATCCTGAAAATCGCACGATTTTACAAGTCAGTCTTGAAGATTCCATCGAAGCGGATAAAATATTTACCGTATTGATGGGCGATAAGGTGGAACCGCGTCGTAAATTTATTGAAGATAATGCTAAGTACGTGCGTAATCTCGACTTATAAGGAGTACACATGTCTGATAATCAACATAATAACGTAGAGTATACGTCTAATACACAACAACATTTAAAACGCTCCCTCAAAGCGCGTCATATGAACATGATCGCCTTGGGCGGGGCTATCGGTACCGGTCTTTTCGTGGCCGGCGGTGAGGTGGTCAGTACCGCCGGTCCTGGTGGTGCTCTCGTGGCTTACGGTCTCATCGGCATCATGGTGTACTTTCTGATGACATCTTTAGGTGAGATGGCGACGTACTTGCCGATTCCCGGTTCGTTCGGAACCTATGCAAAACGCTATGTAGATCCTGCATTCGGCTTTGCGTTGGGGTGGAACTACTGGTTTAACTGGGCTATTACGCTGGCTGCAGAGGTGCTCGCAGGGGCGCTCATCATGAAATACTGGTTTCCTGATGTGCCGGCCATCGTGTGGTCCGCGCTGTTCCTTTTTATTTTATTCGGGCTCAACTATTTGTCCACTCGTTCCTTTGGTGAAAGCGAGTATGTGTTCTCCAGTATCAAGGTCATTACGGTATTCGTATTCCTGTTTTGCGGCTTTATGCTGATCTTAGGTATCGGCGGTACATCTCCGGGGTTCACGAACTGGACAGTCGGAGACGCTCCGTTCGTAGGCGGTTGGGAAGCGATTCTCGCCATCTTCATGGTAGCGGGCTTCTCGTTTCAGGGTACGGAGCTCATCGGTGTAGCGGCCGGTGAAGCGGAAGAACCGGAAAAAAATGTGCCGAAGGCGATTAATTCCATCTTCTGGCGTATTTTACTGTTCTATATTGGTGCTTTCACAGTTATCGGTTTCCTCATTCCCTATACGGATCCGAATTTATTGAATTCCAGCATTGAAAATGTGTCCATCAGTCCGTTCACCTTGGTATTCGACCGCTTCGGATTCGCCTTTGCGGCGAGCTTCATCAATGCCATCATTTTGACGGCTGTATTGAGTGCGGGTAACTCCGGTCTCTATTCTTCGACCCGTATGCTCTATGCGTTGGCGAAGGAAGGTCAGGCGCCTAAGATATTCGCTAAATTGAATAAACGCGGCGTGCCTGTTCCGGCGTTGGTGTTGACGACGGCTATCGGTTTGTTTGCATTCCTTACGAGCTTCATCGGTGAAGGTACGGCATATACGTGGATCGTCAATATTTCCGGTCTATGTGGTTTCATTGCCTGGGTCGGCATTGCGGTGGCGCACTATCGTTTCCGCCGTGCTTTCAAAGCGCAAGGCAGAGACCTCAGAGAATTGCCGTATAAAGCATCTTTCTTCCCGTTCGGTCCGATTATGGCGCTTATTCTTTGCGTTATCATCATCTGCGGCCAAAATTACACGGCTTTCACAGGCGAAACAATCGACTGGTACGGTGTATCCGTCGCCTATATCGGCCTGCCTGTATTCTTCGCCGTGTACCTAGGCTATAAATATACGAAGAAAACGAAGCTGGTGCCGTTAAAAGAGGTTAACCTGAATCGGGATTTCGAACGATAGAGATCCCGAGAGATAGGGATTCCGGTGTATCGACAGTTTCGTTGATGATATAGATTTTGTTGATATGGACGGACCTGTTTGTATCGGCAGTAAGGAGCCAATTATGATTATTACAACAACAATGCACATTGAAAATTATTCTATAAAAGAATATAAGGGCATCGTATTCGGCGAAGTCGTAGAGGGTCGTAATTTTGTAAAAGATTTTATGTCCGGCATCCGCGATATCGTAGGCGGTCGTAGCGGCAGCTATGAAGAATCCTTGATGAAAGCACGTCAGGCCGCACTCGATGAAATGGCGAGCCGCGCTCAGAAAATCGGCGCTAATGCGATTATCGGCGTATCCTTTCAATACAGCACAGTAGGTGAAACAAACGGCATGCTCATGATTACATGCAACGGAACGGCTGTAGTGATCTGATTTGAATCGTATAACTTAATAAGACATAAAAGGGACTGTAATAGAATGCGGTAAGACGGCATTTATAGTACAGTCCCTTTTCGTTTATCCGTCATAAAATATATGCGGTACAAAATAGAATACATCGATTTATAAAGATACAAAATACAATAAATCTATAGGATAATGTATATTGTAATATTGAGCGGGCCAAAGGTATTATTTAGAAATACAATGTGTTGATTATATGAGATATGTAAAAAGAAAGCTATATCATCAGCGAGCGACTTACGTAGAATGGAGCGAGAGGGTGATATAGCTTTCTTTTTGTCGTTAATTATTAAAAATATAGTAATAAAATAGGCCCGCTCTATATTAATAGAACGAGCCTATAGATTTATTCTATTTTGTACCAAGTTGCATACATCACGGGCAGTACGATGAGTGTCAGTACTGTTGCGACGAGCAGGCCGCCGCTGAAAGCGATGGCAAGAGGGCTCCAGAAAACGGATCCCATGAGGGGAATCATGCCCATGATAGCCGCAATGGCGGTGAGCATGATAGGGCGGAACCGAAGTGTTGCGGAGCTGATGATAGCTTCACGCGGTTCCTGTCCCTGCGCTTTGTGGATTTCGATTTGATCGAGCAGGATGATGGAGTTACGAATGATCATGCCCGACAGAGCGATGATGCCCAGAATGGCCATAAAGCCGAGCGGTGTTCTCGTAATGTTGAGGGCCACTACGACGCCGATGAGTCCGAGCGGAGCCGTTAATAGAGCCATGAACATGAGCGGAATCCTCTTCAATTGGAACATGAGAATCGTCATGATCACAAAGAGCATGATCGGCATCGGTACCAGTAATTTGTCTACCGCCGTAACGCTCTTTTCCGCGGAGCCGTCGAGGTCGATGGAATACCCTGCAGGCAAGCTGTCACGAATATCCTTTAATTGCTTATAGATTTCATTCGTTTTCGCATTGCCGAGAACGCCTTCTTTCACATTGGCGTGTACGCTGATGGTCGGCATCATGTTGCGATGCCAGATGATACCGTCCTCCTGGGTCATCATAATCGTTGCGATTTGGCTGAGCGGTACGTAATTACCGCTTCCCGTTTGAATAGGTAATGATGAAAGAGCACTTAAATTGTGCTGTGCATTGTCACCTAATCGGAATGTAATCGGAATGGTTTGATTACCTTCATAATATTCACCGGACTTCGTACCCGATAATAAGCTTTGCAGATGCAAGGATACGGAATAGCTGTCGATGCCGAGCAGACGCGCCTTATTCGGGTCGATATGCACGTTGGCGACCGGCTCCGTATCGGGCCAGTCGAAGGCTATATTATGTAAATCCTTGTCCTCCTGCATCCGTGCTTTCACGGTATTGGCGATTTCTTTCACCTTGGCCTGATCGGGTCCGGATACGCGCAGCATGACCGGATATTTCGATGGCGGGCCGATTTGCAGGAATTGTGTATTTACGAGGGCTGACGGGAATTGTTCGTTCAGATATGAGGTCAACTCGCTGTATAATTTATCCCGGTCCTCTAAGGATTTCGTGACGATCACATATTGGAGAAAATTATTCCGTTGCAGTTCAGGTTCCAATGTGAGCACGAATCGAGGGGATCCTTGGCCCACGTAGGATGCGAATGTCGAAATATGTTCATTATCCTGCAAATGCTTGTCGATGATTTTCGCCTGGCTTGCCGTGTATTCGATGGACGAACTCTGCGGGAACTGCATGGATACGACGATTTCATTCCGCGTGGAGGACGGGAAAAATTCCTGTTTGATGAGAGGGAATGAAACAAGTGAAAGTATGAAAGCAATCAACGTAATGCCGAGGACCGCCTTGTGATGGTCGAGGGACCAATGGAGGAGTCGTTCGAATTTATCGTTGAAGGTGATTTTCATCTTGTGCATGATATGGTCGCGTCTGGACCATTCCGATTCAGGCTTCGGTGCTTTTGTTTCGATGATTTTATATCCCAGTACAGGACTCACGAGAACGGAGGCGAACCAGGATAGAATGAGCGCCATGAAGACTACGATGGACAGGGATTTCGTGAATTCCGCCACCATTCCCTGTGCAAGGGCTAACGGCAAGAAGCCGGCACATGTAATGAGCGTCCCCGACAGCATAGGAAATGCCGTCGACTGGTATGCGAAGGTGGCCGCCTTGAAGTGACCCCAACCCTCTTCGAGCTTAACGTTCATCATTTCCACGACGATGATCGCATCGTCCACGAGAAGCCCCAGAGCCAAAATCAGGGCGCCGAGACTTACTTTGTGTAAGTAGATGCCGTTTTCATACATCAAAATAAATGTGGTGGACACGACAACCGGAATGGTGAGGGCCACGACGATGCCCGTGCGAAGTCCCAGGGACGCAAAGCTGACGAGCAGTACGATGGCGATGGCTTCGAATAGAGATTGCGAGAAATCGCCGATGGATTCCTTCACGATATGTGGCTGATTCGATACCTGATCGAGTTCGAGACCGGCAGGAATGGTTTTCTTCAGTTCAGCCAATTTTTTATCGATCGCTTCGCCGAATTCGATATTGTTTGCCCCTGCATCCATGGAGATGGCGATACCGATGGCCGGTTTGCCTTCGTAGTAGAACTGCGGGTCGCTCGGATCCTGATAGGTCATGGTCACGTCCGCCATATCGCCGAGGCGCAATGTCTGATTATTGACGCGTATCGGCATGTCCCGTACCGCCTGCGGGCTGTCGAAGAGACCGTTTATGCGAAGGTATACATTATTCGTATCCGTCGTAATCGTACCGGCCGGAACCATCATGCTCTGCTGTTTCAGGGCGGTCAAAAATTGCTGTGTGCTCACCTGATAGGATGCGAGCTTATCCTTGTTGATGGTGACGTTCAACGTCTGTTGCTGTACGCCGATGAGGCTGATTTTCTTTACATTCGGCACGGATAACAGCTGACGTTTCAGATCTTCCGCCTGTTTACGTTTTTCTTCGTACGAATATTCGTCACCGCTGATGGCGTAGATGATGCCGTAAACATCATCGAAGCGGTCATTGATGGTCGGACCCTGTACGCCCGCCGGCAATGATTTCCATTCGTCGTTGATCATGTTGCGCGCTTCTTCCCAGGCGGGACGAATCTGATTGGACGGTAAATCTTCTTTCAGATTGATATAGATGACGGATTTGCTGCCGTCCGTGAAAGATTTCGTATAGTCCAGTCCCGGTAAATCGCGCAGTTTTTCCTCCAATTTATCCGTTACCTGATCGGACATCTCCTGCGGGGAAGCCCCCGGCCAGGCGACGCCGACCACCATGGTGCGCATCGTAAAGTCCGGATCCTCCATGCGTCCCATATGGGTGAATGAGAAGACACCGAATGTGAGTAACACAGCCATGAAGTAATAGATGATGGATTTATGTTTTAAGGCCCATTCGGCTAGATTAAATTTCTTCATTGACTAACCGCCGTCCCTTCTTGTAATTGCTGAGTACCGGCGGTGATGACGATGTCGCCCTTCGAGAGGCCTGATGTGACGATAACCGAATTCGAACCGAATTCACCGGTTTTAATCGGTACGAGATGAGCCTTGTTGTCCCGTATGATATATACCGCATTATTACCGGACGAATCTTTTACCAACGCCGTCAAAGGAATGGTTAGATGCGTTGAATCCGTGGATGTCAGATTTGCGTTGATCGTCATGCCCAGTTGTACCGAGTCCGGAGGATTCTGCAAGGAAATTTTTACCGTATAGGTCCGCGCTACAGGATCCGGAACAGGAGAGATTTCGCGAACGACGCCCTGTACTTTTACGTCAGGAAGCGCCCAGAACGTAATCGTTGCAGGACTGCCCACGTGGACGGTGTTGAGTTCCTGTTCAGGAATGGAGATGACTGCCTCCGGCTCATGACCGGCCGCCAATATGCCCACCTGTTGGCCCGCCGCTACGACCTGACCCGGTTCGATGGTGAGGCTCGTGATGATGCCCGTATCGGGGGCGATCAAGTTAGTATAGCTGTCCTGATTGCTGCTCAAGTTGAGGCTGGCTTGCGCCTGTTGTAGTTGAGCCGCCGAGGCGTTTAACTGATTTTCCGCTTGATCCAGCTGCAATTTGCTGATCGCCTGCTGGGCGTACAGTTCGCGGTATCGCTTTGCATTTGTATTCGCCAGGTCATAAGCCGATTGAGCCGCTTTTACGGCGCCCTCCGCATTTTGTACCTGCGATGCCGTATCGGCGCCGTTGATCTGAGCGATGACCTGACCGGCCTCTACCTGATCGCCTACGCTGGCAAATTTGTTGATAACGCGTCCTCCGATCTGAAAGGCCAGATTGGTTTCCGTCCGATTATGAACGGTACCGGAATATCCGGCGCCGGTAGTGCCGCTTTCTTCGCCGATGGTAATGGTGCGGACCTTTAGACTCGCTTCATCTGTCTGTTTTTCTGAGCCGCAACCGCTGATGAGGGTCGCCCCTATCATGATGGCGGCTATCATTGATATGACTCTTTGATTCATAGAATCTCTCCTTTATCCCGTCTATAGCTATTTCATGTGAAAGTATCATTATATTAGCTCTTAGTATTTTCGGAAATAGTATTTCCCGAAATCAGTGGTACGTTTATACATTCTATAAGGAGTACATATGATAATGTATTTCATCATTAAGTACCAGAATAAGTACCAGAATAGCTGAAATAGGTACAGATTTTATATTTTATACAATTAAATAATACTATATATAGTGGAAAAATTCCAGTAAGTGTAAAGGAATTCTATAACTATAATTGTATTTATAACTAAACTGATGTGTAAATTATATGTTGAGTTACGATTGGAAGTTGAAATAGCCTCTATATAGGTGGCATAAAATCAATTAATAAAAAAATACCCTCTAAAGTTAGAAAATAAACTCTAACTTTAGAGGGTATCGAATCGTTATAAGGGTTATCTGATTATTCTTCTGTCGGCTCCGCAACGGGTTCTTCATAGGTGACGAGGATCTTGTCGATCCGCGTATTATCCATGTCGATGACTTCAAAGGTGTAGCCGTTCCATTTGACCTTGTCCAGTTCCTTCGGAATGCGTCCGAACAGAACATTCAAGAGGCCGCCCATGGTTTTGTACAAATCTTTTTCCTCGCCCGGTAATTCCGTGTCGATGTGAAAGAATTCTTTGAATTCGTCCACGTCGAGCAGGCCGTCTATGAGCCATGTACCGTCTTCGCGCTCGATGATGCGGTTTTCCTCTTCCTTGATTTCCTCCTCGCCGGACGGCATGAGGCCTACGATTTCCTCCATGATGTCGTGCAGTGTGACGAGACCGCTGAAGCCGCCGTATTCATCGAGAACGATGGTTTCGTGAACTCCTTCCGTGCGGAGCAGTTTAAGCAACTTCATGAGCGTAATGGATTCCGGTACGAGTAGCGGTTCTTTCAGACATGATTTAATGATATCGTGAATTGAAATGGAATCGTTTGGTCGCTGCATGATCTGTACCAACACGTCCGATACGGTTACGAGACCTTTCAGTTCATCCAAAGAGTCGGTACCGACGGGGATGCGATATTGGTTCGCGTTTTTGAGGACCTCCATGATTTCATCATCCGTGCCGTTCAGGTCAATCCATTTGAGCTGTGTGCGCGGTGTCATGATATCGCCGGCGTTCATATCGGCCAGGTGAAAGATGTTTTCTACGAGAATCGGTTCCTCTTCTTCATAAGCCCCCATGGCGACGCCTTCGGTGAGCATCTTGTTGATTTCGGATTCCGTTACAGGCGCCTCTTCTTTCACGGTGACGCCCAGTACTTTCAACAAAAATTCCGTCGAGATGCCGAGAAAGCTGACGATCGGTTTCAGTGCCACGGACAGCCAGTAAATCGGTTTCGCCACGATGACGGCGATGGATTCGGGGCTGTTTAAAGCGAGTCGTTTCGGCACCAGTTCGCCGATCACAAGTGACAGGTAGGTGATGATCGCTACGATGATGAAGGAGCTGATCGATGCGGCATAGTCCGCGATGGCCGGTATGGAATTTTTCAGTAATTCCTCTAGCGGTCCCGAGAAGGTGGCACCGGAGTACAGACCGGTCAGGATGCCGACGAGGGTGATGCCGATTTGAATGGTGGAGAACATTTCGTTCGGGCTCTCCGACAATTCAAACGCCTTTTTGGCGCGCTCGTTGCCGGCCTCCGCCATTTCCTCCAGGCGGCGCTTCTTGGCGTTGACGATGGCCAGCTCGGTCATGGAAAACAAGCCGTTGGCGATGATTAATACGATGATAATTATAAAATCTAAGGTCAGATCACTGTCCATTTGGGACTCCTTTTGTATGATATAAATCGAAATAATACCTTTATTTAGTATATCATATAAGTATAGATAGATGTTTATATAATGGTAAAAGTACCTCTAAGGGGTGCCTTTGTATCTATAGGAATCTAAATAGATTATTATAAAATAATTTTTATAAAACTAAAAATATAGGATAATATTACAGAAGGAGTATATCTATATCTATGTCAACATCTGAACAGGAATGGGAACAATTACTCGCTATCAAAACATCCGGCCGCGATGACAGTCGGTCCGACGGCGAGCATCATCCCTATGAGGCGACGGATTACTGCGTTCTCGAACGGCTTGCGAACAGCGGTTATATCCGTAAAAAACATACATTGATCGACTACGGCAGCGGCAAGGGGCGGGTCGGTATCTTTATGGCTTATCAGACGGGGTGCCGGTCCATC
This sequence comes from Veillonella denticariosi JCM 15641, assembly GCF_002959855.1. Classification (GTDB taxonomy): domain Bacteria; phylum Bacillota; class Negativicutes; order Veillonellales; family Veillonellaceae; genus Veillonella; species Veillonella denticariosi. The sequence continues at coordinate 518,629 of NZ_PPDB01000003.1, forward strand.
GGCATCGAATACGATGAACGACTGTACCTCAAGGCGTTGAAAAATACTGAAAGTCCGGCGGCTCGGAATCGCGTGTCCTTTGTCCTTGGTGATGCGGCCACCTATGAATTGCCTGATGCAGCGGATTGCTGCTTTTTCTTTAATCCCTTTGCGTTGCATACGATTAAGCGCGTGTTAGGTAATATCTTTGATTCCGTATATCATCATCCACGTAATATTCAGCTATTCTTTTACTATGTAAATGAAGAGGTGGAGAACTTTTTAAATACTCATGTGCGACTGGAGAAGGAAGTATTTATCGATTGCAGCGATCTGTTTCAGGAACCGGACGCAAAGGAAAAGATACTCGTTTATAGGGTGACTTTATTTTGATAGGACTGCGTAAACTTAAATACTATATTGTGTAAGGCTAAAGACTGTATGATTACACAAGTTTAATGGATATAGATTTTATAAATTTATATATTAACTGCATTTATGAATACCTCGGCGGGACCATGATACATTGATTTTCACAGGCAACAGAAAATCATGTCGCAGCCGGGGTTTTATTCATTTTATAGAGGAAAAACCGCGTAAATTCTGCTATAATACTATATTAGAGATTATAAAATTGATTTAGATTTTCAATGTTCTGTACATTAATTCGTATGCATTATTGAAATGTGTAGGACTGAATATAGAGCAGAGGAGGTACCTATGGAACTCATCACTACGACATTGATTGAACGAATTCGCAAGGCGCTGATCAAACGCTATGACAGAGATCAGCAGATTCAGCAGATGATTGAGGAAATCGGTACTGAAGAAGGGCTCAATGAAACCGAATTGGCTATCGTATATCAGGCTTATCTGGAGGTTAAGGAGCGCGTGTATTACACGTCCACCTTGGTTGATCTGTGGAATCAGATCGATGAGGTGCAGAACCGGATGGCGCTGCTTCATACGTACGAATCTCTGGAACAGGATCTGTTCGGTGATGTCGTGGGACATGTTTACGATGATGGTACCGTAGGTCATGGTATCGGCAAGGGTGTCGATAATCGTCACGATGCGTACGCTATGGAAGAGGTGCAGCTCGAGGATGTGCCGCTTCAACATGATACGACGGTGGGCGTGAATCATATCAAATTGAATGAACTTCATGCGATGGGCGGTTTGTTTACAGGTGCCGGTGAAAGCATCGAAAAAAACGCCGATATGGATGATTTGGATGAAGCATCCATAGAGCATATGCATGCGGAGCCGTTGCAAGGTGTGGAATCACTGGAGACAAAACATGTACATGATTCTGCGGATGCTTTCAAAGAAAAACAATCCTTTCTATCAGAGCATAAACAATCTAATTTCGATGATGAAGATAATATTGATACATTTGATGCAGATGGATCATATGATGGGAAGAGAGATTTCAAGAAAACCGATTCGGAAGAAGAGTCAGACGACGATGTATCCATTGACCCTTTCACGGCGGTAAATGCCCTGTTGTTCGGTAAATCCGATATGGATAGAAAAAAGGGCCAAAAGAAGCTGGAAAAGCTCATTAAAAAGCAGTTGAAGCGTGTTGATAAAGAATGGGTCCGCATTAACGGCACGGACGGAAAATCTAAAAAATCCACAGACAAAAAAGATAAAGACAAAAAAGCTAAGAAAGATAAAGATAAGAAAAATAAAAAGGACAAAAAAGATAAGCTGAAAAAGTCGAAGGATAAAAAGGATAAGAAAGATAAGTCGAAGAAGGACAAATCCAAAAAATCCAAAGATGAAACATTCACATTCAAAGATGATACATCTAAGTCCAAAGACAAGAAATCAAAGGATGGAAAAGCCAAGTCTAAAGGTGATAAGGATAGGTTTAAAAATGCCAAGAAATCTAAAGATGATAAGGCAAAATCCGATTATAAATCTTTAGGTTTGAGTGATAAAAAAATTGATTTGTTCAATAAGAAATCACAAAAGGCCGGTAAAGGCGAAAAAAAGTAAAAACGATGGTTTTGTGGTCTGCTGGTGAAAAAATGGCGGGTGCCGGAACTGTCGACCGCGGCTGCGGAAAATGTAAACGGTGCAGGGGGAATAGGTGTAAGAAGTATCCCCTATGATGCATGATTATAGAGTTTGATGAGTAAATACGAGTAATAGAGAGGTTACGATATGAGCCGATGGCAGAGATTATTTCAGGGTATAGCGGATGAGATCAGGATTTTTATCTTCTTCTCCCTATTGTTAACCGTATTTAGAATCGTATTTCTCCTTAAATTTCAATCACAGCTGGCGACGGCATCGATGCATGATGTGCTGATGTCGTTGTGGCTCGGGTTCCGGTTGAGCTTGAAGACGGTCGGCGCTCTTTGCTTATTGAGCTTTGTGGGCGGCACTTTGGTGCACACCTTTGTACCGAAATGGCCGTCACTAAAAATCAAGAAAATCATTTCCTCTATCGCCGTCGTTTTACTGACATTACTATTTTTCGGACGAATTCCGTTTTATACAATCTTTAATTCATCTTACAATGCTATGCTCATTAACGGCAAGAATGATGATATGTCCGCCATTATTAATACGGCTGTCAACGAATATCACGCTATTCCGTACCTCATCGGTGCCCTTATTGTAAGCGGTATTTTATGCCGATTATTGAATCGGATTTTGGATCCCGTTACGATACAGTGGACACCGAAAACAAAGCTTTCACAATGGCTGACGGGCATAGGACTTTTTCTCATCTTCGGCCTTGTATTTCTGACATTCCGATTCGGCGGAGCTTTCAGCTATACGAAATCCATTAACTGGGAAAGTGCGGCGCGCCTCAATTCCAATTTGTTGAATGAAACGATTCTCGACGATGTACAGGCGCTGTATCGTGTTAAAAGTATCGCTAAACGAACGGAGGAGCTTGAGGTTATCAACTTGACGCCGGCGGAACTGAATGAGAAGATCAAGGCCATCGGCGGAAAGCCTAACGGCAGTACATTTGATGCGGCTTTCACAAAAACGGTGACTCGTCAGCGATTACAGGAACAGCCGCGGTCGATTAACGTCATTCTCGGTGAATCCTATGGATTATGGCCGTTTTTGCCTGAATATAACGAACCTGGCGTATATCTCGTCGAACAGGGCAGAAAATATGCGGCCGATCCTCAGGCGATGAGCACGCACCTGGCGTTGGCTCAGGGAACGGGCACGATGCCGGCCATTAACGGACTGTTGACGGGAATGCCCGATACGGGATTATATCCGAATTATGAAAATCAAAGCTTCGTACAGTCTTACGGTCTCGGCATAGGTCCTGTCATGAAGAAACTGGGATACAAAACGGTGTTCTGGTACGGCGGATTCAGCACGTGGCAGAACGTGAAGAATTTTGTTTTATCCCAAGGTTTTGATGAATTCCACGATGCGTCCGAGATTCCCAGCGATGAAGGAAATGCGTGGGGCGTGGCGGATAAATACCTCTTTAAGGCCATTTCCGATTATATGGATCAGCACCGGGGCGAAAAAATCATCAATGTCATCATGACCACGTCAAATCATCCGCCATATAATGTGGATGTCGCTAAGGAAGGCTTCGATGTCAATAAGGTTAAGGGTCATTTGCCGGATTCCATCGCTGAAACGGATAAACAGTTAAATGAAATGGGGCATATCTGGTATGCCGACCATGTGATGGGCGAATTTATCGGTCGCGAAGAGCAGCAGGATCCGACGGCGCTGTTCGTCATCACCGGCGATCATAGCGAACGATTCAACTTTGCTCACGATGTAGGACCGAATGTGGCCTCTACGATACCGATTATCTTTTACGGTCGCGGTATTCATAAAGACTGGCTTGCGCCGAATGCGTTCGGCATGAGTATCCAGATTATTCCGACACTGGCTGAGCTTGCAGGTCGTGAAGGACAGACCTATGAAGCGATGGTGCCGAGCCTGTTCAGCCAGGAACAGTTTGTCTTCAATCATCGCTTATGGCTTGATAATAACGGTAAGGTATCGGAACAAAACTCACAGATGCCGGCGGCGTACGGAGATGTGATCAGGACTATGCGGGAACTGGCGGCATGGCGAATTAAGCATGGGAATAGCATTGAGTAAATATATAGAGAATTTATAAAGAAGAGAAGTCAGGATTATATGGGTGAACAATTTTTTCTATCATTACAACAAAATATTAAATTATTTATTTGGTTACCCATACTATGTGCTATATTTCGAGCAATTTTTATATGGATGTATCATCCGTATCAATCCCTAGCGGGTAAAGGAAAGATTATCAGAGAATGCTTTCGTTTCGGCTTTTGGTGGGGCCTCGATATCAATGCGTATCAACTATTGATTCTGCTTGTATTAGGGACCTTGCCATCGTTACTCATTCCTGATTTACAGACTGTTTTGCCCGTGATCATCAATGTGTTGGTGAGCTGCATCATATATGCCGCTTTTACGGGTAAGCTCATATTTTATAAACATTTTAATGATACCTACAATTACATGGTTCATTATGGAGCGCATGCGGATAAACATAATTTGATTGATATTTTCTTTAATCAGGACAAGGGCGGATGGATTGTTGCCGGATTTATTCCCATGGCGATGATCAGCTATTTTGCCAGCATGATGTTGTTGGCGTTGCCGACGATTCCTTATCCTTCTTTTGAAAGTACCCTTACAGAAGGTTTTGGTATTTTTGGATTTTTAGCACTGTATATATTGCTTTATTATTGGCTACATTACGGGGGAACCTTAAATCATCGTAATAAGCCCGAATGGGACGTAGTTCCTACGATAGTGAAAGAGGATATTTTCTTTGCGAAGGCTACAGTTGATGATTTGGAGGCACTTAAATTAGTGCGTAAGAATCCGTTGCAGCCGGAGCAGATGAAAACCGATGATGAACTGGCGCAAGACATTAATCATATCGCCATAAACGATTCATGGCGCTCATTAGACCATCCGTTATTTGCTTTTAAACGGGTTGCATCGGGTCCGCGCATTACGAAATCGAAACATATATTTTTTATTGTCGGTGAAAGTATCACACAATGGTCTATGGACCCGTTATATGAATCCTTTAATATTTGTCCCGGGTTAAAGAGATTTGCCGGAGATGAGCATACATTGACTGTCCCTAATTTTTTACCTGCCGGTAATGTATCTCGTCCATCTATTTCAAGTCTTATGAGCGGTATTTACGATAGCGGCATGGAGCTTAATGAAAAGGAGCAGTTTTGGCATGAAACATTACCGACTGCGCTGGCTCATCAGATAAAGAAATTGGGATATCAGACGATATACTGGTACGGTGGCAACTCCTCCAGTGGGAACTTTACAAAATTCGGCAAAGCCCAAGGATTTGATCGCATTGAAAATGCGACTGCATTTTGCGGACCTAAGGCACCGCAGACATGGTTAGGGGTGTATGATCACGTATTTTTAGCGGAAGCCACACGTCTTATCAGTGATATTGATGAGCCTACATTTCATTTTGTGTACACTACCACGAATCATGGTCCGTATAAATTACCTGATACACTGCTTGATTTTGATGCTCACCGTGATTTGCAAGGTGCAGGAAACGATATCATCAATCGCAAAGCCGATAATAAAGGCTTAGCGACGTATAAATATTGTGATAAGACAATTTTTGATTTCGTAGATGCGATGAAAGCAAGATTTCCGGACAGCCTGTTTATCGTAACCGGAGATCATTCCGCATTATTCGGAGAATTTAATAACACGTCGTTCTTACACCGTGACTATACGGTGCGCGAACGTTTTAATACGGTATGTTATATACAGCATCCGGAGTTTTCTAGGGATACTTTCACCACATCCATCGGCACGCATTTAAGCCTGATGCCGACCATAATTGAAGCTATCGCTCCGAAGGGATTCGAGTACTATTCTATTTTACCGTCCTTATTTGAAACGCAGCCGCCGGTACATGTAACACCATATCAATGGATTACGGATATCATGGTGGGCGATGTTCGTGAGGATTATGGGCAGTATAACGTATACGGTCGTGATCCGGTGGAATACATCAGACCGATTGATAATCATGCGGATGAAGCCAATCGCTGGCGGTCGCTTTCAACATGGCTTATGAAACATAGCAGACAGAATGAGGGAGTATAGTATGGCGACATTAACAGTTATAATTCTGGCGAAAAATGAAGAGCAGAATATCAGGGATTGCATTGCAACGGTAACGTTCGCTGATGAAGTATTGGTTATCGACGATTTCAGTTCCGATGCGACGCCTGATATAGCACGTTCTATGGGGGCCCGTGTGATACAGCACGCCATGAATGGTGACTGGGGCGGACAGCAGACCTTTGCTATTAAAGAGGCTAAGTCAAAATGGATTCTTTTTCTCGATGCTGATGAGCGCATTTCACCGGAACTGGGGCGAGAAATTATTGCCGCAGTAAAGCGGGATGAGCCAAAAGCATATTGGATACAACGTAGAAATCGCTTTCACCATAATGAGGCGACGCATGGTGTATTGCGTCCCGATTATGTATTGCGCTTGATGCCTGCTGAAGGAAGTTATGTCGAAGGATATGTACATCCGGCTATTATTACTCCTTATGAAGAAGCTAAATTGACGGGTCCCATGTATCATTACACCTATGATAACTGGCATCAATATTTCAATAAATTCAATAACTATACAACGTTGGCTGCTGAAAAATATAGAGATGCCGGTAAGTCCTGTTCGTTCGTTAAGGATATACTTTTGCGTCCTCAGTGGGCATTTTTTAAGGTCTATGTGTTGGATAAGGGCTTTTTAGATGGAAAGCTGGGTTTCATTTTATCCGTAAATCATTATTTTTATACGATGATTAAATATGTAAAACTCTATTATTTGTTGAAGTCAAAGGGGAAGCTATAATCAGTAGATGAAATTATAAATATGACGATAATTATATCTTTCATTTATATTCCTGGAGTTATATAATTCGTAAGAGAGGATCACATCAATGCGTGTCGCTATTTTGGAAAGCATCATTATGCCAGCCGGTCATGAGGTGGAATTTGATCGCATCATTATTAATGAATTGAAACGCCAAGGTCATGAGCCTGTATTGATGGTACCTGAGAATTTTAAATTTAAGGTCGATTACGGTGTAGATGTAATATATCTTGATGGCGGAGAGGTGGTTACCTATGCAGGGGCTGCCAAGTGGAAAAAGCCGTTTCTATCACTGCTTCGGGAAAAACGCCGTCGCGCCTGGTTCAGAGCGGCTGCGCGAAAATTAACGGACCATAATTGTGATGCCCTCATCATTCCTACGGCGACATATCGTTATGTGAAAGCTCTTTTAGATACATCCTTAAAAAATGCGGCGGTGCCGATACATCTTATTTTTCATGGTATCGGTAAAGGTGAAAACAGGAGATTTCTCACACAGGCGGAACGGGCGGGTCGATATGAGAATATTTATTTAGATGTCATTACCTTGCGTGACGATATGCTGCGCTCCGATTTGCCGCGTGTGCGAGCTGTTGCACCGCCTGTATTTACGCCGTCCATAGAGGAAAGACAGGCTTTTACGATTCATCATCCGTTGCGATTGGGTTTTTTTGGGCAATTTAGAAAAGAGAAAAATATTATTCCGTTGCTGGATGCTTTTAAAGGTGCTACTTTTAAAGGGCCCGTGGAACTATTGGTGCAAGGGGCTACGGCAAAACCGGAGGATGGGGAGTTATTTGATTCCATTGCCCGCAGTTATGCCGATGTAGAAGGGCTGACCTTTCTGCATGCGAACTTGATCGGTCCTGAATGGGACCGGGCGCTACTGGATGTCGATGCTATTTTGATGCCCTATGGTGCTGAGCGTTATCGTTATCATTGGAGTGCCATGTTGTTTACGGCGATCGGATTCAATAAACCGGTTCTCGTGTCCCCTGAAATTAATCCCGAGGTGTTGCAACAGTATCGTGTCGGTGAAAGCATTGATGTTTCCGACGTTGATACAATTCGACGCGGATTAGAGCGCTTCGTTAATCAAATGATAGAAAATCCTTCCGTTTATCAGGAAGGATTACAACGGGCTAATGAAACATATAGCCATAGGCGTATGATACAATCAATGTTAGAGACATAAATTTAACGAATATATCGGTATATAATATATCCGCATTTATTATGAATACATCGTTATTTATTATAGATGATATCATCATAGATAATAAATAGTTATAGATGAGATAGTATTGTAGATAAATTATTAATCATATCAGTAAATAGGAAAATAAATAGAAAAATCTGTATCTTAAGAAAGCTATACGTACTATATCTTATACGATGCTATATTTGAGATACATGCATATAGTATAAAGTAATCGTAAGGAGCGTGTATGTTTCAATATATTAAAGGTCAATGGAGTAATGGCCGTGCTATTTACGGAAAAAAGAGCTGGCGTGAAACGCGTCGCGTAATCCTCCATTTTTTGCGTACTGTTTTTCATAAGCGGGAAATCATGGAGTATAAAGACTTCTTTCAAAATTATAAGCCTGACGCTCATATCCTGGATAAACAGGAAGGTCTTTATGAGCTGATGAGCCGTATCTTTTTATTTAAAGAGTCCACCTTGCGCGAGCGAATTGATGCGGTGAAGAACCATTTTACAGCGTTGGAAAGCGTTTTCACGCCGGAAACGATTGCCATGTTATACAGTCCGGATGACGCAAAGCCGGAAGCGTTGAAACAGGGAATCCTATTGTGGCAAGATGAATCGTTACATATGACGGCTCATCTTAATTTTATGACAGGGCAGCGTAAAGAGGGCTTATTTACGATTCTATTGAAGCTCGGTGATGAAGGTGTTTATCATGCGAATATTCGTCTGGGGAAAGGCTTAAATGGAGAGCCGGCTCTATGGATCGGGACCGTTCAGGGCTATAAAGACGGTTTAGAGAATGCCAAGCATATTACGAAAAAAATGTTTGGGTACAGACCGAAAAATTTTATTATCTTTTTGGTTCGGGAATTGGCGAAATATTGTAAGGTTGAATCCATGTATGCCGTGTCGGATGAAGGTTTTTATGCTAACACGCATATGGTTCGCGGTCATAAAGCGAAGGTCGCTGAACTTGATCCGTTATGGGAGGATATCGGCGGCGTTATAACCGAGGATTCACGCTTTTATAAGATCCCTTTAGAGGAATATCGTAAGCCCATTGAAGAGATCAAATCACAAAAACGCAGTCAATATAGAAAGCGTTACGGATTATTGGATTCATATGAGGTTCAAATCAGGGATAATTTGAAACCGTATTTATTAAATAATAACCAGTAGGTTTCAATCAGTAATTAGCGTGAGTATACAATTTGTGTACAGAGAGTTGAGTTGTTATATTTAAGCATAGGAAATGATTAAATAGGGGAATTATATGCGTATATTATTAGCAAACTTGACGAAAATGGTAGGAGATACGGGCGGATTAGCAAAGGTGACGGCGGCTTTTGCCAATGAAATGCATCATCGCGGTCACGAAGTAAGCCTTGTCTATAGTGATGTTAAGAAGGGGCAGTTTTACTATCCTATCGATATGGCGGTGAGGACCTATGATTTATGTCATTATGAGGGTCAGTCTATAAAGATCCCTCTGTGGTATAAGCTGAAGCGCGAGCTACTACGTTCAGTCGATACTCGTAAGGCTCGTGGCGTAAATAATGAGTTTACATCAAATTATTTACTGGATAATTTACGGTCCGTATTGGAACGGACGAAGCCGGATGTGATTGTATCGTTTCAACCGGCCGCCGCTAAGGCTTTATTGCTCGATTTAGGTGTCACGACTCCTGTTATTACGATGAGTCATGGGGATCCGGAGGATTACTTTCACATTTATCCGATAGAGGAGATATCCGCTGTTGAAAAAAGCACGATAAATCAAGTGCTATTGCCGTCCTTTGGGGATCATATTAAAAATCATATACCGGATGCGCGTATCGTCGTCATCGGTAATGCGATTCCACAATATGATGAACAGGCGGATTTAAGGGCTGACAAGAATAGATATAAGATTCTGTTTGTTGCACGGTTAGATAAAAATCATAAACGTCCTCATCTGCTGCTGGAGGCATTTGCTCCATTAGCAAAACGGTATCCCGATTGGGATGTGGAAATTTGGGGGCAGGAAGATCGCAAAATTTATAAAAAAGAACTGGATCGTATCGTAGTTAGAGAAGGTCTGCAGGAACGCATCCGCTTTATGGGAACTACGAAGGATATACCGAGTGTTCTTACGCAAGGCGATTTATTTGTGTTTCCCAGCGCATACGAAGGGTTCGGTTTATCGTTGGGGGAAGCCATGAGCATGGGACTACCTGCGATAGGGTATAAGAGCTGCTCCGCGGTGAATGAACTCATTGTAGATGGCGTGAACGGGATACTTTGCGATGACGGTGTTGCACCGCTGACAATGGCTTTGAATCGATTGATGGGAGATCGAGAGCTGCGAATCTGGATGGGTATGCAGGCGAGGGAATCAATGAAACAATATGCACCGGAACTCATTTGGGATCAATGGGAGTCATTGTTATTAAATGTAGGGAAATAATAAAAGACTTTTCGGGAGATAAGCCATGACAGATAGAAAAAAAATATTTATCACTACCGGCGGTGGTGTAGGGGATTTGATCATGTTTACGCCCGCATTGCGGCGTATAAAGGAATTACATCCGAATTATGAATTGACGATTCTGACGAAACAACAGACGGTAGATGTGATTAATCGAATACCCTGGATCGATCATGTTATCGGCGTTAGACGTGGTATCTTTTTGTCGCGATTTCGCGCATTGGAAGATTTATATGGGCAGGATGTGGCTGTTTTTACCGACTGGCAACCGCACCTTTTACCCTTTGCATATATTTTCGGGATTTCTGAACGGATAGGGAAATCGAGACTCAGTAATCCAATCAGCCGATTATTGACGCAAACATTGACACATGATGTGATGCGCGAGACGAGATATGCGGCGGAAACGAATGCACTGCTGTTTGCGGAAGCGTTGCATATTGAGATTCCGGGTGATATGACACATCCTGATGTTTCCATGCCGACCGACGAAGAAAAACAGGCTATATATGACAGGTGTAAGCAGTTTGGTGTAGATTTACATCATCCCTTTATACTTTTGACACCGTACAGCAGTCGATATGAACGGGATTGGCCGGTCGATTATATCTATGAATTCATTGAATTGGTAAAAGCGAAATACAATATGCCTGTCATTGTAGCGGGTATAACAAAAGAAAATAATGATAGATTGCAGGATGTACCATATAATGTGATAAATCGGACGAGCTTTGCGGAGTTAGTCGCGCTCATAGGATATTCGACTTGTCATATAAGTGTAGATAGCGGTCCTATGCATGTATCGGCCGCATTGGGGCAGACGGTGATTCCTTTATTTAACAAGGATTTACCGTCTCGTTGGGCCCCTAAACATCATTGTTATCCTATTTATTTAGGCGATGATTCTTACAAGGTATATGGAGAGCCGATGCCGTTGGTCAATCAGGAAGACTGGTCGGATATAAGAAATATTACACCTTATATGGTGTACAATGTATTGGAATATTTAGAAAATAGGAATAGTGTATAATTAATTAGAAGACTTATTGGGGGAGACATTAAAGATATAAGTCATGTGGGGTTAATATGGGGAGTCAAACATTGAATATAGAACGGTTAGATAATATACAGTCGTCATGTCTACTGCTATTCACGATTTTTTTGATGGTCAGCAGTTTTAATGCAGGCTATAGTATTTCGCTGGCGATTTTGATAATCTTTGAACTATATCGGTATTTTAATATAAAAAATAAGCAGCCCATGATTATAAGGTCTATGATGCCGCCGAAAGTGATTTTAAAATTATTCGGATTATTTTTTTGTGCTCTCTTGATATCTGCGGTATATCACGGGGGAAGCACGATTCATAGCACATGGAAATATATATATTGGGCTTTTCCTTTTATTCCGTTATTTTATAGTTATGTAAAAGATAAAGCCGAGTTGGCATTTTTCATGGGATCCAGCATTGCTTTATTGATATTATCCGCTAAAGGTTGGTTGCAGATTATAGACGTCTTAGTGGGGATTCAAAAGGAACAGTGGCGTGTGACGAGTATGTTTGTGGGACCTAATGATTACGGACAGATTGTTGAGCAAATCTTACCTGTCATTATCTTGGGATGTCTATGGTTGTTTTATAAATGGAAAACATCTCATGAGAAGATATACTTGTATTCACTTATCCTTCAAACGATAACACTTTTAGTTTCGGTGATACCCTTTATAGGCTCTTTTTCTCGAGGGGCGATGTCGGGATTTGTCGGCGGCGGATTATTTGTAATTATATTGTATAGTGTTATTTCGATAAAACGATATATAAGATATATATTTGTAATTATGTTGAGTATCTTGACCGTTGTGGGGGGCTTTTTTGCTTTTAATAAAGTCGTTGATTCTAACATGAGATCCATATTGCCGTCCAATACGGTACAAGCATCCCTAGTTATAGAGTTACCTAAAGAAAACGTGATGCAGCGGTTTGATAAGGAAACGGAGTTTTCCAGAGAGTATGATGGAGAGAGGCTGCTGATGTGGCAATCCTCTTATAATATGTGGAAGGATTACCCTTTTTTAGGTGTTGGATTCGATCAATGGCAGAAACAATACGAAGAAACGTATTGTTTTGAGGAGGCGAAAGAACGAAATATACCTATGCCTCATAATAATACGGTATATTTTTTCTCAACAACAGGATTAATCGGAGGTATTGCGTATATCATATTTTCAATAGGCATACTATTATATTTTGTAAAGCAAATGTATAAAAATCCTCAAAATATTTTATTGCCTATTATGATTTGGATGTGGAGCGCGATTATGATTCACGGACAAGTCGATTCCGGCATTACAAATAAGTTCGTTATGCATATATTATGTGGAACTATGGGGCTCGTATGTGGCAGCATAAAGAGAAGCGAATCATAAAACAGTTTGACAGCAGTTTTTCTTATCTTTCTTTTTTTGGGGGTAGGCGACTGCTGATTCTTGTACCTCATCAGGATGATGAGATTAATACGGCGGGTAGTACCATAATCGGTGCAGTAGCAGAAGGCCTGGATGTACATATTGCATATATGACGAATGGTGATTGGGATTATGCTGTTCCGTTGCGTAATAATGAAGCTATACAAGCTGCTTTGTATATGGGGATATCAAAAGAGAATATCCACTTTTTAGATTATCCGGACTGTGGCTCTGATGAGATGTCAGTCTATGAACATCAAGATTCGGTATTTATTTACAGAGACCGTCAGATATCGTGGAATACATTGTTACAGGATATACGTAATTTAATAGAAATGATTCGTCCTGACGCTATTATTTGTACAGGCTTTGATTCGCATCGTGATCATCGGCAATGTGAAAGCTGTGTATTATCTGTCATGGAAAGCTTATGGTCTAAAGGCTCTACTACTCGATTATATACGGCATTTGCCTATGGCACGGCATATGAATCAATCGAAGATTGGTGGGCACCGCATTGGTATTCCACAAAAATGAATCCTTTTGCCCATCCTGAGTATCTGACAACACCTAGCGAAAATCTTCAATGGGATAAACGGATTCGTATTCCCGTACCGTTGTCTTGTAGACATAAACGATTAGTTAAGAATCCATTGTATCTTGGATTAGGTTGTCATATATCACAAGCGGCTTATCGGCGTAGTACACGTCTTATTAACAGTGATCAGGTGTATTGGCTTAGAGGACCTGAGAGAAATTTACAATATAAAAATGAATATTTACAAATCATGATTGATAATCATTTTGCCTATGATTGGTATATTTATGGAGGAGAATTAAATCCGGTAGTTTCTGTATATTATGGTTATGAAACTGGAGGGTGTGAGTTATCATCTATAGATGATAAAATTATATGGTATTGTAATGGAGATATTATAGAAAACGGTTCTTATTATTCTATACATACATATATGTTGAATCATAATTTGACGACGGTTTGTGTACGTTGTGTATTGGCTAATAATCCGGCTGTATTCTGTGAAAGTTATATACATAAAAAATCATACTTTTACTGGATACGATTTGTATATGATTACATAATAAATAAAATTAAATATTCGCTAGATCATCATTATCGTAAACGTGCATACAAAGAAATTCGAAAATTGATGCGTAACAAATAAATCATATTATGGAGGGAGATATGAATGTTGTTTTATTGATTAAAGATTTTGCAATAGGGAAGAAATTTGATAAATCGGGAATGCCGAATCAAAGTGGTGGAGAACGACATGGATTAAATCACGCCAAGGAATTAATTCGTCTGGGGCACCATGTAACGATTATGGCAAAGAAAAAATATTGGTTTACTAAATTTAGAGAATTGTATGATGGATGTATTGATTTAGTCCGATTGCATGGCTCTATACGATGGTTTGAAATCTTAATGTGTTTGGTTACGACCCATCGCAATATAGATGCTTTTTATATCATTGGGACCCCGAAGTTTTCCGTTTGGGCTATTGCATATGCAAAATTAACAGGGAAACCGGTTACATTAGCATTGACGGGTAAGGCGGAATTATTTCGAAAGGATACATCTTTCAGAAATAGACTGTTTTCATCATGTGATCAATATATTGCGACGACGCATGAGATTTATGATGGATTTATATCATTAGGGCATATTGATAGGAGAAAAATTTCTATTATTCCTCATGGTATTGATGTGCATCGCTATCAATATGTGAAATCTGTGGAACGGGAAGTAGCTAAATGTAATGTTCACCTTGATTCCAGTGAACCCGTTTTATTGTTTTGTGCACGCGTAGCCAAGAATAAAGGAATTTTGGTTGCTTTGGATGTCTGGAAAAAATTACATATAAAATATCCTAAAGCTACTTTTTATATTGTTGGTGGTGGAGAAAATTATTTGTTGGATCAAGCGCGACAGGTAAGTTTAGAATGTGATAATTCAATTATCGTAACCGGTGAAGTCGATTACGTAGAATATTATCATCGTTTAGCTGACGTGTATATATTCCCATCTGAACATGAAGGATTGCCTACCTCTTTATTGGAGGTTATGAGTAGCGGTTTACCGACTGTATGCTCTGATATTGGTGGTTGTAATGATTTAATTATTAATGATCGTACAGGATATCGGGTCTCTACAACAGATGTGGATTCCTATGTCAAATATATTTCTAAGTTATTTGATAATTCCTTATTGAGATATGAGTTAGGTCGTAGAGCTTCAGAATATGTTAAGACATATTGTTCCTACGATGTAGTATCTAAGGAAATGGAGTTGACCGTAACAAATCAGAGAAAAGTACCCATTGATATGTTAAAAGTGAAACCTTAAAAATAATATTGATTTAGATTTGATAAGTGTTGATAAAATCAACATTCTTCATGGTTTTATGCCGCTAAATATGGTACAATGTGGATAATTGTTAGTATATTCTGGTTTTATAGAGAGAAGGTTGTTTTCTTACTGAGTGTTAGTGGAGAAAACAGCCTTTTATTATTATCTGAGGTTTTATAAATGGGGAATTATAAAAACTATCACTTAGTAATCAGTAAATTTATATTAGCCTGTTTTGATTATATAGGCATCGTATTGGGGATCTTGAGTGCGTATTATCTGCGCTTATCGTTTACACACATACCGCTTCAATCTAATTTTAAGATGGAAGATATCTATGTATATGCTGTTATTCCTGCTATCTTTCTATTTGTTTTGCTGTTGAATAACGCATATTCCGTAGCCGCACCGTATTGGGATACAATCAAGGCCATTTTCCGCAGTATCACCATCAGTGTTGTGGTGTCTATCGTGCTGATGTATACGGGGCATGTCACAAATGACGTATCAAGATTGTTTGTCGGATTTTCGTATATATGCATCTTACTGTTTGTATATCTATTTAGATTTTCTGTTGGTAAAGTTTTATCCTATTTGGGGTATTTAAGTATTCCTGTGCTACTGGTCGGTGCCGGCAAGACGGCGGAGCTCGTAAAAAAAGCGTTTGATCGCATGCCGATTTCCACATATAAGATTATCGGTTTTGTGGACGATAATCCGAAATCAGTCAGTATAGCGGCGGAATATGAATGTTTCGGTGTATTCGATGATGTAGAAGACGTCATTAAGGACACGGGGGTTCAAACGGTTCTTATCTGCGCTCCCGGTCTCGAGTCAAAGAAACTGGTGTCTCTGGTGAATCGGCTACAGTTGCTTGTTAAGCGTGTAGCCTTTGTACCGGAGCTGTTCGGATTGCCGGCCAGCAATATTTCGGCTCGCGGCATGATGGAGGAACAGGCTGTCGTATTGCGGGTGCAGAACAATTTAGCTCGTAAGTCCAACCGCATTATGAAACGCATTTTTGATATTGTGGCCACCGTGTGCGGCGGCATCTTGATCTTGCCGATTATCGCAATCGTGGCGGTGCTGATTTATCTTGACTCTCCGGGACCTATCGTGTTCGGCCATAAACGGGTCGGTCAGGGCGGCAAGGAATTTTTCTGCTATAAATTCAGATCCATGGTTCCCAATGCGCAGGAAGCGTTGGAAATTTATTTAAAGGAACATCCGGAAGCTCGCGAAGAATGGGAGCGGGACTTCAAGTTGAAGGACGATCCGCGGGTTACGAAAATCGGTAAATTTTTACGTAAGACCAGCCTCGATGAACTGCCGCAGCTGTGGAATGTTCTCATGGGCGATATGAGCCTTGTGGGACCGCGGCCGATCGTGCAGGCGGAGGTTGAAAAGTATGGCGACTATATCAACGACTTTTACCTTGTGCCGCCCGGCATTACCGGTGTGTGGCAGGTTAGCGGTCGCAGTGATACGACCTATGAAGAACGAGTTCTCATGGATTCCTGGTATGTGCATAACTGGTCCGTGTGGATTGATATTGTATATTTGATAAAAACGGTATTGGCCGTTGTGAAGGGAAAGGGCGCGTATTAATGACATACGATTATTTAGTAGTAGGGGCAGGCCCGTTCGGTGCCGTATTTGCTCATGAGGCGCACAAGCGCGGTAAGTCTGTTCTCGTCATCGATCGACGCAATCACATAGCAGGTAATCTATATTGTGAAAGCAAAGATGATATCAATATTCATGTATATGGTGCCCATATCTTTCATACATCAATGAAGCATGTGTGGGAATATGTAAACCGGTTTACCGAGTTCAATCACTATGTGAACAGCCCTGTGGCGAATTATAAGGGTGAGATGTACAATTTGCCGTTCAACATGAATACATTCTCCAAGATGTGGAACATACGCACGCCAAAAGAGGCGGAGGCGATCATTACGAAGCAGCGTCAGGTAATTACGGGTGAACCGAAGAACCTTGAGGAACAGGCTATCAGCCTTGTTGGTACGGATATTTATGAAAAGCTCATCAAGGGTTATACGGAGAAACAATGGGGCCGTAAATGCACGGAATTGCCTGCTTTCATCATTAAACGATTACCCGTTCGCTATACGTATGATAACAATTATTTCAATGACCGTTACCAGGGGATTCCCGTGGGCGGTTATACGAAGATGATTGAGCGCATGCTGGACGGTATCGAGGTGCGATTGGGTGTAGATTTCCTTGAACATCGCGATGAATATGAAGCTATGGCGAATAAAATTATTTATACGGGACCTATCGATGAATATTTCGGTTATTCCGAAGGGGTATTGGAATATAGAGGTCTTCATTTTGAAACGGAATGTCTGGAGGAAGCCAATCATCAGGGCGTGGCCGTTGTGAATTATACGGAGGCGGATATTCCGTATACTCGTATCATTGAACATAAGCATTTTGAGTTCGGCACGCAGCAGGTTACCTATGTGACGAAAGAGTATCCGAAAGACTGGACAATAGGCGAAGAGGCGTATTATCCCGTAAATGATGTAAAGAATTTAGATTTATATGCTAAGTACGTAAAAAAAGCCGAAGCGGAGACGAAGGTAATCTTTGGAGGCCGCTTAGGGGAATATAAATATTACGATATGGATAAGGTCATTGCGAGTGCGTTGTCACTGGTTGAAAGAGAATTGGTTTAATGGTGTATTATTATGTGCTATGAGTACGATTTCATATGCTGCAAGAGCAGTACAAGGGGTTAGGGGAAAGCGTGCATAGCTTATGTAAGGAGTGAAATAGTGAATATAAAAATATTAGTAGCCACACATAAGCAATATTGGATGCCTGAAGATCACGTATATATGCCAATTCATGTTGGGCGTGAAGGAAAAGCTGATTTAGGATATGTAGGTGACAATACAGGGGATAATATTTCGCTGAAAAATCCTAATTATTGTGAATTGACAGCATTATATTGGGCGTGGAAGAATCTTGATGCAGATTATGTAGGGCTTGTTCATTACAGACGGTATTTTACGCGTAAAGAGGTGCGCTCTGTAGAGGATAAAAAGAATCAGATCCTAACCGGTGCGGAATGGGAAGGTTTACTTTCACAATATCCTGTAGTGGTAGCGGATAAGCGCAAATACTATGTTGAATCGAATCGTTCACATTACAATCACGCTCATCATACGGAGGGGCTTGATATAGCGGAACAGATCATCGCCGAGAAATATCCTGAATATAGTGCTGCTTTCACAACGGTCTGTAATCGTACCTGGGCGCACATGTTCAATATGTTTGTGATGCGTCGAGACCTATACAATCAGTATTGTGAGTGGATGTTCTCCATATTGGAGGAGCTCGAAAAGCGTGTAGACATTTCCGGTTATGATGTGTACGAATCGCGCATTTTCGGGTTTGTCAGCGAAATTCTGCTCGATGTGTGGCTTGAAGCGAATCATATTGAGTACAAGGAACAAAATGTGTCCTTTATGGAGCCGCAGAATTGGTTGAAAAAGGGCTCAGCCTTTATATTACGTAAATTCGGTTATACGAATAAGGTCAGGTAATCATGATGAATCCGGTAGTATCTATCATCGTTGCCGCTTATAATGCGGAGACGACCATCGAGCGCCTCGTTCAAAGTGTATATTCCCAGACTGTTGACCGGTCACAGTATGAATTGATCATCATTGATGACGGTTCTACGGATAGAACCGGTGAGATTTTGGATGCATTGGTGTCTACGTATCCCGACATGACAGTTGTCATCCGCCATATTTCCAACGGTGGCGTATGCGAGGCCCGTAATCAGGGCTTATTGTTGGCACGTGGTGAATTTGTGACCTTTATGGATTCTGATGATTATTATGGTGAGAACATATTGCAATCATTTTTTGATTATCGTCAGCGTTATCCGCAGGTTGAAATATGGAAATATGGGGCTATTGAACATTATATCGAGCATAATCTCAGTATCAGGGATAAGATAAATGATGTGGTGCCTTTTATATCTGAAAGCAAAACCGATATCTTACGAATGGTACTTGAAATGGAATATATTCCGTTGTTCGGCTATGTTTGGAACGGCTTTTACAGACGGTCGATCATCACCGCTCATAATATACGTTTTTCCGAACGATATATCATGGAAGACTTTATGTTTTCCTTTGAATACCTCACACAGGCCAAGTCTATGGGGACGATTCCCGACGTGTATTATCATTATATATTGGATTTTGATAAGTCCAGCTTATCGAAAAAACGGGAATCGAAGTATTATGAAATGTATCGATTAAAGGTTCAAACCATTTATGAGTATATGCAGACTGCCGACATTGACGATAATGCTTGTTTTCAATTATTGAGCCGGTTATATGTCAAATATATGTATTCCTCATTGGAACGAATGGGGGCGTCCATTTTTGAAACATATAAATGGCTTCAATTGTTATGGAGGGATTCCCTGTTTAAAGCGATGCAGAAACATATGTGCAGCGGACTATCTCTGATCGGCGTATTATCAGTGCTGTTGAAGTACAGATGCACTGCAGCCGTTATTTTATGTACCGAGGGCATCTCGTTTGTACGTCATCGTTGTAAGGGATTATTTGCTAAGATTAAATCGAGTTAGAAAGAGCGTTATTATGACAAATCGGGAACATAAAGGATTACGTGTGTTACAAGTGGGGATGACACGTAATTTGGGCGGTATTGAAACATATCTGATTGAGCAGTTTCGACATTTGGATACGAGTCGGATCACCTATGATTTTGTCAACATTACCGGTGAATATGCCATATGTTATGAAGATGAAATACTAGGTGCGGGCAGTAAGATTTTTAAGGTTGTTTCTAGGCATAAAAATCCCTTATTGCATTATTGGCAATGGCTCACTATCGCATTTAAAAATAGAGGCGTTTATGATGCCGTCGTATTAAATACGAACAGCTTGGAATACGTGTTTCCTCTCGTATTGGGAAAATTGTTTCATATTCCCGTTCGTGTCATCCACAGTCATAATTCGGGCTTTGAAAATAAACAGGGGTTAGCGCGAAGGCTGCTGGTAGGGATGAATAAGAAATTATTGTCCTGGAGTGCTAATTTGCGCTTCGCCTGCAGTCGTTTCGCCGGTCAGTGGATGTTCGTCAACAAGCCGTATCATGTCATTTATAATGCCATCGATATTCATAAGTATGATGCAGATGATTCCGTTCGGAAGGCGATGCGTCAGTCGTTGGGTTTGGATCGGACGTTGACCTTATTGCATGTAGGGCGTTTTTCTTACCAGAAGAATCACACTTTTTTATTAGATATAGTCAGAGAGGTTCATCGTATTCATCCAGACTCTGTTTTACTGCTGGTGGGGGATACGACGGAGGAAAGCGTTTATCTATCTGAAGTAAGGCGAAAAATTGATGAATATGGTTTACATGATGCGGTTCGCCTGTTGGGGCGACGAGATGATGTGAATCGCATTATGCAGGCGGCGGATGTGCTTGTGATGCCATCCTTTTTTGAAGGCCTTACCGTTGTCGGTATCGAGGCACAAGCATCGGATTTGCCGTTACTATTATCCGATACAGTTACGCATGAACTGAGTTTGTTGCCATCGACGCGGTTTATTTCACTAGATGCGGGGATCGATACATGGGCACAAGCCGTTATAGAGGCTAAACGGAATCATCGTCAAAGCCGATACGATGAATTGAAAGCGGCCGGCTATGACATTGAACATGAAACGAAACGCGTTGAGAATTTATTGATAGACACATATCATAAGTTTGTAAATAAGTAGTGGGGAGAACGTATGGACTTAGTATTACAACAAGCGATTGATGCACACTCCGTCATTACGTTTGACGTGTACGATACGTTGATATATCGCGTTTTATATCGCGATAGAGATCTATGGCATTTGGTGGATCGGGAATATCAGAAACGAAATCATGTAGAATCTATTGATTTCTATCGAAAACGGGAGCTTTCAGATAGGAAAGCTCGCAAAACATACCCGTATAGAGAGGTGACGCTTGATGAAATATACGAAGTATTCGCTGATGTATACGGTAAGGATTTAGCCGATGCTTGTAAAAGTTTAGAAATAGAACTGGAAATCAATCTGACCTTTCCTAACGATCCTATTGTGAAAGCTTTTCACTATGCATTACAGCAGGGAAAAGATGTATATATCATTTCTGATATGTATCTGACGGATGCAACGATTGCAGACGTATTGGCGTATAATGATATTGTTGGATATAAAAAATTGTTTGCATCTTGTATGTATCGAAAAACAAAACATGAGTCCGGTGAATTATTTACGGCCGTATTGGATGAGATTCAGGTACAGCCGCAGGATGTATTACATGTGGGCAACGACGTAAAGGCCGATATAGAGCGGTCTAAATCACGAGGCTTGGATGCGTATCTGGTGAAACCGGCCAATCGCACGCAGTATGTAAATGTGACCAGGGCCAAGTCCGATTTAAATTATTCGCTATTGTACGGGTTTATTACAAAATATAACTCATCAAATATAGCGGAACCATCAGATGCTGTAGAAGCATTGTCACTAACGGATGTATCAGAATTATCGAAAGTAACTGATACATTGGCGTATCGATTGGGCTTTGATGTATTCGGTCCCATTGTTACGGGCTTTATGCAATGGGTCGAGCAACAAAGAAAATCCTATAATCTTGATTCCATTTTGTTTTTAGCGCGTGACGGCTATGTGTTACAAAAGATTTCCGATTCCGTTCGAGATAGCATCGACACGTTTTATTCCTATTTATCCCGTCGTTCTGTTGTGATTCCGCTGCTTCAATATCAGCAGTCCCTGGAAGATATTTTAAATCTTTACAAATCGTGGCAGTCCGGCATTACATTGACGACGTTTTTCAACAGATTAGGTATACCGTATGATGCGGATATCATCCGCTCCGTGGGACTGTCGGAAAGCGATACGTTCAGCAGAGCGGAATTATCTACGGATGGTCGGATTCAGGCCTTATATGACTGCGTTCGAGATCGGGTTATGATGAACTCGCAGGAGCAGGGGGCTTTATTGTATGACTATATCCGTCAATACAGCACGTATACAAAAATCGGTATTGTCGATTTGGGATCCGGTACGATTGTAGAGGCGTTAAAGCAGTATAGCCGCATTAATCATATCGATATAGAGTGGATTCCTCTGTACTTACAAAACAGTCTTAAACCGGCAGAATCGTATATCGATATTAGCGAAAACTATGAACTGCAAACGGCATTGCGTCTGGGATACATGTTTTTAGAGGTGTTCTTTACCGCTCCTCATGGTACGACATTGGGATATACGCGTACCGAAGATGGTGCAGTTGAGGCTGTGCTGGAAGCCTATGAATATGATGCCATACCGGATAGCTATAAAGTTCGTCTACGGGAATTACATCAAGGGGCGATAGATTTTTATAAGGGCTACCCCGTTGATATGACTCGGTACGGCTCTATTGATACAGATACGATTATGACTAATTTTAATTACTTTGTTTTACATCCTACCGATGAAGACCTCACATACTGGGGTTCTTATCCGGTGTATATTGATTCCTTTGAACCGATGGTAAAATGCGGTACATTATCATCGTATGCAGCCAATCCGAAGCGATTATATGATGATTTCAAGAACAGTGTATGGCCTGCAGGATTTATGCATGCTGTCGGTCATTCCAATATATTGTTACGAATGTTGAGCCGGGGGAATCAACTGAGGCTGATTTTGCGAGATAAGTGGGGGAAACGATGAAAGTTAATTGGTCATTGTTGGAAAATATCGGATCCCTGTTAACCGTGAAGGGGCTTCAATATGTGCTCAGTTTTATCACCTTTCCTTATTTGGTTCGCGTGTTACACGTCGACGGATTCGGTGAACTGGCGTTTGCTACGGGTATCATTCAATACTTTTTGCTGGTATCCAATTTCGGTTTCGATCTGAGTGGCCCTAAAAGCATAGCTCGTCACGATAGAGGACCCAAGCGGGGCTTTTATTTCACCTCGATTATGGGGGCGAAACTCTTTATTTTGTTGCTTCTGACGGTGGTTTTTGCCTTGGCGCTCGTTGCGCTTTCTCATTGGTTCACGTTTAACGCTCTACTATACGTCGCGATTTACTTGAATGTCATCGGGACGGCACTATTTCCGATATGGTTCTTTCAAGGTATACAAAAAATGCGGTACATCACATTTGTCAGTATTATGGGCCGGATTATATCGGTGGCGGGTATTTTCCTGTTTGTGAAAGCGGCGGATGATATCGTATGGGCCGGTTTTTTCCAATCCATTACCACCGTTATTGCGGCGGTGTGTTCCTGGGGGATTATTATTAAGGAATATCCCGATATATTGATCAGAGTAAAATGGAGTCATATCAAGGACGCGATCAAAGATAGCCTTCCTTATTTCGGCTCTATGGTTGCCATTAATTTGTACACCACGTCTACCATTGTTTTTTTAGGGCTGTTAACCTCTGACTATATCGTGGGTATCTATAGTGCGGCGAATCGCATTATCGATGCTTTCAGAGGCGGCTTGAGTCCGATTGTGGACGCTTTGTATCCATTTGTGAACAAAGCGGCGAAGGAATCGAAAGAACGGGCTAAAGCCATTTTACGCAAGGCTTTCATCATTTTATGTACCGGTACATCCGTATTGTGTATCGGCATCTTGATTACAGCACAATGGTTGGTTTATTATATTCTTGGACCGAGTTATGAAGACTCCGTATCGGTATTACAAATCCTGGCGTTCTTACCGCTCATCGTGATTTCCAGTAATATTTACGGGCTTTTCGGAATGATATCCTTCGGTCATCAGAAGGAATTCGTTACAGTTTTAGTTCATTCCGCTATTTTAGATTTGTGTATTGTATTTCCGTTGATTTATTATATGAAAGCTGATGGCGCGGCGTTGACGATGGTGCTGACCGAGATATATGTA
Source organism: Veillonella denticariosi JCM 15641 (assembly GCF_002959855.1). Classification (GTDB taxonomy): domain Bacteria; phylum Bacillota; class Negativicutes; order Veillonellales; family Veillonellaceae; genus Veillonella; species Veillonella denticariosi. Next base: position 543,046 of record NZ_PPDB01000003.1, read on the forward strand.
CTGTACCGATGCGTCAAATTTGTCAATGCCAGCGATTTTAGATTCTTATGACAGTCATTTGAGAAAAGTTGAGAAGATATATGAATATGTATATTATTAATGAACTTAAAAGAAAATGGTGGCAAATAGCTCTTGTGGGTATTGTCTGTGCCATTGCCATTATGATTACCAGAACAATTCTAGTAAAACCTGTCATGGTGCATGGTCCTATTAATGCATCCGTCATATTTGCATTAGATGATCAGACTCCGAATCTGGTAGTGAAGCCGGAGACTCAGATAAAGGGGGTCCTTAATTCCCAGGGTTACATCGTGGGCTTTATAAAACAGACATCCGATACCATCGACTGGAATAAGATTAATTCCAACTGGGATACGATGGATTCCATCAACCAATTTAAATGGTATCAGCAACATATCTTTGTCAACTCCGATGATCCTAAACTATATGAACTGTACATTATGTTTGATCCTAATGATATACAAGATGAGGAATATGTAAAAGCGCATCTAGATGGATTGACCGATCAGTATATCGCTTATGCAAACCGCAATGTGCAGGCAATGAGCCCCTATTATTCGCTTTGCGTGATTCACAAAGAAATCATTTTCGGTGATGATCGACACCATGAAGAGGGCTTTTTATATGTAAAATATGGCATTATAGGATTTGTATTGGGTTCTCTCGTAATGAGTTTATTGATCTCTGTTACGGCTGTGAGGAAGTATCGTCATGGTAGATAGCCTGTTATGGTTTTCGTTATTATCGCTACTGTCTGTCGTCATGCTGATGCTGACGCTGTATGTGCTGGACTTCGATCTGCTTTCACCAATTATCGCCACACAATCATCGCTGACGATTGCCGGTATACTGTGCAGCATCATGGTTAATCGTTGGAAATTGCCGATGCATGGTGATACGATATTGATTTTAATCACGGTACAGATGGTTATGACCGCAGGGGCCTTGTATGTGGCCTATTGTTTACATGATAATCAGACCATACCTATGAAAGTTGATAATCAACTGCATACGATTAATGATGTATATATCCCTGTCTATCGTCAAGTGATGATGTGGGTTCTGCTGTTCGTCATCGTTGGACTTGCGGGCCATGAGATGTATACACTGGCCGCCAAGGTGGGCAATCGTAATGGTATACTGGGCATCGCCAGCAGTATACGGCCTTATATTATGGCTGAAAGTTCAACTGTACAGCTGTCACGTTGGATGGCATATTATCAAATTCTGGTGCAGCAACTGACGTATATATCATTATTCGCGTTTATTCAACGCGTTGTATGTAAAAGATGGCAATGGAGCAATTTATCGTATTTGATACCGTTGTTATTCTTCTTTCCTTTTGTATACTTAACGACGGGCCGTATTTTAATTATAACGTTGGTGATTTTTATATTTACGGTCACGGGTCATGCATTGTATCGGAAATACGACGGTTATGAATATGCGAAGAAGCTGTTTACGACGGCGGGCGTTTCCTTTTTGAGTTTCTTTCTACTATTTATTATCGTGGGGACATTATTCGGAAAAGGCGTCAGCGCCGATAAATCAGCTTTTGAAATTCTGGCGCACTACGCAGGCATATCCCTTTCGGCATTTGATGTCATCTTACACTATCAACTGCCTGACTCCACGTTAATCGGGCAAACGCTGTTTGTAGGGCCTTATGGAAACTTAAATACGCTGGGATTTGCACTGCCGAAGCCGAGTATTTTCTTGTTCTTTACGTATTTTAATAATATAGATACCAATGTATATACGGCGCTGATGCGGTATTATCATGATTTCTCGTTTATCGGCATGTATCTGTTTGCACTGCTGATTATTCTGATTTACAGCATTCTGTACTACACATGCAGACAAAGAAATAATATCCTATTGATATTGGCCTACGCCACCTTTGTGTATCCGCTATATCTATTTTACGTGGACGATCGGATTTTTATCGATTTTTTCGGATCACAAATCGTTTATGTAATCGTACTGCAATATATACTGATTAAACTGCTATATAAACAAAAATCGTAATAGACCAGTGGCTGAGGATCAATCCGGTTCCAGCCCCTTCTTTCTATAGTGTCAATAAGTTATATATGAATGATAAACCTACAATATCTTTCATTTTAACGGATTAATTTAGGATTCAGCATGTTTTTAGTATTGACCTAGTATAAACTTTCATCATATCGTATACTATAGGTAAGATGCGACAGTATGCCCCGTGTGCAGGTGCCTGACGGTTCGGTATATTTCGCACGCAAGTGATTTGGCGTATTTTGCCGCCGGTGGCTCGGCATATTTCGCCCCCAAAGGTTTATAGTTATAGTTTGTCCCGAGGAGGTCCTCATGTCTCAATATGAATTTATCGATAAACGCGTACCGATTGCGTTCGACAATCCTTCGATTTTTCACGACATCTCGAAATGTAAGAACTGCACCTTGTGCCGTCGCGCTTGTGCGGACGTGATGAGCGTGCTCGATTACTATGATCTCGATGCGAACGGCGACGTGCCCGTATGTATTCACTGCGGTCAGTGCGCGGCGGCGTGTCCGTTCGATTCCATGCATGCTAAATCCGAGCTTGATAAGGTGAAAGCAGCCCTCGCAGATCCCGATAAAATCGTTGTCATCCAGACGGCTCCGGCTGTGCGCGTGTCCATCGGTGAAGGCTTCGGCTTTGAACCCGGTACATTCCTGGAAGGAAAAATGGTCGGTGCTTTGCGCGCTCTCGGAGCCGATTATGTAGTGGATACGAACTTCGGTGCCGATTTGACCATTATGGAGGAAGCGTCCGAGCTCGTAGAACGCCTCAATAAGGGCGGAAAGATTCCTCAATTTACGAGCTGCTGCCCTGCGTGGGTACGTTTTGCGGAAATCTATTTCCCTGAACTCATTCCGAACTTGTCATCTACGCGTTCCTGTATCGCCATGGAAGCGGCTATGATCAAGACGTACTTTGCTGAGAAGAAGGGCATTGACCCTCATAATATCGTGTCCATTTCCGTCAACCCTTGTACGGCCAAGAAAGCGGAAACGAAACGGGAAGAAGAAAATGCGGCGTCCCGTTTCTACAACGACGAATCCCTCGGCATGGATACGGACATCTCCATTACGACTCGCGAATTCATCCGCTGGATTGAAGAGGAAAACATCGACTTCAATGCCGTTGAAGAATCTCAATTTGATGAACTGATCGGCATGGAAACCGGTGCATCCATCATCTTCGGTAACACCGGCGGCGTAATGGAGGCCGCTATGCGTACGGCGTATAAACTCATTACGGATAAAGAACCGCCTCCATACGCGTTGACTCATCTCGAGGACGTACGCGGCATGCAGGGTGTGAAAGAAGCGACCGTTCAACTCGGTGATGATGTGACCTTGTCCGTTGCGGTCGTGCACGGCGGTAAGAATGCCCGTGACTTCCTCAACGCGTTGAAAGAAGGGGACAAGCATTATGACTTCATCGAAGTCATGGCATGTCCGGGCGGCTGCATCGGCGGCGGCGGTCAACCGCGTACGAAATTGCCGCAAGCCGTAAAAACCAAGGAAGCCCGTATCGGCGGCCTTTATGAAGCGGACGAAAACTATAAATGGGTCGCTTCCTATGAAAACCCTGAAATCCAGGCATTGTACAAGAACTTCCTGGGCGAACCGTTGGGCCATAAGGCGCACGAACTGTTGCATACACATTATACGGATCGCAGTGCGGTGCTTGGCGATCGTAAGGACGTAGTGCCTGAAACATGCCCTACATCCCCTAAATTCAAAGGATAAATGTAAGCACTTTTCAATATCCGATAAATGTTTAGTAGTGTGTAACACCACGAAATTAGGCGCAAACGATCTAATCTCGTTATGGTGTTCAATATCTGATGAATTCCTGGCCATGAGTAATGGAGAAGCTTCGTTATATTAACAATCACATAAACCGCTGTAGAAACCCTATGGGCTATTGTGAGTGGATCCTTTGACGTTAGAGACAATACAATTAATTAGATAGCGCATCTAATGGTTTATCTGACGTTAGAGATTACATTATGTAGATTCCATAGGGTTTTGTTATGATATAAAACATAGTCTCATCTTGGATATAGATGCTAACATATTAATGAATATTGATAGTAAAACATATTTTATTGTGGTATAAAATATATTCTCATTTCGGTCTGTCAATTATGAGAATTTAGTATAGATATGTTCAATGTGCATGAGGAAATGATGAATTATATAGTGTATAATAGTAATACATAATGTCAAACGGATGCGATGGGGTCGTATTCTTTGGGAGAACGTTAGCGTACATTGTGTGGTTAGAGAGGGCTACAGGCCGAATGGACGTTAGTAAACCGAAGGGAACTTTCACAAGGAACGGACAAGTTTGTTGTATATCGCGGATTGTGAAAGTACCTAATACCTCTTTGGTTACGTAGGTAATGGGGCACTACGGTGCTAATGAGGAGTTTTGTGTACGCATGAAAAGTATAATTCAGCGAGTCATTTTAGGGATGGGCGTAATCCTGACAGTCATTTTGGCCGCTTCGTGTAAACATCAGAATACGGGGAGCGAAGGAATTCGGCAGTTTTCGTATCGCGGACTGGTGGCTTCGGATAAACCTGTCACGGAAAAGGTCGATACATGGCTGGATGCTATGTCGAGAGAGGATAAAATCGGACAGCTCATGATGATCAGCCTGCATGGCACCGAGCTGGGGCAGTCGCAACGGGACGTCATCCGTAAATATCGGGTGGGCGGTATTTTGTTGACCAATGAGAACCTGATGTACAAGAACCAGGTGAAAGCTTTCATCGAGGAGATTCATCAGACGGCGGTGACATCGAGCTTAGTGACGCCGTACATCGCAATCAATCGGGACAAGGTGGAACGCAGGGGCGATATTTTTTTGCGTCTGCCCGAGGCGTCCAAGATGGGACAATATTCGATTGACCGCATCATCAACCTTACGACGCGGTCCGCTATCGAATTGCGCGATATGGGCTTTAATCTCGTTATCGGACCTAATGCGAATCTGGGGGTGCCGCATATTTCCTATACGGCGGACCCGACATGGGCGGGCCATATCAATCTGGCTATGGCCGAGCGCTATCAGATCAATCATATGTGGTTCGCTTACAATTATTTCCCCTCGTTGGGAACGGGAGACCGCATGTTTTCCTCCGCCGATGAGACGAAGGACTACTTGAGCGATAATGATGTGGCCGTATTCAAGCGCCTTGTGAAACAGACGACGCCGAATACATATATGGTCATAGTCAGCCATGCGCAGTTTCCCGCTATCGACAGCGAACATCTGGCGAGTTCATCAAAGTCGATCATAACGGATTGGCTGCGATCCGATCTGGGCTATGACGGCATTATCATGACGGATCGTATCGACGTCGGAGCTCTGCAGTCAAATCAGAACATCGGCGATTATGCGGTGGCGTCCGTTTTGGCCGGCAGCGATATCATCCTGCTCGATGCAGATACGATGCATATCGACGAAGTGCATCGTGCCTTATCCCGCGCCGTGGAGAACGGAGACATCTCCGAAGAGCGGTTAAACGCATCGGTAAGGCGGATTCTGTCCATGAAAATGCAGGAACATGCGGACTGACATCTGTGAATCTTTTATGTGTAAACTACTATATCGTAAACTACTATATTACGATATAGTAAATTGCTGCATTCACGGCGCCGTATATTACTGGTTATTTAGTAAAAGTGGATATACTTTTACCAATACAAATCCCGATATTGAACTGATAACCCTGGAAAATATGTATAAAATTTAATTAATTCCTGATTTGTCATAATCCTCTTTCCGCGTTAAGGTGTAGTCAAGCGCTATGCCTGGGCAGGAAAGGGGATTATGTTAATTTCTGATGAATTACCAAATATTCAACGGTGTCAGTCGCCGGAGAAACATGCGGATCGTCCGATTTTGCAAACTATGGTGTGCTCGCCGGAGGTGTTGGCATCGATTACGGACGAAAATCTGGTGCGTATATGTCAGCGCCGGAATATGCGGGTGCAAACCGTGTTGTACCAGCCGTGGAGTCCTGATGAAATTCATTATGATGCGGCACAGATCGAGCTGTGTCGTCGGTATCGTCCGCTCATTCTGCATTATACGAACTTCACTATGAATCGCGCGTTCAGAGAGGACCTTGAAGGGTATCTGTGGGCGGTTCTCGTGGACTCGATTTACAGCTATGATACGGAGGGACCCGTGCCGTTTGCAGGCTTTGTGAAAGCCGGCATCCGATACGGTCAGATGAATTACTTCAAGCATCAGCGTCGTCAGTGGCAGCGGGAAATACATCTGCCGGACACGACGACGGACAGTGACGAAAAGCAGCTGGCCATGGATCAGTTCGCCTCCGCGGATTGCGTGGAGGAAGAGGTGATGAACCGGGAGATGGAGCAGCAGTTGCGGCAGCGCCTCGTATGGGCCATGTCACGTCTGACGGAAACACAAAGGTCTTTACTACGTCAGGTATATGGCGACTCTAAGAGCTTTACCGCCATCAGCGAAGAACTGAATTGCAGCCGCCAAGCCGTGCAGCAACGCCACGAACGGGCTATCAGGAAACTGCGGAAATATCTGACAGCGGACCATAATAACCGTAACGGTTCATAGCAGTTTATGATGGTTCGACTGATTCATATCAGTTCATAATGTTTTATAGATATGCATGTTATATACGTTTTACAAATTCGATGCGTAATTAATGTCACATCAGTTAATCGTTGTGTTTACAAGATTATAACAATATTTAATAATACATAAAATTCTATAGTTTTCCGTATATATTTACAAAATGTGTATGGAGGTATACAATAGTTTTAACGGCGGATCACCGCATGCAGATCTGCTTTCACAGAACACGTGTTCATTATTAATTGCATAGGAATGTTCCTTATTTTATTAAGGAGGATGTTTAGATGACATCACATGACGGAGTTGCAGAATTGATGATCTCTCGTTTATCACAGGGAGAGGATTTGGATTTGGTATACGCGAATCCCGAGAATCACATTGTTTGTCTTATTCCAACCTATGAAAATGGCGCGGACAGTACGTTGTGCTATTATGTCGATGGTCGGCAGGCCCTCATCGACAAGCCGATACGCCTCGTTACACGCGAGTTGGCTCTGAAAGAAGGCTTACGGCCGGGTTGTATGTTGAGCAGCGACGGTCATCGCAGCGCGTATACGGCACCGCGGATTTTTGGACCGCATATGACGTTGGCCCATATTAAATGCCGTCGTTCTATCGGTAAAGACGTGGTATACGGCCTGTTTAACGTGGCGATTCCTTATGAATATCGGGTGGAGGAGGGACCGCAATCGGATACGAGCTATATCCGCGTGGCGGACTTTGAACCGATCCTGGTGTACCAGTCGCCGGCCCAGGTGCGCCGCAAACTGGCGGAAGCCATGATGGAACATTGCCATTACGTACGTAAAATGATGGCTCGCATCAAAATGAGCGGCAACCCGCACGTTGTGGCGGAACTCTTCATCGCCTGGCGAGACCTCACAACATAAGACCTTTGACATAGATCGTTCGGATCGTGTTGTTGAGAGGGGGCAGGCGTATAGGTGAAAGCTGTGTAATTTTGATGTTGTATAAGTGTAAAAATAAATATATATGAATGAGGAAAACCATCCCTTGAGAAATTGAGGGATGGTTTTTTGGCGTGAAAGAATCTTTTATTAATAGTAGATTTTAGAAATGATTTGCATATATTTTTTTATCTATTAAAGGTATTTATAGGGAATTAATTGAATTTTGATATTAAAAATTCGATAATATAATTAATAATGAAAAATTCATGAAGTTGTTTGCGCTTAGAGGTTTTAGTGTGGGATTTTTTAAATTTCATCGTTCTATAAAAATAGCGCCCGGAATCAAAATTAACTTTAATAAGAAGAGTACCAGTTTAACTCTTGGTCGTAAAGGTATTCATACAACGATAAGTAAATCAGGAATTAGGAATACGGTTGGGCTTCCGGGTAGCGGTTTATCATATACTTCATATAATAAGTTTGATAGTCATATAGTTGATAATGTGATTCCGTATACGCGTGTATGTCCTAATTGTGGGCATAATATGAGAAAAAACTTGGCGGAATTGTCCTAAGTGTAGTTTTGATCTGTTGTCTTTGTATGCGCCGGTGGAACCTAAGAAGGATTCTAGTTGGGAGGATGTTAAAAGAAACTATAAAGAACGCGAAAATGATGTAAGTGGTAATAAAAAGGATTCAGGTTGTGGCTGTTTGTTAATAGTTTTTATATTATTACTTATATTTTGGATTCTAAGTTGATTTAATATGTATAGTTAAAAAGGAATTGAGGGGTATCATGAAACAATCAAAAAAGGCATGGTTAACATTTATTACAGTTAGCTCTTGGGTTTTGGCTCAATTGGGATTACCTACTACTGCACAGGCTTGGGAATCATATTCAGATGATTTAACAACCTTAAACCATAGTGGTGCTGTAAATTTGAATCAATTTAAAGGCTCTAAATTCAAATCTAAAGATACATTGCCTCAAAAACAGATTTTTGATAGTATTGATGGTATTTTTTCTAATGACTTAGTGGAGATGGCACACTATAGTCATAGATCACATTCTTCGCATAGATCTCATTACTCTCATTATTCAAGTTCATACGGTCGAGGCGGAGGGTATTCCAGTGGCGGCTATTCTGGCGGTTATTCAGGTTCTTCTGATGAAGGGGATGTTGCACCTGCACAGCCAACTGATGTTTTGTCTATTGCAGAGATACAAAAACAACTTAACGATTTAGGATATTCAGTAGGAGCTGTTGATGGTCAGAAGGGGCCTAATACAGTGCAAGCGATAAAAAACTTTCAGATAGAATATGGTTTACCTGTATCTGGTATTGTTGATTGGCAGACAGAGGCATATTTAAATAGTACTAATATTAATATTATTCGGTCAGGCCTACAGAGATACGGGTATAAATTTACATCTACTAGTGGTCGCACACAGGAAGTAGTAGCTGCCATATATGACTTTCAGGCTCGACATGGATTACCACAAAATGGACGTGTATATTTGAAGATGAAACAAGCCTTGGGTATTTGATATGGATAATTATTTTATTAGAAAAGAAAATGATTTTATCTATTTTGTTGAATTAAAAAAAGAATTTTATGAGCCTAAAGCTGTTATGTACGCAGCTAATATGTTTACGGATTACTATCATATTAAAATCGATGAAGTTGATCATGATACTGTAGGTGTCTGGTTTAAACTAAAGCTGGAAGCCGATAAAGAGAAGCTCGAAACCTTGCTTGGAAATTTTTGTAATGAAGCTTTGAAAAAACAAGTTCAAATTGACTTAGATGATAGATTTGGTGAGTTGAGATCTATAATTTATCACAAAGCTTTTGATAAGGCAGGGGGGATAGACTAGTGTCACAATGCCCTGAACTACATCTGTTGCCATTTTGGTTTACTGAGCTTGATAATGGGATCATGATACTTGTTAATCAAGGTGGCGAACATTTATTTATTAACAAGGATGATTTCAGTCAAATTCTTAATAGAGATATTGATACAAAATCAGACTTTTATTTTGCGTTAAAAGATAAACAGTTTTTAGCCGATGATCATGATCTTGAAATTCAGCTTGATTTATTAGCTAATCAACTGAAGAGTAGAAAAGCTTATTTAGATGATTTTACATCTTTACATATGATAGTTGTAACAGCTCGATGTAACTTTAATTGTCGCTATTGCCATGCAAGTAGTGCTAATGAAAATGAGCATAATCTAGATTTAGATTGGCCCACAGCAAAGCAAATTGTGAATAAGATTTTCGAATCGCCTTCTCCTATAATTAAAATTGAGTTTCAAGGAGGTGAGCCTTTATTAAACTGGTTGATTATTCAAGATATTGTCGAATATGCAGAGATTGTTAATCGGATTGCTAAAAGACGATTAGAATTTGTTATTTGTACCAATTTAACTTTAATTACAAAAGATATATTGAGATATTGTAAAAAACATGGTATTGCAATATCTACATCTCTTGATGGGGATCAGGAGATACAAAATTATAACCGAAAGCCACGAGGGCCTATTGATGGATATGAAGTATTTGAAGAGAAGTTAGCTTTAACAAGAAGTGTTTTAGGGCAGGATGCTGCTTCATCTCTACTTACGGTTAGCAAAACTAATCTCAATAGTCTGCCGCAGGTAGTGGATGAATATATCAATCATGATTTTCACGGGATTTTTATTCGTGCATTAAATCCTTATGGTAATGCTGTAGATAATATAAAGACTTTAGGCTATTCAACAGAGGAGTTTCTCAAATCTTATAAGACTGCATTAAATTATATTATTCAAAAAAATATTGAAGGGTATCATTTTGTTGAATATTATGCCGCATTACTGTTGGAACGTATTTTAACTCCTTTTAGTACAGGATTTGTTGATTTACAGTCTCCATGTGGAAATATTATTAGTGGTGTTATCTATGACTATAATGGTTATGTATATGCTTCTGACGAAGGTCGCATGCTGGCAAGACGTGGTGATAGGCGATTCTGTTTAGGTCATGTCAAATCTAATACTTGGGAAGAAATTTTTAAAGGTAAGATTGCGAAAGATGTGGTGAAAGCATCTTGTGTTGAGTGCTTACCGGAATGTGCTACATGTGCTTATCAGTTATATTGCGGCGCAGATCCTGTGCGTTACTATGTTGAAAGTGGTACGCTTGATGGGCATCGTCCGAGTAGTAGTTTTTGCCGGAAAACAAAAGGTGTTTTAGACTATATATTCTATTTGTTAAGTTTAAATGATGACAGAATTAATAAGGTCTTTTGGTCTTGGATTAGTTATTGAGGTTGATAATGTTAAGTACAAAGATTGAAGGTATTAATATAGAGCAACCCTTTATAGGAAAAGTTTATGTAGAAGATGGAGAGATTATCTGTAAAAATGATCAGCTTAGTTTGAAACTTTCACCAAATGATTTTCTGAATTATGAGTATGGCGATATTGTGTCGATTATGCCGGATGGTATTATTTCTATTTTGTATCGTAGTAACTGGGCTGATTTGACACTTTTTATAACCAACCAATGTAATAGTGCGTGTATTATGTGCCCTCAAGTTTGCGATAATTCCGGTCATTTTTTAGATATGAACTTACAAATCTTGAAGTTAAGACCCGAGAATGTAAAGCATATAGGGATTACCGGCGGTGAGCCTACTATATTTCAAGATGTAATTGTTACATTATTAGAGGTGGTTCATGAGATTTATCCTGATGTGCCTATTTCGTTCTTAACAAATGGTCGTGCATTTAAAAATATGAAATTTGTTGAGCGGATTTCTAGTGTCGGTCATCGTAAAATATTATTTTGCATACCTTTATATGCTGCTAACTATGAACAGCATGATTTTATTGTTGGTAGCAAAGGTGCATTTATTGATACGATTAAAGGAATATTTAATCTGTTTAGAATGGGGCATTTAATCGAAATTAGAACGGTTTTATTCAGTAAAACTATAGGAAATCTTAACTTGTTAGTTGAATATATTTCGAGGAATTTACCATTTGTGTGTCATGTTGCGATTATGGGAATGGAATATAGCGGATATGCAGCTAAAAATAGTGACGAATTTTGGATAGATCCTTATGATTATAAAAATATACTCGATTTAGCGGCATTATCATTATATAGAAAAGGTATGATGACCTCAATTTATAATATACCATTATGTTTATTGACTGAAAGAGTCCGTTTCTTAGCTCGAGATAGTATTTCTGCGTGGAAAAAGACATATCCGGTTATATGTGATACTTGCAAGGAAAAGGATCAGTGCTGTGGAATCTTTGAGACTTCTATTAATATAAGTGGACATATCACTCCTTTATGAGGATGGCTAGGGAGATATAATATAAAAACTATTAATTTAAATATATAACGTATATTAGTATTAATAATACGCCTATTTTAGATTTACCTGATTAGCCAATGAAGGTAAGTAATCTTACGATTGTTCCAGATAAATAATATAGGCATTACTGTAACGCCTATTAAATTAACTAATACATCATTTGAAATTATTGATGTAGCAGAATTTGTTCTTTTAAAGTTTGATAATTTTGTATGTCTAGTATCGTCCGATTGAGTGATGATAATACAACTTCGCCGCTTATATTGCAGGGAAGTGTAGCACCTAATGGTATATTATCAGATGCGTCGAATCTTTTTTCGATGAAAATAGTACAAAAGCTCAATTAACTCTTAAGCAAATACATTTTATTGATGGTTTTATTTGGAGGAATAGTAAATTTCAAAAGCAAGTGGGTAAAGAGAAAGTAAACTTCAATTAATTTTGTGTAGGGAGAAATATTATGGATAATAATGGAGAAAAAAGATTTGTTGTGGGAGATATTGCTGTTTTCTTAATGGCTGCCATTAGTGTAGTTTGGCCGATTATGCTTATTGGAGTTGCAATATTATTACTTGCTAGATATCATCGATGGGCGATGGTTGAAAATGAAATTTACAAAGAGTATATTTTGAATCAAAATCTTATTCAGAATATAGAAGCTAATCAATCAAAATTAGCTACATTGGAAGAGACTATTGAAAGAGAAAAGGCCAAAATAGAGCATGATATTGAAGTACGTATTAGTGAAAAGAGTGCTGAGCTTAATCAGTTGTACTCTGAAATATCAAAAGTTAAAAAGGAGCTAAAAAATAAGAAGCTAGAGGTTGAAAATCTAGAGCCTTTAGTAACAGTAGTTAATATAGATACGGAAGGACTTGAACTTGCTACATCTCAGGAATTAAAAAATATATTATCTAAATATAAGTTAGAAGAAGCTGAATTAGTAAAAAATAATACAGCTGTAGATGCGCTTATTAACGATGATAAAAAGTTTGTAAATAATCAAATACGTCAGATTTTACGTTCATTTAATGCTGAATGTGATTTAGCTATATCGAATGTTACACTTAAAAATATTGATACTATGAGGAGTAAAATCTTAAGATCCTATGAAACTTTAAATAAAATTTATAAATCTGATGGAGTGCAAATTACAAAAGGTTTTCTTGAAAATAAGTTACAACAATTAATTACAGCTCACGCATATCAAGAAAAGTTAGAAGATGAGCGAGAACAAAAGAGAATTATACAAGAACAATTAAAAGAAGAAGAAAAAGTCCGTCGTGAAATTGAGCGTGAAAAAGCAAAAATTGAGAAAGATGAAACTCAATTTAAAAATGAAATTTCTAAGCTAATGAAATATTTACAAAAGACTGATAATGAAGTAGAAAAGACCTTATACATTGATAAGATTAAAGAATGTGAAGAAAAACTTTCTGAGCTTGAAACTGTTAAATCTGATGTATTAAATCGAGAAAAGAATACACGTGCTGGTTTTGTTTATATTATCTCTAATATTGGCTCATTTGGGGAAAATATTTTTAAAATTGGTATGACTAGACGTCTTGAACCTATGGATAGAATTAAGGAATTAAGTAGTGCATCTGTCCCATTTGAATTTGATGTTCATGCATTAATCTTTTCAGATGATGCACCTACCTTAGAATCAATTTTACATAACACCTTTAGAGAATATGAGGTAAATAAAGTAAATCATAGAAAAGAATTTTTCTCTATTCCACTTGATAAAATTGAAAAAGTTGTGACAGAACATCATAATGCAACCGTGCAATGGACCTATGATGCGGCTGCAGAAGAATATAGAGAATCTCTGGTTCAATAAAAATATATTGTTAAATTAATTATTAGTTAAAAGCTCTACAATAAAAGTTTATGCTTATGTAGAGCTTTTACTTATTTAGATAATAATTAAGCAGTAATATATGTTTGTTTATAGCATTATAAATTTTGGAGAGACCTATGAATGATTAACAAATATTATCAGTAATTAAGCATTATATTCAGAATCGTACTATCAATCAAGCTTTAATGATTACTGGTGAGTGGGGATGTGGTAAGAGTTACTTTATAAAAAATATTGTAAAAGATTATTTAAGGCAAAGTGGAATTTTAGATAATAAAGATTATATAGTTTTTTCCTTATATGGGATTAATGATTTAGTTGATTTTAAATCTTTATTTTATGACACAATTTTTATAAAGCAATATTTAGGAGAGTCTAATAAGGTTCGGAAAGTAAAAAATCGTATAAGAAAAAATATCTTAATAATGATGAGGTACGATTAGAACATATAAAGTGGCTTATGATTAAAATTGACTCATTCAATGAAGATAAAAAGGCCGAATGGATGGGTATACTATTTAAATATTATATTGAAGATAAATTAGATTGGAAACGATTTTGCATTTTTGTTAATGCACTTGAATTCTTACTAGTTCAAGATGTAGAAACTTTATTATCTTGTAATTTCGAAATGTTGGAATATGATATAAATCTAGATTTGATTAAAGAATATGAGCAAGCTAAAAACGGGGAAATTGAAAAAGAAGATAATTCTATGCCTTTAAAATCGATAGCGATTGATAAAGGGATCTATTTGAGATTGCTATCAGTTGGGTTGGCTAGTATTGATGGAGGAACATTAAGTTTGGGGCTAATGCCTGATATTATAAAGTTGCCAGTGGATAAAGATTTAGAGTTAATGTTGGGAATTCTGTCTACTTTCTAGGTTGATTAAAATAGCGATAGAGGTAGTAAGTAACTATCCCTATCGCTTATAAAATCAATATAAATGGGTTTTGTTATTGGTCGCTTTTAAATTAAGTGTTTTATTATTTTTAGTCAGCGTTATAGTTTAGCCAGCATCCTTCATCAGTAGCGTCAAAAAAGTGTATATCAGTATTACTATTAATATTAGTAATTCTATTTTTTATATTGGTACACTCAGTATTTAATTGCAAACTACTTTTGGAACCTTTATGAATAGAAATAAGTATCTTAAAGGAATCACTTTTGTTTTTTAGTATTTGCTTTAAAATGTGTTCATCATTTTCACTTAAGGACCAACCGTAACATATAATATTATCAGGTAGTTTGGGTAGGATATTTTTATAGATATATCTTAAATAATAATTTCTATAGATGCTTTTTACCTTTTCTGTAGATGAACCCTCACAAATAAATAGTGGATAAAGAGCATTTTCATGCTCCCAAAGACTAAGAATTTTCTGTAAAAGTGAATTTGCTTCAGCACAACGAATTTTCTGCTCCTCTCCATTGGAATCTACACAAAGAACAATATTTCCATGTGGATAATATAGTTTCGTCCTTGAGCCAAAGCTTGTATTTATAATATTTTCATCAAAGGTTAGATTGTAGTTATCGGGGTCAGCATGTCGGAAAGAGTCTATGAAAAGATTTTTATTAGCAAGAAGAATATAATATATTAGTAAATCATAGTTTAGATTGATAATATAGTCGAACTGATTTAAAAATTTATTAAGCTTTAATATATTATTAGATTCTGGGTGGGTGATTGATAGTTTCGTATATTCAGGGTGTACACTTCTGATGGTTTCAATTAAGGCTTTTTTTATTTGGTTTCTAGATTTAGAGATGGTGTCGTCAAATAATGGTAGTATTTCCTTTAAAATATGGGAAAGAGGAAGCATATTATTCATTTTTTGTGTTATATCTAATTGATTTAATATTGACTCGAAATTTGAGGTATGAAGCTGATTAAATATATTAGCAAGTTTAGATGATAATTGTCCTATTTCTTCAGCTTTTGAAAATAAGTTGCTGTATGAAAAGTTGGCTGATAATGATATACTAGCACCGTTTCCTACGATAAGTGCAGCCTTACTGAAATCCATATCATTTGTAAGTTCAGAATATTTTTCTAACATATAAACTTTCCTTTTAGATTAATAATTAACTATATCTTAAAGTCAATAGGCTTGTGGTCAAGCCGCCACCAGCTATCATACTAGTAACAAGAAAAACGAACCCGGTCCAAACGATAGTGAGCGAAAATATGACTTCCTTGCTGATAATGGAACCGACTTTCAGGAAAACTCATTATCTGTATTTGTTTTTACAGATTCTACAAATTCTAATTGATCGTTATTCATACATGTACGTCTTCTATGGATAAAAAACTACCATAAAGTATTTGGTTTTAAAAACATGGTAGAAAAGATCTATTATGTAGAAAAAATATAGTGAATCTATAAAATATAGGATGAATATTTAGTATTGTTATAAAGAATAAATAATATTTAATTTCATTAAAACATAGATAGTATTATTATTCAATATGTGGGTTATGCATATTTAGAGAGTATAGTACACTTATACTAACGAGTTCGTGCTTATTATCATTTGAGAGGTAATTATGAAACTAAAAGGTATTGTAATAGGTTTGGCGCTGACGCTAGCTTTCACCATGACCGGGCAGGCGATTTCGATACAGGAACTGCAGTCGTCGCCGCAGTTTAAGGTAATCCATGAAAGCAGGCCTGATGTGCCGGGTGCTGATGAGAGGACTACCTGGTATTTGGATACGGGTTCGCTGGAGGTCTTGGAATATACGCCGCCTGTTTATAAGATAAAGGCTTATATTTATAATGTGTATCAATCGCCTAGAAAACATGTGATTTACGGGGATTCCTGGATTGTTACGTATGATGTGCGTCAGTCTCTTGCAAGTCAGGTATACCGGGCTAAGCAAAACCGTGCTTCGTTGACGACCGCAATTCAATCGGCACAATCTGCGTCAGGGATGGAGGGTCTGGAACAAGATTTGGGCAGCTTCTCCTTTGACGGGACCCCGTTGCCGAGACAGAAAGCGGCTTCCAAGCGGGCAATTTTGCGCACGCAGCCGAATACAACGCGTTACGATATAGCCGATATACTGTTCTACGAGGCGTATCATATGCATTTTGACGATATTGTAGTGAAATGAGGCCGATTATGAAAGTACTTTATATAGCTCTGGCGTTGTTGTTGTCGTGTATCGTGTCGGTACATGCTGTCTCAATGCAGGAATTACAGAACTCCAGTCGCTATGAACTGCTTCATGGCTTTGGTGAAAGCGGTAAAGGGGACGGCACATATATAGATAAAGAGTCGATGCAGGCGACGAACGGCCGGAACGGGACAAAGCAGATAGCCGTGACTCAGTACGTGCTGATGCCTGCCGGCGATACGATTGAAGAAAAACAGACGGTGTACTCCTTTGATACGAAGCAATCGTTTGCGAATTTGATCAAAAGACTGGAAGCCCATCAGTTTACATCCTATAAAGAGTTGTGGGCTTATAAACAGAAACATGCAGGTATTACGGCTACAATCAGTCAGTATAAACGCTATCACAATGACGGGACCCGTTACGATATGCAAACTGAGGAAAAATGGAAGCGTATGGCATCCGTGCCTGTTGACTTCGGCTTTGCCGGTTACCTATGGGCGAATCGATTGTACGAACGCAGCTATGGTGTGCAATTTGACGACGTAGTCGGGAAATAAAAAAAACTCCTATTGGTATGTTACCGATAGGAGTTTTCTATTTTATGCCATTAAGATTTCATTTTATAGAGCTCATTCAATACATCTTTTTTAAGGAATTTCTTAATGCATAAGGAATCCCTTGACGTATCATGATTTATCACAGGATTATTTTATCTTTAAATCCTCCGGTATTGCCGGTGGTGCCGGGGGTCTGCCCATAGCGCGTTCGATGAATACGACCGCCACAAAGACGATGAGGCTCACGACGGATCCGAATATGATGGACATGATGCCATATGGATTGCCCACGAATTCCCAGTACACGCCCGCGATAGAACCGAGCACGATTGACCAGATGCCGGCGCCTGCGGTCGCGTTTTTCCATGTGAGGCCCAAGAGGAACGCCGCGAACGGACCTGCGGATCTCATGGTGAAAGCAAATACCAGCATCGGAATGATGGCTTTACTTACGAGAGAAATGATGATGGCGATGATGCCGAGCAGCAGTACGCACAAACGACTGTAGCGCGTGAGCTGAGCATCGGTGAGCCTTTTACCAAAGTGATGTTCCACGATATCCTTGGTGAATACGGTGGCCGCCCCCAACAGGTCACCAGCCCCTGATGAAAGCGTCGCCGATACGACGGCGGCCATGACAAAGCCCGCCATAACCGGAGGCATGAGATTCAATGCCACAGTGGCGACTGCATTGTTGGCTTCGATATTCGGAAATTCCGCAAGAGCTACGAGGCCCAGGACAGCCGGCACAAAGGCGAACAGGGACATGATGATACCGCAGATGATAGAGCCGAGCACGGCGGTTCTTTCATCCTTGGCCGCGAAATAGCGCTGTACCGATTCCTGACCCGTGGAGAACGTCATGAAATACATGATGATGAGGCCGATGATGGTTTTCCATCCCACCTTGGTGAAACCCAGCTGTTCAGCGGGCAATTTGGCAACGACCGCATCCCAGCCGCCCACGTTATGCAGCACGAACGGGACCGCGATGGTGAACCCGCCCACGAGGACGAAGAAATGAATCACGTCCGTCATGGTAACGCTCCACATGCCGCCGGACATGGTGTAGATAACGAGCACCGCGCCGCAGATGAGGATGGCGAGTTCTGTTGAAAGCCCCGTGAGGACGCTGATGATCGTTGCGGTTGCCGTAATCTGTACGCCCGCAAGGGTGATTGTGGCCAGCATGGACAGAATGGATGTAATGAGATGGCTGGATGCGCCGAATCGACGCCCGATGATTTCCGGCACTGTCGTCGCCATGGCGCGCCGTAGGAGTGGTGCTATGAAAGCAACCAGAATAACGCCGATGCCGGCGGAGACTACGTACCATCCGGCTGATAGGCCCCATGAACCGTAGGCCTTTGCCGCTACACCGACGGTGCTCCCGCCACCGATCTCCGTCGCCGCTAATGTTCCTGCCGTCATAAGAACCCCGATACGACGACCGGCGAGCAGATAATCAGTGCTGTCTTTCACACGGATATGACAATACACACCGACCAATAAGTTCAGCAATAAATATAAACATACAATAATCCAAATAATCGTTAAAGATTCCATATGTCACCTCCAAAAACTAAACAGCCTTCAGAAATACATACTAAGTCGCCCTTACTACTTGCGTGCATTGATCAAGTATAATTTAATTATCCCTAAAAATAGGGGAAATTACAAAGAGGAGTTTTGCAGATGTGTGGAGAATACATACTGATAGAGGAAAAAATAGCCGGTACCTGCATAACAGATACCGGCTATTGGTTTATTCATATATTTCTATAAGACGCTGCTTATTGTATCGAGCATTAGTTCGCTTTATAATGAACTTAAGATAGTTGGACGGGGTTGGGCCTCTCTTCGTTTCTGAAGGGAGGGATAAGTCTATGAGCGATTATGAACTAATCATGCTCCTGCTTCAAGTGATGGCTGTGGTCATTGCTTTCGGAGCACTAGTAGCACTTATTTGCTTTGGAAAAAGCAAATAGCCCTTCGTTACCGCATGGTAGCTAGATAAAACGAAAAGGCCATTTCCTAATTTCTATTAAGTTTCGAGATGAGCCCGACGGAACTACTCGTCCGACTATCTACCTATATTATAGAGATAAAGATTTATATCGTCAAATTGAGATGAATGACATTGTAATGAAA
This sequence comes from Veillonella denticariosi JCM 15641, assembly GCF_002959855.1. GTDB lineage: Bacteria > Bacillota > Negativicutes > Veillonellales > Veillonellaceae > Veillonella > Veillonella denticariosi. Next base: position 562,722 of record NZ_PPDB01000003.1, read on the forward strand.
TCTGTGTATAGTAAAATATTCTATTAGTTTATTCATATATTTCTATAATACGCTGCTTATTGTACCGAATATTAGTTCGTTTTATAATTGGATTAGGATAGTTGGACGGGGTTGGGCCTCTCTTCGTTTCCGAAGGGAGGGATAAGTCTATGAGCGATTATGAATTAATCATGCTCCTGCTTCAAGTGATGGCTGTGGTCATTGCCTTCGGAGCGCTAGTAGCACTTATTTGTCTTACTAAAGATAAATAGCCCTTCATTTCCACTAACCCGGAGATTAGTATAAAACGAAAAGGCCATTTCTCAAAATTTTATGTTTTCCGAGATGAGCCCGACGTAGCTACTCGTCTGACTATCTACCTATATTATAGAGATAAAGATTTATATCGTCAAATTGAGATGAACGACATTATAATAAATCTGTGTATAGTAAAATATCAGATAAAATTTCAAACAGTATAAAACGATAGGCACAATTTTATTGGCATAATATACTTATGCTAATAAGGTTGTGTTTATTTATTTTCAGATGTACGAAGAAGAAAACTTTTTTTACGGTGCAGTTCATATTCCGAGTATCCCGGTTTTTCTGCCCCCTTATGCGTACTTTCACATTATTTGGTATAATAGGGTCGTATCTCTAAAGTAAAGGAGGGATTCCCATGATACACAAATGTTTGTACGCCTTGGCGGCGCTGTTTGTAATTATCGGTGTTAATGCGACCTCTGTAGAGGCGCGTCACGATGTATATGCTACGACATATAACGGTAACAGCTGGTATGTGGATCAGGACTCCGTGAAGAAAATTGGTGACGTGGTGAATTTCACTGTATACACTACGGCAGGCCTCAGCTATCAGGTGAGCAGCGGCACTGAATATTACAATGCGGACGTATTCTATTACAATAATAAACTCGTATCCGATAACGGGCAGTCGTTATGGAAATCGCCGGCTATGATGGCGGCTATGCGGGTTGCGCGTCGCTGATGATCTTATTGAAAGAATCATAAAAAAGCTGTACATGCATAGATTGAATGAACAGTTTTGATGTTATTTACAATACCTTTAACATCAAGATGCAGTTCAAAACGTAACTATGTGTGTACAGCTTTTTTGTATTTACATATGTGTTTTTAGTTATCCTTTTTTATAAATTTCAGGATAATCCCGCCCGCGGTCGACGCAATGCCGAGGCCGAGACAGAACATGCCGATGGTGTGAATCAGAATCGATGTCTGATTGTTTTTGGAAATGGCCTGTGCCGCTTGTTGTGCACTGGTCGCATGTTTAGCGATTTCCAGGTTGTTCGCTGACGGGTCCGGGATGAACAGTAAGATAACTACGGCTATAATTAAGGCTATAATACCCATTGGCAATAATTTGTTTTTCATGGTAATTCCTCTCTTGAAATATGCGTTTAAATTTTTGAAATATACGTTTAATCTGCTTAGTGTTCAGTTTTTACTATATCGGAACGTATGGGTATGAATCCCCTGTATAACATGTTTATCATATAAAGAACTTGTTGTAACCGGATTTACTGTAACCGGATTCACTGTGACCGAATTTGTTGTAACCGGATTCATTGCAATCGGATTATTTATCCAATCCATGTATGTCCAAATTGTTCATATCGCTAATGAAATCATTATATTGCGAAATCATATTTTCGTAATTTTTATCATCCTGGTTGCTCATGAAAGTACGAATCGCACCGATGGTTTGGTGTAAAGACCGTTTTGTGGAGTCGTATTCCGATTTGTTTATCGTGTTGGCCAAGTCGCTGATAGCCTGCAATTCCTGATTGACCGCATTGGCGTCGATCGGTTTATTGCTTTCAAGACCGTCAATTATATCGGTAAGACGTAAATGAACCTCCTGAACGGCGGCACCATTTTTCTGACCCGCATCCTTCATTTCTTTCAGATGTTCTTTCTGCCGTTCCGTATTATGTTTATGGATGATATCGTCCAATGCGGGATATACGGCGTAGAATTGTTCGTATAATTGAACATATTTGGGCCCTAACTGCTGCTCCTTGGCGTAATTGTCCGTCGTGTACGTTTTAGCATCGTAATAGGCGTCCAGTTCATCCGCTACCGGTACGATATCGTGCAACACGGCGAGCACCTTGTCGAGCGGTTCGTTCATGTCGTCATAAGGAACACCGGCATTCTTCGCTTCCTGCAACGCTTCCTCCAATCGCTTGAAGTCCGGTGAACTGAAGGACGTTAAATGTTTACCGCTTTTCAAATCCTCCATGTCCGGCGTATTCGCATAGGAGAATGTGAGACTGCGGCTGTTGAAATCACCGATAGCTTTAATGTACTTGTTAAACAACTCCACATCGTTCTGTTGCGGTTTTTGGGAGCCTTGAGAAATCTGTTTTGTTACGTTGGACAGACCGCACCCTCCTAAGAACAATGGCGCCGCACAAGCGGACATACACAACACAGCAACTGTAATTCTTTTACCTAATGGATTCAAATAGACCCTCTCCTTTCAAGAATTCATTAAACGCTGTTTATATATCTTAATTATACACTTATCACAAACTTTTAAGAAGAACTTATATATAAATAAAATGAAATCCATCTCTCAATATATGATCAGGATGATTTTTGTCTTGGCACTACCGTTATAAAATACTATATGCTCGGTCCCGATTGCATGGGCATCTGTATGGGCGTAACCCATTGTATTGTATTGAAATGACACATCGTATTCGCATTGACAATCCTCTATATATTTGTATAAAATAAAAAATAATTTCACGAATTTTTCATGATGAAAGCATGAATAACCAATGTACCTAATTAAGAATGAAATCAGCGTGCGTAATCAGTGAGAGTCATTAAGTACGTAGTCAGAGATGTGTGTTTGTAAATAAGAGTGTGTAATGAAATATATAATTGTGTTGGTAGCGGCCCTTTGCATGTCCGTTATACCCGTGTCGGGGGAACAGGTGGACAGGACGGCGCAGCCTATGCAGGCGACCACGGTAAAACAAGTTCATAGTGAAAGCAGGGACGTATCGTCTGATGCCTCAGATACATCGGTATTTGCAAATGGGGCGGTGAAGAGTCGTTCAAATTCCGAAATCAAATCCGAATCAACAGATGACCGGAAGACTATCAAATTAGATGATACATTCCGCGTTAACTCCTCTCATACGCCGGATCATGTTATCGGTCAGGGCGGATTGAAGATGCCGGACTCAACGGATAAAAAGACGACCCGTTATTCCGATACGGATGCGGTCAACTCCGCGTTGCAGGCGGTGGTCATGACTGGGGTTCATTCCGCGATGCACGGGTCAACGGCGAAACCGTGGATGCAGCGAACTGTCTTGTCGTTGCGCTTTCAGAAAAACTGGAAACCCTTGTACGGTGTAGAAACATTGCAGCCGCTAGGTCATTATGATGAGGCATCCCGTTATGTGTGGTTCACGCAGGAGCGTCTGGCGAATGCGGCGGATACGGGGGCGACGGCGAATGTAGGTGTCGGGTATCGTCGAGTCGCGGCGAATGATGACCATTATTACGGCGGCAATCTGTTTTATGATCATCGGTTCAGAGGAAATCACGGCCGTGTGAGCGTCGGGCTGGAGTACGTGTCGGGCATCGGTGCGTTTCGCATGAACTGGTATCGCGGTGTGTCCGGCGAGCGTTCCCTTGACGGTGCGACGCGCTTGGAGAGCGTGTCTAACGGATATACTGCGGAATACGGGACCAGCTTCAAGAATGCTCGTTGGGCTCGCGTGTATATGGAGGCCTATCGTTGGCAGTTGAGGCGAGGTGCGGATAAGCACGGTTTGCGCATCGGTACGGAGATGCAGCTCACGCCGCGGGTTTCTGTAGATATGGGCTACAACAAGCCGGAGCATAAGCACGGCAGTCCGTACGGCAAGATCATGTTCCGTCTGGCCGGTATCGATACGGCGTGGTTCGGCGGCAACCATCGATCGGATGCGAAAACATCGGTTCGCGCGAATATGCTGGAAAATGTGCGCCGCCAACATACGGTGCACGTTGATTAGTCTGCAAGAGATAATAATATAAATATATCTATATAGAAATGATATGGTGAAAGCCGAGGTTTTAGAGCCTCGGCTTTTAGTTTTACCGTATATATGTGATAGTTATTGTAAATGTAAATGTAAATGTATTGTAATGTGTATGTAGTCTAATATATGTAGTTTAATATGTAGTCTAACATATGTATGGTATACATTTGTTATGTTCGGTCGTGTGAAAAATTGTGTAAAAATTAATATTTCATGAATATGTGACAATTTTTGTATATGTTCCTGTGGGACGATTTTTATTATGTGGGACGTTTATCACTAAATTTAATGATAATTTTATCGGCTAAATGCTAGTAAAATGAAGATTCTTTATCTTAACTATTAAATTTATTAATAAAAATATAAAAATGAAGAAAACATGAAAAAGCTGTTTACAAGATAGAATTTTTTTGATATTGTATAGTCTAGGGCGAGAGTAAGATGAATAATCATTGAAAAATACAATATTCGGATCGTAAATCTGAATATTATCGTTGTGTTGGAAGTGTAGATGATCACCCGTCTCTATCACTTCTTTTTTGTTATTTCAAATTATGTTTGCTGTGTGAGGAAATGCAGACGGATGATGTTTTTACCGACAGCTCGGTAGGAAAGGATTATTATGAATCGAATTTATAATGTCATTTGGAATCGTACAAAGGGTTGTTACGTAGTCGTGGCGGAAACAGCTAAGAATATGACGAAACGATCTTCTTTGTCGGTTGTATTCTCTAAAATGGTAGGCGCTACAGTAGTTGCCGTTATGTTGACAGGCGTTATGATGCCTACGGATGCTTTGGGGGCACCTATTACAAGAGGTACCGGTGCGACAGCTGAAAATGATGGTGGTATCGCGATTGGTGATAGAACAAATGCTCGTGGTGACTATAGTGTGGCTATGGGTACAGACGCTACTGTTGGTAAAAATGATCCATCTGAATCTGAAAGCCAAAACGGTATCGCTATCGGTCATGGTGCCACAGTAAGTGTTAACCCTGCTACGGCAACACCGGGCATCACGGATAAGAGCGGTGGTATCGCCATCGGTCATAGTGCGGAAACAAGAGATATAAACACAATCGCTATTGGTACGGGTACATTAGGGCAAGGTGCGCAAGCTGTAGCTATCGGTCGTAATGCGAATACCATTGCTAATAATGGTGTAGCCATCGGTAATGAAGCAAAAGTACAATCCACGAACGGCTTTGCGTTGGGAAACAATGCACGTGCCGGCTATGATGAAAGCAATAACTTGATAGGTCTTGATAATGATCAGGCTTTCGGTTCCAATGCACGTGCTTACGGTGGATCCTCCATGGCATTCGGTAATAATGCGAAGGCATCTAAAGGTGGTGCTATCGCTATGGGGAACGGTTCCCAATCCCGAGGCGATTGGGGCGTAGCCATCGGTAACGGCGCTAAAGCATTGGCGCAAGGTGCTCGCGCAATCGGTGCTAACTCTACAGCTGACGCTACTAATGCTGCTGCTATGGGTTGGGATAGTTCCGCTAGCGGTGAAGCCTCTATTGCTATCGGTGAAACGGCAAAAGCGACGAAGGAAAATGCTATTTCTATAGGGACAAAAGCTAAGGCTACTAAGCAAGATGCTATCGCTATCGGTAATGGATCGGAATCAAACGGTACAAGTTCCGCCGTTATCGGGTCTAAAAATATTGTCAACTCCGATGATACGTATGTATGGGGGACTAATAACGGAACTATTAACTCTAAATTCTCCAGTGTTATGGGGAATAATAACCATTTGGATACGACGGAGGAAGGGGCCCATATTATGGGTAACAACTCCACTGTATCCGCAAAGGGTAGCATGGCGTTAGGTAACTGGGCATATGCGACGGCTATAGACTCTTTTGTTATGGGGAATAATGCCCGTGTGGATCAGGCTAATTCCGTAGCGCTAGGTACTAACTCAACGACGGAAACTATAGTAAGTACTCCGAATGCAACTGTTAACGGTGTCAATAAGACCTTTGCCGGCGGTACAGCTCAAGGTACCGTAAGTATCGGTGCCAATAATGTAGCCGGTGTGGCAGGTATTAAAAAATACTATCGTACGCTTACTAATTTGGCTGCCGGTCGTATCGATGCTAATAGTACAGATGCTATCAATGGCAGTCAGTTACATGCTGTAAAAGAAGAAGTTGAAAGAGGGCTTAATTTCGATGCTAATACAGGCGGCACGAAAAATAATAAATTAGGCTCTAAAGTTACCATCAAAGGTGACGGCAGCAATATCAATACGGCAATCACACAAGCTAATGGTGATACAACTATTAATATGACTTTAGGTAACACCGTTACAATAGGTGCAACGAACCCTGTAACGATTAATGGTACTACAGGCCATGTAACAGGCCTTCAAAATAAAGACTGGAATGTAGATAGTCCTGTGGCTGTATCTGGCCGCGCTGCAACGGAAGATCAGTTGAAGAAGGTAAACGATAAAGTTAATACTAATAAGGATCAAATCGATAAGAATAAACAAGCTATCACTGATAATAAGCAAAATATTACAAACAATGCCGGCAATATTGCTCAAAACAAGCAAGACATCTCCACTATTAATACAAAAATTAATAAAGGCTTGAATTTTGCTGGCGATACAGGTGCTGTAAGCAACAGAAAATTAGGTGATACCGTAACTGTAAAAGGCGGTGCTACAGGCACATTGTCCGACGGTAATATCGGTGTTGAATCTGACGGCAACGGTACATTAAATCTAAAATTGGCGAAAACGTTAACCGGTCTAGAAAGCGTTACTGCCGGCGGTACAACAATCAACAACGACGGCTTGACTGTAGGCGGTAAGACCTATGTAACGCCGAACGGCATCGACGCGAACAATCAAAAGATTACCAACGTGGCGGACGGCAGCAATCCTAATGATGCAGTTAACTACGGTCAGTTACAAAAAGCTATCAACGGTACTGCGAAGGCATCCACTGTGAAAGCGAAGGATGCGAATGTAACCGTAACGGAAGGTACAAATGCGGCAGGCGGTAAGGAATATACTGTCGGTCTCGGTAATAAAATTACCGTAGGTACAACGAACCCTGTAACCGTAGATGGTGATACAGGTCATGTGACAGGCCTCACGAATACGGATTGGAATGTGGATAATCCTGTAGCTGTATCCGGTCGTGCTGCGACGGAAGATCAGTTGAAGAAGGTTAACGACAAAGTTAATACGAATAAATCCGCTATTGATAAAAATGCCGGAAATATCGCTAATAATAAAAATGATATCGATAAGAACAAGCAGGACATCGCTGGTAATAAACAAAACATTGCGAAAAATGCCGGAGATATCGCCAACAATACGCAGAACATCAATAAGAATAAACAGGATATTTCCGATATCAATAAGACTCTTGAAAAAGGTTTGAACTTTGCCGGTGATACCGGTGCCGTAAGCAACAGAAAATTAGGTGATACCGTAACTATCAAAGGCGGTGCTGATGCAGCTAAATTATCCGACAATAATATCGGTGTTGTATCTGACGGCAACGGTACATTGAATGTAAAATTGGCAAAAGAATTACAGGGGTTAACGTCTACAACTTTCACAAACGGTGGTAATAATACTGTTATCAACGGTGAAGGAATGACAATCAATCCTGCCGGCGGTAATAAGGTGAGCCTCACAAAAGACGGCTTAAACAACGGCGGCAACAAGATTACCAATGTAGCCAACGGTACGGATCCTATGGATGCGGTTAATAAATCCCAATTGGATAACGCTACAGCGAAAGCCTCCACGACGGTCTCTCAAGGCAGCAATATCACTGTTACACCTAGCGATAACGCTAATGGTTCCAAGAATTATGAAGTAAGCCTTAAAGATCAGGTGACATTGGGCAAAGATGCGGGGAAACAAGTTTCCTTTGATGGTACAAACGGAACTATCAAAGCCGGCGATAAGGTAACTATCGACGGTAAAGACGGCAAGATTGCGGCAGGCAAAGTCGCTGTTGACGGTAAAGACGGTTATGTGACAGGTCTGGAAAACAAAGATTGGGATCCTGACAACATCACAAGCGGTCGTGCTGCTACAGAAGACCAATTGCAAAAATCCCACAAATCCTTGGATAATAAGATTACTAATCTAGGCGATGAAATCACGAAAAAAGGTATGAATTTCGCTGGCAATACAGGTGAATTCCATCGTGATCTAGGCCAAAAGGTTACTATCAAAGGTGAAGGTACAGAGTCTGACAATAAATATTCCGGTGAGAATATTAAGACCGTAGCCGAAAACGGTAATGTTACTATCAAGATGGCGAAAGATCTTAAGACTTACAGCGTAACTACTGATAAAGTAAAAGTCGGTAAAAACGGTCAAGACGGTGTATCCATTACAGGTCCTGACGGTACAGACGGCAAAGTAGGTATCACAGGCAAAGACGGTAAAGATGCTGTATCCATGTCCGGTAAAGACGGTGTCGGTCATATCGGTTTAACCGGTAAAGACGGCCGCAATGCGGATATAACTGTCGATAAAGGTGATCCGGACCTCAACGGTAACGACATCACTCGTATTAAGTACCAGGACGAAAATGGTAAGACACACCAAGTGGCAACTAAAGACGATGGTATGAAATACGGTGGCGATAGCGGTTCCGTAATCAAGAAAAAGCTTAACGAACAAGTTAATGTAGTGGGTGGCATTACTGATGCTAGCAAGTTGACATCCGAAGATAACTTGGGCGTCGTATCCGACGGTAGCAATAACCTTAAGGTTCGTATGGCGAAAGACTTGAAAGGTCTTGAAACCGTAACGACTAAGGACGCTGACGGTAATACGACCGTTATGAACGGTGGCGGTGTGACCATCACTCCGGCCGGCGGCAACCAGGTGAGCCTCACAAAAGACGGCCTCGACAACGGCGGCAATACGATCAGTAATGTCGGCCCTGGCGTAAACGGAACCGATGCGGTTAACGTAAATCAATTGAAAGATGCTACTGACGGCTTGTCAAATGCCATTAATGCGGTAGCGGGCGAAACACAACGTGTAGGCGCTCATGCGGCGGCACTTTCAGCGTTGAAACCTATTCAGTACGATCCGTTGGAACCGACTCAAGTGATGGCCGGCATCGGCAACTATCGCGGTGAAACAGCGGCGGCTCTAGGCATTGCTCATTATACGGCGGAAGATACGATGTTCCATGTAGGAATGTCCGTAGGTAGCCACCATAACATGGTCAATGCCGGTGTAACTCGTAAATTCGGTACTTCCGATGCTAAGAAAGCGGTTCCTGAACGATACAAGGGCGGCCCTATCAGCTCTATTTATGTGTTGCAAGATGAAGTGACAGCGTTGAAAGCTGAAAATGTACGCATGCAAGAAAGCCTCAATGAGCTGTCTTCTGTTAAGGATGATAATGCACGTATGCAACAACGTATTGATGAATTATCCTCTGTGAAGGAAGATAATGAACAAATGAAGGCTCAAATTGCATTGTTGATGCAACAAGCAGGGCTTACAAAGTAAATTTGACTTGATTAAATGGGTTATTTAGTATACTCTATTCATGTAAGAATCATGTAAGGAATATGAAAGCCGCCCTTCGGGGGGCGGCTCGTCATTAGGAGGATTTATGAAATTCAAAAAATTTATGCCTGTATTGGCGCTTGCTTGTGTATGTGCGGTAGGTCAAGCGGATGCGGCTCAAGATCGATTGATGATGCCGGAACAACCTGCTGAACCGTTAAACGTGATTGAAGCGGAAGTCGCAGTTCCTGTACCTAGCGAAGAAGTTCGCGATGTTGTGAATGCTTTCACACAATTCCAATTGGATCAGAAGGGCAAACGCATCATGGATGATACGCGCGTTATGAAGGGGCAAGAGCGCTATCGTAATAATGTATTATATTACATGAACGTTCGCCGCAGCTGGTACATCGTGAGCCATCGTTACAAGAACGACAGCTATGCGCGCTTGGCGTTAGACCGTTTGTATAATGATTACAAACAGTTCTTTACGGACCATGTGACGGTGTCGGAAGACGGTAAATTGGATTACGCACAACAAATCATCGATATTTTAGATCGTAATACGGCCAATATTCATGATGATGAATTGCGTTTCTACATGAATGAAATGGTGATCTTCAGCTTGAACGAAGCCATGAAAGACGGTAATAATCGCGTGAAACCTGTGGGGGAACAGGCGGCTCCGGAACCGGAAGACGCTCATGTAGTTGACCTTCGTGCTGCGATTAATGCACCGACAATTCAATAATTTAGATTATTCAATTATAAGAATTAAGTGTTGTTGTGTTGTATTGTATTTCTTATAATTGTATAACCGATAAAAAATATCGGGGTGTTGTTTGTATTAACAATACCCCGATATTTTTATGCATATAATTTTGCAATCAATGTGATTCGCTGACCTTGAATCACCTTATATGTAATTTTTTTTACGATGGCCGTAAAGTTGTGGCGCAAAAATTTTAACTGATCGTTAGGCTGAACGTCCGTGTCGTATGTGAACACGCCTTCTTCTCCGTTAAAACGTCCTTTGATTGTGAAAGTTTGATTATCTCTCGTGACTACGATATCTTCTTCGTTAACCGGATTCGGTTTGTCTATATTTTGTTCTAAGATATTGAGTTCTGACATAGATGAGTTCCTCCTTTCTGCTTTCAGTATAACAGGAAAAGTTAAAAAACACATGGAGTGACTGTATAAATAGTTTTCATATACGTATGCTCTATTTCTATGAAGTCCACAAAGCTCATCGGACCGCGTTCGTAGCGTAAAAATAAAAGAAAAGGAATGCCGGTATTATGGCTTTCACCGATCATTCCTTTTCTCACATAATAGAATGTACCCTCATAGACATGTGTAATGTGCTATAGTTAATTGGCTTAAGTAGGTATGTAGTAATTGTGTACGTACATTGAGTCGAGATGGCAGAACGCCGTGTACGATATCCGTTTATGACGAGATACCATTCTATTATACGGTCATCATAAAACAGGATGATGAAGAGAAAATAAATTGGTTACATATGGTGTGATATTATTACATAATTATTGAGAGTTTGGCATTATTTATGAAAGTAGGTGAATAATAGTTAAAAAATACAGTGTTTATGCAGAATATTCAGTATATTTAATTTTATCGAAATTATTAATAATTTAAATACAAAATTTTGTGAAAATAAAATGAAAAAAATTTTACTTTTCCAGTAAAATGTGGTATTTTAGATATACACATTCAAGAATGTCGATAAATTCTCAATACATCATCGGTACATCATTGTTATTTCATTAAAATGTAGATAGTTAGTTAGTAAGTTTTATAAGTTTTATAGGAGAAAGATTAATGAATCGAGTATTTAAAGTGATTTGGAATCGCACAAAGGGCTGCTATGTTGTTGTGGCGGAAACAGCAAAGAACATGACGAAACGTTCCTCGTTGTCGGTTGTATTCTCTAAAATGGTAGGCGCTACAGCAGTTGCAGTTATGTTGACAGGCGTTATGATGCCGACGGATGCTTTGGGTGCACCTATTACAAGAGGTACCGGTGCGACAGCTGAAAACGACGGCGGTATCGCGATTGGTGATAGAACAAATGCCCGTGGTGACTATAGTGTGGCTATGGGTACAGACGCTACCGTCGGTAAAAACGATCCGTCCGAATCTGAAAGCCAAAACGGTATCGCTATCGGTCATGGTGCCACAGTAAGTGTTAACCCTGCTACGGCAACACCGGGCATCACGGATAAGAGCGGTGGTATCGCCATCGGTCATAGTGCGGAAACAAGAGATATAAACACAATCGCTATTGGTACGGGTACATTAGGGCAAGGTGCGCAAGCTGTAGCTATCGGTCGTAATGCGAATACCATTGCTAATAATGGTGTAGCCATCGGTAATGAAGCAAAAGTACAATCCACGAACGGCTTTGCGTTGGGAAACAATGCACGTGCCGGCTATGATGAAAGCAATAACTTGATAGGTCTTGATAATGATCAGGCTTTCGGTTCCAATGCACGTGCTTACGGTGGATCCTCCATGGCATTCGGTAATAATGCGAAGGCATCTAAAGGTGGTGCTATCGCTATGGGGAACGGTTCCCAATCCCGAGGCGATTGGGGCGTAGCCATCGGTAACGGCGCTAAAGCATTGGCGCAAGGTGCTCGCGCAATCGGTGCTAACTCTACAGCTGACGCTACTAATGCTGCTGCTATGGGTTGGGATAGTTCCGCTAGCGGTGAAGCCTCTATTGCTATCGGTGAAACGGCAAAAGCGACGAAGGAAAATGCTATTTCTATAGGGACAAAAGCTAAGGCTACTAAGCAAGATGCTATCGCTATCGGTAATGGATCGGAATCAAACGGTACAAGTTCCGCCGTTATCGGGTCTAAAAATATTGTCAACTCCGATGATACGTATGTATGGGGGACTAATAACGGAACTATTAACTCTAAATTCTCCAGTGTTATGGGGAATAATAACCATTTGGATACGACGGAGGAAGGGGCCCATATTATGGGTAACAACTCCACTGTATCCGCAAAGGGTAGCATGGCGTTAGGTAACTGGGCATATGCGACGGCTATAGACTCTTTTGTTATGGGGAATAATGCCCGTGTGGATCAGGCTAATTCCGTAGCGCTAGGTACTAACTCAACGACGGAAACTATAGTAAGTACTCCGAATGCAACTGTTAACGGTGTCAATAAGACCTTTGCCGGCGGTACAGCTCAAGGTACCGTAAGTATCGGTGCCAATAATGTAGCCGGTGTGGCAGGTATTAAAAAATACTATCGTACGCTTACTAATTTGGCTGCCGGTCGTATCGATGCTAATAGTACAGATGCTATCAATGGCAGTCAGTTACATGCTGTAAAAGAAGAAGTTGAAAGAGGGCTTAACTTCGATGCTAATACAGGTGGCGCGAAAAATAATAAATTAGGCTCTAAAGTTACCATCAAAGGCGACGGCAACAATATCAATACGGCAATCACACAAGCTAATGGTGATACAACTATTAACATGACCCTAGGTAATACCATTAAATTAGGTACAGCAAATCCTGTAACTATTGACGGTACTACAGGGCATGTAACGGGGCTTCAAAATAGAGACTGGAATGTAGAGAATCCTGTGGCCGTATCCGGCCGTGCCGCTACAGAAGATCAGTTGAAAAAGGTAAACGAAAAAGTTAATACCAATAAGGCTGCAATCGATAAAAATGCCGGAGATATCAATACTAATAAACAAAATATCACAAAAAATGCCGGTGATATCACTACTAATAAGCAAAATATTACAAACAATGCCGGCAATATTGCTCAAAACAAGCAAGATATCTCCACTATTAATACAAAAATTAATAAAGGCTTGAACTTTGCCGGTGATACAGGTACTGTAAGCAACAGACAATTAGGCGACACTGTAACTGTTAAAGGCGGTGCTACAGGCACATTATCCGACGGTAATATCGGTGTTGTATCCGACGGCAATGGCACATTGAATGTGAAATTAGCTAAAACATTGACTGGCTTGGACAGCGTTACAGCTGGTAATACTAAGATTGATAACGGCGGCTTGACTGTAGGCGGTAAAACATATGTATCTCCAACAGGGCTCAATGCGAATAATCAAAAGATTACTAATGTTGCTAATGGTAGCGACCCTAGCGATGCAGTTAACTATAGTCAATTACAAGCTGCTATCGGCGGTACAGCCAAAGCATCCACTGTAAAAGCAAAGGATGCGAATGTAACTGTAACAGAAGGTACAAACGCAGCAGGCGGTAAGGAATATACTGTTGGCTTAGGCAATAAAATTACCGTAGGTACAGCACATCCTGTAACTGTAGATGGTGATGCTGGTCATGTAACAGGCCTTACAAATACAGATTGGGATGTAGATAATCCTGTAGCTGTACCTGGCCGTGGTGCGACAGAAGATCAGTTGAAAAAGGTTAATGATAAAGTTAACACTAATAAAACTGCTATCGATAAAAATGCCGGAGATATCACTACTATCAATACAACTCTTGATAAAGGCTTGAACTTTGATGGTGACTCCGGTGCAGTTATCAATAAAAAATTAGGTGAAAAACTATCCGTCAAAGGCGGTGCAACAGGCACATTATCCGATGGTAATATCGGTGTTGAATCTGACGGCAATGGCACATTGAATGTGAAATTAGCTAAAACATTGACTGGCTTGGACAGCGTTACAGCTGGTAATACTAAGATTGATAACGGTGGTTTGACTGTAGGTGGCAAGACCTATGTATCTTCAACAGGTCTTAATGCGAATGACCAAAAGGTAACGAATGTTGCTAATGGGGATGTGGCTGCTAATTCCAAAGATGCAGTTAATGGCGGTCAATTACACGATGCTAAAAACGAATTAAATAATAATATCACTGATGCTAAAACTGAACTTATCAATAAAGGCCTTCGTTTCAACGCTGATAATAACGATGAAAAAACGAACAAACTTGGTTCTAAAGTAACAGTCAATGGTGATGACAATATCACTACTGAAATTACGCAAACCGGCGACGACACTAAAATCGGCGTTAAATTAAATAAAAATCTTAATATTACAACTCTTACTGCTACAGATACTGTAAAAGCCGGCGGTGTAACAGTGGGTAAACACGCTGATTCTAAGAACTATGTAACTGGTCTTGATAATAAGGATTGGGATGTGAACACATCTAATCCTGTAAGCGGTCGCGCTGCTACAGAAGATCAATTGAAAAAGATCAGTGATGTTGTTAAGAAGCAAGGTGCTGCTGCTACAGATTACCGTTTGGTGAAAAATGCAGCTACTGCAGATGGTGCTTATACAGTTGATTCTAACGGTGATGTTGACTTGACCGTAGAGGATAAAAACCATGCAGGTCAAAAAGAAACCGTTAAGATTAAGGATGTTGCATCTAAATCCGGCCTTGATAAATTGAATGATCGCGCTGTTAAGTATGACTTGGATCCTGCTGGCAGTCCAGATAAGACAAAAGTAACTTATGAAGGTCCTACTTATGCTAATAAAACTGGTGGTACTCACGTAACAAACGTGGCGTATGCTACAGGCAATAATGGCAGCGAAGCGGTTAATGTGGATTACTTGAAAGATAGAATCAAAGATAGCGAAGACGCATTAACTAATAAAGGTTTGAAATTCGATGCTAACAGTGGCGGTGTAAAAACTAATAAACTTGGCTCTACGGTTACTGTTAAGGGTGAAGGTGCTGATGCTGATGCTAACTACAGCGGTGAAAACATTAAAACTTTCATCACACAAGATCAAGATGGCAACACAACTATCGATGTGAAGATGAACAAAAACCTCAAAGCTGATAGTGTGGCCATTGCCGGTAAAAACGGTCAAGACGGCGTTACAATTAAAGGCGGCGACGCTAAAAACGGTGTAGATGGTACAAGCATTAATCGTTTAGTGACCGAAGATAAAGACGGCAATACACATACGCTTGCAACCCTTGATGATGGTATGATGTACGGCGGCGATACAGGTAATGTAATTAAAAAGAAACTTAACAATCAAGTGAATGTTAAGGGCGGTATCTCCGATGAAAGCAAATTAGCTACTGAAGACAACATCGGTGTTGTTTCCGACGGTTCCGATACATTGAAATTGCGCTTGGCGAAAGAATTGAAAGGCTTGACGTCTGCTACTTTCACAAACGGCGGCAATAATACTGTTATCAATGGTGATGGTATGACTATCAATCGTGCTGGCGGCAATGCAGTAAGTCTTACAAAAGACGGTCTAAATAACGGCGGTAACAAGATTACAAATGTAGCTGACGGTACTGACCCTAACGATGCGGTTAATAAATCTCAATTGGATAAAGCTACAGCAGCTGCATCCACAACGGTATCGGCAGGTAATAATATTACTGTTACACCTAGCACCAATGCGAATGGTTCAAAGAACTATGAAGTAAGTCTTAAAGACAAAGTGACATTGGGCTCTGATGCTACGAAACAAATCGCGATGGACGGTACTACAGGTACTATCAAAGCTGGTGATCAAGTTACAATCGACGGCAACAAAGGTACTATTAAAGCCGGCAATGTAACAATTGACGGTAAAAACGGTATAATTAAAGCTGGCGATAAGGTAACTATCGACGGTAAAGATGGTAAGATTGCGGCAGGCAAGGTATCTGTTGATGGTAAAGACGGTTATGTGACAGGACTAGAAAACAAAGATTGGGATCCTGACAACATCACAAGCGGCCGCGCTGCTACAGAAGACCAATTGCAAAAATCTCATAAATCCTTGGATAATAAGATTAATAACTTAGGTGATGAAATCACGAAGAAAGGTATGGATTTCGCCGGTAATACAGGTGAATTCCACCGTGATTTAGGTCAAAAGGTTACTATCAAAGGTGAAGGTACGGAATCCGACGATAAATACTCCGGCGAAAATATTAAAACAGTAGCCGACCAAGATGGTAATATCAATATCAAGATGGCTAAAAACCTTAAGACTGACAGCTTAACTACTGATAAGGTGAAAGTCGGCAAAAACGGTAAGGACGGCGTATCCATTACAGGTCCTAACGGTGCTGACGGTACGGATGGCAAGGTAGGCATCACAGGTAAAGACGGTAAAGATGCTGTATCCATGTCCGGCAAGGACGGTGTCGGTCATATCGGTTTAACCGGTAAAGACGGCCGCAATGCGGATATCACTGTCGATAAAGGCGATCCTGACCTTAACGGTAATGAAATCACTCGTATTAAATACCAGGATGAAAACGGTAAGACCCACCAAGTGGCAACCAAAGACGACGGTATGAAATACGGCGGTGATACCGGTAATGTGATCAACAAAAAGCTTAATGAACAGGTGAACGTAGTCGGCGGCATTACAGATGTTAACAAGTTGACATCCGAAGATAACTTGGGTGTCGTATCCGATGGTACGGGCAATCTCAAGGTTCGTATGGCGAAAGACTTGAAAGGCCTTGAAACGGTAACAACTAAGGATGCTGCAGGCAATACGACAGTTATGAATGGTGGCGGTGTAACAATTACACCTGCCGGCGGTAACGCAGTAAGCCTTACTAAAGATGGCCTCAACAACGGCGGTAATACAATTACCAATGTAGGCCCTGGTGTAAACGGCACTGATGCAGTTAACGTAAATCAATTGAAGGGTGCTACAGATGGTTTAGCTAATGCTATTAACTCCGTAGCGGGCGAAACGCAACGTGTGGGCGCTCATGCGGCGGCACTTTCAGCGTTGAAACCGATTCAATATGATCCGTTGGAACCAACTCAGGTGATGGCGGGTATCGGTAATTACAGAGGTGAAACTGCGGCGGCTCTTGGCGTTGCACATTACACAGCAGAAGATACTATGTTCCATGTAGGCGTATCTGTTGGTAGTCACCATAACATGGTAAATGCCGGTGTAACTCGTAAATTCGGTACTTCCGATGCTAAGAAAGCGGTTCCTGAACGCTACAAGGGCGGTCCTATCAGCTCCATGTATGTAATGCAGGATGAAATGACTGCTTTGAAAGCTAAGTACGAAAAAGTACAACGCGATAACGAAGAAATGAGAGCGCAAATTGCATTATTGATGCAACAGGCGGGCTTGAAGTAATATGAAATAACATATTGATAAGGCAGTGCCTATAAAAAGGCGCCAAAAGCGAGATGCTTTTGGCGCCTTTTTGCATGCAAAAGATGATTCTATGCTCTGTAATGAGCGTATATATGTCATGGTTGATTTGTAATGTAATTAAAATAGGTTAGTAACAATTGGACCATAATAGTTTACTAAGGTAAAAATATTTTTCATGAAGTTAATTTTATGCGAAGAAATTGGTACATTCAGCATATTCATAAGGTATGTGGCGGAGTTTTTGTATATTCATAAGTATTTACGATTTGTAAGTGAATATAGTGTGAAATTATTTTTACTTTTAGTATAAAATATGATATGTTTAATATAATATACATCAGTAAGTAGCCAAGTATCCATATATTAACTGTGTTTTTA
Organism: Veillonella denticariosi JCM 15641; assembly: GCF_002959855.1. GTDB lineage: Bacteria > Bacillota > Negativicutes > Veillonellales > Veillonellaceae > Veillonella > Veillonella denticariosi. The sequence continues at coordinate 580,833 of NZ_PPDB01000003.1, forward strand.
CTTTATAAAATCATTGTAAATATTTTATTATATTCGTATAATCTGATAGTTTTATGCAAGGAGTAAGACGAGATGAACAGAATTTTTAAAGTAATCTGGAGTCGTACAAAGGGATGTTATGTCGTTGCGGCTGAAACAGCTAAAAATATGTCGAAACGATCGACAATGACATCGGTATTTGCCAAGATGTCGGGGGCTGTAATTGCTGCGGCTTTATGTATGTCCATGATGTCTCCAATGATCGTGCATGGGAGTACTATTGTGCAAGGGGCTGGCGCTAGGGCTAAAGATGGTACTGTAGCGATAGGTGACAATAGTACAGCAATGGCAGATAACAGTGTGGCACTGGGTACAGGGGCTACTGTTAGTAGTGGTAAGGTGCAAGGTGTTGCAATAGGTAGAACGGCAACAGTTTCTGCAGATAATGGTGTAGCGATAGGTAATTTGACTAAATCAGTTTCAAAAAATGGATTTGCTTTAGGTAATAATTCCCGGGCTGGATATAATGATGCTGATCAATTTGTAGGAAAAGATAATGATCAGGCATTCGGTACAAATGCGCGCGCCTGGGGAGGATCCTCCATGGCTTTTGGTAACGATGCCAAAGCCGGTGGTGGCGGTGCCATATCGATGGGGAATGGGTCACAATCGCGAGCTGACTGGGCGGTGGCTATCGGTAATGGCGCTAGAGCATTTAAACAAGGATCTTCCGCTTTAGGTACAAATTCTACTACTAATGGATCTCACTCTACGGCACTTGGCTGGGCTAGTACAGCCAACGGTTATGCTGATATTGCGGCAGGTGAAGGCTCAGTCGCATCCGGAGGGAATTCTTTGGCTTTAGGGGTTAATTCTTCCACGTCTACAGGAGCAGAAGGCTCTGTGGCGTTAGGTTTGAGCAGTAAAGCAGAGAAGACAAATTCTATGGCTTTAGGTGTGTCTGCTAATGCCGGACATGAACGGTCAGTTGCATTAGGTGCAAATTCTAAAACTGCTAATACCGTAAGTAGCCCAAATCAGCTTGTAAACGGTTTGTGGTTTAAGAATTTAGCGGGGGGAACGGCGGATTCTACCGTAAGTATCGGTAATGATACGGTAAAACGTACAATTACAAATGTGGCAGCAGGACGTGTGAATGCTTCGTCTACAGATGCTATTAACGGTAGTCAATTGTTTGGTGTAGCAAATAGTCTGGGAAATTTAGCTACTACAACTAAAACTATCCTTGGCGGTAATGCTGCTCTTGATCCTGATACCGGTAAGTTGACGATGAGCAATATTGGTTTTACAGGTAAAAGCACAATCCATGATGCTATTAGATATAATAAAGACAATATCGATAAAGGTATGGGATTTGATGGAGATACCGGTACCGCATTCAATAGACAGTTAGGTCAAACGACAGTTATTAAAGGTGGTGCCAGAGGTGCTATGTCTGACGGTAATATCGGTGTTCACGCCGAAGCTAACGGTACATTAAATGTAAAATTGGCTAAAAAAGTAACCGGTTTGGACAGCGTAACAACAGGAAACACCACGATTGATAATAGAGGGGTGTCTGTAGGCGGTAAGCTCTATGTATCCTCAAGCGGTATTTATGCTAATAATCAAAAAATTTCCGGTGTTGCACCCGGGAATGGCGGCAGTGATGCAGTTAACTATAGTCAATTACAAGATGTGGCTAATCGTATTCCTAAATTGACTACGGTGAAAGAACAAGATCCGAACATAAGAATATTAGAAGGTACTAATGCATATGGCGGTAAGGAATATACTGTCGGATTAAACAGTACAATCGTTGTAGGCCGAAACGCATCACATCCGGTAACAGTAGATGGTTCTAATGGACATATAACAGGTCTTACTAATAAAAATTGGGATTTAAATAATCCTACACCTGTATCTGGTCGTGCTGCTACGGAGGATCAGTTAAAGCGGGTTAATGAGAAAGTTAATTCCAATCAGTATTTTATTAATCGAAATACGCAGAGTATCTCAGATAACTCAAGTCGTATCGGTAACAATGAACGAAATATCACAAAAATACAAGGTGATATCACTACTAATAAGAATGATATTAATACTATCAATACTACTCTTGAAAAAGGACTCAATTTTAACGGCGATACAGGTGCTACGATTAAGAGAAAATTAGGTGATACTCTAGTCGTTAAAGGCGGTGCTACAGGGGCATTATCGGATAATAATATTGGTGTTGTATCCGATGGTACCGGTAGATTAAATGTAAAGTTGGCAAAACATTTAACTGGATTGGACAGCGTTAATGCAGGGAATACTACGATTAGTAAAAATGGTTTGAGTGTAGGTGCTAGAACCTATATAACACCAAATGGTATCAATGCCAATAATCAAAAGATTACCGGTGTTGCTAATGGTACAGCGCCTGATGATGCGGTTAATTTCAGTCAATTGCAAAATGCTATCGGTGGTACTGCCAAGGCCACTACGGTAAAAGGGAAAGACGCGAACGTAACCGTAACAGAAGGTACCAATGCGAATGGTGGTAAGGAATACACGGTTGGATTGGGTAATAAACTTGCGGTAGGTACGGCACATCCTGTAAATGTGGATGGAACTGCTGGAACTGTAACAGGTCTTACGAATACCGCTTGGAATGTGAATAATCCACAAGCCGTAACTGGTCGTGCTGCAACGGAAGATCAGTTGAGAACTGTTAATACGCAAGTCAATACAAATAAGGATAAAATAGCGCAAAACACAACTGACATTGCTCAAAATACGACTGATATCGGCAAAAATACGCAAGATATAGCCAAGAACAAGACTGATATAGCTCAGAATACGACTGATATCGGTAAGAATAAGCAAGATATAGCTAAAAACACTGCAGATATAGCTAAAAACACTGCAGATATAGCTAAGAATACAACCGATATTGGTAAGAATACGACTGATATTGCACAAAACAAGCAAAATATTACTCAAAATACACAAGATATTACAACTAATAAAAATGCTATCTCTACAATCAATACAACTATCGCTAAAGGCCTTAACTTTGATGGAGACAGCGGCGCTGTAATCAACAAACAGTTGGGCGATAAGCTAAGTATCAAAGGTGGTGCCGCAGCTGCGAATTTGACGGATAATAATATCGGTGTTGTATCTGATGGCAGCACATTAAATGTGAAGTTAGCTAAAACATTAACCGGTTTGGATAGCGTAACAGCTGGCGGAACAACCATTAATAGTAGTGGTTTGACCGTAGGCGGCAAGACCTATGTAACGCCGAGCGGTATAAATGCTAATAATCAAAAGATTACCGGCCTAGCAAAAGGCACGGACCCTACTGATGCGGTTAACTTTAGCCAGTTACAGGATGCTATTGGTGGAACCGCTAAGGCAAGTACTGTAAAAGCTAAAAACAGCAATATCACTGTAGATGAAGGTACAAATGCAGCTGGTGGTAAGGAATTTACAATCGGACTAGGTGATAAAATCACTTTAGGAACTGCTAATCCTATATCTGTTGATGGTACTGCAGGTACGGTAACTGGCCTTACCAATACTGCTTGGGATGTGAATAATCCACAAGCCGTAACCGGTCGTGCTGCAACAGAAGATCAGTTGAAATCTGTTAATACACAGGTTAATACAAACAAGGATAAAATAGCTCAAAATACAACTGATATCGGTAAGAATAAGCAAGATATAACAAAGAACAAGGCTGATATTACTCAGAATAAGCAAAATATCGCTCAGAATACACAAGATATTACGACTAATAGAAATGCTATTTCTACTATCAATACGACTATCGCCAAAGGCCTTAATTTTGATGGAGATAGCGGCGCTGTAATTAACAAACAGTTGGGTGATAAGCTTAGCATCAAAGGTGGTGCTGCGGCTACGAACTTGACGGATAATAATATTGGTGTCGTATCTGATGGCAGTACGTTAAATGTGAAGTTAGCGAAAACATTAACCGGTTTGGATAGCGTAACAGCTGGCGGTACAACTATTAATAGTGGTGGCTTGACCGTAGGCGGTAAGACCTATGTATCTTCAAACGGCATCAATGCGAACGACCAAAAGATTACTAATGTTGCTAACGGCGATGTGGCGGCTAATTCTAAAGATGCGGTGAACGGCAGTCAATTGCATGACGCTAAAGCTGAACTTAATAAAAATATTGGTGACACTAAAACCGAACTCAACAACAATATTAATGATGCTAAGACCGAGCTTACCAATAAAGGCCTTCGTTTTAATGCGGATAATAACGACGAAAAAACGAATAAATTAGGCTCCAAGGTAACAGTAAACGGCGACGACAATATTACGACAGAAATTACTCAAATTGGTGACGATACAAAGATCGGCCTTAAATTGAAGAAAAATCTTAATGTTACATCTGTTACGGCTACGGAAACTGTGAAAGCCGGCACTGTAACCATGGGTAAACAGCCCGATGGTGCAACCCCTGCTAATACGGGTAACTACGTGACTGGTCTTGATAATAAGACATGGAGCGTAACTAATCCGACTGCTGTTAGCGGACGTGCTGCAACAGAAGATCAATTGAAGACAGTTACTGAAGCCATCAAAACTCAAGGTGCTAATGCAACAGACTTTAGTCTTGTCGCGAATCCTGCGGCGGGCTCCAATGGTGACTATACTGTAGATGCTAACGGTGACGTGGCATTGACCGTACAGGATAAGAACCATCCGGCTCAAATAAAAACCGTAACGATTAAAGATGTGGCGTCTAAATCCGAAGTGGATAAAGGCTTGAACTTTGACGGTGACTCTGGCACGACGATTAATAAGAAGCTAGGTGGTACTGTTGCCATCAAAGGCGGAGCGGCGGCCGCAGATTTAACGGATAACAATATTGGCGTTGTATCTGATGGTATAGGCACATTGAACGTGAAGTTATCAAAAACATTGACCGGTTTGGACAGTGTGACAACTGGCGGTACAACCATCAACAGTGGCGGTTTGACCGTAGGCGGTAAGAACTATGTATCTTCAAACGGCATCAATGCGAACGACCAAAAGATTACCAATGTTGCTAATGGCGACGTGGTGGCTAATTCCAAAGATGCGGTTAACGGCGGTCAATTGCATGACGCTAAGACTGAACTTACCAATAAAGGTCTTCGTTTTGACGCGGATAATAACGACGAAAAAACGAATAAACTAGGCTCCAAGGTAACAGTAAACGGCGACGACAATATTACGACGGAAATCACGCAAACCGGTGACGATACGAAGATCGGCCTCAAATTGAAGAAGGATCTTAATGTTACATCTGTTACGGCTACGGAAACTGTGAAAGCCGGCACTGTAACCATGGGTAAACAGTCCGATGGCGCAACTCCTGCTAATACTGGTAATTATGTAACAGGTCTTGATAATAAGACTTGGAATGCAGGTAATATTGTATCCGGTCGTGCTGCAACAGAGGATCAGTTGAAACAAGCCTTGGCAGGTCAAACTGATACAGGTCTTAAATTCAATGCCAATGTAGGCGGTGTACAAACCAATAAATTAGGCTCCACTATTACTGTTCAAGGTGAAGGCAAAGCTGCTGATACCGACTATAGTGGTGACAATATTAAGACTTTCATCAAACAAGATGCAGCAACAGGTAACACGACTATCGACGTGAAGATGAACAAAAATCTTAAGGCTGAATCCGTGAAAGTCGGCAAAGACGGTAAGGAGGGCGTATCTCTTACAGGTCCGGATGCGGCGAATGGCATCGACGGTAAGGTAGCTGTTACAGATAAAAACGGTAAGGATGCGGTGTCCATGTCCGGTAAAGACGGTGTAGGTCATATCGGTTTAACTGGTAAAGATGGTCATAGTGCGGATATTATCGCTGATAAAGGCGCTGCTGATGTTAATGGAGATGAAATCACGCGCATTAAATACAAAGATGAAAATGGAGCAACCCATGAAGTGGCAACCAAAGATGATGGCATGGCATACGGTGGCGACTCGGGTACTACCATCAAGAAAAAACTTAATGAACAATTGGACATTAAGGGTGGTGTCACCAATGAAGATGAATTGACCGAAAATAATATCGGTGTTATTAGCAAAAATAATATCCTTAATGTTCGTTTAGCAAAAAATCTGAAGGGTCTGGATTCTATAACTTTCAACAATGGCACTAATGGTGTAAACGGTAAAACCGTTGTTAATGGTGAAGGTATGACCGTTCAGGATAAGGACGGCAATCCGTTGACGGCTGTTACAAAAGACGGCGTGAAGATTACCAATGGTCCATTTATGACGAAGGATGGTATCGATGCAGCCGGTAATAAAATTACCGGAGTAGCTGACGGTACAGATCCTAAGGATGCAGTTAATAAATCCCAATTGGATAAAGCCGCTGCCGCTGCTACGGCAATCGTAACAGAAGGTAATAATATCAAAGTTGATAAGACCACTAATGGTGATGGTTCTACAAATTACAAAGTGGGCCTCAAAGACCAAATAACAATGGGAACTGATGCTACGAAGCAAATTGCGATGGACGGTACGAGCGGTACCATCAAAGCCGGTGACAAGGTTACAATCGACGGCAACAAAGGCACCATCAAAGCGGGTGATAAAGTTGAAATCGATGGCGATAAGGGGACAATCAAGGTCGGCAATGTTGCAATCGACGGTACCAACGGTACGATTAAGGCCGGAGATAAGGTAACTATCGACGGCAAAGATGGTAAGATTGCTGCAGGTAAAGTCGCTGTTGACGGTAAGGACGGTCATGTGACCGGTCTGGAAAACAAAGATTGGGATCCTGACAACATCACAAGCGGTCGCGCTGCTACAGAAGATCAATTGCAGAAGTCCCATAAAACCTTGGATAATAAGATTAATAACCTAGGTGATGACATTACGAAGAAAGGCATGGATTTTGCCGGTAATACAGGTGATTTCCACCGTGATCTAGGTCAAAAGGTTACCATCAAAGGTGAAGGCCAAGGGGTCGATAGCGATTATTCCGGTGAAAATATCAAAACTGTAGCCGACCAAGATGGTAATATCAACATCAAGATGGCTAAGAACCTCAAGGCTGACAGTATCACCACCAAGACGGTCACTACCGATACGGTCAATGCCGATAAGGTGAAAGTCGGCAAAAACGGTCAAGACGGCGTATCCGTTACGGGCCCTAACGGCGCTGACGGTACTGACGGCAAGGTAGGCATCACAGGCAAGGACGGTAAAGATGCTGTATCCATGTCCGGCAAGGACGGCGTCGGTCACATCGGCTTAACCGGTAAAGACGGCCGCAATGCGGATATCACTGTCGATAAAGGTGATTCTGACCTCAATGGAAATGAAATTACGCGTATTAAATACCAGAATGAAAACGGTAAGACCCATCAGGTGGCGACCAAAGATGACGGTATGAAATACGGCGGTGATTCCGGTAATGTGATCAACAAAAAGCTTAGTGAACAGGTGAACGTAGTCGGCGGCATTACAGATACTAATAAGTTGACATCCGAAGATAACTTGGGCGTCGTATCCGACGGTACGGGCAACCTTAAGGTTCGTATGGCGAAAGAATTGAAAGGCCTTGAAACTGTAACGACTAAGGATGCTGCAGGTAACTCTACCGTTGTGAACGGTGGCGGCGTAACGATTACACCTACCGGCGGTAACACCGTAAGCCTTACTAAAGATGGATTGAATAACGGTGGTAAAACAATTAGCAATGTAGGTCCTGGTGTAAACGGCACTGATGCGGTTAATGTAAATCAATTGAAGGGAGTTACGGAGGGTATGGCCAATGCTATTAATTCCGTAGCGGGCGAAACGCAACGTGTAGGTGCTCATGCGGCGGCTATGTCTGCGTTGAAACCGATTCAATATGATCCGTTGGAACCGACTCAGGTGATGGCCGGTATTGGCAACTATCGCGGTGAAACTGCAGCGGCTTTAGGCGTTGCTCACTACACATCGGAAGACACTATGTTCCATGCAGGCGTATCTGTCGGTAGCCACCATAATATGGTGAACGCCGGTGTAACTCGTAAATTCGGTAATTCTGATGCGAAGAAGGCGATTCCTGATCGTTACAAGGGCGGTCCGATCAGCTCCATGTACGTAATGCAGGATGAAATGACCGCTTTGAAAGCTGAAAATACTCGTATGAAAGTACATGATGAACAATTGACGGCTGACTATGCGGCATTGAAAGAAGACAACCTTCGTCTACAGAAAGATAATGAAGAAACGAAGCGTCAATTAGCTCTAATTATGAGTCGATTGGGCATGTAATTCATCATGATTTCATCTAAAATTCATGCCATAAAAATGAGCATATGTACCATAAAATACCCATGAGAATAAGATGATATTAACTTAATATAGTACCTAAAATGAAAGAACGGGAGTCCTCTCTAAAAGGACTTTCGTTCTTTCTTTGTATTTGACTTCACAAATTTTTCATAATAGTGTATAATACAACACATATATTTTTAATCGAAAATTATGAATGTGATTAATTTACTATAAAATCATTAGTATTAAGTGTTATGTGTTGTTTGACCTTGTAACAGCAAGGTTCCTATGATTGGAAATATGTTTCTCGATGGTTTGTAAATTCATAAATGTAAAATGAAGTTAAATTTATGAAAATGAATGAGTATATCATGAGAAATATATTTACATTCATAAACTAATCTGATATTTTATATGTATAGTAATTAAATTTTTGATGAAAAATTTATTATTTAGTGTTTTGGTGTAAGTTTTTGAATCCCTTATAAAACTGTGTGAAAGGTAGGTACTACTAAATGAATCGTATTTATAGGGTAATTTGGAGTCAGGTACGTGGCGCATACGTCGTTGTATCTGAAATCGCAAAGAGTCATTCTCGTGGCTCTAAAAGCTTTGTTAGCAATTCCGCTAAAGCATCCGTAAGAGTCGGTTTGGCGGCTATGGTGTTGACCTGCGGTAGCGGGTTGGTTTCGGGCGCGGGACCAAGGTGGATAGAAGGGGTTTCTACCGATTCATCGAAAAATCCGACATATAAAAATGAGGTGTCGCAAACATATATAGATGGACCCGGTAATGTGGCTGTAGGACAACAGAATATTGTTGCCAGTCAATATGGAAGTTCCGGTGCTTTCGGTAATCAGAACTATGTGAATGGGAAACATTCCGATGCATTCGGGGAAGGTAATGATGTATATGGAACGTTGACATCTATTGATCAATCGGGGAGAAGAGCGGCTACTACCGCAGATGGTGGCGGACGTGCTATGGCGTTTGGGGATAATAACGCTGTATATGGAGCTCAAGTAAGCGGATATGGTAGCCACAATAGAGTTGGGGAATTTAGGAAACATCCTTTTCATAAAGAGACTGATGTGGAGGATAAAATCCCGGTAAAACCGGCGGACTTTTCCAGTGCCTTTGGTACCCAAAATACCATCACCGCTGATCATGGTTTGGCTGCCGGATTTAAAAATACTGTTTCCGGTAGATATTCCAACGCGTTAGGACAGGAATCTAATGCGTCAGGTGAAAACTCACTAGCTATTGGCCGAAAGGCTAATGCTAATGCGAATGATAGTATCGCTATGGGAAATGAGGCTCGAGTAGAGACGGGGACAAATCGTAATAATGAGCCGTTTGTGAAAGGCATAGCTATCGGTAGCTCTGCTATGTCGCAAGGTTTACAAGGTATAGCCATCGGTAGTAGTGCGGCTCATTATCGCGATAATGCGGTAGCTATTGGTAATAATGCAAAGGCTCGTGCCTTAGAAGGCATTGCTATCGGTAATAATGCTGAATCCGGCATTGAAAATGATCCCAATTATAAAGTGAATAACTCCGTTGCTGTAGGTAACTCCGCACGTGCTCATGGCGGTTCCGGCGTGGCATTGGGTAATGATACATATGCATTGGGTGGTTCTTCTGTGGCTGCAGGTAATGCGGCATGGGCTTTAGGCGAACGTTCCACAGCTATCGGTAACAATGCTCATTCTGAAGGTTACGGCTCTATTGCTATGGGTCGTGAAGCTAGTGCTTTGAGTACTCAAGATGGGGACAAGAAAAATGTTGTGGCTATCGGTGATGATGCACAAGCAACTGGTTCTCGTTCTATCGCATTGGGCGTAAGCGCTCAAGCTGGTACATTAGAACGTGTACGTGATCGTAGTGTTTATAAAGATAATCCTGAATTAATCACTAAACTTAAAGCTCAAAAAGAAGTAACTGATGCGGTAGCAATCGGTAGCGAAGCAAGCGTACAAGAAAACGAAGGCTTAGCTCTCGGTAGCAAAGCAACAGTAAATAACGTTCGTGGCGTTGCGTTAGGTGCTAATTCTGTAACAGCTGCTCCGGTAAGCACTGCTAGTGAAAAGATTAATGGTTTGACATATAACTATGCAGGTGGTACTGCTGATTCCACAGTTAGCGTTGGTAACAATTCTACAAAACGTACAATCACTAACGTAGCTGCTGGTCGTGTGAATGCACAATCTACAGATGCTATTAATGGCAGCCAATTATATGGTGTTGCTAATGCAGTGGGTAATGTAGCTAAAAGTACTAAGAATATCTTAGGCGGTAATGCTCAGGTTGACCAAAACGGTACTATTACCATGACTAATATTGGTGATACAGGTAAAAATACCGTTCATGAAGCTATTAAATCCGCAAACTCCGGTTGGGAACTTCAAGTTAATGGCCAAAAGGTTAAAGACGTAAAAGCTCCAAACCGTACAGTGAACTTTAAAGCTGGTAAAAATATTGCATTAGAAGGCTCCGGAGACAATGTTACGGTTGCAACAGTTGATAATGCAAACTTCAACTCCGTTACAACTGGTAACGTATCTATGAGCAAAAACGGTATCAATGCTGGTGGGTATCAAATTACTAATGTACAATCTGGTGGCGATACATTAACAAATGCGGCTAATATCGGTGATATCTCTCGTATTGCGGCTAAATACGATAAATACTTGCAACGCGGTACAGCTAGCTATGAAGCAAACGGTAACGGCAAAATTAACATGACCGGTACAAACGGTTTGACTGCTGAAGTAACAGGTTTGAAAAATACTTATGTTACATCTGGTACAGTATCCAATGACGGTAAGAGATTGACATTGACACGTAATGATAATCAAACATTCGATGTTGATATCTCTAAGATCTCTAACGGCCTTTCTAAAACTGACTACCGCTTGATTGCAAACCCTGCAGCAGGCAGCAACGGCGAATATAAAGTAGCTGCTGACGGCAGCATGACATTGACTGTTGCGGATGCGGATGGTTCCAACCCTAGACAAGTTAAGTTGACGAACCTTGCTTCTAAAGAGCAACAAGATATTAATACTACTAATATCACAAATAACACTAACAAAATCGCTAAAGGCTTGAGCTTCCAAGGCGATAACAATGTTAAAATCAATAAACAACTTGGCGATACTTTAGGTATTACTGGTGGCGCTACAGGTGCTTTATCTGACAACAACATCGGTGTTGTAGCTAAAGACGGTAACCTTAATGTTAAGTTGGCAAAAGACCTAACAGGTTTGAACAGCGTAACTGCAGGTTCTGTTCGTGTAGGTAAACATAGCGACAATAAAAACTATGTAACTGGTTTGGACAATAAAGAATGGAATGTTCAAAACCCTACAATCACATCTGGTCGTGCAGCAACTGAAGATCAGTTGAAAAAAGTGTCTGATGAAATCAAGACTACTAATGCAGCTAAAACAGATTACCGCTTGATCAACAATACAAATTCTGCAGATGGTTCTTACTCTGTAGAAAACAACAAGGTTGATTTAAAAGTTAAAGATGAAGCTCATCCTAACAACCCTGCTAATACGGTAACAATCAACAATATCGCATCCAAAACTGAATTGGATAAATTGACAGAACGTGCTGTTAAATATGATCTTAACGGTGCAACTGTTAATAAAAACAAGGTTACTTTGGAAGGCCAAGGTGGCACAACAATTACTAACTTGAAAGCTGGCGAAGTATCCTCTACTTCTACAGATGCTGTAAATGGTAGCCAATTACATGATGTAAAAATCGAAGCAGGCAAACATTCAAAAGTAACTGTTTCCGATGATAACCTTAAATTGACAACAACTCCTGCTACAAGCACTGAAGGCGCTAAATATGATCTTCGTTTGAACAACAAAGTGACATTGGGTAGCGGTAACAATCAAGTAGTTCTTGATGGTATTGCAGGCAGAGTGACTGCTGGTGCTGTTGTAATGGGCGCTCAAACTGTTCAAAATACGAAACATGCAAGTGAAACTGGTAATTATGTAACTAACTTGAGCAATAAGAACTGGGATTCCACATCTATCGTATCCGGTCGTGCAGCGACTGAAGATCAGTTGAAAAAAGTTAGTGAACAAATTACTCAACAAGGTAGCAGTGCAACTGACTATCGTCTTGTAAGAAACTCCAGCGCTGACGGTTCCTACAAGGTAAACGACAATGGTGAAGTATCCTTGACCGTAGAGGATAAAAACCATGCAGGCGTTAAAGAGCAAGTTACAATCAATAACATTGCATCCAAATCTTCCGTAGATAAATTGACAGATCGTGCTGTTAAATATGACATCAAAAACGGTGTTGTTGATAAAACCAAGGTAACATTGGAAGGCGCTGACGGTACTACAATTACAAATGTAAAAGACGGTGCTGTAACAGCTACCTCCAAAGACGCTATCAACGGCAGCCAGTTGTTCAAGACTAAAGAAGAATTGATCAATAAAGGCATGAAGTTCGGTGGTGACTCCGGTAACGTAATCAACAAAAAACTTGGTGAACAGGTAAACGTTAAAGGTGGCATTACGGATCCATCCAAATTGACTGCAGAGGACAATATCGGTGTTGTATCCGACGGTTCCAACGATTTGAAAGCTCGCTTGGCGAAAGACCTTAAAGGTTTGAATAGCGTAACTACCGGTCAAACAGTTATCAACAACGACGGTTTGACAGTTGGCGGTAAAACATTTGTTACAAATAACGGTTTCAACGCTAACGATACGCAAATTAAAAACGTGAAAGCCGGTACAGATGACAGCGATGCAGTTAACCTTAAACAGTTGAAAGAAGTATCCAGCAGTGCATCCGCAGCAAATACGAAGGTAGCTGAAGGTAAAAACATTAAAGTTGATGAAAGCATCGACAATGTAACTAAAGCTAAAACATATACTGTAGGCTTGAAAGATACTGTAACTTTGGGCTCCGGCGACAAAGCGATCAATCTTGACGGTACAACAGGTATCGTGAAAGCCGGCACTGGCGATAATGCTGTGACTATCAACGGTACAAACGGTACAATCAATGCCGGTAAAGTGGTAGTTAACGGTGCTAAGGGTACTGTTAATGAATTGACTAACAGAACTTGGAACCCTAAAGCTATTACTAACGGTCAAGCTGCTACAGAAGATCAATTGAAAGTAGTAGACAATAAAATTGATACTACAAAAACTGAAATCGTAGAAAAAGGCTTGAACTTCCAAGGTGATGCAGGTACTGCAATTCATAAAGACCTTGGCCAAACATTGAATATCACTGGCGGTCAAGCTGATGCATCTAAACTTTCAGAAAATAACATCGGCGTAGTTAACAACAACGGTGTTATGAATGTTAAACTTGCGAAAGATCTTAAAGGTTTGGACAGCGTAACTACAGGTCAAACGGTTATCAACAACAACGGTTTGACAGTGGGCGGTAACACATTTGTTACAAACAATGGCTTCAATGCTAACGATACTCAAATCAAAAACGTGAAAGCCGGTACAGAAGACAGTGATGCAGTTAACCTTAAACAGTTGAAAGAAGTATCCAACAATGCGGCTGCAGCTAAAACTGTTGTAAAAGCGGGCAAAAACATCAATGTGACTGATTCCGAAGATCCTCAAACTAAAGCTAAGACGTATACAGTTGGTTTACAGGACACAGTAACATTGGGTTCCGGCAATACTGCTGTTAATATCGACGGCACAAAAGGTATTGTAAAAGCCGGCGAAGGCAACAATGCAGTGACTATCAACGGTACAGACAGCACAATTAAATCTGGTAACGTAGCGATTGACGGTGCAAAAGGTAACATCACTTCCGGTAAAGTTCTAGTTAACGGTGCTAAAGGTACTGTAAACAACTTGACGAACATCACTTGGGATGCTAATAACATCACAAGCGGCCAAGCTGCAACAGAAGACCAATTGAAAGTTGTTGATAAGAAAATTACTGACAACGGCAGCGATTTGACTAAGAAGGGTTTGAACTTCAAAGGTGATGATGCTACAAGCATTCATAAAAATCTTGGTGAAACATTAGACGTTGTAGGCGGTACTTCCGATAAAGCTAAATTGTCCGACAATAACATCGGTGTGGTATCTGAAAACGGTAAGTTGAATGTTAAACTTGCTAAGGAATTGAAAGACTTAACAAGCGTAACAACCGGTGCTACAACTATTAACAACGACGGTTTGACAATCGGCGGCAAGACATTCGTCACTAAAGACGGTTTCAATGCTAACGATACGCAAATCAAAAACGTTAAAGCCGGTACTGACGGCAATGATGCTGTTAACTTGAATCAATTGAACGAAGTTAAAAATGCATCTAACACGACAGTAGAAGGCAGCAAAAACATCAATGTTGATCAAACTGTAGACCCTGCTACAAAAGCTAAGACTTACAAAGTTGCGTTGAAAGACACAGTAACTTTAGGCTCCGGCGACAAAGCAATCAACATCAACGGTACTACAGGTATCGTGAAAGCCGGTGACGGTGCTAATGCTGTGACTATCAATGGTACAAACGGCACTATCAATTCCGGTAAAGTGACTATCAACGGTACTACAGGTACTGTTAACGATTTGACTAACAGAACTTGGAATCCTGATAGTATCACTAACGGTCAAGCTGCAACAGAAGACCAATTGAAAGTTGTAGATAGCAAAATCGATAAGAACACTGAAGATTTGACTAAGAAGGGCTTGAACTTCAAAGGTGATTCCGGCGAAGCTATCCATAAAGACCTTGGTCAAACATTGGATGTTAAAGGTGGCGTAACTGATAAATCCAAACTTTCAGATAATAACATCGGTGTAGTATCCGAAGACGGTGTTATGAATGTTAAACTTGCTAAAGATTTGACAGGTTTGAACAGCGTAACGACAGGTGCTACGACTATCAACAACAACGGTTTGACAATCGGCGGCAAAACATTTGTCACTAAAGACGGTTTCAATGCTAACGATACACAAATCAAAAACGTAAAAGCCGGTACTGACGGCAATGATGCAGTTAACTTGAACCAATTGAACGAAGTTAAAAATGCATCTAACACGACAGTAGAAGGCAGCGAAAACATCAATGTTGATAAGACAGAAGATCCTGTTACAAAAGCCAAGACTTACAAAGTTGCGTTGAAAGACACTGTAACTTTGGGCTCCGGTAACACAGCTGTTAACATCGACGGTACAAAAGGTATTGTGAAAGCCGGCAACGGCACTAATGCTGTAACTATCAATGGCGTAAATGGTACAATCAATGCCGGTAAAGTGGCGGTTGACGGTGCAACAGGTAATATTACTTCCGGTAAAGTTTTAGTTAACGGTGCTAACGGTACTGTAAACAACTTGACTAATAAGACCTGGACTCCTGGAAATATCGTTTCCGGTCAAGCTGCAACAGAAGATCAATTGAAAGTTGTAGATAGCAAAATCGATAAGAACACTGAAGATTTGACTAAGAAGGGCTTGAACTTCAAAGGCGATTCCGGCGAAGCTATCCATAAAGACCTCGGTCAAACATTGGATGTTAAAGGTGGCGTAACTGATAAATCCAAACTTTCAGATAATAACATCGGTGTAGTATCCGAAGACGGTGTTATGAATGTTAAACTTGCTAAAGATTTGACAGGTTTGAACAGCGTAACGACAGGTGCTACGACTATCAATAATAACGGTTTGACAATCGGCGGCAATACATTCGTTACTAAAGACGGCTTCAATGCTAACAATACACAAATCAAAAACGTTAAAGCCGGTACAGAAGATAGCGATGCTGTTAACCTTAAACAATTGAACGAAGTGAAAGCTGCGTCTGATACTAAGGTGAAAGCCGGTAAGAATATCGATGTTCAGGAAGAAATTGATAAGATTACAAACGCTAAGACATACACTGTAGGCTTGAGAGATACTGTAACATTGGGTTCCGGTAGTACATCGGTTCATTTCGACGGTACGAAAGGTATCATTAGAGCCGGTGAAGGTGCTAATGCTGTAAATATCAATGGTACAAACGGCACTATCAACTCCGGTAAGGTGACTATCAACGGCGGTTCCGGTACTGTTAACGATTTGACTAACAGAACTTGGGATCCTAACAAGATCACTAACGGTCAAGCTGCAACAGAAGATCAATTGAAAGTTGTAGACAACAAAATTGATAAGAACACTGAAGACTTGACTAAGAAGGGCTTGAACTTCAAGGGCGACTCCGGCGATGCTATCCATAAAGACCTCGGTCAAACATTGGATATTAAAGGCGGCGTAACTGATAAGTCCAAACTTACAGATGGCAACATCGGTGTAGTATCCGAAAATGGTACTATGAATGTTAAACTCGCTAAGAACCTTAAAGGTCTTGATTCCGTAACTGTTGGTTCCGACCCAAGCAAACAAGTTGTTCTTGATAATAAAGGCGTGTCCGTAGGCGGTAAGACATATATCTCCAACGAAGGCTTAAACGCAAATAACCAAAAAATCACTAACGTGGCAGCTGGTGTAAATGATACTGATGCAGTTAACGTTCAACAGTTGAAGAGCAGCATGGCGGCAGCAACTACGACGGTGAAAGCCGGCGATAGCGGCAATACAACTGTAGAAACTACGGTTAATGCAGACAAGTCTAAAACATATACTGTAGATATCAAGGATGACTTGAACCTTAAGAGTGTAACAACTAAGGATAATGACGGTAATACAACTGTAACTAATGGTAAAGGTGTAACAGTTGCCGGTAAAGATAACAAAACTACAAGTGTTACTAGCGACGGCGTTACTATTACTCCTGCATCCGGTAATGCCGTATCCTTAACGGCAAAAGGCTTGAACAATGGCGGTAATCAAGTTGTTAATATGGCAAGCGGCTTTGCAGCAGGCGAAAATATCAACAATATCGCTGATAATAGCGGCAGCTTGACAAACGGTGCAAACATCGGCGACTTGAAGAACAGTATTGACGGTGTTAAGAAAGCCGGTTTGGACTTCGCAGGCGACACCGGTGAATTCCATCGTGACTTAGGTCAAAAAGTGACCATCAAAGGTGGTATTACAGACCAAAGCAAACTTTCCACTGCAAACAATATCGGTGTTGTTTCCGACAATAACGGCAGCTTGAATGTTCGTTTGGCGAAAGATATTACCGGTATCAACTCCATTACAACTACGGATAATTCCGGTCATACAACCGTACAGGACGGTAACGGTATCACGATTAAGAATAATGGTGGTAGCAGCGTATCCTTAACAAGCTCCGGTTTGAACAACGGCGGTAATAAGATTACCAACGTGGCTCCTGGTGAAGTTAGTTCCAGTTCCACTGATGCAGTTAACGGTTCCCAACTTTACCGTGTAGCTAACAGTATGAACAATGTTGTTAGCGAAGTTCGTCAAGTTGGTGCTATGTCCTCCGCGTTATCCGCGTTGAAACCTATGGCTTATGATCCTTATGAACCTACTCAAATCATGGCGGGTTATGGTAACTACCATGGCGACTCCGCATTGGCATTAGGCGTGGCTCATTACAAAAATGAATCCATGATGTTACATGCCGGTTTGGCTTGGGCAGGCGGCGACAGCCATATGATGGCGAATGCCGGTGTAACCTGGAAAGTAGGCAACAAGGATGGCGAAGCACAAACTGCAGATCGTTATCGCAAAGGACCTATCAGTTCCACATATGCAATGCAACGTGAACTTGCTGCAATGAAAGCTGAAAATCAAGGATTAAAAGGTGAAGTAGCTGACTTGAAAGCTGAAAATGAACAAATGAAAGCTAATATTGCTGCAATGATGGCAAGACTAGGTTTATAATACGTTCATTCTGATCATTACGGGCTGAGGATTCCCTTCCGGGGGAGTCCTCCCACCCGATTAATTCGTTGATAGAAAAGAGGAATAGATAATGAAAAAATCCACTTTGCTTGCTTTCACAGCGGCAGTATTATTCGGCAGTGGCGCATTGCAAGTTAATGCGGCGCCTGCTACATATGATGATGCATTGCTTTTACCAAATCCGACTAAAATGCCTACACAAGGTTCCGTCGTATTGATCCCTGTGGCCAGCCCTCAGGCTGTACAAGGTATCCACGAATTTGTGAAAGCATGGGAAAATGCGGAAAAACACATTGCTCTAGCTGAAAGTAAAAAGAATAATCATCAAGAGTTGACTAAAGAAGAATCTAAATGGTTGCACTCTAAAGATAAGCATAATTATGCTGATTATTTCCGTAAACATTCTTTAGGCTATGTACATGGCCAAGAGACTGCGTTGAACTGGAATGCTGAAAACCGCAATAAAAATGAGTATAGCTATTACACATTCCCTAAATATGATGAGGAAAAAGGTTTCACGAACAGCTATGGCTATAACGTATTGCGCAGCATGGTTGACCGCATGAATGAATTGCTTCAAAAACAAAAGGCCGTTGGCGGTCCTTTGACTGATGAAGAAGCACAGGCATTGGAAGATGCTATGCTCGATATCATGGCTCAGGATCAAGAGCATGTATCGAATGAAGAATTGCGTCATTACATGAACGAAGCGGTTTGGTTTGCTACAAAACAAACTGTAAGAAATATGTCTGCAGAAGAACCTTCTGCCAGAGATATGCATGAAATCAATCTTCGTGAAGCGATTCAAGAAGAAAATAATTAATTCGCACATATATAATTAATTTGTTATATGGATAGTTCTTTTCTTATATAGATTATGCTGTTTTTGTAATCTATCGAGTTATTTACAATATAATAGTTTTTAATTATATAATAAAATGCTAATAAGGGATTCTATTGACGCACTGTCATATAGGAGAGAGGCTGTAACAGAATGCAGAAATGTGTTCTGTTGCGGCCTCTTTTGTTTGCGTGAAATTCGGTAAAAATAGTTTATTAAAATAAGTAAAAGATAGGGTGTAAAAGTTCTTAAAAAATAAGGTGAAATTGAGAGAAATTCTGTTGACATGAGTATGTGGAAATGATATTATATTTAAGCAGTCCCTTTGAGGGGGACGCAGATCTTTGAAAACTGAACAATGATAGGTAATCAATCAAAACGATTGAACATATGCCAGAGTGCGGGTTTTGACAATGTCAAAACCAACCATAATTCAAAGTTACTTAAATGTAACGACAACAAAACAAATGAGCTATTCAAATAGCTTCAAGATATCTTGGAGAGTTTGATCCTGGCTCAGGACGAACGCTGGCGGCGTGCTTAACACATGCAAGTCGAACGAAGAGCGACGGA